>DXHL01000002.1 GCA_019113395.1 Candidatus Rikenella faecigallinarum | reverse complement strand
CGTATAGTCCACAATCAAAAGACTTATAAATATTCTTCGGTCGAAAGGAAATGCTTTTGTGCTTTTAACAGATTGCGCGACTGAAGCACCATGGTTTTTGTCTCGTTGATAATCTCCAGGTACAACATACTGCTGCGCGAACTGGAGGCATTATCTCGTACGCGATAGATTTGATTTTTTATCGCTTTGGCCAAGGCTTCGAACAACAGGTCGCGATGCATCAGGGTCTCATCCAGCTTGCTGAAATCTTTGGTCTGCAACATGCGGATGATTTCATCGTAGATGGCCGATACCCGCTTGTTAATCTCCTGAAGGTCGGCCAACTGTTCTGCACTTAACCCTTCGTGGTTGTTGTCGATATGCTCAAAACTCGGGCGGGTGATGTGTACCAGAGCTTTGGCTACTTCATTCACGTAGTCTGCCACCTGCACATAGTAGTGCCCTGTGTCAATGTTATTGGCCTCCAACTTGCGCAAAATCGGCAACAGCCGGTATTTCCGTTCATGAGCCTCCTGGTACATCTGTTCGGCGGCTCGCATGGTATCTTTCAGCTTTCGACGGTCTTCGTTGGCCAACCCTTCCAGTGTGTCGCTGTAGAGTTTGGTCATGGTCTGCATGGCGTTGCAAATCTCCTGCGTCGATTCGTCGATGATGTTCAGCTCTTTATCCTCGGCTTTATAGAATGCTTCGCGTGCAGCCTCTTTCTTCTGACGACGTGAGAAGAGGACTTTGCTTTGGAAAAGGATAAAGGCGCACACCACGGCCAATACAAAGATGGCGATATTTCCGCCGTACATAAGAATCATGCCCACCACAAAAGCGACCGTGAATGCCACGGCAGCAGTCAGGAACCAACCCGAAATCACGGTGAGCACCCCCGTAATGCGGTACACGGCACTTTCACGCCCCCAGGCACGGTCGGCTAGCGAGGAACCCATGGCCACCATGAATGTGACATAGGTGGTCGAGAGTGGCAATCGCAGCGACGTTGCCGAGGCTATCAGAATAGATGCCACCGAGAGATTTACCGTAGCACGAATCAGGTCGAACGGTGCTTTTTCTTCGGTTTCGGCGACCGTCAGCGGTTCAAAACGTCGTTCGATAAAACGTTGTGCCCGTTCGGGGACATATTTGACGAATTTTTTATTGAAGTTCACAGCCCCACGCACGATGGCACGCGAAAGAGAAGTCGAACCGAAGCGTTCTACTCCATCGTCCTGACGGGCCAGGTTGATTTCGGTGTCGGATACCGAACGGGCTTTTTTCGAGAGCCAGATGGTAATCACCATAATTGCCCCACCGATAAAGAGAATCAGCGGATTGGCCGGCACTGCTCCTGCCAGGCCTGACATTTTGAGGGTAGAGATATCCACACCAGAGGCCGCTGCAGCCGAAGCGATGTTATAGGAGTCATATCCAGCCACAAACACACCAATGAAGTTCACCAGGTCGTTGCCAGCGAAGGCCAGTGCCAGCGACAGGGTTCCTGCCAGTACTGTAATTCTCAGGATGTTCCACCGCAGGAGGTATTGAATCAGCCCCATCAGGATGGTCCATCCGATAAAGCAGTATACCAGCAAAAGGAAGGTGTGTTGATTCATCCATTCCATCGCTTCATGGGGCATGAGCGAGGTATCTTTGAGACCTTTGAAGATAGCGAAGTAGGAGATGGCCGTCAGGGCAATCCCGCACCAGAGCGGACCGATGTACCGGAACGATTTCTGGTAATGGAACGAGAAGATAACGCGGGTAATGTACATCACCACGGTACCGGTCACAAAGGCGATGACCACGGATGTGAGAATCCCGGATATAATTCCGAGCGCTTTTCCGGAGTTGATATAGATAGGCAGTTCGGCCATACTGCCTCCCGCGCTCCAGATTTTGACGAGCGCGACAGCCACGGCCGACCCCAGAAGTTCAAAGACCAGGGATACTGTGGTCGAGGTGGGCAGCCCGAAGGTGTTGAACAGGTCGAGCAGGATGACATCCGTGAACATGACGGCCAGGAATATCATCATCATCTCGTGGAAGTAGAAGTTTTCGGGATAAAAAACTCCCCGGCGCGCCACTTCCATCATACCGCTGGAAAAAATGGAGCCGAGGAGGATACCTGCCGAGGCAACGAGAAGAATGACATACCGCGGAGCGGCTTTGGAGCCGAGGGCGGAGTTCAGGAAATTGACGGCGTCGTTCGATACTCCGACGATGAGGTCCGAGACGGCGAGCGCCATCAGTATGGCAACAACGACCAGATAGATATTGTCCATAAGGTTGTGATTAGGTTTCGGGTCGATAACGTATGGACACTTGTCCAACGATACGCTATGCGAAAGTACCGAATTAATCTCAATTTAACAATATCGTAACCCGTTTCGGCTGGAGGTCGGGGGGAGCTAAAGTTGGGTAAGGGCTTGTCGGATAATGGCTTCTGCCGTGAGGGCGGGATTTTCGCGGCAAATGGATTTAACGATTTTTTCACATGCCGCTTTCGGGTAGCCCAGAATGGTCAGGGCCGATACCGCTTCGTCGATGTTTTCGGCCACTTCGGCAAAGATGCCCGGGGTCGATTCCGAAATGGCAGCCACGTTCAGCACCTTGTTCTTGAGGTCCACAATGGCCCGTTCGGCGGTTTTGGCGCCGATGCCTTTGACACTCTTCAGGGCGCTGATGTTCCCGGTCGAGATTATCTGCACCATATCCTCCACCCCATAGGACGAGAGCATGATGCGTGCCGTATTGGCCCCAATGCCCGACACGGAGATGAGCAGGCGGAACAACTCGCGCTCTTTCTGCTGGTGGAAACCGAAAAAGAGTTGTGCATCTTCCCGCACAATGTGGTGGACGTAGAGCGTGGCTTCGGTCAGGCTGTTGAGTGCCGTGTAGGTCTGCAGCGATATCTGCAGCAGATAGCCGATACCTCCGGTCTCCAGCACCACATAGGTCGGGGTCAGTTCCGTGATTTTGCCTTTAATATATTCGTACATGATTCGATGGATGTAATGGCTGAGTATGGACAACTGCTGCAAAGGTAACTTTTTCCGCTCGATTTCCGGAAAAGAGGCCGTTGCATGGAATATTTTTGCCATATTTGTACCTAATATTCATTAACACAACTTTCACGCTTAACATGAAGAGAATTAAACTCAACGTTGTTTCGATGGCGGCCATGGCTGCAATGGGTCTGACCATGCTCAGTTGTTCGAACAAGGGGACGGCCTCACAAGAGGGCTCTGCTGCCGATTCTGCGAAGGCGGTGGTAGCTGCGACGGAGAATATCGAATACAACGGGAAAATCGTTTTTGTCCAAATCGATTCGATTATGAGTGGGTACGGCCTGGCTCAGGACCTGCAGGCGAGCTGGGAGGCCAAGAGTACCAAAGCGCAGAATGAACTCTCGGCCAAGGAACGCAGCCTGCAACGCGAACTGCGGGAGTATCAGGAAAAACTTCAGAAAGGTTTGGTGACCAGCTTCCAGGCGCAGGAGATTGAGGCGGGATTGCAGAAAAAACAACAGGACCTGTTGGCATACCGCGACCGTATGATGCAGGAGCTCAGCGAAGAGAACAACGTGATGATGAACCGCATCAGCGAGGCGATTATGGCTTATGTGCGCAAGTATAATGCCGAAAAGAAATTCAGCATGATTCTCAGTACGCCGGGTGCGAATACGGTGATGACGGCTGACCCGGCGCTGAATATCACGGATGAGTTGCTGAAGGGGCTGAACGACGAATATCGTGCTCAGTTGGATACGATGCAGAACAAGAAAAAATAGTACCGGTTTTTTATGCTCCGGGGTTTGGGTCTCGGAGGAATAAACGGCATAGCTTGTGGGGCGGTCACACGAAGAGTGTGACCGCCCCTCTCTTTTTTCTTAGGCGATGAGTTCGACGATAAGTGCGTAGAAGATATAGAAACAGAGCAGGAGTTTGAGCCCTGTTCCGAGCAGGAATCCGAGGAATGCACCGAACGCAGCCTTGAGGGCATCGGAGCCTGAGCGGTTGGCATACCACAGTTCGCCGAGAAAGGCTCCGAGCAGCATCCCCAGCAGCATGCCGATGGGGGTAAAAATCATGCCGAGAATCATCCCGATGATGGAGCCCCAGGTAGCGGCTTTGCTTCCGCCGGTCCGTTTCAGGATAAGGGGCGGGAGGAAGTAGTCGGACAGGAAGACCACAAGGGTGACGGCGGCCATAATCAGCATAAAGGTATTGCTGAAGGGGGTATATCCGCTCCATCGTCCGAGCCACAGGCTCAGGTATGCCAGGGGGAGGCCCGGCAATGCGGGCAGTACGGAGCCGATAATGGCGATAAAGAGCGATACAAAGGCGAGTATTATCAGGAAGATGTCCATTGCAGTAACAAAAACGGGTTATAAAAAGCGGTCGGGATATCCATTCGAAATCACGACCGCAAAATACGAAATAATCTGCACTCTTTCTCTTGCGCGATGAGCCTGTCGACCGAGTGCGCAGGAAAAAGGGGGTAGAAACTATACCAGCCCCGAGAAGCCCATAAAGGCCATGGCCAGAATCCCTGCTACAATCAGGGCAATCGGCACCCCTTTGAAAGCCTTGGGTACATCGGTGATTTCCAGTTTTTCGCGCAGACCGGCAAAGAGCACCAGTGCTACGGTAAACCCAATGGCAGTAGAGGCCGAGAACACTACGCTCTGAGCCAGATTATACTCTTTCTGCACCAGCAGGATGGCAATCCCGAGCACGGCGCAGTTGGTGGTAATCAGGGGCAGGAAAATCCCGAGCGCCTGATAGAGTGCCGGGCTGACCTTTTTGAGTACGATTTCAACCATCTGTACCAGCGCTGCAATGACGAGGATAAAGACAATGGTCTGCATGTATTCAATCCCCAGCGGCACCAAGACGCCGTATTGGAGCGGGTAAACGACCATCGCTGCGATTGTCATCACGAAGGTCACTGCGCCACCCATACCGAGCGAGGTGGAAACTTTGTTGGAGACCCCGAGGAAGGGGCATATTCCGAGGAATTGAGCCAGTACGACGTTATTGACGAAAATCGCACTGATGATGATTACGAAATATTCCATAGTCGAGTGTGAGCAAAGTCGGATTAACGCAGTTTAGCGGTGAATTTGTTGAAGAGGACGAGCAGGTAGCCCAAGGCAATAAAAGCACCCGGTGCCAGCACGAAGACCAGGATACCGTCCATCCCGGCCGGCAGGAATTTGGCTCCGAAGATAGAGCCCGAGCCGAGCACCTCGCGTACCATGCCGAGCAGGGTGAGCGAGCAGGTGAAGCCCAGACCGATTCCCAGCCCGTCGAGCATCGAGGCAAAGGGGCCGTGTTTGGAGGCGAAGGCTTCGGCGCGTCCGAGGATGATACAGTTCACCACAATCAGCGGAATGAATACCCCGAGCGTATTGTAGAGGTCGGGCACATAGGCCTGCATCACCAACTGTACCACCGTTACGAACGAGGCGATAATCACGATAAAGCTCGGGATACGCACTTTGGCCGGAATCAGGTTTTTGACCAGTGAGATAACGATGTTCGACATTATCAGCACAAACATTGTGGCGATACCCATCCCCATCCCGTTGATGGCCGATGTCGTGGTCCCCAGCGTGGGACACATACCCAGCATCAGGACGAAAGTCGGGTTTTCCTTAATTAACCCTTTGGTTATCAGTTGCAGTTTTGACATGACTTATTCTCCTCCTTTCCGGGTATTGTGGGTCGAATCGTTCGAGTGTTCTTCCGTAGCGGTAGCCGTGGCTCCGGCTGTCGCGTCATACGGCAGAGCTCCTTTCACGGCATTGGGGTCGAATTCAAACTCTTCCTCTTCCTGTTTCTTGGGTTTGCGTGTCTGTTTCGGAGTCTCTTCTATTTGAGACTCTTCTTTGTAAGTCGTAGTGGCACCCGATGTGGCTTCCACCTGCGAATCTTTCAATACCGCCTGCAGAATATTGTATCCGCGCGCTACGGCATCCGTAAAGGCACGGGACGAGATGGTCGAAGCCGTAATGGCATCCACATCGCCGCCATCTTTCGTTACGGCCAGTTTGAACGTTTCCGGGTTTTTACCTTCGAACTGGACGGCAAAGTCCGATTTCGATTTTTGGATTTTATCGCCGAGACCGGGTGTTTCGTTGTGCGAAATCACCGAGATGTCCTGAATGGTTCCGTCCGGCAGGAATCCCACCATCAACGAGATTTGTCCCCCGAAGCCGTTTTTCGAGAAGGTCTCAATGGCATATCCCACAATCTCACCCTCTTTCGACGCCGGATAGATTTTGACGGTCTCCCCGTCAGCCTCCTTCGTGAATGCCTCCTGGGCAGGAACATTGTCGAAGGGGGGCATCACTTGCGCAATGGCGTCGTTGATTTTCTTGGCCTGAGCCGCTTCGATGGGTTCTTTGGTCAGCAGGTAGATACCCCCAACCGCAGCACTGGCGACCAAGGTAATGGACCCCAGTACAATAACCATATTCTTGAGTGAACTTTCCATAGCCATAATTCTCGCTTACTTCGTTTGTGCGGTTCGGGCTCCGAAACGACTGGGTTTCATGTATTTGTTGATAAGGGGTACGGTGGCGTTCATAATCAGGATGGCGAACGAAACCCCTTCCGGATAGGCTCCCCAGACACGAATCAGAATGGAGATGACACCGATACCGATGGCATAGATAACCTGTCCTCCTTTACTCATGGGTGAGGTGACGTAATCGGTGGCCATAAAGAAGGCCCCGAGCAGTGCTCCCCCTGCCAAGACGTGGAACAGCGGATTGATGTAGGTCACCGGGTCTGCCAGCCAGAGGATGGCGGCAAAGAGGAACATGCTCCCCAGCATAAAGACCGGGATGCGCCAGGTAATCACTTTACGCACCAGCAGGTAGATACCTCCAATCAGCAGCGCCAGCGCACCGATTTCGCCAATCGAACCGTCTTTGAAACCGATGAACATGCCGGCCAGGTCGATGTTAGGCATAATTTCCGCCACCGGCGTTCCTGTCGCCAGAGCCGCTTTCACGTAAGCCAGCGGCGTAGCCCCGGTAATGGCATCCACTCCTGCCGTATCGGGGAAGGTGGTCATTTGTGCCGGGAAGGAAATCAGCAGGAACACACGTCCGACGAGTGCCGGGTTGAAGAGGTTTTTACCGAGGCCGCCGAAGGACATTTTGCCGATGCCGATAGCCACAAGCGCTCCGATAATCACCAGCCAGGGTGAGATGTTGGCCGGCAGGTTGAAGGCCAGCAGCGTACCGGTAATGACTGCCGACCAGTCGCCGAGGGTCGAGGGGCGGCGCAGCAACAGCCGGTCGATGAGCCATTCAAAGAGCATACAGGCTGCGATGGCCGTAGCGGTCAGACAGATGGCGCTCCAGCCGTAGATAAAGACCGAGAAGGCAAAAGCCGGAATCAGGGCGATAACGACATCGCGCATGATTTTCGGTGTGGAGAACTCCCCGTGCAGGTGGGGCGACGGGGCTACGATTCTATTGCTCATAAAAGTGGAATTTCGTTATTTGGTTTGTCGCGCACGGATGATTTTCATGGTTTCGGCCTTCCCGATTCGGATGTAATCGAGCAGCGGCAGGCTCGAGGGACAGGTGAAGGCACAGCAGCCGCATTCAATGCAGTCGGTGATGCGTTCGGTTTCGAGTCTGTCGAAGAGTTGGAGGCGCGAGAGTTTCGAGATGAGGAACGGTTCGAGCCCCATGGGGCAGGCGTCCACACATTTGGCACACTGGATGCAGGGCATTTCAGGCTTGCGGAGCGACTCTTTGCGGCTCATCATCAGCACGCCCGAGGTTCCTTTGGTGACAGGTGCGTCGATGTTAGCCATGGCACGACCCATCATCGGTCCCCCGTTAATCACCTTGCCGGTATCTTCGGGCAGGCCGCCGCACGCCTCTATCAGGGTGCTAATCGGGGTGCCGATACGTACCAGCAGGTTGGACGGAGTGGCGAGTTGTTTGCCCGTCACGGTCACTATGCGGTCCACAATCGGTCGGTTTTTCTGCACGGCCTGATAAACGGCATAGGTGGTTCCCACGTTCTGTACCACGGCTCCCACATCAATGGGCAGTTTGCCGCTCGGTACTTCGCGTTTGGCGATGGCGGCAATCAACTGTTTTTCACCGCCCTGCGGGTAGCGCATCTTCAGGGGCACTACATGAATCCCCGTATGGTATTTCCCTTTTTGGAGCGCGTCGTTCAGGTGACGGATGGCGTCGGGTTTGTTGTTTTCGATGCCGATGTAGCACTGCTCTACTCCGATGGCCCGCATCAGGATTTCGCATCCGACCAACACCTCGTCGGCATGCTCCATCATCAACCGATAGTCGGCCGTCAGATAGGGTTCGCACTCAACCCCGTTGATAATGAGCATTTCGGCCTTTTTTCCCGGAGGAATCGAGAGTTTTACCTGGGTCGGGAAGGTGGCCCCGCCCAGCCCCACAATCCCTGCGGCCGCAATTTTTTCGATAATGGCTTTGGGTTCCAGCGTACACTCGCGCACCAGCGTGTCGGTACGGTCGATGGCCGGATTCCACTCATCTCCTTCGACCGCAATCGTCACGGCGGGTTTTCGCATATTGGCGCCGTCCAGAACACTCTCTACGGCGGTCACCGTCCCCGATACCGAGGAGTGGATGTTGGCCGACACAAATCCCGTGGCTGTACCAATCACATCCCCTACAAGCACCTTGTCGCCTTTCTGAACGGTAGCCGTTGCCGGAGCACCAATGTGCTGTCCCAGCAGGATGGTTACGGTTTGCGGTACCTCCAGTGTGCGAATGGCCGCATCCTTACTGATTTTATAGTCGTGCGGGTGAACACCACCCAGTCTGAAACTCTTAAGCATGTTATTCGCCTCCTTCTTCCGTGGTTTTGGTTTCCTGAGCCGGGGTTTTTGCCGCCACGGTTTCCGTGGTTTCGGCTTTGGGTGCCGTCGGCGTCGGGGTTGCCGGTCGTTTTACAGTGAGCACGGTTTCGCCCCCTTCACCCTTGTCGGCCGGACGCGGCGGGAAGTTTACCTCCACAATCGCACCCGTCGGGCAGACGGCTACACACTTGCGGCACAAACGGCATTTGGCCGGGTCGATATAGGCCAGGTTGTTTTCGAGTGTAATGGCTTCGAACGGGCAGGTCTTGACACATTTGCCGCAGCCGATGCACCCCACCGAGCAGGCTTTGCGGGTGATGGCTCCTTTGTCTTTATTGACGCAGCTGACAAAGACACGCCGTCCCTTGGGACCTTTTTTGCGGAGTTCGATGATGTTTTTGGGGCAGGCCTTGACACAGGCGCCGCAGGCCGTACATTTCTCTTCGTCCACTTCGGGGAGTCCCGTTTCGGGGTTCATGTGGATGGCATCGAACGCACAGGCACGCGTACAGTCGCCATTGCCCAGGCAGCCAAACGTACAGCCTGTTTCCCCGCCGTAGAGCGAGGCTTCGACGGCACACGAGCGTGCCCCGTCAAAGGTGTTGGTCCGCGGACGGTGGCAGAACGAACCGCCGCAACGCACCACAGCTACCATCGGTTCCTTTTCGGGCACTGCTTTGCCGAGGTATTCGGCTACGGCTTTCATCGTGGCAGCGCCACCTACCGGGCAGTAGAGCGAGGAGATGTCGTCATTCTTGACCAGTGCTTCGGCCATGCCTCGGCACCCCGGGAAACCGCAACCGCCACAGTTGGCACCGGGCAGCCGGCTTTCGGTTTCGTCGATTCTGGGGTCTTCGTAGACCTTGAATTTCTGCGCCACGAAGTAGAGCACGACGGCTGCCACGAGCCCCAGCCCTACCAGAATGGCGATGGTGTAAATCAACGTTTCGTTCATTATAGTTCGATTTCTTTTTCGATTTCAATGGTGAGTTGGTTATTGATGCGTCCGCGCAGCAGGCGGATAATCACAAAATAGAGCACCAGGATACCCAGTGTCAGGAGGGCTGCCGTGGTGTCGCTCATGGGGGTGGCCTGGAAAATCAGAAGCGCGGCCACCACCAGCACTACCGGTACCAAATAGGCAATTACCACCGCCTTCAGTCCTGCCGAGCGGCGCATGACGAGTTGGATTTGTTCGCCCACCCGATAGCCTTGTCCGTCATTGACCAGGGTCATGCGTTTACCCTCTCCTCCACCCTCGCTGCAGACGCTTTTGGCTTTGCAGGCGGCGCAGGCCTCGGGGCGACACACTTCGACCTCGATTTCGGCCGCATCGACACGAATCACGGTAGCGCTCTGGCGAATGGTGCCTGATGAGTGGTTCATAGGAGGTTGAGAGAATAAGTTTGGGGCAATCGCAAACGGTTGCGGTCACAAAAGTAACAAGTTTTTCGGTGAATGCGAATGGAAAATTTAGGGTCTCCCCAAGAAAAAAACTCCCCGGCAGGGGAGTTTTTCGATTCTACAAGGCGGAATACTATCTAGTGAATAGGGAAACACTTCTCGTTATTTACCTGTTCGGATGTACTCCAAGGCCCTCTCCAACTGCAGGTCTACGCCGTTGGCCAGTTGGGCTTCCATGGCGGCATCCTGCAACACCTCGATGTCCGGGACAATACCAATGCCTTCGTGAATTTGGCCGTTTATGTCTTTGGTCATGGCTGTGGCGCAATAGATTTGGACAGCCGGATTGGAGACCGACCCGTTATACGAGTAGGTGAAATCTCCGGCCAAAGGGCCTGTCCCGCCGAAACTGCGTTCGCCGATGACGCATCCGTTGGGCAGGGCCGACACGGCCATGGCCGTCAGTTCCGACATGCTGACCGAGTAGAGGTTGGTCAGCACTACAATCGGAGCCTCCACGCCACGGTGTTGGGCCGCAGGGGTCACCACGGCGGGCACCCACGGTCCGTAGTCCAGCCGCCCCAAACCGCTTTTGACACGTGTATAGGCAAATTGGAACGGAGTGTCAATCAGATAGGCCAGCAGTTCATCCATGTCGCTCAGGTATCCGCCCCCGTTGTCGCGTACATCGATGATAACCCCCTGTATGTCGGGTGTTTCGAGTATCAGGCGCTGGAAGTTGCGCAGAGCCTGTTCGGCCGGATTACCCGGGTCGTTTGCGATGGCTCCCGTAAAAGAAAAAGAGGTGAAATGCAGGTAGATAACCCCGTCTATCTTATACGAGATGGCCAACATGGAGTTTTCGCCCGTCGGGTCGTTGTAGACTCCCACCACGTCGTCCGTGATACGGCCGGCCTGTTTGTTGGCTTCGTACACCGTTCTCAGGGTGTTGTTTATCACCTGCGGCTGGTGGGCATAATCGCGGCTCTGAGCCTCCAACATCCCCGGTGAAATGCGGAATGCCGAGTCTGTCTCCGGGTAGAAAGTGAGGGTCAGATGGTGGTCTATGAGTTTGGAGCACATCTCGGTATACAGCTCTTGCAGTCGCCCCATGCGCTCTTCGGTGGTGGGCAGCGTGGCCAGTTCCGTGTCGAGGCGCTCGAATATCGGCAGGTAGTGGTCATAAACCGCATCCCAGTCTGTGGGGTCGATGTCCCAAAAGCCATACGAGTTGTTCATCCCCTGCCAAAAAGCCAAAAAGACTTGAGACGGAGATTCGGTGTTTACCCGCAGGTCGTTCGGGTTGGTCAGTTCCGGCGCCTGACGGCGGCACGAAACAGCACCCGAAATCAGCATCAGGGCAACAAAAAGGGTGTGATATATGTGTTTCATGAAGCGTTACTTGCTGAGTTTACCTAAAGTAATAATGCATCCAATCTGAGTGGTGAAGGTGGTGTTGTAGCGCGGAATCAGGTATTTCATGTACTGTTTCTGCATGTCGGTGAGCGCATAATAGCAGCGTCCTTCGGCTTCGATACGAATGCGAGGCGTAATGCGGTAATAGAGCCCTATTCCACCCGCCAGACCCGCCTCAAAACGGTTGTCGCGGCGGGAGTCGAACGGTGCTTTTTCGTCAAACGAATACAGCCAGCTGCCTGTTTCGGGGTCGGCACCCATCATCATTAGGGCTACGCCCTGGCGGTGGCTCGATACCCAGTAGCCGACATAACCTCCCGCGTGCAGAAAACCCCGCAGGCGTTCGCCCCCGAACGAGAAGTGGGCCATCACGGGCAGTTGCAGGTAGTTGTTGCGGGTGTTGGTGTAGAGGCCTTCGTAGTAGTCGGTTCTGTGGGAGGACTCTCCTTTCTGGACCCAGCTCAGTTCGGCACGCAGCCCGAACCATGACCGAAAATCGTACTGTACGGGAATACCTACCGTAAAGCCGTTGTGTGGTTCATAGCGCAGGCCGTCGGCATACTCACGGTCGGTCGAGACCGTGTTGCGGGCGTAACCGCCGCTGAGCCCTACGCTCCACTGAGCGGCTGCGGGAACGGAGGCGGACAACGCCAGGCTGCCGATGAGGGTACACAGAACCTTGCAAGCCGGAGTGCGGAAACGCTGCCGGGAGTGCCCCTTGGGGGCAGTGTGTGGGAAAAGGGTCATTGTGTGTTGAGAAAAAAACATTTTCCGCAAAAATAGTTATCTCTTACCGAGAAACTGCACTCGGCCCGAGATTATTTGAAAAATGTGGAACGAATATCGGGATTTGTGCGTACCTTTACTCATTCCATTTCTGAATATCGTAATATCTCAGCTTTAGTCTCAAATGAACAGAGATTGTGACTTTTTGGTAATCGGCTCAGGGATAGCCGGTCTGAGCTATGCCCTGAAGGTGGCCGACCACGGTAAAGTGCTGCTGGTGACCAAAAGCCGTCTGGACGATACCAATACGTACCATGCCCAGGGCGGTATTGCCGGCGTAACATACGAACCCGACGATTTCGAACAGCATATCGAGGATACCATGATATGCGGTTCGCAGAAGAATAACCGCGAGGTCGTTGAGTTGGTGGTGCGGAACGCACCGGCACAGATTCGACAACTGATTGCCTGGGGGGTTGATTTTGACCGGGTGGCTGACGGCAGCCGCTATGAGTTGGCGCGCGAAGGAGGACATACCCATCACCGTATTCTCCACCACAAGGATTATACCGGGGCTGAAATTGAAAACCGACTGATTGACCGCGTGCGCGAACACCCCAATATCGAAATTCTGGAGCGTCACTTTGCGGTCGATTTGCTGACCCAGCACCACCTCGGCAAACTGGTCAAACGGTCGATACCCGGCACGGAGTGTTACGGGGCTTACATCCTGAAACTCGATACGCAGGAGGTCTTCACGGTACGGGCCAAGGTAACGGTGCTGGCCACCGGGGGGACGGGGAATGTCTATCACACGACCACCAACCCGGCCGGAGCGACCGGGGACGGAATTGCGCTCGTGCACCGTGCCAAGGGGATTATCGAAAACATGGAGTTTATCCAGTTCCACCCTACTTCGCTCTACAATCCCGGCGAACGGCCCTCGTTCCTGATATCGGAGGCCATTCGGGGTTTCGGAGCCATTCTGCGGACGCAGGACGGCAAAGAGTTTATGCAGAAGTATCATCCGATGGGGTCATTGGCTCCGCGTGATGTGGTGGCTCGGAGCATCGACCATGAGTTGAAACTCAGGGGTGAAGAGTATGTCTACCTCGATGTGACCCATAAGGACCCGCAGCAGACGCGGGACCACTTCCCGAATATCAACAAGAAGTGCCTCTCGATTGGGATTGATATTACGAAGGATTTTATCCCGGTGGTTCCGGCGGCACACTACTGCTGTGGCGGGGTGAAGGTGGATATGAACGGCGAAACGTCGATAAAACGGCTCTATGCCGTTGGGGAGACGGCTTCGACGGGGCTGCACGGGGCAAACCGACTGGCATCCAATTCGTTGATTGAGGCAGTGGTCTATGCCGAACAGGCTGCACGGCACTCGCTGTCGGTCATCGACTCGCTGACCTGGCAGGAGGGGCTCCCCGACTGGGACTATAAGGGCACGTCGCACCCCGAAGAGATGGTGCTTATTACGCAGAGCCTCAAGGAGGTACAGCAGATTATGTCGAACTACGTAGGGATAGTGCGGTCGAATATCCGTCTGGAGAGGGCCATGCACCGGCTGCAGATTATATATGAAGAGACCGAGCATCTCTACCGTCGTTCCACGCTGTCGAAGAACCTGTGCGAGTTGCGCAACATGATAGCCGTGGGTTACCTGATTATCAAGCAGGCACAGCAGATGAAGGAGAGCGTCGGGCTGCACTTCTCGCTGGACTACCCGATGCTGTCGCAGTTCTAAAAACACCTGCTACAAAACCTCAGGGGAGGGAGAGCATTCGGCTCTCTCTCCCCTGACTGTTTTTACGTATTCAGAATAGGCTCGTTAGTAGACCAGCAGCAGGTCCCATATTGTTTCGTTCCAAGTGTATACTTTGGAGGCTGTTTGGGTGGCAAAATCGAAGGTGTACCAATCGGTTCCCGTGGATACATTGTCGGAACCTTCATCGCTCTTTTCCCAGTCGGTCACCCAGTAGAGCCGGTCATTGGTTGCATCGTATTGAGGAGCACAACAATCGATGTTTTCCAACGTACAGCATGTTTCAGATGCAGTCAGGTTGTCCGTGTCGAACAATTGAAAGCGACTGGTATAGGATACGTCTGGAGTACTCCAGTTATACAGAACAATGCAGGTGTATAGTTGACCCTGTCGTTCGAAGAAATAGATATCGCAGTCTAAGTCATCGTTCTGTATTGTCCCGCCGGGAATAATGGCAGGCGTACTCAGGTCAAGGGCCAGATAGCGAAATTCTGCTTGGTCGGTTTGTTCGTTCGTGACGGATACCGCCATGTAAAGAGATTGCCCTTTCAGGTAGGTTCCCCAGATGTAGAACGAATAGTCGCCTGACACGCCAAAAGTGCTCTTCCATGCCCCCAGGTCGAGGCTTTCGGTCAGGGCTCCGGTGGTAAGGTCGATGTTATAAAGACGCAGGTGGTCGTCACTGGCTGTCGGTTGCGCCAACAATGTCGGCTGACCGGCAATAAGGTAGATGTAAAAATCGATACCATTGGGTAAATCCAGTCGCGTGTAGCTGTTTGCGGTCAGGTCAATAATACCTAGCCAACTGCGGGTAATATACTTTTCGCCCTCTTCGTCGGAGACGAGCATTTCGTCCCATTCGACGCTGTAAATCGTGTTTTTCGATGCGTCATAGACATTCCGTCCGCTGAAGTTGTAGTCGTTTGCTCCAATGAGCTGGTTCAGGGCATGGCTTTGTGGGTCGATGGTGTAAATACCGTCTTCTCCCAAACAATAAAATTTGGCTTCGGCTGTCGGTTGAGGTTCGCCAACGTTTATTGTCCCCATGGGCATTTCGGTTCCGCTGCGTTTGAGAACTACGGTATATTCGCCCGGAGTGACGCCTTCGGGAATGGTAAAGGTAATTTGGGTGGCTGATTGTGCCGTGACGGTGGTCTGTATATCCCGGGTCTCGGCTTTGGCAGGTACGCGGAGCCATATCTCGTCGGCGGCAGTAAAGCCGTTCCCGTTGATGGTGATGTTCTGTCCCGGGGTGAACTCTTCGGTGGCCGGTGGCAGTACCGGGTCAGTGACCAGGGGTGGTGGGGTGACGTTGCCTTTGTCGTTGCAACTGCTGAAAGCCATCACAATGAGGCTCAATCCGATGAAAAGTTTTTTCATGGTGTTTTTTGTTTGTAGGTGAATAAAAAGGTTGGTTATCGGTTACAAACAAAAAGCGTGGGCTTCGAGTCTTATTTGCTTTCCGAGGTCTTCGACTACCTATGCAACCAAATAAGTAAAGCCCACGTGTCACCACGTGAGCGTTACTGCTTTACTCTTGGTTGCTTTGAGAAAGTGTCGAAGTTTCGGAAAGCAAGAATAAAAGCTAACGCTTCTCTGTATGTAATTTCAATCGTTCAGTTTATGCCATGGGCAGAAAGAGGGTAGAATTCGAGACAAAGGTAATCATTTTTTGAGTATGGAGTGTGATGTCTTTTGCCTAAAGTGAGTGAAGCGGGTTGATGGGAGTGCAAAATGTTTCGGGCTCGGGGGAGATATTAATCTCCTCCGGGCCCGAAACAGCGAATAAGCAAGGGGTATAAGCCGGGTTCTGTACTTTTTTGTGTGGTGATGCCGCTCGCGCCCCGTCAGGAACGGTAACGGCACACGCGACTCAAAAAAGCCTCTGCCATTTATCCAGCTCGACGGTCTCCCGCCGAATCATCAGCAACCTACCCCCCGACTCGGACGAGCAGCCCTCTCGTTCAGCATCAGCCCAGAGGCCACGCCGAACAGCATCGGTGTACATGGTCTTGCAACCCGCAGTCCGTACGGCTACCGACATTGCTGCCGACACCGGTGGTCTCTTACACCACCTTTTCACCCTTACCTGCACCCTTACGGGTGCGGGCGGTTATTCTCTGTTACGGAGACACAAACTTACGTCCGTCTGGCAGTTTCACCAGTGCGGTGCTCTGTGTTGCCCGGACTTTCCTCCCCTCCCGATTCACCTCCGTGAGAAGGCGTCGGGAGCAGCGGCAGAGCCCCCTTGCTTAATATGTTTTTATTTTCGCCCAGTCACCGGGCGATTGTAGCAGCCTGCCTCGGCCATCTCTTGTACGAATGTTTCGGAACCCACTTTGCGAATCCGTTCGATGCAGCCATGGCGGTCAGAACGGAAGATAATACCGAAAAGTTTACCTATTGGGTTGTTGAATTTACGGCAGTCACGCAGTGGGCGTGATGTCTCGCTACCGTATTCGTTGCATTCGGCACATGTTTGAATCCCTTTTTGGAGACAGCATGAGCGCAGTTTACACCATGCAGCCTCTTTTTGCGGGGATGAACAGCCGGGACATTTTTGTTTGCGATACGCTCGACAAGTCCCACAGTAGAGTCCACATGCTGCTATCAGTTCTTTATCCGCTATATATTGCATTGTCCCGGGTATTTTATCTCAAAAATACCATCACGGCCCCGTAACCGTACTCGCCGAACGAGGCATCCTGGTATCGCAGCTTCGGATAGCTGCGTTTGAGCAGTTTTTCGATTTCGTAACGCAATTTGCCTTTGCCCACCCCGTGGATAAAGACCATCCGTTTGGGAGCGGCTCCCCCACTCTTTACGGCTCCCTCCAACGCTACGCTGAACCGCGCCAGTTGAGCCTGTAAAATCTCACCCGGGGACATCCCCTCCGTCGAGTCGAGAATGGCCTCGGCGTGCAGGTCAATCACCTCCTCGTCACGGCTCGATTTTTTCGGAGCCGGGGTGTGCACGAGTTTTTGCGCAGGTTTTGGAGTCGGGGTCGGAATCACCGGAGCAGCGTCGTTGGACTCCTCGTCCGACGAGGCCAGCGTAAATTCCAGCGCCGGAGCGTCAAAGTAGTCGTTTTCGACAAAATTGGCCGGCCGCACGAACTTCAGCGGATGGAGCTCCAGGTCGAAGGCCTCGACGGCGCGCGGCACAAAAGCCGTCGCCTTGTAGGGCAGCAGGCTGATGTGGAGGGTCGATATTTCGGCCAGTTCGGCCCGTCGGTAGAGTTTGACCTTCTGTTTGGAGTTGGCCGCAAGCGTGCCGCTGTCAATGGTTCGCACAAAGGTACCTCCGCCGCGCTGTTCGCGACGGGCGATGTGGTAGAAAAGGCTGTAGCTGCTGTCATTGACCAACCACGCTTCGAGGTCGGCCGTTTCGGCGGGCTTATCGCTCTCGGCGGTCGGGACAAAAAGGAGTTTTACCAGATAGTCGGTCTCCTCCCAGGGAGCCTTTTCGGGAGCTGCGGGTGTACGATCCACCTCCTCTTCGGCCTGCTTGGCATACGAGCGACGCAGCCGCGAAAGGTCTATCGGTTCATCGTCCTCGTAATCGTCCGTGAGGGATACTTTTCCGTAGTTGTTCAGCCCCCGCACCGTAGCCTTTTGCTTTTTAGGTGTTCCATCGCTGGGTGAGGCTGCCTGTCCGCCTGCCGAGGGTTTCGGGTCGCTCGGCCCGATTTTCACGATGGCGGCATTCTCCTCCTCGATTTCCACCTCCACAATATCGCTGATGAGCGCCGGAATCTCGAAACCGTCCTCCACTTCGACGTAGGCCATGTTGCCCTTAATCGAGCGCACAATGCCTACACCCGTATCGGAGACGAATTTCACACGGCTTCCTGCTTTAATCATAGTTTATCGCTAAATTTGCACAAATTTAACGGTTTTGATGGAGAAGGCAATATCGATTGCGGATTTCGACTACCCACTGCCCGACGAACGCATAGCGCGGTTCCCGTTGGCCGAGCGGGCAGCCTCCAAATTATTGGTCTATCGCGGGGGAACCATCGGCGAGAGTCGGTTTAGCCATTTGATGGAATATTTGCCGGCTGGGGCGTTGGTGGTGTTCAATAATACGAAGGTGATTCGGGCACGGTTGTTATTTCACAAGGCAACGGGTGCGCGAATTGAGATATTCTGTCTCGAACCGTGCGACCCGGCCGATTACGAACGGGCCTTTGCGGTGACGGGGCGTTGCACGTGGCACTGCATTGTGGGGAATGCCAAAAAGTGGAAAGAGGGTTCTTTGGTAATTGACTACGAGGGGGGAAGCCTGACGGCCGAGCGGGCAGTGGCAGAAGGGGAGGATGTGGTGTGTTTCCGCTGGAGTTCGGGCCATACCTTCGGGCAGTTGTTGGAATTGTTGGGACGGACGCCGATTCCGCCCTATCTCTGCCGCGAGAGCGAGGAGATTGATACGGTGCGTTATCAGACGGTCTATTCGCGGTGGGAGGGGTCGGTGGCGGCTCCGACGGCGGGGCTGCACTTTACGCCCGAGATAATCGGGGCCCTGCCGCAGCACGGGTTCGATACGGCCGAAGTGACGCTCCATGTGGGGGCGGGTACCTTTTTACCCGTGAAGACGGCCGATGCGCGGGAACACCATATGCATACGGAGTTTTTCCAGGTGACGCTGGATACGCTCGACAAACTGGCCGCGGCAGCGCGCGAAAGGCGTGTCGTGGCGGTGGGGACCACGTCGGTGCGGACCCTGGAGTCGCTGGCAGTGCTGGGCGAACGGGTACTCTTCTCGGGCGATGCGGCACCAGACCGTACCGTCGGCCAGTGGGAGGCCTACCGCAACGGGGCAACGGCCGAAAACGCCTCGGAACCGTTGGCGGCACTGGCCCGCTGGATGCGGGCGCAGGGGCTCACAACACTCCATTCGGCTACCGAAATCATGATTACCCCGGGCTATCGGTGGCGCACGGTGCGGGGGCTGATTACCAACTTCCACCAGCCGAAAAGTACCCTGTTGCTCCTCATTTCGGCCCTGGTGGGGGAACGGTGGCGGGATATCTACGCATACGCTTTGGACCACGATTTCCGTTTCCTCAGCTACGGTGACTCGTCGCTGCTGTTGCCGTAGGCATTTCGAGATATTTGCTTCATGTCCGATACACACCATATGAATCGTTTTCTGCCCACCTCGGCCAAAGAGGTGGCGGCACGCGGATGGGATGAGCTGGATGTCATCCTCTTCACGGGTGATGCCTATATCGACCACCCGGCCTTTGGGGCTGCCGTTATCGGTCGGTTGCTCGAGGCCGAGGGGTATCGGGTGGCGGTCGTCCCGCAGCCCAACTGGCGGGACGACCTGCGCGATTTCCGCAAACTCGGCAAACCGCGTCTCTTTTTCGGGGTGACGGCCGGGGCTATGGACTCCATGGTGAACCACTACACCGCGACCCGTCGGCTGCGCTCGGACGACGCTTACACGGCAGGCGGACGGGCGGGACAACGGCCTGACTATCCTACGATTGTCTATACCCAAATCCTGAAACGGTTGTATCCCGGCGTGCCGGTGATTATCGGCGGTATCGAGGCCTCGTTGCGGCGGCTGACCCATTACGACTACTGGCAGGACCGACTGCGGCCGTCGTTCCTGGTCGAGAGCGGTGCCGACTTGCTGACCTACGGCATGGGCGACCGTGTGATTGTCGAGATTGCCCGAGCGCTGCATAACGGCTTCAATCTCAAACGCCTCACGCGCCTGGGACAGGTGGCCTACCTCTCGGACCGTGTGCCCGAAGGGGCGCTGCTGCTTCACTCCTACGAAGAGTGCCTTGCCTCGCCTGAACGGTTCGGGGAGAACTTTACCCGCATCGAAACCGAATCCAACAAGATGGAGGCGCAGGTGTTGGTGGAAAAGACAGGGGACCGGTATGTGGTGGTCAATCCGCCCTACCCTTACCTGACGGAGGTAGAGATAGACCACAGCTTCGACCTCCCCTATACGCGTCTGCCTCACCCGCGGTATCAGGGAAAAGGTACCATCAGCGCCTACGAAATGATAAAACACTCGGTCAATATGCACCGCGGGTGTTTCGGCGGGTGCAGTTTCTGTACGATTTCGGCGCATCAGGGGAAGTTTATCAGTTCGCGCAGCGAAGCCTCGATTTTGCGCGAGGTGGAGCAGATTACCCGCATGGCCGATTTTCGGGGCAATCTGTCGGACATCGGGGGTCCCTCGGCCAACATGTATCGGATGGAGGGGCGCAACCGTGCGGCGTGCGCCAAGTGCAGCCGTCCCTCTTGTATATTCCCGAAAGTTTGCCCAAATTTGAACAATGACCATCGCCCGCTGTTGCAGCTCTATCGGACCATACGGGGGATGAAGGGTATTAAGCGTGCCTATATCGGGAGCGGCATTCGGTACGACCTGTTCGACGACTCGCCCTACCTGGACGAGGTGGTCAAGTACCATACCAGCGGCCGCCTGAAGGTGGCGCCGGAACACACCTCGGACCGCGTGCTGGCCCTGATGCGCAAACCGTCGTTTCGGCTCTTCGAGCAGCTCAACGAACGGTTTCGCGGTATTTGTGCCCGCGAAGGACTGCCCTACCAGTTGATACCCTATTTCATTTCGAGCCATCCGGGGTGTACGGAAGCCGACATGAAGCAGTTGGCCGAGGCGACCCGACGGCTGAATTTCCGACTGGAGCAGGTGCAGGACCTCACCCCGACGCCGATGACCCTCAGTTCAGTGATGTTCTACACGGGGATGAATCCCTATACGGGCGAAAAGCTCTACGTGGCACGCACCCGTGAGGAAAAGGAGCGGCAGAAGGCCTATTTCTTTTGGTACAAGAAGCTTTCGGGTGATGGCAGTCGTGTCGGGAAGGGTGCTAAACGAGAATACAAAAGACCATGGCAGAATACAAACAGCAAGACGCGGAAGCCAAAAAGGTAGCGACGCGCCGAAAAAAGACGCAGGAGATAACGGCCGTCAGCCAGCAGATGGGGGTTACCCCGCCGCAGGCCGTGGAATTGGAGGAGGCGGTGTTGGGGGCTCTGATGCTCGAAAAACACGCCATTCTGGGGATTCAGGAGATTTTGGTGCCCGAGTCGTTCTACCGCGAGGCGCACCAGATGATTTATCAGGCTATTCTGGACCTTTCGGCGCGTATCGAACCGATTGACCTCTATACCGTCGGGCAGCAGCTCCAGAAAAAGGGGCAGCTGGCTCAGGTGGGCGGGCCGGCTTATCTGGCGGAGCTGACCCAAAAGGTGGGTTCGGCGGCTCACCTGGAGTTCCACGCCAAAATCGTGGCGCAGAAGTATGTACAGCGTCAGTTGATTGCCGCCTCGACCGAGATTCAGAAGCAGTCGTTCGACGATTCGATAGACGTGGAAGAGCTGATTAATCAGGCCGAACAGTCCATCTTTGTGATTGCCGAGGGAAATATTCGGCGCGATGTGCAGAGTGCGCGTGACATTGTCAAAAAGGCGATGGACAAAATCGAGGAGGCGGCTCAGAAACCCGACGGATTGAACGGAGTACCCAGCGGTTTTGCCGACCTTGACCGTTTGACGCTCGGGTGGCAGCCCTCCGATTTGGTGATTATTGCGGCTCGTCCGGCTATGGGGAAAACGGCCTTTGTGCTGACCATGGCGCGGAATATTTCGGTTGATTATCAGAAGGCCGTGGCGGTTTTCTCGTTGGAAATGAGTGCCGTGCAGTTGATGACCCGTCTGATTATCGGCGAATCGGGGCTCGACTCCCACAACATCAAAAACGGGAAACTCTCGCCCGACGAGTGGGCTCACCTCGAAAATGCCATCAAACCGTTGGCTGCGGCTCAGATGTTTATCGACGATACGCCGGCCCTCTCCATCTACGAATTTCGGTCGAAGGTGCGTCGTCTCAAGGCACAACACAATATCGAGCTGGTGATTATCGACTACCTGCAGCTGATGACCGTCGGCACGACCGATATGCGGGGGAACCGTGAGCAGGAGGTGGCTACGATTTCGCGTACCCTGAAGGCGATTGCCAAGGAACTGGATGTGCCGATACTGGCGCTGTCGCAGTTGAGCCGTAATGTCGAAGCGCGCGGCGGGACGAAACGACCCCAACTCTCCGACCTGCGTGAATCG
The DNA here is from genome assembly GCA_019113395.1 of Candidatus Rikenella faecigallinarum. Lineage (GTDB taxonomy): Bacteria > Bacteroidota > Bacteroidia > Bacteroidales > Rikenellaceae > Rikenella > Rikenella faecigallinarum. Next base: position 19,872 of record DXHL01000002.1, on the reverse strand, counting down.
GGAGCCATTGAACAGGATGCTGATATTGTGGCTTTTATCCACCGTCCGGAGTACTACGGGATGACGGTGGACGAGGATGGCAATCCGACGCAGGGACTGGCCGAAATTATCGTGGCCAAGCACCGTAACGGGGCGGTGGATACGATTAAGTTGCGTTTCCGCAGCGAACAGGCCAAGTTCGTGGATTGGGACGATACTGGATTTGCCGGTATTTCGTCCGGTGCTGCGGGGGGATACAATATGATTGAGTCGAGCGGTTTCGACAGCGATTTCGACGCTTCGGGTCGTGTGGCCACGACCGAAGCGGGCGGCGCTCCATCGCCGTTGGGAGGGGCTTTGGCGGGTGCCGGTAGTGGATTCGAGGGAGAGCCTCCGTTCTAAAAACGCTGCAGTCGGGTGCTGTGGGCTTTCAAAGGGCTGGCGAGGGGGAATTTTAGTGGCGGTGCTTGGGAAATTGTGAGAATGTGTTACCTTTGCGCCGTGATTACGGGGTGTAGCGCAGTCCGGTTAGCGCACCTGCTTTGGGAGCAGGGGGTCCCAGGTTCGAATCCTGGTACCCCGACACACAACCGAGAAGGCCTGTGAAATCCATGGATTTCACAGGCCTTCCTGTATGTTATGGCAAGCGGTCGCGATTATTTCGTCGCGCGGTTGAGCAGAGCGAGCACCTCGCCATGCAGCTCCGCACACGAGGCTACAATTGAGTCCGCCGTGGCAGGCTCTCCGCCGTAGTAGTCCGTGATGACCCCGCCGGCACCCCGAATCACCGGAATCAGCGCCACCAGGTCCCAACGGCTCATAATCGGGTCCACCATAATGTCTCCGCGTCCGGTGGCCAACAGGAAATAGCCATAGGCATCGCCCCAGGTACGCAGCAGGCGGCACTGCCCTACCAGCTGCATAAAGGCAGGCAGGTCGCGGTGTTTGGCAATATCCGGAATGTCGGTAGTCAGGAGTGTGGCGCGGCTCAGTTCCGGGCACGGGCGCATTCGTGTCGGTCGACCGTTCCACAAGGCTACGGTATTGTCCCCTACGACCAGGTCATTCAGCAGCGGATTGTAAATGGCGCCGTAAACCGCCTCGCCGTCCACCATCACCCCGATAAGCGTAGCAAACAGCGGCACCCCGTGAATAAAACTCTTCGTCCCGTCAATCGGGTCCACGACCCACTCCACGAGCGGTTCGTCGGTCGAACGAGCCGCAGAGGCAGCGTGTGTGCCGCTCTCTTCGCCCACGATAACTCCACCCGGGAAGCGCGCTTCGATTTGTGAGACAATGTATTGTTCGATTTCGCGGTCGGCCTGGGTGACGGGCGAATGGTCCGCTTTGTAATCGACCTGCACCTGACCGATGTATTTGTCGATAATGGTGCGAATGGTCGGGGTCAGCGACTGAACAAAATCCGAAAACTCCTGAAAGGTAAACATACGGTAGGATTAAGGAATGTGCATGAATTTATGGCTCTGAATCGAGATGTTCCACTGCGGATGCGCCTTGGCATACTCGACCAGAAGGGGTGTAATCGCTTGGTATTGGCTCCATTCGGGTTGGAGGTAGAGCCGGCAGTCGGTGCGAACGGCCCGTGCATTCTCTTCGGCCCAGGCAATGTCGTCTGCCGTTTCGATGATGACTTTCAACTCATCGGCCCGTTCGAGTACGCTCTTGAGGGGCGGTTGCTGGCGTTTGGGTGAGAGGCACACCCAGTCGATGAGGCCCGACAGCGGATGGGTACCCGAGGTCTCGATAAATATCTCCAGTCCGCGTGCCTTGAGCGCCTCCGTCAGTGGTTCCAGCGGATAGAGGGTCGGTTCGCCGCCCGTAATGACGATGGCCTGAGCGGGCAGCGCCGCAGCACGCTCCACAACCTCGGTAATGGGGGTCGGAGGATAGAGTTTGGCGTTCCAGGTAAACTTGGCATCGCACCAGCGACACCCCACATCACACCCTCCGAGGCGGATGAAGTAGGCCGGTTTTCCGGCATGGTACCCCTCGCCCTGAATGGTGTAAAAGTCTTCGACCAGCGGCAGCAGACGGCCACCCTCCAACAGCTCGTATAGTTCGTTATTCATGGGTTTTCTCTTCGCATAAGGTGTACAGCGCCCCGAGGTTTCTCCCCTGTTCGTCGTAATCCATGCCGTAGCCGACAATAAATTTCGGTTCGGACTCCAGAGCCACATAGTCGATGGGCATCGGGTTGGGGCGTTCGGGACGATGGTAGTAGATGTCGGGTTTGAGCAGCAGCGTAGCCACCCGTATGCTGCGCGCTCCGCACTCGTTCAGCATATCCCGCAGGCGGTGAATGGTAGTGCCGGTATCGACCACATCTTCGGCAATCAGTACGTCGCGTCCGCGCACATCGGCCGTCAGCGGCACATCCACCGAAACGACTCCCGACGAGGTGGTTCCGGCGCCGTAGGAGGCCAGTTTCACAAAGGCGATTTCAAATGGCCCGCGGAGCTGCCGGAAGAGCTCTCCACCGAAAACTACTGCACCGCTCAGGGTGACCAGCAGGAGCGGTCGCACGATATTGGTATAGTCTTGGTTGATTTGCTCCGCCACCCGGGTAATGGCCCGATGGATGGTCTCGGCCGGGATATAGAGTTCGAAGCGGCGGTTGTGAAGCGTGCAGAAGGGTTCCAAAAGATAGGGTGTGTTTGCCGAAAAGTTTATACCTTCGCAAAGTTAAACAAAATACCCTATTCCGTATGCAACCGAAAGTTTCGATTATCATGGGCAGTACGTCGGACCTGAAAATCATGTCCGAGGCGGCCAAATTTCTCGATGAGATGAATATTCCGTTCGAAATCAACGCCCTGTCGGCTCACCGTACGCCCGACCTGGTGCTGGATTTCGCCAAGAAGGCCCACACGCGCGGAGTGAAGGTGATTATTGCCGGTGCGGGTGGTGCTGCTCACCTGCCGGGGGTGATTGCCGCCCTGACGCCGCTGCCTGTGGTCGGGGTGCCCATCAAGTCGTCGAACTCGATTGACGGTTGGGACAGCATCCTCTCGATTCTCCAGATGCCTTCGGGGATTCCTGTGGCTACGGTGGCGCTCGACGGGGCCAAGAACGCCGCTATCCTTGCCATGCAGATTATCGCGACCGGCGAACCCGAAATCCACGAAAAAATGCTCCGCTTCAAAGCCGAACTGGCCGATAAAATCGCTCAGGCCAATAAGGAACTGGCCGAAGTGAAGTTTAAAAACCGCGTGGGTTAGTCTCTTTATTTTGCCTTTTTGTCCTCGGGGTGATTGACCGTTCAGCGGCTCGGGCGATAAGAAAGGCTTTACGCGAAATTCACTATCTTTGAAACCGTCATGCGGCATAACGCATGGCGGTTTTTTACTATTTGCGTGGTATTCTGTTTCTGACACTATGATGGAGCAAAATGTCCTATATGCTTTCCTGTTGACCCTCGTGGCCGGGCTGGCTACCGGGGTGGGAAGCCTTATCGCCCTGATGGCCAAACGAACCAATCGGAAGTTTCTCTCCTTCTCGCTCGGGTTCTCGGCCGGAGTGATGATTTATATCTCGTTCGTGGACTTGTTCCCCGAGTCGGTGCGTATCCTCAGCGAAGATTACGGGTTGCGGGGCGGACAGGTGGCCACGGCCATCGCCTTTTTCGGAGGGATTCTCTTTATTGCCCTGATTGACAAACTGGTGCCGTCGGTCGAAAACCCCCACGAGATACGCAGTGTCGAGAGCATGCAGGTGACGGTGCCCACCTCGCCTGGAGGTAAACCGCTCCACGCCAAACACATGATGCGAACCGGGCTGATGACCGCCCTGGTTATCGGTATCCACAACTTTCCCGAGGGGATTGCCACCTTTATGGCCTCGCTGCAGGATGTGCAGATGGGGGCAGCCATTGCCGTGGCCATCGCCATTCACAACATACCGGAGGGGATTGCGGTCTCCGTGCCGGTCTACTACGCCACGGGGAACCGCAAAAAAGCCTTCAAATTCTCCTTCCTCTCGGGGCTGGCTGAACCTGTGGGGGCGCTGGTGGGCTATCTGATTCTGGCTCCTTTCCTTACTCCTGCCATGCTGGGCTATGTCTTTGCGGTGATTGCCGGGATTATGGTCTATATCTCGCTCGATGAACTCCTGCCCGCCGCACATGAGTATGGAGAACACCATGTGGCTATCTGGGGGCTGATTGTCGGGATGGCGGTCATGGCCGTCGGGATTGTCGCCTTTGCGTAAGAGGACCACGAGGAGTTTGTTGTTGTTCTATCTGTTGCTGTTATGAACCGTTTGAAACTCTGGTGGAAAAATCAGACCACCAACGAAAAACTGATGTATGTACTGATTGTGGCGCTGCTTATCGGCATTGCGACCCGTTGGAGGTTTGTGTTCGGCGAGGTGGCGGAGGCGTTCCGTTCGATTTTTGTGTGGTAGGGGGCAGATGACCTATGTATAGCAATCGGGGACAAAACGTATGGTACGTTTTGTCCCCGATTGTATTGAATGTGGAAACGGGCACGGCTATGGTTGCATCATGCTTATCATACTAATGATAATAACCATCCCTAATAGGAACCGTCAGGCTCCCCTACCCGTTCACCCGTTTGACCAGTTCCATCCCTTTGCGCAGAGCTGCCTCATTGGCCGGAATCAGTTTGTGCGCCCGTTCCGGGAGCGAGTGTTTCAGCCCTTCGATGACATTTTCGATGGTCACCAGCGGCTTAATTTTCAGGAATGCCCCGAGTACCAGCATATTAAACACCTTGGCATTGCCGCTTCGTGCGGCTTCGACGGCTGCGTCGATGGTGTAGATGGCCAAATCGGTACGATGCGGCGGATGGGTAATCCCGTTCGGGTCGTACAGCAGTGTTCCCCCAGGCTTAATCGCATCCTCGAACTTGTCCAACGACTGCTGGTTCAGCACAATGCCCGTGTCGAACTCCTGAAGCACCGGCGAACTAATCTTGCGGTCGCTCAGAATAACGGTTACGTTGGCCGTCCCGCCCCGCATCTCGGGACCGTACGAAGGTATCCAACTCACCTCCTCGCCCTGCATCACCCCCGAATAGGCCAAAATCTTGCCCATCGACAGCACCCCTTGTCCGCCGAAACCGGCTATGATAATCTCTTCTTTCATGATGAGTCTCTGTTCCGATTAATGTTCCGTTGTCGTGAGGTCTTTCAGGTCACCCAGCGGATAGGTGGCGTGCATGTGTTCTTCCATCCACTGATTGGCTGCCACGGGCGACATTTTCCACCCCGAGTTGCAGGTGGCCACAATCTCCACAAACGAGAAACCGCGGTTATGGAGCGAGTTTTCAAAGGCTTTGCGGATGGCCTTTTTGGCCTTGCGCACGTTGGCGGCCGTATTGACGCTCTGACGGGTCACATAGGTCACCCCGTCCAGTAGGGTCAGCATATCGGCCACTTTGAACGGGTATCCGTTCAGGGCGGCATCGCGTCCCATGGGGGTGGTAGCGGTTTTCATGCCGAGCAGTGTGGTCGGAGCCATCTGCCCGCCGGTCATCCCGTAGATGGCGTTGTTGATGAAGATAATCGCAATGTTGTCCCCGCGGTTTGCAGCGTGGATGGCTTCGGCCGTTCCGATGGCCGCCAGGTCGCCGTCGCCCTGATAGGTAAAGACCAGTTTGTCGGGGCAGAGCCGTTTGGCTGCGGTTGCCACCGACGGCGCCCGGCCGTGTGAGGCTTGAATCCAGTCGATGTCGATGTAGTTGTAGAGAAAAGCGGCGCAGCCCACAGGGGTAATCCCGATGGCTTTGTCTTCGGCGCCGAGTTCGTCAATGACCTCAGCCACCAGTTTGTGAACAGTGCCGTGCGAACACCCCGGACAGTAGTGCATGGTGGTGTCCAGCAGTAGGCGTGGCCGTTCGTACACGCGGTTGGCATCCGTTTCGGCCACTTCGAATATAGGTGTATCTGCCATAGTGTTAGCGTCCTTGGGTTTGGGTCATGAATTGTTTGAGTGCGTCGTACACCTCGCGCGGGGAGTGGATAATCCCGCCGGTGCGGCCAAAGTGTCGTACCGGAATCGAAGCATTCCCCACGGCCAGTTGTACATCTTCAATCATTTGTCCCATGCTCAGTTCCACCGAGAGGAATCCTTTGGCATGTTGTGCCGCCTGGCGAATGGCAGCGGTCGGGAACGGGAAGAGCGTAATGGGACGGATAAGTCCCACTTTCAAGCCGTCGCGACGGGCATCTTCCACCACCTTGGCGCAGATACGCGACGAGGCGCCATAGGCCACCAAAATGTATTCCGCATCGGCCGTCTCCATCTCTTCGACGCGCACCTCGTCACGTTCCATGCGGTCGTATTTTTCCTGGAGTTTATGGTTGTGGTTCTCCATGGTTTCGGGGTCGATGTAACACGAGGTGATGATGTTACGCTGTTTGCGCGACCCTTTGCCGATGGCTGCCCACGGACACTCCTGACGGATTTGTTCTTCGGTGCGACGCGGCTTTTGCGGGCTGAGTTTCACCTTCTCCATCATCTGTCCGATAACGCCGTCGGCCAGTATCATGACGGGGTTCAGGTATTTGAACGCCAAATCGAACGCCAGTTCAACAAAGTCGTTCATCTCCTGTACGGAGTTCGGAGCGAGCACCGGCATGCGGTAGTCACCGTGCCCCCCGCCTTTGACCACCTGGAAGTAGTCGGCCTGTGAGGCCTGTATGGTACCGAGTCCGGGGCCACCGCGCGAGACGTCAATCACCACGCAGGGCAGTTCGGCACCGGCCAGGTAGGAGAGGCCTTCGCACATGAGCGAGAGACCGGGGCTGGAGGTAGAGGTCATGACGCGTTTGCCGACCGAGGCACCGCCGTAGACCATGTTGATGGATGCGAGTTCGCTTTCCGACTGCAGGACGACCATGCCGGTTGTTTCCCACGGGCGCAGTTCGGAGAGGGTTTCGAGCACTTCCGATTGTGGGGTGATGGGGTAACCGAAGTAGGCGTCGGCGCCGCAGCGGATGGCGGCGTGGGCCAGCACTTCGTTCCCTTTCATCAGTTTGATATCTTCCATTACTCTGTTTTTTTCGTTCTGTAGACGACGATACAACTGTCGGGGCACACCACGGCGCAGCTGGCGCAGCCGATGCAGGCTTGTGGGGCGGACATATAGCAGTAGTTATAGCCTTTGGAATTGACTTGTGAATGGAGGCTGATGGTTTGCGTCGGGCAAGCTTCGATGCAGACGCCGCAGCCTTTGCAGCGTTCGGTGTCCACAACGATTTTCCCTTGAATTTTTGCCATAGGTAGGTTTGGATTGGTGCACAATGCAACGCACGAAGGTAGTAAGGTTGGGTGGGTCGGAGAAACTTTTTTGAATTATTCGTACGGTGTTCAGGGGGTAAAAAAAAAGAGTAACATACTGTTACTCTTTTTTTTGAAAATTCAGTTTTTCCGATGTTCAATCGCTAATCGTCGAGCGAGTGAATCACCAGCCCCGACCGCAACTTGGGTTCAAACCATGTGGTTTTCGGTGGCATAATGTTCCCCGTATCGGCAATGTCGATAAGTTGCTTCATCGAGACCGGATAGAGGGCAAAGGCTACGGCCATTTCTCCGCTGTCCACCCGTTGCTGCAACTCGCCCAGCCCCCGAATCCCGCCAACAAAGTCGATGCGTTTGTCGGTACGCAGGTCATGGATGCCGAGGATTTTGTCGAGCACCAGGTTGGAGAGGATGGTGACGTCCAGTACGCCAATCGGGTCGTGGTCGTCATAGGTGCCGGGTTTGGCCCGCAGTTCGTACCACTGCCCGTCCAGGTACATCGAGAAATCGTGCAGTGCGGAGGGCTTGTAGATGTCCGAACCTTTTGCGGTCACTTCGAAATCGTGGCCGAGGGCTTCCAGCAACGCGGTCGGCGTCAGTCCGTTCAGGTCTTTCACGACACGGTTGTAGTCAATGATTTTCAGCTGGTTGTCGGGGAAAATCACCGCCAGGAAGTAGTTGAACTCCTCCTGACCGGTATAGGTGGCGCCCTGTTTGAGGAGCGTCTCTTTTTTCTCCTGCCCCACGCGTGCGGCTGCGGCGGTACGGTGGTGACCGTCAGCTACATAAAGCGCCGGTATTTCCGCAAAGCGTGCCGTAATGCGCTCAATCACCTTCGGGTCGTCAATGACCCAGAAACGGTGTCCGAACCCATCCCCTTCCGCAACAAAATCGTATTCCGGTGCTTTCGAGGTGACTACGCTTTGAATCAGCGTATCCAACTCGTTGTCCGCCGGGTAGGCGAAAAAGACCGGTTCGATGTTGGCATTTTGGTTGCGCACATGCTTCATGCGGTCCTCTTCCTTGTCGGGACGGGTCAGCTCGTGCTTTTTAATCCGTCCATCCATATAGTCCTGAAAGTGACAGGCCGCTACCAATCCGTATTGCGTGCGCCCTTCCATGGTCTGGGCGTAGACGTAATAGTGTTCCTGTTCATCGGCCACGAGCCATCCATTGTTTTTCCAACGGGCAAAGTTCTCGACGGCACGGTCGTATGCCTCGGTCGAGTGTTCGTCGATGATGGGGTCGAAGTCGATTTCGGGTTTGATGATGTGCAGGAGCGATTTTTCGCCGGCTTCGGCTTTAGCCTCCACCGAGTTCAATACATCATACGGACGCGAAGCGACCTCTTTGGCCCATTGTGCCGGGGGACGAATCCCTTTGAACGGTTTTATTTTAACCATACAGTGTGTTTGTCGTTCTATTTGTTTACCTGGAATTTCGTGACACCCTCCTTCAGGAAGGCCACAATCTGCCGTGCTGCAGCCAATCCCGCATTGACATTGGCTTCGGCCGTTTCGGCTCCCATCTTCTTGGGAGTGGTGAAGAAGCGTTTGCCGAACTGTTCGCTCAACTGCGCCGCCGTATCGGGCAGAATGTCGGTGATGTACTTCAGGTCGGTCCGTTCGGCGAGTGCCCGGGCCAGTCCGGCTTCGTCAATCACCTCCTTGCGAGCCGTATTGACCAGTGTAGCCCCCTGGGGCATCGACGTCAGCAGGTCATACCCTATCGACCCTTTGGTTTCGGGTGTCGCGGGAATGTGGAGCGAGAGGTAGTCGCTGTTTCGGTAGAGCTCTTCGACCGAGGCGGCCATTTTCACACCGTCCCGTTCGAACACCGCAGGGTCTGTCACAAAGGGGTCATAAGCCGCCACTTCCATCCCCAGCGCCTTGCCGTAGCGGGCCACGATACGTCCTACGTTTCCATAGGCGTGAATCCCGAGCCGTTTGCCGCTGATTTCGCTCCCGGTGCCGGGTGTAAACTGGTTGCGGGCCATGAAAATCATCATGGCGATGGCCAGTTCGGCCACGGCATTGGAGTTTTGGCCGGGGGTGTTCATGGCGACGATACCGCGTGCGGTGCAGGCGGCCAGGTCGAGGTTGTCGTAACCGGCTCCGGCACGTACGACGATTTTGAGTTTCGGGGCAGAGGCAATGACCTCGGCAGTGACCTTGTCCGAGCGGACAATCAGGGCATCGGCATCGGCCACGGCGGCTTTGAGTTCATCGACCGAGGCGTATTTTTCGAGCAGGGCGCAGTCGTAACCCGCTTCACGGGCAATGGCCGCGATGCCGTCAGTGGCCTGCCGCGAGAAGGGCTTTTCGGTTGCTACGAGTATTTTCATAGTGCAGTTCTCCTCGACCGATTATTTGGCACACTCTTTTTCGAATTCCTGCATGCAGGCGATAAGGGCCTGAACACTCTCTTTGGGGAGTGCGTTGTAGATGGAGGCGCGGAAGCCGCCCACCAGACGGTGTCCTTTGATGCCGACCATGCCGCGTTCTTTGGCGAAGTTCACGAAGTCGAAGATATCCTTATCCTTGTAGGGTTCGCTGTAGACGAAGCAGGCGTTCATCAGGGAGCGGTCTTCGCGGGCAGCGGTGGCGGTGAACATCGAGTTGCGGTCGATTTCGTCGTAGAGGAGGGCTGCTTTCTCTTCGTTGAGTTTTTGGATAGCGGGCACCCCACCGATTGATTTGAGCCATTTGAGCGTTTCGCGCACCACATAAATCGGGAAAACGGGGGGGGTGTTGAACATCGAGCCCCCTTCGACGTGGGTACGGTAGTCGAGCATGCTGGGGATGGCACGCGACACTTTGCCGAGGATGTCGTTGCGCACGATAACGAAAGTAACGCCTGCCGGGCCGAGGTTTTTCTGTGCCCCGCCGTAGATAAGTCCGTATTTCGACACATTGACCGGACGAGACAGAATGTCGGACGACATGTCGGCCACCAGCGTAACCGGAGAATCGAGGTCGGTTTTGAATTCGGTCCCGAAGATGGTGTTGTTGGTGGTGATGTGGAGGTAGTCGAGGTCGGTGGGGATTTCGAATCCTTTGGGGATGTACGAGAAGTTTTTGTCTTCGGACGAGGCCACGGTGACCACTTCGCCGAAGAGTTTGGCCTCTTTGAGGGCTTTTTTGGCCCATACCCCGGTATTGACATAACCGGCTTTTTTCTCCAGCAGGTTGAACGGTACCATGCAGAACTGCATGCTGGCTCCGCCTCCGAGGAAGAGCACGCTGTACCCTTCGGGAATGTGGAGCAGCTCTTTGAAGAGTGCCACGGCTTCGTCGAGTACGTCTTCAAAGTCTTTGGTGCGGTGTGATATTTCGAGTACCGAGAGTCCGATACCATTGAGGTCCAGAACGGCTTTGGCGGCATTTTCGACCGCTACGCGAGGCAGGATGGAGGGGCCTGCGGAGAAGTTGTGTTTTTTCATAGGTCGGTGAGTGTGTTAAGCGGTGATTCGGCTGAAGAACCACACATGGATATGGAAACAAAAGAGGCTACCAATATCGGAAAAATTCTTCGGAAATGAAATTTTTTGCGACTTTTGTTCTGCCTTATTGCAGCGTGACCACCTATGAAAGACTTGACTTCGGGGCCCGTCGGGCGACAGATTATCCTCTTCTCGTTACCCATCATTCTGGGGAACTTCGTCATGCAGCTCTACCAGATTGTCGATAGCGCTATCGTGGGTCGTTACCTCGGTAAAGCGGCGCTGGCGGCCGTTGGGGCCAGTACCCCGGTGGTGTTTGCCGTGGTAGCGCTGGTCATCGGTGTGGGCAGCGGGGCCAGCGTCGTCATCTCGCAATATTTCGGCGCCAAACAGTACGACAAGGTGCGGCTGACCAGTGATACACTGCATATTTTTCTGGTCGGTGCCGGACTGGTGATTGCGCTGGTGGGGGTCTTTTGCAGCGAGGGTATCTTTCGGCTGATTGCCCTGCCCGAAGAGCTGATTCCGCTCGCTACGGAGTATCTCCAAATCTATCTCGGAGGTGTCTTTCTGCTTTTCGGATTCAATACGGTGGCCGCCATTCTGCGCGGGGTCGGGGACTCCAAAACACCGCTCTATTTCCTGCTGATTTCGGCGGTGCTTAACGTGGGGCTCGACCTGCTGTTCATTCTGCAGTTTGGCTGGGGCGTGGCCGGGGCAGCCTGGGCTACGGTCATTGCACAAGGCGTGGCCTACTTTGTCGCCATCTGGTATATCAATGCCGGGAAATCCATCTTCCATATCAACCTGCTCAAACTGCGCTTCGACCGCAAAATCTTCCGCCAGTGTATCAACTACGGATTGCCCACAGGGGTGCAGCAGTCGTTCGTGGCGCTGGGGATGGTGGCCCTGATGGGGATTGTGAACGGATGGGGAACGGATGTCATTGCGGGTTACAGCGCTGCGATTCGGGTGGACAACCTGGCGGTTATCCCCTCCATGAACTTCGCCATGGCGCTGACCAGCTTCACCGGCCAAAACGTCGGTGCGGGACGCATGGACCGTGTCCACCGCGGGCTGAAAATGACCCTGCTCTACTCTTCCCTGACCTGCGTGCTGATTACGGCCGTCATTGTGCTCTTCGGCTCCGACATCCTGCGCATCTTCACCACCGACGAGGATGTGATTCGCGTGGGACGCGAATACCTCGTGATTGTCAGCTCGTTCTATCTCGTCTTCAGCGGGATGTTTGTCATCAACGGCATGCTGCGCGGAGCCGGGGCGGTGATTTTCCCGATGTTCTCCACCCTGTTGTCGTTGTGGGTGGTGCGCATCCCGGCGGCCATGTGGCTCTCGAGGCTCATCGGCGAACGGGGCATCTGGTGGGCGGTTCCTGTGGGTTGGAGTGTCGGGCTGGCCATCGCTTATGGCTACTATCGCAGTGGAAAATGGGAAAATCACTCTATCTTTGCTAAAAAGAATCCGAAAAAACATTCCGAATCATGATTAAATCAATGACCGGTTTCGGACGTGCCGAACGGCATACCGACCAGCGCAAGATAACCGTTGAAATCAAAAGCCTGAACAGTAAACAGCTCGACCTCTCGACCCGCATCCCGTCGATTTACCGCGAGAAGGAGTACGAGATTCGCAATACGGTGGGCAAGGCGTTGGGGCGCGGCAAGGTGGACTTGTTCGTGACGGTCGAAAACCTGAGCGGGGCGAAAACCGCTGCCGGGACAATCAACAAGGAGTTGTTTCGGACCTATTATACGCAGTTGGCAGCGCTTCAGCGGGAGTTGGGCGACCACAATACGGCCGAACCGTTGATTACGACGGTTTTGCGCCTTCCCGAGGTGATGCAGACCGAGGCGGTGACTATCAGCGACGAAGAGTGGCAGGCGCTGACCGAGGCGGTGGCCGAGGCGGTGGAAAATCTGAACCGGTTTCGTGAACAGGAGGGGGCGGTGCTGATAGCCGACCTGCTGAAACGCATCGACACCATCGAGGCATTGTCGGCCGAGATAGTTCCGCTCGAGGGCGAACGCATCGAGACGGTGCGGACCCGTTTGATGGAGAACCTGAATGCCCTGCAGGTGAAGGTGGACAGCAACCGTTTCGAGCAGGAGATAATCTATTACCTCGAGAAGTTCGATATCACGGAGGAAAAGGTGCGTCTAAAGCAACACTGTGACTATTTTCGTACCGTTGCCCAAGAGTCGGAGGGTGTGGGGCGCAAGTTGGGTTTTATCGCTCAGGAGATGGGGCGCGAAATCAACACCACCGGCTCGAAGGCCAACCATGCCGGGATTCAGAAAATCGTTGTGCGGATGAAGGACGAACTGGAGAAAATCAAAGAGCAGCTGCTCAATCTTTTATAGTTGTATAGAACCGCTTAAAGAGACGTTATTGTATGGGCAAGGTATTGATATTTTCGGCTCCGTCAGGCTCGGGCAAGACCACCATTGTCAAGCATCTTTTGAAACGTTTTCCGGAACTCGAATTTTCGATTTCGGCCACCTCGCGGGCTCCACGGGGCGAAGAACGCGACGGGGTGGATTACTATTTCATGGACCGTGCCGAATTTATGGCGCGGGTCGAAGAGGGTGAGTTCCTCGAGTGGGAGGAGGTCTATGCCGGTACCTGTTACGGGACGCTGCGGGCCGAGATTGACCGTATCTGGGACCGTGGGCATGTGGTGGTGTTTGACGTGGATGTAGTCGGCGGGTTGAATATCAAGAAACTCTTTGGCGAGCAGGCCTTGTCGATATTTATCATGCCGCCTTCGGTGGAGGTGTTGCGTGCGCGGCTCGAAGGACGGGGAACGGATGCTCCCGAAGCCATTGAGCGGCGTTTGGCCAAGGCGGAACAGGAGATTGCCTATGCCGAGCGGTTCGACCGTGTAATTGTCAATGATGACCTCGAAACGGCCTATGACGAGGCGACCCGGGTTGTGGGGGATTTTCTGAAAGCCAAATAATCTTTATCGGCGGAAACGGAATCGTGGCTATGGGACAAAACGGGAAACGGGTGGCACTGCTAATGGGGTCGTTCAACCCCATTCATAGGGGGCATCTGGCCGTGGCGCAGTATGTGGTGACGCAGGAGTTGGCCGATGAGGTGTGGCTGGTCGTCTCGCCCCAAAATCCGCTGAAAAATCCGGCGCTGCTGGCACCGTTTGCCGACCGGCTGGCCATGGTCCGACTGGCGGTGGAAGAGACGGGCGACCCCCGACTGAAAGCCTGTGACGTGGAGGCTGCTCTGCCACAACCCTCATACACCATCCATACGATTGAATATCTGCGGGAGCACTGTCCCGATGTACAGTTTAGTATCCTGGCGGGCAGCGACATCGCTGACCAGTTGCCGCGCTGGCACCGGTCCGAGGAGTTGCGCCGTTTGGTACGTTTTTTGATTTATCCGCGTAACCACGGCACGGCATCGCCTGAAATGGCCGAAGCGCCTCTCTTTGCGGTCGATTCGACCTCGATACGGGCCGCTTTGGCGGCAGGGCTGACCGTAGCGGATAATCTGGTCCCGAGCGTGGTGAGGGACTATATATACAGCAAAAAACTGTACACGATGGACGATATGACCCTTGGCGAGTGGAGCGATGCCATAGAACGGGCTCCCAATGAAGCGGGCAACTATTTTGCTCGGGGCTGCCTCTATTATCGGCAAAACGAGTTTGGCCCGGCGATGAATGATTTTACCAGAACGCTGGAGTTGGAGCCTGAGCATACGGTGGCGGCTCAGATGCGGGAGTTGATACGGGAGATATTCAGTTTTCGGAATTTCGACTTGTATAACCCGTAGTCGGATGCGGGGATAGAACAAGCAGCGGGGTAACATGGAAGACCATGTTACCCCGCCGCCGTATTTTCAGGATGGGCCTGAATAGGATACCTATTCGGACCCTACCCCGTCGGGATGTTGCTGCACAAAGACCAGCCGTGAGACATCGAACCCGAGCTCTTTGGCCTTGGTGATAAGTCCTTGCGTAATATCCTGAGGCAGTTGCGGTTCCCGTGAGAGAATCCACAGGTATTTCCGTTTTTTCCCGCCCACCAAAGCATACCGATAGTCGGCGTCCAATGCCAGGATGTAATACGGCGTGTAGAACGGCCCGAAAAACGAGACTTTCAGATAACCCGGACGGTTGGGGCTCTTCGGGTCCCCGAGTTTGGCCGTTCCGACGACTTGGGCCAGGGAACCGTCCATTGCACCGCGGTGTCCCCGATTGATAACCCGAACCTTGCCGTCCGACCGAATGGAATATTCAGCGGTTACGGCCTGCATGCCCCGTTCGAAAATATGCTCGAAGCGGGCGATTTCATACCACTTCCCGAGAAAACGGCTCAGTTCAAACCCTTGTATTACCTGTTCTTCCATAATTCCAATCCATTTAGTAGATAGTTTAGTCTTTGCTGGATTGTATATCAAGAATTGTGCCTAAAGATGGTACTAAACAGGTCGGGTTTTGTCCCGAAGCCAAGCCTGCTCGTCCGGGGTCAGCAATGGGGCCAACCGCCTGTATACCTCTGCATGATAGCTGTTCAACCACTCCCGTTGCGGTCGTTCCAGCGCCTCGATATCCAACGCTGTGGTCGATATGGGACAGAGGGTCAGGGTCTCGAAGCGGAGAAAACCGTTGGGCACGTCTGTTTCCGAGACTAGAATCAGGTTTTCGATACGAATGCCGTGGCTCCCGGCACGATATAGCCCCGGCTCACAACTCTGCACCATTCCCGGTTGCAGTACGACGGGATTTTCGTTCATCCGAATGGATTGCGGCCCTTCGTGAACACACAGAAAATGGCCGATGCCGTGTCCCGTGCCGTGGAGGTAGTTGTCGCCCTGTGCCCAGAGGTAGCGACGCGCCAGCACATCGAGCTGCGCGCCGCGGGTCCTGACGGGAAACTGTGAGGCGCTCAGGTCAATCATCCCCTTCAGCACGGCCGTGTAGTCGCGTCGCTGTTCCGCCGTGGGGCGGCCGAAATGGTAGGTGCGGGTAATGTCCGTTGTGCCGCAGAGGTACTGTCCGCCGCTGTCAATCAGCAGGAAACTCTCCGTGTCGAGGGGGCAGTCGCTTTCGGGCGTTACGCTGTAGTGGACAATGGCGCCATGGTCGCCGTATCCGGCAATGGTCTCGAAACTTTCGCCACGGAACTCCTCGCCCGCAGCCCGAAAGGCGTGCAGCCTTTCGGCAATCTGCCGTTCGGTCGGGCGCGCGCCCGACCGAACGGCCTCCTCCAGCCACCGTTCAAAACGTACCAGTGCCACCCCGTCACGCTCCATGGCCTGACGAAATCCCTCGATTTCCGTCCTGTTTTTGACGGCTTTCATCGCCGAAACTGCGCCATAAGGGGTCGATTCACGGATGAGATGCGCTTCGGCATGCTCCAATGCCTCCCAAGAGCGGGTATCCAGTCCGTTTGGATTGACCACTACCTTTTTCCCGCCGAGCGTTGTCAGGTACTCTGTGAAGGCTTCGTAGGGAGATATTTCCACATCGGCCTCTTCTTGCAGTTGTTTAGCCGTATCCGAGGCTATTTTTTGCGGTTGCACGAACAGCACGGCCCGCTGCGGCTCCACGGCAAGGTAGGAGATAAAGAGCGGGTTGTAGGCAATATCCCCGCCGCGCAGGTTCAGCGTCCAGGCAATCTCGTCCAACACGGCGATTATCCGTACAGCATCCTGCGGCTGCTGCTGACGGATGCGAGCCAATTTATGGGCCGTGCTCTCCCCGCTGTATTGCTCCGACAGTGCGATAACCGTTTCCGAGGGCATGGGTGGTCGCCCCTTCCAAATCGAGGCGAACGGGTCGTCCGTTGCCCGCAGCTCCAGCTGCTGTTCGACCAATTCCCGTTGGAATTGGTCGAAAGCGGCGCGGCTGAAGAGTGCGCCGTCCACGCCAACTACCGAGTTGGCGTGGAGATGCTGTTGCAGCCACTCTGCCAGGCTCGGTGTCCCTGCTACTCCCATCCGCTGCAACTCGATGCCGCTCCCCCGCAGCTGCGTCTCCGCCTGCAGGAAGTAACGCGAGTCGGTCCACAGCGCAGCCCGTTCGGCTGTAACGACCACCGTCCCGGCCGAACCGTCGAAACCGCTTATCCAGGCTCGACAGCCCCAGTGCGGAGTCACATATTCACTGAAATGGGGGTCGTTCGAGGGAACCACAAAGGCCCCCAGGCTATGGTCGTGCATCCATTGCCGCAGGGCGGCAAGACGTTGCGGTATGGTTGTGGCGGCAGTCATCGTGAGGCGTGTGGATGATTATTTCGAAAATTTCATTTCGTCCAGCATGTAGCCTGCCCCTCCGACGCGGTCAATCAGGAACAGGGCATACCGAATATCGAGAGCAATATTCCGACAAACCGTCGGGTCGTACTCCAGGTCGGACATGGTTCCCTCCCAGCAGCGGTCAAAATTGACCCCGATAAGTTCGCCATCGGCATTCAGTACGGGGCTGCCCGAGTTACCGCCCGTGGTGTGGTTGGTGGCGATAAAGGCCACGGGAACGGTGCCGTTTACTGCCCAGGGACCGTAGTCCTTCGTCTCGTAAATCTCGCGCAGGCGGGTCGGCACGTCGTAATCGTAAATCTCGGGATTGTCCTTCTGCATCACCCCTTCGAGGGTCGAGACAGGCTCATAATAGACGGCATCCATCGGCCGATAGCCGTCCACTTTCCCGTAGGCGATGCGCAGCGTGGAGTTGGCATCGGGATAAAACTCCTTCGTGCCGTCGAGCATCTCCATCATCCCCCGCATATAGGTGCGGTATTCGGTGTCAAGTTGGCGGTTCAGTGCGGCGTAGGTCGGTTCGATGGTGTTTTGGTAGGCCGACAGGAAAGCCCGATAGGCCTCTACGGCCGCATCGCTGTTGATTTGCTGCCGCAGGGCTGCCGTATCAGCCGTTGCCAGCAGTGCACGCAACTGTACGGAATCGGTAAAGAGGCTGCGGTCGAATACTGCAGTGGCAAACGAATCAATGACTACCCCTTGCGGACGGAACCGTGCCGGAACGTATCGGGCATACTCCTGCAACAGAGCCGTGGTCGTCTCGCGGTCGATGGCCGGTACATAATCCTTGAAAAAACCGTCAGCCGCCTTTTGAAGCGAGGCAATCGTTTCGGGTTTCAGGTCACGGGCATTGGCAAAATTGCCGGCAAATTTCAGCAGTTCGATGGCCATCACCGCTTCGCTGTGGTAGTCGCGGGCAAAGGCATAGGGCTCCAACGAATCATACAATGCGGCCAGTCGTTCCGTTACCCCTGCGTATTCGGGCTTGTCGGCCGCCCACGCTTCGAACCGCTCTTCAAAAGCCTCTTTTTTGGCTGCCGTGCCGAGTCGTTCGAGGCCCCGCATCTCACCTTGCCACTTTTTCCAGGCGTTCGATACGCTGGCATTCTTCGCGGCATACTGAATACGCACGGCCGCATCAGCCGCCATGGCGCGGTTCATAATGTCGAGCCGCAGGGTACGCAGTTTCACTTTGTGAGGGTCGCTCAACTGTTGGGTGTATCGCACGGCGGCCGAGTGCAGGTATTGGTAGGTGCGGCCCGGGAAACCATAGACAAAGGTGAAATCTCCCTCGTCAATCCCCTTCAGGGAGATAGTAAACGATTTTTTGGGTACATAGGGTACGTTTTCCGGCGAATAGGGAGCGGGTTTGTTGTCGGGCCCGGCATAGACGCGGAAAATCGAGAAGTCACCCGTGTGGCGCGGCCACATCCAGTTGTCGGTGTCCCCGCCGAACTTCCCGACGGCCGACGGCGGTGCGAAAACCAGTCGCACATCTTCGAACACCTCGTATACAAACAGAAAATATTGATTGCCGTAATACAATGCTTCGACGGTCGCTTTGTAATGGTTGCCTTTGGTGGCTGCCTGAATGGCTTTCGCCTTGTTGCGGTCGATGATTTTGGTGCGTTGCGCTTCATCCATCCCGGGCTTTACCCCCTTCAGTACGGCATCGGTTACATCCCGCATCTCCACCAGAAAACTCACGACCAGTCCCGGATTGGGCAACTCCTCCGAACGGTTCATGGCTGCAAAACCATGGGTCAGGTAGTCGTGTTCGACGGAGCTGTGTTGCTGAATCTGGCCGTAGCCACAGTGGTGGTTGGTAATCAACAGCCCCTCGTCCGAAATCAGTTCCCCTGTGCACCCGCTGCCGAAACGGACGATGGCATCCTTGAGGCTGGCCTGATTGACGGCATAGAGGTCCTCGGCCGTCAGGCGCAACCCTTTGGCGCGCATGTCATTGATGCGACCTTCGGCCACGAGGCTCGGAAGCCACATCCCTTCGTCGGCACGGGTGGTGCTGAGGCTCAGACAGAAGGTCAGGGTCAAAAGCGTAAGACGTGTCAAGTGTTTCATGTGGTTATCGTGTCAATTAAGAATTTGCAGTCTGAATAAAGTCGATAAGGGTTGTGTAGAGCAGTCGCGTGGGGAGCCCCATGACGTTGTAGAACGACCCCTCGATGCGTTCGATGCCGATGTAACCTATCCACTCCTGAATGCCGTAGGCTCCGGCCTTGTCCATCGGACGGTAAGTATCGACGTAGTAGGTTATCTCGTCGTCCGAGAGGGGGCCGAACGTCACGCGAGCTGTCTCCGAGCAGGTCACGGTGCGACGGTTGTCGCGCAGGGTGATGCCCGTCACTACCTCGTGGGTCGAGGCTGCGAGTTGCCTCAGGATGCGGGCCGCATCGGCCGCATCCTGAGGCTTGCCGATGACCTGCCCGCTGTGGATAACGACCGTGTCGGCCGTCAGCAGGATTTGCCTGTTGGTGAGCGGCTGCGGATAGGCGTTCGACTTCAGGGCCGAGAGGTAGGCCGGGACGGCATGGGGTGCCGTCCCGGCCGGATAGACCTCTTCGACCGCATAAGGTGCCGCTACCCGAAACGGGATGCCGAGGCCGGTCAGCAGTTCGCGCCGCCGCGGCGAACTGCTGGCTAAAATGATATCTCTGTTTTGAAAAATCGGATTCACAAACAGTCTGTTATGCGGTTTATTTAATGTCAAAATCGAGCAAGGTACGCCCCTCCAGTTCAGCCGTCAGACGGTCCCCGATGTGCACCTGTCCCACTCCTACCGGTGTCCCTGTAAATATCAGGTCGCCAATGCGCAACGTAACGAAACGCGATACGTAGGCAATAATTC
>DXHL01000024.1 GCA_019113395.1 Candidatus Rikenella faecigallinarum | reverse complement strand
GTTTCGGTACACATCTTTGATATAAGTGAGAAAGTTCTTGTAGAAGGACTTATCTACCTTGTCCATCATGAGACTGGGACGATGGATGTGAGCCAGATACGACTTGACTATGTTGACGATGCTTTGCATATGCTTCTGATATGCAAGCGAGTATCTGTCTCCATTTTGAAGGTGGAGTAGGTATTCATCCATCCATTTTGTAAACTCAGTAGCAGGTGTAGATACATCCTTTTCCTCTGGTTTGCTGCAAATACCCAGTATTCTCTCGGACTTTATCTTCAATGCCTTTTTCAGCGTGGCTTCGTTTACCCTGCGGTCGTTGTCTGTCTTCTCTGGAATAAGGTAAAGGTTCAGCGATTCATACTGACGCTTTCCTCCCTTTTCATAGAACTCCAGATATAGGGTCGTGTTGCCGCTCTTATGCTTGCGGCTGCGTAGTTCTATCTTCATAGTTTTCGGTATTATCATCTTTTGTAAATAGGTCGTTGACGAGGTTCATTGCATCCACTTTCTTCTTGTCCACGATTTTGGCATAGATGGCTGTTGTGGTCACATTGGCATGACCAAGTAGCTTGCTCGTCGTGTATATGTCCACTCCGAGAGTCAGCATCATGGTTGCAAAGGTGTGGCGGCTACAATGGAAAGAGACCTTCTTTTCTATCCCTGCTGCCTTTATCAACTTCTTAACGTGATAGTTGATGGTCGCATCACTGGCTGGTAAGGTAAATATAGGCTCATCCAAATCATCCTTCGCCTGCAAGCAGTTCAGTGCCTCCTGCGACAAGGGAATATTGTTCGGCTTCTGCGTCTTCTGCATGAACACATGGATGTAGAGGGTCTTGCCATCTGGAGTCTTATAGACCTTGCGCCATGTCAGTGTGCGTGCATCACTCAATCGCAAACCTGTGAAGCAGGAGAAGACAAACGCTTTCTTCACCTGCTCATTGGAACACGGCAAAGCCATCAATGAGCGCAGTTCCTCAATGGTCAGAAACTCCCTGTCCTCTGGTGAAGGCTGGAACTTCTCTTTACGGTCAAGGCTCTTCATCGGATTTGCCGTCAACAATCCTTCTCGCACAGCCTTGTTCAATGCTCCATTAAAGACGGCTTGATGATGGTGGGCACATCCTGGAGATATAGTCCTCTCATTGATTGTACAAACGCTGTTCTTTGCTGTTGCAAGGAATTGGAGGAAGCCACGACAGAAGTCAGCATCCACCTCGCTCATGGAAATATAAGGTGTCTTTTGCTGTTCCAGATATTCCTCCACTTTCTTCCGCATATCAACACGACCTTTCAAAGTCGATGGACGGAACCCGAATTTCTCCTGTTCGTACTTGCGCAGCCAGTCGAGCAAAGACATATTCGACTGCTTAATCTTCTCGTACTGTTTGATGCCTCGCTCCTGCAATGCAATGATACGGTCTGCCTTGATTTTCTCTGCCACCTGTCGGGTGTGGATATTCATCTGCTTGTCCAGTGGGGTCTTCTCTGGGATGAGATACAGCCCTAAGGATTCATACTTGCGCATACCTTTTACATAGATGTCGAGATAGAGTCCAAGGTTGCCGTTAGCAAGCTTGCGCTCCCTGAGCCTTATCGGCTCTTTTACTTTTAATGCTTTCTTGGGTCTTCCCATATTTGTCTGTTTTTATTTGTTTTGATTTGCTTTCGGCAATGCCTCATGCATCTGATTTTGACGCAAAGTTATATCAAATTTCTGAGAACACGCAACAAATCTGCAACAAATTTGCACCTAAAACATCAAATATAAGGAAATCAAAGAATAAGAAAGAAATAATCATAACACACTCTATATCAGTTATATTACTTCACTTTTGTTTCTTTTTATTGGATTTGTTATCATTCGTTTTTGCCTATACTGCGTAGGTTTTTATCGTTTGTTGGTGTGGACAGGACCGAACCGTTCTTTCTTTTCAAAGAAAGAACAGTCCCACACGGCCCACCCGCCAACGGCTAAACATCCGTCAAACGGATAGTCACCGCCCGTCGGTGGGCATCGAGTCCCTCGGCCGTCGCCATGGCCGTGACAGTCGGCGCAAGGGCACGCAGCCCCTCCACCGTCAGCCGTTGATAGGTTATCTTTTTACAAAAACTGTCCAGGTTTACCCCGCTGTAGGCCACTGCCCACCCGCTGGTGGGGAGGGTGTGGTTGGTGCCCGAAGCGTAATCGCCCACACTCTCGGGCGAGTAGTGCCCCAGGAAGATGCTCCCGGCATTCTCGATACGCGCAGCCACCGTTTCGGGGTCGGCCATTTCCACAATCAGGTGTTCGGCGGCATAGCGATTGGCCATCTCCACCATTTCGTCCGTGTCAGCCACGACAAAGATACGGCTCTCTTCGAGGGCACGCTCCGCCACAGCCTCACGGCCCAGTTGTCGGAGTTGAACGGCGACCTCGCGTTCGACGGCTTCAGCCAACGCAGGCGAAGTGGTGACCAGTACTGCCTGGCTGTCGGGGCCGTGTTCGGCCTGTGAGAGGAGGTCAGCGGCGACGAACGGCGCCCGCGCCGTTTCGTCGCCCAGCACCATCACCTCCGAGGGGCCTGCCGGCATGTCGATGGCCACACGGCTCAGCCCCAGGAGTTGTTTGGCGGTGGTCACATAGCGGTTGCCGGGGCCGAAAATCTTGTTTACTCGCGGGACGGACGAGGTGCCAAAAGCCATGGCAGCCACGGCCTGCGCCCCGCCCACCTTGAAGATACGGGTCACGCCGCACAGCCCCGCCGTCCAAAGGATTTCGGGAGCTACCGTACCATCCTTGCGGGGCGGGGTACACAGCACCACCTCCGCACACCCTGCAATTCGGGCCGGTACGGCCAACATCAGCACAGTCGAGAAGAGCGGAGCACTACCGCCCGGAATATAGAGCCCGACACGGTGTATCGGCACGCTGCGCTGTTCGCACACCACACCCGGCAACGTTTCGACCCGTACGGGGGTCATGATTTGGGCGCGGTGGAAGGTTTCAATGTGTTGTCGCGCATTGCGGATGGCCGTTTTCAGTTCATCGGAGAGGGCGGCATCGGCAGCCGCAATTTCATCCGCCGTAACGGTCAGCAACGAGAGTTCCACTCCGTCGATACGGGCCGAAAGGTCGCGGAGTGCCGCATCGCCTTCGGTACGCACCCGCTCGATAATTTCGGCCACACGGGCGGTAATCGTTTCGTTCTCCTGCTGCAGAGGGCGGCTGAGCAGGTCGTCCCACGCTTCGCGAGGAGGGTAAAGGTATGTTTTCATCGTTTGAAGTCTGTTACGGAAGAGGTTACGCACCGCGCAGCCCCTACAAAACCTACAAAATCATCTTTTCGAGCGCCAGCACCAATATATCTTCCGCCCCGATAGCTTTGAGCTGTTCGATTTTCTGCCAGAGGGTTCGTTCTTCGACCACAGCGTGCATCGAGCTCCAGCCCGCTTCGGCCAGCGGCAGGATGGTGGGACTTTTAACCCCCGGCAGGATGGCCGCCGCTTCGGCCAGACGGTCGGTGGGAATGTTCAGCAGGATATACTTTTTGCCGCGGCTGCGTTCGACCGACTCGATGCGGAAAAGGAGTTGGTCTAGGATAGCCTGTTTTTCGGCTGCCAACCCCGGAGTGGCAATCAGCACCGCTTCGGAGTGCATGGCGGTTTCGACCTCCTTAAGACCGTTTGAGACGAGCGTTCCGCCGCTGCTGACAATATCGAAGATGGCATCGGCCAACCCCACGGCAGGAGCAATTTCGACCGACCCGGCAATCTCTTCGATTTCGGCTTGTATCTGTTTTTCGGCCAGGAAGTTGCGCAAGATGACCGGATAGGAGGTGGCGATACGTTTACCGGCGAAATAGGAGATACCGGGATAGTCGTCCCCTTTGGGAATTGCCAGCGAGAGGCGGCAGCGGCCAAAACTCAGCCGATGGGCGATGACGGCCCGACAGCCCCGCTCCTCGTATTCATTGAGGCCGACAATCCCGATGTCGGCCACGCCGCGTTCGACGGCATTCGGGATGTCGTCGTCGCGCAGGTAGAGGATTTCGATGGGAAAATCATCCGAGCGGGAGAGGAGTTTGCGTTTGCTGGGTTCGATGCCGATACCGGCTTCGGCCAGCAGTTCGAGGCTCTCTTCGTTGAGCCGTCCTTTGGACTGGAGTGCGATGCGTATCATGTTTTTATTGCTGTTTCGAGTATTCAGGCAATGCCACAAAAAAGCCTGCTTTTCCACCGAGGGAGAAGCAGGCCTGTATAGTGTGCGATGTGCGGTCAATGGGTTATTCGCAACGGGTAACGGGCTCTCTCCCCTCATCCAGACGATGATGGTAATGATGATGCCCGATATGTCCGTTCCGTATCATTCGATGCAAAAGATGCGTGCAACAAAAGTAACGATTATTCGGAGCTTTCCAAACAGAAACCGTATTTTTTTGCCATCGGGTCGGCAAAAGGGCGTATCTTTGGGAGTGAACAGGCGGAGCCTACCCGATACGCCCGCCCCACGAATCATCAACCGACAATATGGATTTTCGCCTGACCGTTCCCATTGCCCCCGCTCCGTTTCAAATAGAGCCCACCCACCACGGCGTGGTGCTGGGTTCCTGTTTTGCCACCCACATCGGCGGCTGGCTGGCTGACGGGAAGATGCCCGTGTGTGTCAATCCGTTCGGGGTGTTGTACAATCCCGTCAGCCTGTCGCAGGCGTGGGAGCGTTTGGAAACGGCAAAGCCGTTCACGCGGGCCGATTTATTCGAACACAACGGGCTGTGGCACAGTTTTGCCCACCACGGCGACTTTTCGGGGAGCGACCCCGAAGCGGTGCTGGAGGGTATGAACCGCGCCTTGCAAGCGGGGCACGAGGCGCTGCAACGGGCCGATTACATACTGGTGACCCTTGGCACAAGCTGGGTCTATGAACACGAGGGGCGCGTGGTGGCCAACTGCCACAAGCTGCCGTCGCGCCTGTTTACGCGGCGTCGGCTGACGGTGGAGGCGAGCAGCGAGGCGCTCGAGCGCCTCGCTGCTCGCCGGCCGGGGCTGACGGTCCTGGTGACCGTCAGCCCCGTGATACACCGCGGCGACGGACTCGTCGAGAACCAGTGGAGCAAGGCAACACTGGTTCTCGCCGCCCATAGGCTGGAGGAACGGCTGCCCAAACAGGTACACTACTTTCCGGCCTACGAGATTGTGACGGGCGAGTTGCGCGACTACCGCTTCTACGCCGACGACATGTGCCACCCGTCGGCCGTTGCCATCGACTATGTCCGCGAACGGTTCTCCGAGGGGTGGTTGTCACCCTCCAGCCGCGCGCTGCTGGCCGACGTCAGTGCGCTGCGACAGGCCATGAACCATCGCCCGCTACACCCCGACAGCCCGGAGTATGCCCTCTTCCGCGCCCGAATGCGCCAAAAGGTCGAGAGGCTGCAACAACGCTATAAAAGTGTCGATTTCGGGGCCGAACTGCAATTTTTTGGCTAATTTTGTGACTTCTGTTTTCACAAGCCATTATCCCATGAGACTCCGCAACGCAATCTTTTGTTTCGCAGCCCTGTTGGCAGCCGTTCCCGCCGCTACGGGGGCATCGGCGCTGAGCCGTCATACGCCCCGTCTGGTGGTACAAATCGTCGTCAGCCAGATGCGCTACGACTACCTGCTCCGTTTTGCCGACAACTTTGGCGAAAAGGGATTCCATGCGCTGGTCAATGAGGGTTCGCTGTGCACACGCGCTTCGTACGACTACGCGCTGACCCGCACCGGCGCAGGCCTGGCCACGCTCACCACGGGTACCAACCCTTCAATGCACGGGGTGGTAGGCGAACGGTGGTTCAACTACACCACGGGCGAAGCGATTGACCTGGCCGCCGACAAAAAAGCCTTTACGGTGGGCAGCGACGAATACGACGGTCAATACTCTCCGCGGGGTCTGATGGCCAGCACGGTGGGCGACCAGTTGAAGGCCACCATACGCGATTCGAAAGTGGTCAGCGTGGCCCTTGACCCGGTGTCGGCCGTGGTGGCCGGCGGCCACTCGGCCAACGCCGTCTACTGGCTCAACCCGAAGAACGGGCGCTGGGTGACCAGCAACTACTACGTTTCGGCCTTACCCCAGTGGGTCGAACGTTTCAACC
This sequence comes from Candidatus Rikenella faecigallinarum, assembly GCA_019113395.1. Taxonomy (GTDB): domain Bacteria; phylum Bacteroidota; class Bacteroidia; order Bacteroidales; family Rikenellaceae; genus Rikenella; species Rikenella faecigallinarum. The sequence continues at coordinate 13,357 of DXHL01000024.1, read as the reverse complement.
AGAGCGATGCCGTGGTGGGCTATTCGGGGCGCAAGTGGGACATCACCCGACCGCTGAAGGCCTACCACAACGACGAATACACCGATATTGTGGTGGATTCGACCCGCGGTATCAGTTTCGATTTTCTGATGCGCAAGAAGTACGACTACGACCGTCTGTGCGCCTCGCCGGCCGGCAATTCGCTGGTCAAGGATTTTGCCGTGCAGGCCATTATTTACGAGGGGTTGGGGAACGACGACGCTCCGGACATTCTGAACATCGTTTTCGACGCCTCGCGCCGCATTGGAGAGAAATATGGAACGGGCTCTATCGAGCTGGAGGACAGCTACTACCGGTTGGACGAAGAGTTGGCTTCGCTGCTGGAGTTTTTGGATACGCAGGTAGGGCGCGACCGTTTGCTGGTGGTGCTGACCTCGGACCACGGCGCCTCGGACCCTATCCGTGCCAACAGCCGCATGCCGATGGGGTTGTTCGACGCCAGCCAGTTCACGGCCATTATTTCGGGATTTCTCGGGGCGCAGCTGGGGCCGGGCGACTGGCTGCTGAAGTTCGAAAACCGACAAATCTACCTCAACCGCAACCTCATCTACAAAAAGGGACACAACCTGACCGAAGTACAAAACCTCGTTGCCAACTTCGCCATTCAGTTCAGCAGCGTGTCGCAGGCCATCACCGCCACGGCTCTGCAAAACGGCCACTTTGCCACGGGCGTTCTGAGCCGCATGCAGAACAGCTACTTCCCCCGCAACTCGGGCGACGTGATGATAAACCTGATGCCCGGCTGGATTGAATACCGCGAGGGGGTACTCTCGGATGCGGGCTCACCCTACAATTACGACACCCACGTTCCGCTTATCTGGTACGGCGGTGCGGTAAGCAACCGCGATGTGGAACACGACGTGAACCTCTCGGATGTAGCCCCGACCATTGCCGACCTGCTGGGCATCGCCCCGCCGCCGGCAGCTACCGGGACCCCGATTACGGAGATTGTGGCTCACTAACGCCCTCTCTCTACTCCCCCTGTTAGCGACCTTGTAAAACCCCGATTCGCATGACCATCAACGAAACCCAAGACCGGATTATCGAAGAGTTTTCCATCTTCGACGAGTGGCTCGACCGATACGATTACCTGATAGAGCTCAGTTCGGAACTTCCGCCCATCGCCCCCGAGCACCGCACGGAGCAGTATGTTATCAAAGGGTGCCAGTCCCGCGTATGGGTCGATGCGCGACTGGACGAGGCGGGGAAGATGCAGTTCACGGCCGACAGCGATGCGATTATCACGAAAGGGATAATCGCCCTGCTGATACGGGTGTTGAACGGCCATACCCCTGCCGAGGTACGCGATGCCGACCTCTACTTCATCGACCGCATCGGACTGGCTCAAAATCTCTCGCCCACGCGGGCCAACGGACTGCTGGCCATGATTAAGCAGATGAAACTCTTTGCCACGGCATATGCCTCGATGCAAAAATAAAATCCTATCTTTAGGCTCGATTATGACACCGCAGGAGATACTCGACATAGAACGCGACATTGTTTACACCCTCAAGAACATCTACGACCCCGAGATTCCGGTCAATATTTATGACCTGGGGTTGGTTTACGAGATTGAGCTGACGCCGGACGGCACGGCACACATTCGGATGACGCTGACGGCACCGAACTGTCCGATGGCCGACCAGCTGGTTCAGCAGGTTCACGACGATGTGCTGAAGGTGAAGGGTGTAGAGCGGGTGGACGTGACCCTGACCTTCGACCCGCAGTGGGACCGCTCGATGATGAGCGAGGAGGCGCTGTTGGAGTTGGGGTTGATGTAGGGGGGCTGTCTGTGGTCGGAGGATACACCGCTCCGCCCCGTACGAAGAAAAACCATTACACATAAAAAGAAACAATACCATGAGAAGAAAAATCGTTGCCGGCAACTGGAAAATGAACACCACGCCCGCCGAAGGCGTTGAACTGCTCAAAGGCGTAGCAGCCCTGAAAAGCACGGCTCCGTCGGATGTGGAACTGATTGTCGGGGTACCTTTTACGCATCTTTGCGGCGTGAAGGATGCCGCAGCGGCAGCCGGGATTGCCGTATCGGCTCAGAACTGCGCCGACCACGAATCGGGTGCCTACACCGGTGAGGTTTCGGCCAAGATGATTGCCTCGCTGGGTGCCAAGTATGTGATTTTGGGTCACTCGGAACGCCGCGAATACTACGGCGAAACGAGCGAAACCCTCAACAAGAAGATGGCTCTGGCCTATGCCAACGGGCTGGCACCGATTTACTGCGTGGGCGAGAAGCTCGACGAACGCGAAGCCGGCAAACACTTTGACGTGGTTCGCGCTCAAATCGAAGAGGTGGTATTCCAGCTCACTCCGGAACAGTTCGGTTCGCTGGTGATTGCCTACGAACCTGTATGGGCCATCGGGACCGGCAAAACGGCCACCGCTGAACAGGCTCAGGAAATCCACGCCTTCATCCGTGGCGTGCTGGCCGAAAAATTCGGAGCTGCCGCAGCCGACAAAACGCCGATTCTTTACGGCGGGAGCTGCAAACCGAGCAACGCTGCCGAGATTTTCAGCAAGGCGGATGTCGATGGCGGTCTGATTGGCGGGGCATCGCTGGTGGCCGACGACTTTATCGCCATTGCCAAGGCATTCTAATTGACGTTTCGGGAGGGGGGCCCTCATGGGTTACCCACCCGACCCGACACAGCGGGGCATGAGATATCGGTTATATCTCCTGCCCCGCTCTCTTTTTTCGGCCTCGGAAGCAATAGGCCGAGGCCGAAAAAAGTGCTACCTTTGAGGTATGGCTAAACAGAACTTCCGCGACGTCCAGCAGCAGGCCCGACAAATCATGACCACCCTTCGGGGAGGGGTCTATGCCCCGCTCTACCTGTTGATGGGCGAGGAGGGTTTTTATACGGACAAGATTTCGAACTATATCGCTACACATGCTCTGGGTGAGGGTGAGCGGGACTTCAACCAGACGGTGGTCTACGGCAAGGACAGCGACGGAGCAGCCGTCGTGTCGCTTTGCCGCCGTTATCCGATGATGAGCCCGCGGCAGGTGGTCATTGTGCGCGAGGCGCAGTCGCTGCGGAACTTTGAACTATTGGGACACTATGCCCAGCAGCCGCTGGCGAGCACCGTGCTGGTAATATGCTACAAGGGGAAGAGCCTCGACAAGCGGTCGGCCGTTTACAAGCAGTTGAGCAGTTGTGCAGGGGCTGTGGTACTGGAGAGTCCGTCGCCGCGCGACTACGAGATGGAGGGGTGGATACGGGAACTGTTTGCGGCTTATGGCTGTGCCATTGAGCCGAAGGCGATACAGATGCTGGCGGACCACCTCGGGACCGAGCTACAGAAGATAGACAACGAGGTCGAAAAACTCTTCACACGCCTGCCCGAGGGGACGAAGCAGGTGACGGCAGCCGACATCGAACAGAATATCGGCATCAGCAAGGATTTCAACAACTTCGAGCTGACACGCGCCCTGTCGGAGCGCGACATGGCGCGGGCGCTGTTGATTGTGGAGCATTTTGCGGCCGACCCGAAAGATAATCCCATTCCGGTGACGTTGGCCACGCTATTCAACCATTTTCAGCGCATCGTGACGCTGGGCATTGCGAAGTGGGAGAACCAGAGGCAGGGTCGTCCGGCACTGGCGGGATTGTCTGAGACGGAGATTGCACGATTGCTGAAACTGCCTGCGCCCTTTTTTGCGCGGGAGTATGTCACCGCCTCGGCCAACTATCCGAACGCCAAGGTCTTTACGATATTGGGTTGGCTGCGGGAGTACGATATGAAGTCGAAGGGGATGAATGCGGGTTCAGCCGACGGGGGCGAACTGTTGCGGGAGCTGATACTGCGGATAGCGACGCTCTGAATGCTCCTCAGGGGCGACAACGGAGATATTCGGGCAGGGAGTGTGCATACACTCCCTGCTTGTTTTTTAGAGCGTTCGCAAAACGCGGGCCGGCACTCCGCCCACAATCGTATTGGGGGCCACGTCACGCGTAACGACTGCCCCGGCCGCTACGACGGCGTTGTCGCCGATGGTGACCCCGCTGAGAATCGTAGCATTGGAACCCACCCAGACCTTACGCCCCAGAACGATAGGAGCCGGTGTGGTGATATGGCGTTTTTCAGGTTCGAGGAGGTGGTTGAGCGTGGCGAAGACCACCCCGTGGCCAATCTGACAACCGTCACCGAGGGTCACCCCGCCGTGGTCCTGAAAGTGGCAGCAGGCGTTGATAAATACATCCCGTCCCACGTGAATATTGAGTCCGAAATCGGTGTAGAAGGGCGGGAACACCCGCAGCATCTCATCGACCTCACGGTCGAAGAGCCGCGACAAAATTGCTCTCACCTCCTGCGGCATGTGGTACGAACCGTTCAGCTCGAAGGTCAGGCGGCGAGCCCGTTCGCTCATCTCGTTCATAAACTCCCATACCTCGGGTGTATCGAAAGCACGCCCCTCACGCACCTGTCGCAGGAATTGGTCCAGTGTTACCATTGTTTTTCGCTGATTGAGGCTGCACGCCGCAAAACGTCGGCCGACAGCCATTCCGAATACAAAAATAGCCCTTTCCACGAGCCGTAAAACTATCCCGATTACGGAACACGATACCCGAATTACGGTTCTTTGCCCTCGACGGATACCGCCGGCTGAAAATTGTCGTACCTTTACCTCAAACCATTCCCACATCGTGTTATGGATTCTCCGATTTTGAACATCGAAACCATCGACCAGTACAACCGCCTCTACGGCTTCGAGACGCGCCACCCGCTGGTGAGCATCGTCCGCTTCGACACCGACCAGGAGGTGGCAAATTATCGGATGACAATGGGTTTCTACAGCCTGTTTCTGAAGGAGACGCGCGGCTGCACCATCAACTACGGCAAGACACGGTACGATTTCGACGACCAGACGGTGGTCTGTTTCGCACCGGGGCAGCTGGTCGGCTACACCAACATCGAGGGGGTTCCGAAGCGGGCTGTCGGGTTGCTGTTTCACCCCGATTTTATTCGGGGCACCTCGCTCGGCCAGCACATCAAACAGTACACTTTTTTTTCGTACGAGACCAACGAAGCGCTCCACCTCTCGGCCGAGGAGCGGACGATTGTACTGGACTGCCTCGACAAGATTCGCCGCGAGTTGGAACACCCCATCGACAAACACACCAAGGGGTTGATAGCGGGAAATATTGAGTTGCTGCTCGATTACTGTATGCGATTTTATGAGCGGCAGTTCATCACGCGCGAGACGATGAACCGCGACACGCTGAGCCGCTTCGAACAGTTGCTGGACGACTATCTGAGCGACGGTCGCGCGCAACACGAGGGAGTGCCGTCGGTGCGATACTTTGCCGAGCAGGTGTGCCTGTCGCCCAATTATTTCGGGGATTTGGTGAAACGCGAGACCGGCAAGTCGGCTCAGGAGTACATCCAGTTGAAGATGATAGACTTTGCGAAGGAGGCACTGCTCGACCCGACCAAAACGATAGGTCAGGTGGGGTACGAGTTGGGTTTTCAGTATCCGCAGCATTTCGTGCGTTTTTTCAAGCGGGAGACGGGCCACACGCCGAAAGAGTACCGCACGCTGCATTAATGCTCGACACAAGTACCGTTCATAACAGGGCGGCCTCTCCTTTTCCGAAAGGAGAGGCCGCTTTTGTTTTCAGGTCTGCCGAACCGCTATAAGACCTTGTCCGCCGTAATCGGCCATTGCCACTGCACGCCGAACGTACAGCCCGACACCTGCAGGGCAGGAGGCAGCTGAAACCGTTTGAAATCTCCCGAGAGGAGCAGTCGGCATACCCGTTCGACCGTCTCGGCATCGAATCCCTCATCGACCACCTGCCAGGCCGAGCAGCCGCCTTCGACCAGCCGCACCAGAATGGCATCCAACAACGGATAGTCGGGCAGCGAGTCGCTGTCTTTCTGTCCCGGGCGCAACTCCGCCGAAGGGGCCTTGGTGAGGATATGTTCGGGGATGGGGGCCGTGCGCCCTGCCGCTTCCGCCGCTTGATTGATATGACGCGAGAGGGCATAGACATCCTCTTTGTAGAGGTCTCCAATCACGCTGAGGGCACCGCTCGTATCTCCGTAGAGCGTTCCATAGCCCACGGCGGCTTCGCTTTTGTTCGAGGTGTTGAGCATCAGGGCGCCGTGGCTATTCGAGAGGGCCATGGTCATCATCAGACGGATACGGGCCTGCATGTTCTCTTCGGCCAGTCCGCGGCCTTTTTCCGAGGGAGCCGTGTCGAGGATGGGCTGCAGGGCATTGACTGCGGTTTGGAAGGTGTCGGCAATGGGCACTAACCACACCTGTTCCGCGGGAATCCCGACCCGCCGTATCATCTCCTCAGCGTCGGCTACGGAGTGGTCGGTCGAGTATTGCGAGGGGAGCATCACCGTCTTGATGTGCTCGGCCCCCAACGCCTCAACGGCCAACGCCATCACCAGAGCCGAGTCAATGCCGCCCGAGAGGGCAATGCAGGCATCGCGGCACCCCGTTTTGGCAAAATAGTCACGCACGCCGAGCACCAGCGCCGCATGGAGTTGCTCCATACGACCACCCCACACGGCCGATGTCGCCACAGGCAGCGCATCGGTATCCACCACCGCCACCGCCTCTTCAAAGAGCGGCAGCGTAAAGTATTCGCCCGTGGGCATCGCCACGCCCGAACCGCCGTAATAGATGGTTCCTGTTTGTGCCCCCACGGGATTGACCCACACCACCGGTTTCCCGAGTGCCTGAGCCTCGTTGCGCGCCTGTTCGCGCATCTCTTCGGCCACACCGTGCCGGAAAGGTACTGCCGAACAATAGACCTGCAGACCTTCCACTGCTCCACTCTGCGTCACCAACTGCATCCCGAGTTTTGCTGCACAGGCCTCTACCTCAGCCTTCGCCTTGTCCGCCTGCCGCAGGAATGCTTCGGATTGTGCCAATCCCATCAGCGGTGTTCCGGTCACTGCCTTCTCCGCCAGCACCACGAGCCGTGCCCCCTGTGCATGGGCCTCGGCCAGTCCCTGTCGGATTTTCGCGCTGTTAGCGACCGTATCCCCTACCTTGTAGTTTTGTTGTACGAGTGCCAGTTTCATGGTTCGACCGTTATTTCAAATAGTTTGTCCCAGTTTTTCCCCGTCACGAAGATACGCCCCGTGGCCGGGTCATACGCCACCCCGTTGAAGACATCCGTATCCCGCCGATGCGTGATGCGCGTCTCCAGCGCCGAGCAATCCACATAGTGGGTCACCCACCCCGTCACCGGGTCGATAATCGCAATCAGGTCAGTCAGATAGACGTTTGCCCACAACTTGCCGTCCACCCACTCCAGTTCATTGAGCAGCGTCACTGGGCCACGGTGGTCACGCACCTCGAACCGTCGCTGCTGTGCAAAGGTTGCAGGGTCAAGCACCCGAATCCATGCCGTGCCGTCACTCATGTAGAGCGAGTCACCCGAGGCATTTGCCGTGAGTCCCCACCCTTCGCCCGAGTAGGCAAAGACGCCCACCTGCCGAAAAGTACGTTTGTCGTAGACCAGACAGCGCTGTTCCTGCCAGGTCAGCTGATAGAGCAGCGAATCCCCCACCCGTGCCAGCCCCTCGCCAAAGAATCGGTCGGGAAGTTGTACCTGTCGGGCCGATTTTCCAGTGGCCAACTCCACCCGCCGCAACGACGACTGCCCGTACTCTCCCGTACTTTCATAGAGCGTTCCGTCCGCCCACAAGAGTCCCTGCGTATAGGCCTGTAGGTCATGGGGGTATTCGGCCACCACGGTCGGGACCACCCGTTTGGGTTCGGGCACCGCCGCCACAGCCTGTTCCTCCGACCCTTGAGAAGCCGCCTTACGCGAGGCAGTACCCGCACCGCAGGCACTCAGTACAAAGAGCAACGATAAGGTAAGCAGAGGCAGGTTCTTCATATTACATCATGTTTCCAAAGGTTCGTTGTCCGAAAAGATAGCGCAGCGCGATGCTCCCGCGATACAGAATGTGTTTGGAGGGGAGGGTGAATCTCCCCGTTGCGGTTTCTCGGGTCAGTTGCGGCCACATGTTGCGCCAGAAGTCGCGGTGTGCCCGGAGTACCGCCGCCGCAAAGGCTGTTTTTCCCGTCACGAGATAAGCTGTTCCGAGAGCTCCATCGGCGCACAGGCGGACACCGTATATCGCAACAAACCATCCCCGTGGGAGGTTTTTATAGAGCATGGCGATGTTGTTTCGGAAGTTGAGATAGGTTTTTCGGGGCGAGGTAGCGGGCAGTGCCCCACCGCCGACGTGTGCCACGACCGACTGCGGCACGACCATCACCCGACAGCCTGCGCGATGCAGCCGCCAGCAGAAGTCAATCTCCTCCATATGGGCAAAGAAGGATTCGTCGAGTCCGCCCAGCCGGTGCCAGAGAGAAGCCCGCACCAGGAATGCCGCACCGCTGGCCCAAAAGATATCACGGGGAGTGTCATACTGTCCTTCGTCCTGTTCGAGGGTTCCGAAGATACGTCCCCGACAGAACGGATAGCCCATCAGGTCGATAAATCCCCCGCAGGCTCCCGCATATTCAAACATATTTTCGCGTCCGAAGGCATGGATTTTAGGCATGACTGCCCCCACAGAGTTGTCACCACGCAGGGTCTCGACCAGGGGAATCAGCCATCCCGGAGTTACCTCGACATCGGAGTTCAGCAGGAGATAGTAGTCGTATCCGACCAGGCTCTCATGCTGCAGAGCACGGTTGTATCCCCCCGTAAATCCATAGTTGTGGTCAAAGGGAATCACCTTCAGAGCCCCCATGGCTCCATCCGGGAAAGCCTCCTCTATCCATGCCAGCGAATTATCCGTCGAACCGTTGTCTGCCACCACGACTGTCACCTCACACCGTTGCGGAGCATGAGGACCTGTCGAGCCGGCCACCACGCCGGGCAGAAAACGCTGCAGAAAGCCGGCGCCATTCCAGTTCAGAATCACAACGGCCAACCTTTCCACCGGCGTGTTCCCCGCCTCAACGTTCGTTTCCATAGATTTGTTCGGCGATTTTATCGGCATGCGGATGGTTTGCCAACCAGTTTTCGAGGCTGTGTTTCCAGCGTCTGTGGGACCACATCCAGAGTTCGGGCCGTGTACGAATCATCTGTTCGAGTCGTTCGGCATATCGGCGCGTGATTTCTCCCTCGTCCACCGCCTCGTCTCCGTCATAGATAAGGTCAAAGCGCGCCTCATAGTAACCTCTTCGCACCTTGTGAACATCGAGAAAGACCACCGGCATATGGAATTTGAGGGCCAGTTTTTCCATTCCCATAAAGAAGGGTGTCCACTGTCCGAGGAAGAGGGTCCAGTTTTGTATTTCGGGCCATCCGGGGGTTTGGTCGGCAATCAGCGCGAGGGTCACATGGCTGTTTTCGCGTTTACGCCGCATCATTTCGCGCCCGACGTCGTGCATGGCAATGGGAATCACCCCGAAACGGCTGCGGATACGGTGGTAGAAACGGTCCGCCCCTTTGTTGGTCAGGGGTCGGTATACGGCGAGCGCATTATCATGCGTTTTGTAGAGGTCGAAGTTGGTGGTGTACTCCCAGGAGCCGTAGTGTGCCATGGCAGAAATCCAGGAGCGTCCGCCGGTCCAGCGCATCAGGTCGTCCAGGTTGAGGTATTTCATGCGCTGGCGGATTTGGTGTTCGGAGACCGAAGCGAGCGATAGGGTTTCGATAAAGACATCGGCCAGGTGTTTATAGAAAGCCCGTTCGATTTGTTTTCGTTCCTGTTCGCTTTTTTCGGGGAAAGAGTTTCGCAGGTTGGTACGCACCACCTCTCTCCGATAGCGCACCACGCCGTAGAGAACCCACCGGACGAGGTCCGAGAAGAGGAACTGCACTTTGTAGGGCAGTTTTCCCAGGCACCAGGCCACCGGATATAGGAGGTAATAGGTGAGCATGCTTAGGGTCGAGGGTTAAAGATTTTCGGGTCGGCAACGAGTTGGAAGACGGGTTCCCATACGGATGGAGCCGCAGCCAGGACAGTGCGTCCGAAGGTATAGTCCTCCCCTCCCTGGAAATCGGTCACCCGCCCACCGGCCTGCCGCACGATGAAGGCCCCGGCGGCGACGTCCCACGGCGAGAGGTTCACCTGATAGAAGACATCTGCCCGCCCACAGGCCACGTAGATAAGGTCCGTGGCTGCCGAGCCGATACGTCTTGCGCCGTGACTGTGTCGATTGAAGTAGGCGAAAGTGTGTTCGAAATGGCGGATGATTGTTTCGTCGAGCCCATAAGCCAATCCGGTCAGCACCAGAGCATCTTCCACCGAAGCGACCGTGTTCGAGACGTGAATCGGTTCCCCGTTCAGAAAAGCGCCCGAGGCCCCTTGCCAAGCATAAAACGACTCATCGAGGGTCACTTCATGGACCACACCGACCACCGTTTCGCGCGCCTGCGTATCCCACAGCGCAATACTGACGGCATAGGGCGGCATCCCGTGCACAAAGTTGGTGGTTCCGTCGAGCGGGTCTATAATCCACTGGTATGGCGCCATCGGGTCCAGGCGTCCCGAGCCCTCTTCGGCCACAAAGGCCGCTTCGGGCAGCAAACGTTCCAGCGCATTGACTATCAGCGCCTCGGCACCCTTATCCACATACGATACGAAGTTGTATGCTCCCTTGGTTTCGACCTTGTCCGCGGTGAAGCGTTTTCGTTCGGCAGCGATATATCGAGCGGCTTCGGCCGCGATTTTGCGCACCTCACGGCAGAGATATTCCGGGTTATCGTTGTGGATGGTGGTCATATTATATATTATATATGCTTAAAGCATGGCGCCTTTTACAGACCATAAAGCAAAGATAGCAAATCCCTCAGGAGTTTTCCCAGCCTCGGGGCTCTTTTTTCACGCACAGGGAGAAAAAAAGGTTGCGCACCGCCGGTAGAGGCGGTGCGCAACCGATGCAGTTCGTTCGGTTTGAACCGTTGGGGTTCAAACCGAAGGACTATTTCTGACGATAGATTTTGGTGTACCCGTAGATGGCTTCATCACCCAGTTCTTCTTCGATGCGGAGGAGTTGGTTGTATTTAGCCATACGGTCCGAACGGCTCATCGACCCGGTCTTGATTTGGCCCGAGTTGGTAGCCACGGCGATATCGGCAATCGTAGCATCTTCGGTTTCACCCGAGCGGTGCGACGTTACGCTGGTATAGCCGGCGCGGTGAGCCATTTCGATGGCGTCGAGGGTTTCGGTGAGCGAACCGATTTGGTTTACTTTGATGAGGATAGAGTTTGCGCAGCCCATTTCAATCCCTTTCTTGAGGAATTCCACGTTGGTCACGAAGAGGTCGTCACCGACGAGTTGGCAACGGTCACCGATAGCAGCGGTGAGTTTCTGCCACCCTTCCCAGTCGTTTTCGCTCATACCGTCTTCGATAGAGTCGATGGGGTATTTTTCCACGAGGCTCTTGAGGTATTCCACCTGTTGTTCAGAGGTACGTTTGGCACCTTTTTCGCCTTCGAAGATGGTGTAGTCGTAGACGCCGTTTTTGTAGAATTCGGACGAAGCGCAGTCCATCCCGATAGCCACGTCACCACCCTGGCATTTCAGACCGGGTTTGTAGCCTGCTTTTTTGATGGCTTCGATAATCGATTCGATAGCGTCTTCGGTACCGTTGAGAGCGGGAGCGAAACCACCTTCGTCACCGACAGCGGTCGAGAGGCCACGGTCATGGAGCACTTTTTTCAGGGCATGGAACACTTCAGCACCCATACGGAGGCCTTCGCGGTACGAAGAGGCGCCCACGGGGCGAATCATGAATTCCTGGAACGCGATGGGGGCATCGGAGTGCGAACCGCCGTTGATGATGTTCATCATCGGCACGGGGAGGGTTTTTGCATTCGAGCCACCGATATAGCGGTAGAGGGGCACCCCAAGGTAGTTCGCAGCGGCTTTAGCGCAGGCGAGCGATACGCCGAGGATAGCATTTGCACCGAGGTTCGATTTAGTGGGTGTTCCGTCGAGTGCAATCATGGTTTTATCGATACCGACCTGGTCGGTAACCATCATGCCGACAATTTCTTTGGCGATAACTTCATTGACGTTTTGTACGGCTTTGAGGACGCCTTTCCCGAGGTAGCGGCCTTTGTCACCGTCACGGAGTTCGAGGGCTTCGTTTTCGCCGGTCGAGGCACCGCTGGGGACGGCTGCACGGCCGAATGCGCCACTGGCGGTAAGAACTTCCACTTCGATAGTCGGGTTGCCGCGCGAGTCGAGGATTTCACGGGCATGAACGCTAATGATTTGTCCCATTTTTTCGGTTATTAAGTGTTATACGTTAGAGTGTTCAGCAAAAGAAAGAGGGGCTTTGCCCTCCTGTCGGATGACAAATTCCCCTCAAAAGTAGTGCTTTGTTTTTGACTTAGCAAATTTTTTGGAAAGCGATTTTTCGGACGAGCCGGGGCCTCGGAAGAGGAAGGCTTATCCGCATGAATGCGCCCCAATTATTCTGCTTTAGCTTCAGCCGTTTCGGCAGCGGGAGCTTCGGTAGCCGGAGCTTCAGCCACAGGAGCAGCCGTTTCCTCGGCAGCAGCCGTAGCGGCAGCCTTTTTCGCGCCACCGGCACGACGGGTACGCCCTTTGGCAGCCGATTTTTTAGCAGCGCCAGCGTTTTGCGAGTATTCGGCGTTGAAGTCTACGAGTTCGATGAAGCAGGTTTCGGCACCATCGCCCTGACGGAAACCGGTTTTGAGGATACGGGTATACCCTCCCGGACGGTCCGCAATTTTGGGAGCCACTTCGCGGAAGAGCTCGGCCACAGCGGCTTTGCTTTTGAGGTCTGCGAAGACCATACGGCGCGAGTGGGTCGAATCGTCTTTCGATTTGGTGATGATGGGTTCAACGAATTTGCGGAGTTCCTTGGCTTTCGCCACGGTGGTATTGATGCGTTTGTGAAGAATCAACGAAGCAGCCATGTTCGCCAGCAGAGCCTTGCGGTGCGAGGCCTGACGCCCGAGGTGGTTGATGGTTCTGTTATGTCTCATGTTGGTGTTTAGTCTTTATCAAGTTTGTACTTAGCGACATCCATTCCGAAGTGGAGGTTGAGGCTTTCGAGGAGTTCGTCGAGTTCGGAGAGTGATTTTTTGCCGAAGTTACGGAACTTGAGCAGGTCACTGCGTTGGAACCGGACGAGTTCGCCGAGTGTTTCCACCTCCGCGGCCTTGAGGCAGTTAAGCGCCCTCACCGAGAGGTCCTGTTCGGTGAGTTTGGTTTTGAGGAGTTGGCGCATATGGAGGATATCCTCATCGAACTCTTCGTTAGATGCTTTTTCTTCGGTGTCGAGAGTAATTTTCTCGTCGGAGAAGAGCATGAAGTGGAAGATAAGGA
>DXHL01000023.1 GCA_019113395.1 Candidatus Rikenella faecigallinarum | reverse complement strand
TGGGAGGAACATTGATTGCCGATATCTTTATCCCCCAACGGAAATGGTGGACCTGCCTGCGTGAGGTACTGTATTATGAGCTGTGGTTGTGGCGGTGGTCATTTTTGTGGTTCGGCTGTTGCAGTAAAGCCTCGCTGAACCCCTGTATTCCAGTTATGAAGACTTCCGGATAGTTCACGGGGAATCGTGCATCCCCTCTTTTCCCCGCTCCCCTGACTACTCGCCGCAGTTGTGCGTCCCGCAGGTGGGACAGATAAAACAGGCGGGAGTATGCCCCTGAGTCTGAATCACGCTCCCGCAAACGGGACAAACTATCGTATTTTCCATGGTATTCGGTATTTAAGGTGTGTTGTGCGTGCTGTTCGGGCTGCCACAGAGCACTCGAACCGACAGGTGTTTGCCAATAGAATGCGACTTCGTCAGCAGTCGTTGCGGTTCGCAGCCGCCCCAAGCGGAGGGTGCCGCTCGGCACTCGAACCCACCTGTGTCTACCCCATATTTCGCAGGCTGCGGCCCGAGGTGCCATTGGGCACACGAGCCGACAGGTGTCCGAGCAGTATCGGGTTGCTTCTGCAACCCGTCGGTCGTGCGCCGAACGGCTTGCAGCCGTCGGGGGGGCGGCGCCGACCGAAAAAGACGGCAATGACTGCCCGAGACATGCGGTTTCGGCAGAAACCGTGCGGGCCGAAGCCGCCCTATATGGAAAGCTGGCGCCGCTACGCAAGAAACCGTAGAGCCTGAGGGTGCCACAAGACAGTTCAGCCTGTACATACAGACATGGGCAAAAGGAGGAGATAAACGGGATGTATTCGGCTGCGGATAAATACGATTGGTATATTTAGTATTGTTAGTATTGTATTGAATATACGAATGATACGTATATGCGATTGGCACGTCAGCGGTTTATAGATATAATATGCACGTCCTCAGGAGATTATCAGATTCTCCTGAGGACGACCGAAATACCCTAAAAGAGAGCGATAACCCGCGTCCGGAACCACATTCAGGCCATACAGCCCCTTAAACTGCAGTAACGATTCAAGCTAAGGAACCGAATAGCCTGCAACAGCACGAACGACACAACAGCCCGAAAGAGAAGAGACGCACAAAGAGACCCGCCCCTTACGCATCGTCACGCGAGAGGTCGACCACCCGCCAGCCGTACTGTTCCTTTTTGCGGTCGTAGCTGCGCACGGCACGACCCTGGACGGCTGCTCCGTCCGACAAACCGCATTCGGTCACCCAGCGCGGCTCGACAAAGACATCCCCCACAAAACCGAACGGCCGACCGGGACGTATCTGTATCGGTCCTCGGAACGTGCGGTAGAAGGGGCTCTGCAGCGGGTCACCCTCCCAGGGTCGCATCCAACTGACACGGCTCGGAGCCGTCGCGCTGTAGGCCTCGAAAACCACACGGTAGAGCGTGTCGGCTTTGGGCGCCTCCGACAGCAGGCGGCTGTACTTGAAGAAACCGCTGCGGTCCCCCTTGCGGATAAAGCTCGCCATCTGTTTCGGGGCATTGACATAGGTTATCAGGACCGGTTCCGCATCGCTGGCAAAGAGGAGTTCCTCGGCCCGTTCGGCGTGGGCAGTGTAGTAGGCGCGGTTGTCCGTTGCGGGCGTGGTGCGTGCAAACCAGGCTTCGGAGCGAGCCGCTTCGAGGGCCTTGGAGGCTTTGTTCCAGGTCGCCTGGCGGGCTGCAGCGGCCCGTTCCAGTTCGTAGCGGGCCGCTGCGGCGTCGCCCGCTGCGAGCATCAGCCGCGCGGCCGACTCCCGAAGGTTCACCACCATCTCATCACCCGCCTTGCAGAGCAGACCGCGGCAGTAGCACGACAGAGCCAGTTCCCGGTCCTTCCCTTCAAAAGCCTCGCCCAGCACCTGCCACACCCAGAAGTCGTGCGATTTCGAGCGGACAAAGGGCAGCAGCAGGTCGCTCACCTGTTGGGATTCGCCCGCTGCCAGCAGCAGTTTGGCCTTGAAGTAGAGCGGATAGGGGTACTCGGGGTGCTGTTCGATAAGGCGGGTCAGGAGCTGCATGAAAGCCTTCAGACGCGCCTGCACCTTGTCGAGCACCTCGGGAGCGGGATTGTCCATCAGCCGCAACAGCGCCTTGGCATAGGCGATGTAGATTTGTTCGACCAACGACATGACCTTCTGTCCTTTGGGCGTGGTGGAGGTACGGTAATCCTCGGGCATCCAGCCGTCGTCGAACCCCACGGCATCCATGACGGCACAGTAGAACGGCGTATCCTTGGCCGCACGGTGCACCGATTGGCGGTAAAAGCTGTGGCCCTTCGAAGGCGCCGCCAGCGGCAGGCGCGTCCGTGCCACAACCAGCACCCGGAGCTGTTCCCACCGCTCGGAGAGGTTCTTCAGGGGGAGCACCACCCGCCCAATCCGTTTGCCGAGGAGCCAGTCGATGCTCTCGGCCAACATCGTCTCCTCATGGCTCAGGCCGAGTTCGGCCAGCTCCTCGAGGCAGCCCAGCAACCGCGCGGGGTCGGCCGATTCGGTTTCGGCCTTGGCCTGGTCGTAGCAGACCCAGGCCAGGTCACGTTTTATCCATAGGTTGTCCGGCTCCTCGGCTAAACGGGCGCGACCCAGTTCGTGCGCCTCGGCGAGGAGACCCTGTTTGCGTAGTTCTCGAATGGGGTTTTCCATGGTTGGTCAGAAAGGTCAGAATGTCGTTCAGTGTGGTCGTCGGCGAAGTGGCAGCAGCTGCGGGCACTCCGCCGCGACGGATAAAGTTGATGGGCCGCTCGCTCCCCTGCCCCGCGCGCTACAACAGCGCGATAAAGGCCTTCAGGCGTTCGTCGCCCTCGCCCAGGGTGCTGCGCGGCTGCGCGTGGGTGAAGAGGTGTTTGGCGTTGTAGAAATACTCGATGGAGGCCTCGTCGGCATCGGTCTCGAGGTAGTAGGTGTCGCTCCAGGGATTGCGGACCACGTTCGTCAGGCGCACTCCGCACTGTCGGGCGGTCTCCTCCATGCGGTCGAACCACTGCTGCTGGGCAGGGAACGAGGCCTCGAAGGCGAGGGTGTCGGTGTAGAGGGCTTCGCGGCAGAGGCGTTGCGCATAGGCCGCCAGTGCGGGGTCCGCGGGTTGTCGGAGGGTCTCCATACGCCCCGTGTAGCCGTTTTTGTTGTACCATAGGATGAGCGTACAGGCATCGTTGGCGTTGGAGAAGGTCAGGCGATGTTGATAGAGCACCGAGCGGTCTTCGCTGACGGTGAGGCCGTCGGCGGCGGCCAGCGGCACCAGACGGCGGCAGCGGTAATCGCGGAAATCTTCGCCCGCCGGCACCTGGTACTTGACGTGCGAAGCCTTGCAAGTCTGAATCGGTGCCCAGCGGAAGGTGTCGAAGGCCGAGAAGTCGGGCGAGGCGATGTGCCAGAGGTGTCCTCGGGCGCGCGTCAGGGCCGTATAGGCCCAACGGAAAAAGGCCTCGTTGGTCTTGCCCGAGACGGTGTTCATATCGACCAGCACGTGTTCCCACTCGCCGCTCTGGGCCTTGTGGCAGGTGATGGCGTAGCCGTACTTGCACTGGAGGGCATTGAGGTAGGGGTCGGTGGTGAGTCCCCGGCAGAACTCGGGCGTTCCGACGGCAATGCCGTGTGCGCGCATGCGCTGTTCGTATTCGGCCCAGAGCGCCTTTTGCAACTGCTGCGACAGCGCCCCTTCGCGTGTGGTGAGCAGGTCGTCGAGCAGGAAAGCCCATTCGTCCTGCGCATCTGAGGCAGAGCCGCTCCTATTCTGCCTGTCCGCGGCCCCTGCGGCCTGACGGTTTCTGACGAAACCGCATCGGCTTAAACCTCATCTCTGCCTTTTTCGACCTTGCGCCCACCCCCCGAGCGACAGAGCCGCCGGGCGCAACGGTCGGCGGTTTTTACAAAACCGCGCGGCGCGGAAACTCAGCAGCACCGGGTTGCCTCAGCAACCCGTCAGCCCGGAGGTGCCGCTCAGAAGGCGAACAAACTCGTGTCTGTCAGGTAAAGTGCGACTTCGTCAGAAGTCGTGTCAGGCCGGAACCATGGGGCTGCGGAGGCCTGCGCTATTTCGCGCGCCCTCCACTGGCTCCGACCTGAGAGCACTTTGTGGCTTGATACAAATCGGCTCATGTGCCGAGCGGCACCGGTTCTCCGCATCCCGGCGGCTGCGAACCGCAACGGTTGCTCGTGCAACCGAAACATTCAAGCAGATACGGTTCTTCTCGTGAGCCGAACGATACCGGGTTGCCTTGGCAACCCGTCGGTCCGAAGCCACCCCACGCGGAGGACCGAAAACAGCCCCGGCTATTTTCGCTCTCCGCTGGCTTCAGACCGAGAACAATTTTCGGGTATGTTCGGTTGGAGTGCCCAGCGGCACCAGGCCTCCACTGCGGGTGGTTCCGGCCCGCACGGTTTCTGCCGAAACCGTAACGGCTCGGACTATCATTCCCTCCTCTTTCGGTCGGCACCTACCCCAGAGCGGCACCAGCCCTTCCGCTCCGGACGGCTTCGCTTACGCTCCCTTCCCCCAGCCCCCTACCAATAGAGCGCCACCATCGCCTCCAGCCGCTCCCGTATCACCGTCCGCAAACGAACAGGCGCCAGCACCTCCACCTCACCCATCAACGACAGCAGGTGCTGCTGAAAGTCATACGAGTCGGGACACAACCGATATGAGAATATCACGTATCGGTCGGTGCACTCCTCCTCGCACTGCGAGGCGTGCAGCGGCAGCGCCCGCAGAAAACGGGCCTGCGCTGCGCTTACCCGCAGCACCACCCGTTCGGCCTCGCCCTGCCGGTCGATGCCGAAACAGTCGGCAAAGTACCCCTCGGCATCGAAATCCGACGGATAGGTAAACCGCTTGCCTGTGGTCTCGAGCGACTCGATGCGGTCCAGGGCATAGGTGCGCATCTGTCCCACATGGTCGTTCCAGGCTATCAGGTACCACCGCCGGTGAAAGAGTTTCAGAAAATAGGGCTCCAGCACCGTGGTGAAAGGGTCAGTCCAGTAGGGGTGGTAACCCACCTCTACCACGGCATTCTCGCGCATGGCATCCATCAGGGGAGTCAGGAACTTCTGTCCCGAGGGGATGGACTCGACCTGAACCCGTCCTCGCAGGCCGCGGCTCTCGCTCAACAGGTTGTTCACCGCAAAGGCCTCGAGCAGCCACGCCCGCACTCCGCCGTCACCGCAGCCCAGCGCACAGTCATTTTCGATGTAATAGGTATATCCATTGCGAGTGTCGCAGGCGATGTCGATGTCGAACATCTGTTCGATGGCCTGGCGGTGGTTGTGGAAGGTGCGTCGGGGCAGCTCCTCGCCCGCGGGGTTCAGCGCCGAACACTGCCACCGTCGGTTGAGCTCTTCGAAGGTGATTCGTCCGCGGCGGTGGATGGTGTCCACCAGCCACACATAGCGGTTGAAAAGGGTCGCCATATTCTCTTTGGCGGTCTGTCGTCCGTTCATCGTACAAGGGGTTAGGTGCCGTTCGGAACCTCGTGTCTTCCGAGGCTGTTCGTTCGGCATTTTTCGCTATTCCGTCCGCTCCAAGATACGAAAAAGCGCCCGCTTCGCAACAGCTTGCCAATGTGAAATATCCAATCCTTCCCCACTTCATCCAACACGTTTACTGAAAATCACACAATAATACCAGAAACCAATATAATTTTTGTAAATTTCGACACCAATATTTTTTGACACC
Organism: Candidatus Rikenella faecigallinarum; assembly: GCA_019113395.1. GTDB lineage: Bacteria > Bacteroidota > Bacteroidia > Bacteroidales > Rikenellaceae > Rikenella > Rikenella faecigallinarum. The sequence goes on along the minus strand of DXHL01000023.1, from coordinate 19,303 downwards.
TAATCTCCGCAAACAGCAAACCACACTCAGCCTACAGGGTCTACCAGAATCCAAATTCTTTGAATCTATTGTAAAGTCTGTTAATCACCTAAAAATCATTTGTCTATGAAACATCTTTCCTTTCTTTTACTTTTCATCTCCGGGCTTATGCTAAGCAGCTGTCGCTCGGAGCAGCCTAAGATTTCCCATGTTCCTTTCAAAGCTGACAAAGAGGACCGCTGGGGCATGATTGGCACCGACGGAAAAGTGCTGTTCGAAAATGAATTTCAAGAACGCCCGTCAGCTGTCATGAATGGTATCTTTACGGTGAAGAATGCCGAGGGACTCTATGAGTACTACACCGCCAAAGCAAAACCGAAACCTCTGAACAACAAAGCCTATCTCTCGGCAGGGGCCTTTATCGAAGACATCGCTCCGGTTGTCGAACCCAAACAACCCATTTCCTATATCCGTAAGGACGGAACTACGGCATTTACACTGGATAAATACCAGGATAAACGCATTGTATTTGTAGTACCTTTCTCCGAGGGCCTGGCCGGGTTCAAAACACAGGATGAACGGTACGGTTTCATCGACACCAAAGGAAACGTCGTCATCGAGCCTCACTTTACAAGCATTCATAGCTTTTCCGAAGGCCTGGCTGTCGTAGAACAGGCAGACAGCACCTGGATTGTTATCAACAAGAAAGGAGAAAAGCAATTTGACTTACCGCAAAATACAACCTGTTCCAATTTCTCCGACGGTCTGTTGGCCTGCTGGAAAACATCGGGAAACACGCTATACACCGCAAACGTGGATTTCTTTCTGGACACCAAAGGAGACAAGGTTCTCACCGTTCCGGACAAAGTGAAAGTCAGATGGTTCAATTCCTTTTCACACGGCTATATCCCCTGTTACCAGGAAGATAAGGAAAAGAATGTATATTACGTAGGACTCATGAACAAAAAGGGCGGAATCGTGATTCGCCCCAAATACGAAGTAGAATATCCCTATGAAATCGCAGAATTCCAAATTACGGATGACAATCTGCTTCGCGTTATAGACCAGGATAAAATGGGATTGGTAGATATGGAAGATAACGTGGTTTGTCCCATAGAGTTCAGCCGACTCTTCCCAGCATTACACTCCCGTTATGCTTTCGCCAAACAGGGCAACTACTGGCGAATTATCGACAAAAGGGGAGGCGAAAAGGCAACCGCCGTCGAATACGCCATGATTGAAGATACCCCATACTCCGGATATTTCGAAAGTGACTGGATTGATGGCGAAGGTTTTGCGCAGGACCTGCTGAAACCACTCGTCGCACAAGGATACGGCTCCATTCAAATCGGAGACACTGTCTCTCGAATCGCTGCCGACCATAATATGACCGCCCGAGATTGTCGTCGCTCTTGGGATAAAATTATGCTCCCGGCCGATAAACTGAACGAATACTGTGATATACGCTTGGCTGTTACCTCTACCTCAGATGTAGTTACCCCTATTGTGAAATCGGTGCGTAACTACTGGTGGTGGGAGTCCAAAACGGTAGGATACAAATTTAATCCGAACGCCAGAGTGAAACAGATTGCAGTCATCGTACAGCCCCGTCACTCTTCTGGTCGCAATATGCCGGAAAGACTGCGCAATGAGGTCATTCGCTATATGGACTCCCGTTTCCAGCGTATCAACGACGCGCAAAAGGAAGACCAAAATAATACAGCAACTGAAAACGATGCCAAGAGTCCCATATTATACCTGGCGACAGTGAATGATACGTCAGTAAAACTTACAGTAAACTCCCTTGGTGAGTTGATGGCTGATGACGATGAATTTGTGTTGATGATTGAGCAAGCAGAATCCGCAAAGCCAGACAAACAAAAATAGTCTCACAAAGTGAGTACACCTGATATCAGGTAAGATTCCGCAGGCAACCTTTTTCATAAAGGTTGCCTGCGTTTTTTAACCTGCAAGGATACTGGAATATTCAACTGCACACGTATCTCCTTAAACACAGAGTTCGTTCTGACACATAGATGGCAGGATATCCCGATTTGGAATGCTTATTTACATTATATCTACCCTGACGACATGAAGGACCGGCTCTTATAGACCCCCATTATGAACAAGATTTGAGTGTTGCTGACAAACCAAATCAGAGTTGCTCCATCTCAGGCAAAGAACAGCAAAAATAGGCTATTGCCTATTTTCATACCTTTTCGTCACGATGCGCTTCGAGACATCGCTAGGTTCCAATCAAACAATCCCCCGAACCTCCCGCCACCACAGCCCGCTTGCCCGCCCCCCTACTGCATATCGTTGGGGAAGATGGTCAGCTCGGACTGGCTCCGGGGGTCGCTCCAGTAACGGAAATAGTCGATTTCAAACTGCCCGCCGCTATCCTCAGCCGAAGGAAGACCCCACCAGCTCGGGAAAGCCTCGCTGTCGAAGTTGATGGTCTCGGGCGAGTGCCAGTAGTCGTTTTTTCGCCGCCGTATCTCCTGCCCGTCCACGTACCACACCAACTCGTCACGCGTCCACTTGAAGCCCGCAACGAAAGTGCGGTCAGCCCACGGTACGGGACTCATGTGAGCCACGTGGTCGCTAATCTGCACCCCTTGCGGTTTGAGAATATAGTGCGAAGTGGCAAAATAGGTGTGCGGATAGGCCGAGTCGCTGTCGTGACGACCGCATATCTCGAAAATATCAATCTCTTCCTGTTTGGCGGAGTCCTGGACGTAGAGCCAGAAAGCACTCGAGAGCGCCGAACGCATCGGCCGACAACGAATCTCGAAAAATCCGTACAACACCTTGTGTTTGCTCTGCACGGCAGCCGAGGTAAAGGTGTGGTACCCCTCGGGAGCATCCTCCACCTGCTGCCGACGCCCTGTCAGTATCAACATCCCCTGCTCGACGCGGACATTCTCGGGACGGAATAGCGAGGGTTGACGTCCCATCCAGGTGGGGTTGTGGTCGAACCACTTGGTCGTATCAAGCGTCGTTCCGTCAAACTCGTCGCTGATGGCCGGGTTGTATACCCATCGTTCGTGTCCGGCCGGAGCCACGGGCAACGGGTGCTCCGCCTCTCCCTGCGACGAACAGGAGGCCAACGCCCCCGCCAGCAGAACAACAAAAACCGCCCTGCGCAAGTTGCGCACAGGTTGTTTGCGTGTGTATCTCCGGGTCATATTTCGATTGAGTTTAGGGTTATTTCACAAAGGTAGGTCTTTTAGGGCTTTCATGGGGTCTGTTTTGTATGGTTTGTCTCTCTCGGCACGGGGTATACGCTTCTTTTCATTTCCAGCAGGAGTAAAGGTGCAAACGATTTGCCGTCCGTTCCCCCTGCGCCGCCTGCATCCCAACGTGCCGGCAGAGGAGTGTCCGCGCCGCAGCGGTTTTGAAGGAACCACTAACCGTTGTGCCCATCGGCTATGCCGCTCGGGGGGGTGGGCGCAGACCGAGATAAACGTAGCACCGGATATGGAAAGTGCGACTTCGTCAGAAACCGCATCGTCTCGGCAGCGAACCAGAGCGCATTGGAAACGGTCATGCTCCATAATGCCCGCTTCCCGCTTCCGAACAAAAACTCCCCGTACCGAAATTTTCACTACCTTTACCCCCGATTCCATGCACTGCGAAACTCACGTATGAAAACCATTGCCATTATCAACCAAAAAGGGGGGGTGGCCAAAACCACTACGGCCATCAACCTTGCCGCATACTACGCCAAAAAAGGGTTCCGGACCCTGGCCGTAGACCTCGACCCCCAGAGCAACATGACCGAAGCCCTCGGCTCGAAGGCCTCGCACAACATCTATGACTATTTCAAGGGTCGTCCGCTCGAGGTGGAACACATCAGCGAGAATCTGCACCTGATACCGAGCAACATCCGTTTCTCGACCATCGAACTTCAGATTATCAACGAGTTCAACCGCGAATATATCCTCCAGCACCTGCTCGAACCCATCCAGGAGGACTATGACATCTGCATCATCGACTGTCCGCCGGCACTCAACTTCGTGACGATAAACGCCCTGGTGGCTTCGGATTTTGCGCTGGTACCGCTCAAACCCTCCTCCTTCTCCTACGACGGGCTGGGGATTATGCTGGACTTTGTGCGGAAGGTCAAAACCAGCCTGAACGGCAACCTGACCATTCTGGGGATTGTACTGACCTTCTTCGACGAGCGCAAGGTGGTCAGCAAGGCCACGCTCGACAAACTCGAACGTGACAACCTGACGGCCGGTGTGATGAAGACCAAGATTCGGGCAGCTGAAGGGATTGTCCGCGCCGAGGAGAGCCGTCAGAGCATCTTCGACTACGACGGAGGTTCTCAGGTCGCGCAGGACTACAAGTCGCTGGCCGAAGAGATTACCGACAAGATTGGCATTCGCCCCTCGGAAGAGGAATAATCGGGTTTGAGGTCATGGCCGCGTGGTCATGACGTTTATAAGGTATGTGCCGCTGCTCCGTTGTGGGGCAGCGGCTTTTTGTTTTGCGGGATGATGGTATGGTTCGGTCGGTGGAGTGGCTTTTTGGGCCGCAAGAGGTGGCCGCAAGGACGCATTCCCGGGCGCCGACGGCAGCACGATAACACAAGCAACTCCACCCAATATCAATGCTACTGCTACGCCAATCTATGGGGCAAATGGAGACATACTGGAAGAAGAGAGCACGGGAGTAATCAAGGTAGAAATCACAACGGATGGTATTGTAGGAAAAGATAATACATCATTAATGTATGCAACAAAAAATCCACTGACTTTTATATATAATTCAGTAATTCCGCGGGATTGGTATACTGATACGGAAATGTATCAAAATAATGCATTATGGGCTAATAACGTTAAAACTAATTATGACCCATGTCCAAAAGGATGGCGAGTGCCAAAAGATTCGGAACTCACATATGGGGATTTCTTTGCAGAAACATTCTTGTATTACATTCAAGGGAATCAGACCTCCTTGGAAAGTTATAATGCGACCAACGGACGCCTATATAATCAAACATCATGGTTCCCGACAGCTGGGGCTCGACGCTACCTGAGTGGCTCTTTAGGTTATGTAGGCCGTAATAGTTCTTATTGGTCTACTTCGATTAATGGTATTTCCGTTAAAAGTTTGGACTTCGACATAAGTGCTATTCACCTTAGTTATCCTCTCAACCGCGCAGCTGGTTTGTCCGTTCGTTGCATCCAGGAGTAGCGTGAGGGGAATCGAAGGAGCGGGATAAGGGGAGAGTAATCCGCAGGGGTATCCGGTAGGGGAAGAGGGGGAAGGCGAAGGGAGCAGCTCAGGCTCTCCCGGAAGGAAGAGAGAGCCAAGAGCAGATAAACCCCAAGCGAGGATACCATGACACGATAAGGGAGTCCCCACAGCATGACCACTCCTATTTAACACCCAAGCGACGCCGACTGCGAAGCAGTCGTTGCGGTTCGCAGCCGGGGGGGGATGCGGAGAACCGCAAAATAGGCTCCCGCCTATTTTCACGCCTCTCCGCCGGCTGCTACCCGAAAACACAGCGCCATCAGGGCAAAGCCGACGGAGTTTAGGGTAGCGGCGGATCGGCTGGGGTCCCCAGCGGCACCAGGACGGAACCAGTGGGGGATTGCGCTTTAGCGCAGGCCTCCACTGGGGGTGGTTCCGGCCTGCACGACTTCTAGCGAAGTCGCAACTGCTCAGCCATGCGTCGACTCGGGGAACGAGCAGCCCCGCAGCCAACGAAGGGAAGAGAGGACGCGCCGGGGCGGGCACTCTCTTCCCTTCGTTGGCTGCGGGCGCCGCTCGGAACATAAGACAGTCACATATTTTGCTTGCTACCATTCAATATTTCAGCCCTCCGCATGGGGGCGGCTCCGGGCTGACAAGGTTTCGTCAGCGCCCCCCTTTCCGCCTGGGGGCGAGGCGTTGCTACGGGTGACAAGGCGAGGCAGTAATGTTTTTGGCGGCGGTGTATTATGATAATTAGTACGGTTAATATAATCAGTATCAAATTAACGATACGATTGATGATTACTTAGAAAATTCACTGGGATTTGTAGAAAAATTAACAGTCGGCACGATTTTTATTATAAATCCCGCCGACTCGAACACGATACCTAAACCCCTTATTCACCTATAATCCCATGATGAAAAGAGATTTCCGCATCGCGTATTCGCTCCTCGGCAGCCTCTGTCTCGTGCTGGCTGCTGCACTCTTCGCCGCTTGCAAAAATCCAAAAACCCAACCCCTACGTGAGGCAACCCTCACCGTCAGCCTCCTGCTTCCCGACGGCTCGCCGGCCGCTGAACTGCCCGTGCTGCTCTTCGACGAAACGGGAGCTCTCGACCAAGACCCTTTTGCTGCGCCGCTGGCAACGCTCACGACCGATAAAAACGGCACCGTAACCTACACGCTGGAGGTGGGGCGGTGGTTTGCGAGCCGTGCACAGCGCGAACTGACCTTTGCCGTGCGTACCGGCGAGCCGGGGAATTACCGCCTCTGGTCCGTGACGCGCAGTGTGCGGCCGGGCGATGCGCTCGCGTTGGAGTTGCGTCTGACGGCCGACCCCTCGGTTCCTTCGGAGCCGTCGGAACCTGCTGCGCCGTCCGACCCTGCTGACCCAACTTCCCCAACTGACCTTGCGGAGGGGGGAGGTGCCGATAGCGGTCAGCCTGCCGAGGAGACCGAGACGGAAGAGCCTGTCGAAGAGGCTGCTCCCGAACAGCCGACTCCCCCCGACGAAAACCCCTCGGAGCCGGCCACTCCTGAGGAGAAACCCGAAACGCCGGGCCAGCCTGCTGAAGCCCTGCTCACGGGTATCACCCTGCGGCAGCAACCGACCAAAACCACCTATAATCTGGGTGAACCGCTCGACCTGACGGGGCTGGCCGTGAACGGCCTCTATTCCGACGGCTCGCAACGCCCCCTGGCACTCGACGCGGTATGGGTGGAGGGCTTTACGTCTGCTGCCGCGGCCGACGCACTGACCCTCACCGTCACATACGAAGGCCATCAGGCCACCTTTACCGTGCGGGTGACACCCCTGCGCATCGAACAGGGAACCCTGACCGAAATCCAACCCGTCGGCGGCGGGGAACTGGTGCTGCCCGAGGGGATAACGGCCGTGGCCGACCGTGCCGCGATGTTCTGTGACGCGACCCACATCGTCCTCCCCGAGGGGCTCCGTTCCATCGGCGAAATGGCCTTTTACGGGGCTGCCCTCACCGAAGTGGTGCTCCCCTCGACGTTGCAGAGCATCGGACAGGAGGCTTTCTACCGGTGCACGTCGCTGCGGCGCGCCGACCTCAGCCGTACCACGCTCACAACCCTGCCACCGCGGCTCTTTGCCAACACCGGTCTGGAGGAGGTGGTATGGCCCGCCACCCTGACCGAAATCGGCCGACAGGCGTTTCTGGATACATCTCGTCTGACGACCCTTATCCTCCCCGCCTCGCTGCAGACCCTTGCCCTGGAGGCCTTCCGCGAAAGCGCCATCCAAAGCATCACTCTGCCGAACACCATTCGTACCGTGGAAAGTCGCGCCTTCTACCTGTGCTCCTCGCTGCGTGAGGTGCTGACGACGGGTGCCGTGCCGGCTGCTCCGCAGGGTACGTTGGAGGGCTCCTGCTTTGTCCACTGTCCCGCGCTCGAAACGCTTACCCTTCCCGAAGGGCTGACCACCCTGGGCAGCAACCTGCTGAGCGGAAACACTCGGGTAGAGGCGGTGCATATCCCATCTGCCGTCACCCGCATCGCCTTCGGAGCCTTCGACAACACGGCCATTCGGGAGGTGACGGTGGCCGCTGTCACTCCCCCGTCGGTGGAGACCGTTGTAGGACAGTGGTACGGTTTTCCGTCGGGTGTCGCGGTGATTCGCGTTCCCGCGGGGAGTGCCGAGGCCTATCGCACGGCGGAAGGCTGGAGCGCCCTTGCGGGGGTTATCGAGTAGAGGTTCGCGGTCGGGGGATATTCCGGCCGCTTTTTGTTTGGGGATTTAGGGGCCGCAAGGACGCCTTCCCGGGCGCCGACGGCAGCACGATACAAGCGAATGGGACGGCTAGTACTATTCCGATATATGGAGCGAATGGGAATACATTGACAGAGGACGCAAATGGGTATAAGAAAGTAAATATTACTGCGATTATCGGTGGAGAACCTAATACCGCTGAATACACAGTCAAAAACCCTCTAACATTTATCTATAGTACAGTTACACCTTGGGACTGGTATGCAACATTGGCTACCAATCAGGACAATACTTTGTGGGGAGAGAGGTCCGATAAGAGTGCATATGACCCGTGTCCAAAAGGATGGCGTATACCGCAAGATGGCACTTGGGACGATTTCTTAATAAATAATTTTCAGCTTTACATTCAAGGAGTTGTCAATCAAGACATATCCGAAGTTTATTATCAAACAAACGGCAGGTTATATAACGAACTAACATGGTATTCAACTTCTGGACAGATATCTAAATCGGGTTTAATCGGAGGTATAGGATTTGGAGGTTATGTTCATACTTTATCCATAACCAATACTGGAGCGTATTGCTTACGTTTTGTTCTTAATGCGGTTACTCCAAATAATTTTAACTATCGAATATATGGTATTTCCGTTCGTTGCGTGCAGGAGTAGCGTGAGGGGAAAACGAAGAAGCGGGATAAGGGGGGAGTAATCCGCAGGGGTATCCGTGTAGGGGAAGAGGGGGAAGGCGCAGGGAGCAGCTCAGTCTCTCCCGGAGGGAAGAGAGCGCAAAGAGCAGATAAACCCCAAGCGAGGAAGCCCTGAACCGAAAAGGGGCTCCCCACAGCATGACCACTCCTACTTAACACCCGAGCGAAGCCGACTGCGTAAGCAGTCGTGCAGGCCGAAGCCGCCCCATGCGGAGGCCTGCTCCTTGTGGAGCAATCCCCGCCGGCTTCGACCTGAGAACGCTTTGTGGCTTAACACAAGTCAGTTATCCTTCCGAGCGATACCGGGTTGCCCCGCAACCCGTGCAGCCCGGAGCCGACCGGATGCGGAGGGCTGAAACTCTCCCCCTCACGGGTTCGATTTTCCCCTCCGCCGGCTCCGGTCTTCACGATGTCGTACGCTACTGACAGACACGAGTCGGTTCGAGTGCCGAGCGGCAGAACCGCTTGGGCGCAGCGGTCGGCGGTTTTTTCAAAACCGCTGCGGCTCAGAAACCCCTCTGCCACATCGTGAGCCGCAGCCTTGCCCCGCGAAGGGTGCCGCTCAGCACTCGAACCGAGCAGAATGTACCCTGTATCTCACAGGCTGCTGCCGAAAATACAAAACATATTCCCCACAGCCGGCGGAGTGTGAGGTAGACACAAATCAGCTGGAGTGCCCGGCAGTACCCGCAGCCAGCGAAGGGGACGGCACCAGGCCTCCGTATATTCGTCGAGCAAACTCTCTGTCGGTGTGCCCGTGGCACCTGCGGGCTGACGGTTTCTGACGAAACCGAATTTTTAAGCAAAGACATGTCGGCTGGGGTGCCCGGCAGCACCAGACCTCCGCAGCTCTCAGTCCTCGACAAGCTGTTCGATGATGGACAAGGAATCAAACCCCTGCACTTCACGCACTGTGCCATCCTTCCACAGAAAAAGAATTGGGAAGCCCACCTCCGCAGCGTCAGGAAACTGATACAGATACACATCCGCTCCCTCGTATGGGCCGAGGTATCGGATGGAGCCACCAAAACTCTCTATCAGCTCGTTGGCAGCCTCCGTGACCGGTTCGGGTATTTCCATAAGCGTTCCTGATTGCTGCGATATACCGACACGCGTAGAGGGGGGAGCTTCCTGCCCTCCAACCATCTCCGCAGCGCTGCCCAAAGAAAAAAAAGAACCTACTCCTTAATCAGTTTGAAATCAATCTGGTACCGATTGAACTCGATGTTCGGACAGACTTTCAGGGCACGACGTAACCGCGCATCCGCATCCAACCCGATAATTAATCCACGCACGGTCTGTCCCGGCTCCAGGAGTTCCTCCTGCACATAGCCCATATAGCGCTGAATTTGCCCCACCACTACATCGGAGGTCCGTCCCCGCTTCAACTCGATAACCAGCATCGTTCGTCTGTCCTTACTGATAGCCAGAATGTCGATAGGCCCCGTATCCGAGGGATACTGCTGCCCCACCAACTCACCATCCTCCTCGAAAATATCATACTTTTTCCCGAGTGCCGTATGTTTCCAGTTTTTCACCAGAAAATCTTCGAGGTGCTTTTCCAACGCAAATTCCGAGGGTTCCTCCACATCCGACGTTGAAGCCCATACGACAGTAGGTCCCTCATTTCGGAGCAGTTGTTCCAGTTCCTCGGCATAGGAACTCACATCACAGCAGGTGCCGATGGAGCCTGTAGAGCGTTGTAACGCTTGGCTCATTTCACTGCGGCGAATGGAGGATTCCAACCACTCCACTTTGCGACGATGGGCCAGCGGTTCGCCCGGTTTGTAATAGTAATTTCCAACAATACGTCCCACATAATACTCCCCCCGGCCGTTCGGAGCCAACACCACATCATCCACCTGCAAGCCGCGACAAACGGTCCACAGATTACCACAGGCCAACCCGGCCGCCACTTTCGATTTTCCGGGATTCGACTGAAGCCAAACAGGGATAAACGCTTTGTTGAAATCGTGCCAGTCATCGCACAACGAAGCCGTTAAATCCACATCACTCAGAAAATCAACGCCCACAAAACCTTCGGCACGACACTTGTCGGCATGGCATCCGGCCTTGCCCAACATAATACGGTTATAATGGATTGCCATCCGAGAGCGGTTTTTGAACAGAATCACCGCAAGTGAGCCTGCGGTGATTCCGTAATTTTTAAGAAGTTCCCCCCTACTCGTTCGTTATATTTATCGTTTGCGGGGTTTCTTCTCGCGGGCGCGAACAAAGTCCGGACGCTCGAACACCTCATACGCCGAGTGTTTACGCAGCAACTCAATGGCCTCAATCAGCGCCTCGGTCAGCGTATATTGCGGGTCGCCGTCCATCAACGCCCGACAATATTTGTAGTTTTTCAGAAACTCCACCTGTTCGGTGGGGAGCACAAACGAGATACGTTCGCGGTCGGGCAGTGGGGTGGATTCGGGTTCGGTTTTGATGGTCGTACCGGTCGCAGCAGGCTCACTCTCACGGCGCCGCACACCGCCTTTCCCACCCCGGGGAGTATCGTTCGGCTGTTGCCGCGCCTCGGGTTCCGAGGCGCTCTTCCCCGCCCCAAAGAAAATATCCACCGTATCCAAAACGTCCTCTTTTGCCATAGTTTGTCGTTGATTCGATTGGTTTACCGTTCGGGCCTCAGGGGGACAGCGTTCCATGCACTTACCGCGGATTGGCCCTTGCTTGCAACCAGCTCTCGGGTTGCTGTTTTATGGAACAAAGGTAGCGATTTTCGGTCAATACTAATCATTAATACGGGTCGTATTTGGGGTTGAGCCGGTTCGGGTGGCCGCAAGGACTGTTTTCCGGGCGCCGACGGCAGCACGATACAGCAAACAGAAAGTGCTAATGCTGCTACAATCAAAATCTACGGCGCTAATGGAAATACTCTCACAGAGGGGAGTGTAGCGGGTTTACAGTTGGTGAACATTACTACGAGTGGAGTGTTGGGCGGGAATAATTGTCAAGTCTATACCGTTAAGAAGCCATTAGCGTTTATTTATAATGCTACATCTCCATATGATTGGTATACCGACAACGAAACATATCAAAATGATGCTTTATGGGGAGAGGGTGTTGATAAAAGCGATTTTGACCCATGTCCTACGGGATGGTGCGTACCAACAGACAGGACATGGAGTGATTTCTCAAAGACAACGATGCCGGCATCGGGTTCTGACTATACTGCACATGCCGGAAGAATGTATAATAAAATAGCTTGGTATCCAGCGGCAGGATATCGCAATTATAGATTAGGAACTTTAATCAAGATTGGGTTCAATGGGGTTTATTGGTCAGCGATAGCAGAAAGTAGCAATGCAAATTATTTTGTTTTTAATCTTACAGGTGTGAGCATTGATACGTTTTATCGCTCGCGCGCGTTTCCGATTCGTTGCGTACAGGAGTAGCGTAAGGGGGAAGGGAAGGGAAGGAGCGGGATAAGGGGGAGTAATCCGCAGGGGTATCCGTGTAGGGGAAGAGGGGGAAGGCGCAGGGAGCAGCTCAGGCTCTCCCGGAGGGAAGAGCGCGCAAAGAGAAGATAACCCCCAAGCGGGGAAACCCTGAACCGGTAAAGGAGAAGACATCGCCTTAACGATACAACTCATGCCATTCCGTTTCGGTTTCGTCAGAAACCGTGCGGGCCGAGCCTCGCCCCGCGAAGGCCCGCAACTGGCGTGCTCGCCTTCACAGCCTGCGACCCGAAAATTTCAAATACATTTTCTATAATTGGAGGAGCATAGGGTAGATACAGGTAGGCTCGAGTTCCGAGCAGTATCAGGACGGAGCCAGTGGAGGAATTGCGCGGATAGCGCAGGCCTCCGCAGCCCCATGGCTCCGGCCTGACACGAATGGCAAGCCATTCGCATTTTTCATGATGCAGTCTATTCTGTTGGAATAGCCGACAGTAGTTTGGGTCGCAGCCTGCGAAGTATGGGGTAGATACAAGTCGGTTCGCCTTCCGAGAGGCACCAGACACGCCACAACCCAGACCTCCGCAACTCTACAACAGTCGGCCCAATCGGTCCAAAATAATTCGCTTGTAGGCCGAACGCATCGACTCGGGCAGAAAAGAACGGTCAATGCACGCAAACCAGGCTGCCTGAGTCCTGTGGAACTTGTGAAAGATGTTTTTGATGACTTTGTCGCCCAGACCCGCCGCCTGCATGGAGAGGACGAAATCCCGCTTGTGCAGATTCCGTTTCCTGCCGTTGAGCGTCAGAGCCAACTCTTCGGTGTCTTCGGGCATCACCAACGCCGTGGAGAGCAGGTCGTAAGCCGGAGCAAGCTGATAACGTCCCGGCTCGGGGCTGTACAACGAAAAATTCTTCAGATGCATATCCGCATTGCCCGTTATCCAGGAAAAAACAACCTCCTCCCAATAATTGACCCGGTCCAGCAGGGGAGCCGACGAAAATCTCCCTACAGCCTTGTCCACCTGTTCATACGAGCCTTTGTACTTGTGTTCGGTCAGCCGTTCGGTCAGCTGGCACATATCCTCCATGGGTAATTTTTCTCCGTGCGGGGTGCGGTCTACCCGTCGGGTGATGTAGGCCAGTTCACCGTCGGCAAAACGAATCAAGCTGTGGGAAACCACCCGCATACGCGCCGCCTCGGCCAGATGCATCGTCAGGTCCTCCATCTCGGGCAAGTGGGCAAACCGCTCGGTCTGAGGCTTCAGGATATACCGTCCCCATAACCCGACAATCGTAAAGCGGTTAGCTCCCCGGTTTCCTTCTTTGCGGATGTCGAGTGACAGTTTGGCCTGTACGCCCGTGAGGGTAGTCTGACTGCGAATCACCTCTCGGGCCAGGGTGGTGAGCATGTCACGCGTATAAGGCAATTCAGGAGGACGCGGCGTTCCGAACATCTTTTGGGAACAACGCTTGTGAAAATCCACTTCCGCCTCGTTCAGCGGGTTATAACAATACAGACATACAGCCATCGTTTACTCCTGCGGGGTGAGGGGTTGAACGCCCACTGCGCCGATACAGTCCTTGCAGCAGGCCATCAGCAGCGCCATTCGGTCACGGGCATCGATTTTCCAATTTTTTTCGGCAATATCCAGCAGCCATCCTTCGGGAATCAAACCGTCAAAAAACGGGAAGAGCACTTTATCCCGATAGGGTTCTGCGCGCAAGGGCAGGGTCAGGCTCACGGGCTGTGCCTTGGCAGCGGCCAGATAATCGGCATCATACGCAAAGGTGTAACCGTACTCGTCTTCGGTCAGCACCCCGGCCCTTCGGTTTCGAAAAAATACAGCAGCCTGTTTCATCACGCCTCGGTATGGGTCATGGGTACGGCTCCCACCTCGTAGCCAAACAGATTGAGAATTTGATTGACTTTGTCGAGCCTCAGCGTTGCTTTTCCCTGCTCCAGGTCACGGACAAAGCGCAACCCCACACCGGATTTTTCAGCCAATTCCGTTTGGGTCAGTCGGTACTCTTTTCGCATCGTTTTCACCAGGGTGGAGAGTGGAGTCTGCTTCATCATAATCTATACCCTTTCGGGTACAAATATACAAATTATCTCACGTTTCATACCCGAAAGGGTATAAATGTGTCTATTCACTCAAAGATTATACCCTTGCGGGTATCATATAAGTTTTGAGTTTGGCAGCAGCCCTCCGCTGGGGGCGGCTTCGGCCCGAGAACGATTTTCACGTCTCTCCGCCGGCTGCGCGCCGAAATGCCGTTGGGCACACAAGAAGAACCGTGTCTGCTTGAATGCTTCGGTTTCGTTAGAAACCGTCAGCCCGGAGCCGCCCGGATGCGGAGGGCTGAAAAACTCACCCGTGTGGGTTCGCTTTCCCGCCTCCGCCGGCTCCGGCCCGTCGAAATGCTTTCTGCAGATGCTTTTGACCTTGCGCACACCCCCGAAGCGGCAAAGCCGCCGGGCGCACAGGTCGACTCTCGCGACCCCCCATCCGCACCACTACCCTGCCCTACAAGACCCCTTCGAGAATACGCTTGTACTCGATGGGGGTCACCTTGACGAACTGCGCGGCGCTTGCGGGCCACGACTCCAGCAGCGTGGCCGCCAGCGGACTGCCCGTCAGACGGCAGTGGTCCGAGAGCAGCGTGTGGAGCTCGTGGAGTTCGGCGTCGGATTGCAGGAGCGTGATTTCGACCATTTCCATGTTGCAGTAGAAGTCGAAGTCGCCCGCAGGGTTCCAGATGTAGGCCAGCCCGCCGCTCATTCCCGCGGCGAAGTTGCGGCCGACGGGGCCCAGGACAACGACACGGCCGCCCGTCATGTATTCGCAGCCGTGGTCGCCGACCCCTTCGACGACCGCCGTGGCGCCGCTGTTGCGCACCGCGAAACGTTCGCCCACGCGACCTGCGATGTAGAGTTCGCCCGAGGTGGCGCCGTAGAGGAGCGTGTTGCCGGCGATGGCGTTGTTTTGGGGGAGGTAGGCCGACGAGGCATAGGGGCGCACCACGATGCGGCCGCCCGAGAGTCCCTTGCCCACGTAGTCGTTGGCATCTCCGGTGAGGGTGAGGGTGATTCCCCGCATGAGGAAGGCGCCGAGGCTTTGTCCTGCCGAGCCGGTGAGGCGCAGGCGGATGGTGTCGGGCAGGAGGCCGGCGCTGCCGAAGCGGCGCGCCACCTCGCCTGAGAGACGGGCACCCGTCGAACGGTCGGTGTTGGCGATGTGGAGCGACATTTCGACCGCCTGTCCCCCTTCGAGAGCGGGGGTGGCGCGGCGGAGGATTTCGTCGTTCAGCGGGGTGACCACGCTGCGCGGCGCGGCAGGCGTGGTGCTGCGAGGGGTCGAGGGCGACCGCCACAGCAGACGGCGAAGGTCGAGACCCCGCACGGGGAGCTGTTCGAGCAGGTCGCTGCGGCCGATAATCTCGTCGAGCGACGAGGCGCCGAGAGCCGCCAGGTGGCGGCGGACATCTTCGGCCAGCAGCCGGAAGTAGTTGACCACGTGGTCGGCACTGCCGCGGAACTTGAGGCGCAGGTCGGCATCCTGGGTGGCGATGCCCACGGGGCAGCAGTTCGAGTGGCAGCGGCGGTCCATAATGCAGCCCAGGGCGATAAGGGGAGCCGTGGCGAAGGCATATTCGTCGGCGCCGAGCAGGGCCGCGATGACCACATCGCGGCCCGTTTTGAGCTGTCCGTCGGCCTGCAGGGTGACGCTGGTGCGCAACCCGTTGCGTACCAGCGTCTGCTGCACCTCGGCCAGACCCAGTTCGAAGGGCATGCCCGCGTGACGGATAGAGCTCATCGGGCTGGCGCCCGTTCCCCCGTCGCCGCCGCTCACCACAATCATGTCGGCACCCGCTTTGGCCACCCCGGCCGCCACGGTGCCGATGCCCTGCGACGCCACCAGCTTCACGCTCACACGGGCCGACGGCTGGACACTCTTCAGGTCATAGATGAGCTGGGCCAGGTCCTCGATGGAGTAGATGTCGTGGTGGGGCGGCGGAGAGATAAGGGTGATGCCCGGCAGCGAGTGGCGCGTGCGGGCCACCACCTCGTCCACCTTGTAGCCCGGCAGCTGACCCCCTTCGCCAGGCTTGGCCCCCTGGGCGATTTTGATTTGAATTTCGTCGGCATTGACCAAGTATTCGGCCGTCACCCCGAAGCGGCCCGAGGCCACCTGTTTGATGGCGCTGCGGGCGGGGGAGTGGAGCCGTTCGGGCTCTTCGCCCCCTTCGCCGGTGTTGCTGCGGCCGCCCAGACGGTTCATGGCCAGCGCCAGCGCCTCGTGGGCCTCGCGGCTGATGGAGCCGAAGGACATAGCCCCTGTGGCCAGACGGCGGTAGATGGCCTCGGGAGCTTCGACCGTTTCGAGGGCCACGGGTTCCGTGGGGCGGAACCGCAGCAGGTGGCGCAGGAAGAGCGGCGTCGGGGGGTTGTCGGCCTGTTCGGCGAAGGAGGCATACTCCTCGGCCGAGCCGCTCGAGGCCGCGCGGCGCAGCGTCGCTATCAGGCGGGGGCTCCAGGCGTGGGCCTCACCCCCTTTGCGATAGGCGTAGAAGCCCGGGTCGGGGAGTTCGGCCGTGAGAGACTCCGCCCCGAAGCCGTCGCGGTGCGCGGCGAGGGTCGCCGTGCAGAGCTCCTCGAGGCCGATGCCCTCGACCGGCGAGGGCATGCCGTCGAAGTAGCGCTCCAGGAGCGACGACAAGAGGCCGATGCTCTCGAACATCCGCGCGCCGCGGTAGCTGCGGATGGTCGAGACCCCCGCTTTGGAGAGCACCTTGAGGAGTCCCTTGTCGATGGCGCGGATGTAGTGGGCTTCGGCGGTGTCGTAGTCGAGCTGCACGCGGCGCTCGGCCACCAGGCGGTCGAGCACCGCAAAGGCCAGATAGGGGCAGACGGCGCTGGCCCCGAAGCCGATGAGCAGCGCGATGTGCATCACCTCGCGCGGCTCGCCCGACTCGACGATAAGAGCCGTTTGGGCGCGTTTGCCGCGGCGGATAAGGTGGTAGTGGATGGCCGAGAGGGCCAGCAGCGACGGCACGGGAGCCTGTTCGGCGGTGACGCCGCGGTCGCTGAGGATGATGTAGTTCGTTCCCTCGTCCACGGCGCGTTCAGCCTCGGCACAGAGCCGCTCGAGGGCACCCGAGAGCCCCTGCACGCCGTCGTCAGCGGGGAAGAGCATCGAGAGACGCGCCGTGCGGAACCCCTTGTATTCGAGGTGTTCGAGGATGTCGAGTTCGCGGTTGGTGATGAGCGGGTTGAAGAGGCGCACCACACGGCAGTGCTCTTCGCGGGGGGTGAGCAGGTCGCTTCGCAGGGCGCCGATGTGTCCCGTGAGCGACATCACCAGCTCCTCGCGCAGCGGGTCGATGGGCGGGTTGGTGACCTGTGCGAACTGCTGTTTGAAGTAGTCGAAGAGTCGGTGCGGACGGTCCGAGAGCACCGCCAGCGGGGTGTCGTTGCCCATCGACCCGACCGGTTCGGCGCCCCGTTCGACCATCGGCAGCACCAGACGGTCAATCTCCTCGGCCGAGTAGCCGAAGACCCGCAGCATGCGGTCATACTCTTCGACGGTGTGTGCCACGCGCCGTCCCGAGCGCACCTGGCTCAGGGTGACCCGCTGCCGGTCGAGCCAGTCGGCATAGGGGTGTTCGGCGGCCAGCTGAGCCTTGACCTGTGCGTCGTAGAGGAGTGTCCCCGTGGCGGTGTCCACCAGCAGCATCTTGCCCGGACGGAACCGACCCCGTTCGCGCACCCGCTCGGGTTCGACCTCGAGGACCCCCGTTTCGGAAGCCACCACCATCACGTCATCCTCCGTGATAAGGTACCGCGCGGGTCGCAGCCCGTTGCGGTCGAGCATCCCGCCGATATATCGGCCGTCCGAGAAGAGAATCGTGGCCGGGCCGTCCCACGGCTCCATGAAGATGCTGTGGTAGTCGTAGAACCCTTTGAGTTCGCGCGAGATGGCGTTTTTGTCGTTGAAGCTCTCGGGCACCATCATCGCCAGGGCGTGGGGCAGCGACATCCCCGACTTGACGAAAAACTCCAGGGCATTGTCGAGCGAGGCGCTGTCGCTCATGCCGGGCTGGATGATGGGGCTCAGGTCGGCCGCCGCCCCCAGAGCCGGCGAGTGGAGCAGCGACTCGCGGGCCTGCATCCAGCTGCGGTTGCCGCCGATGGTGTTGATTTCGCCGTTGTGGGCCAGCAGCCGGAAGGGCTGTGCCAGGTCCCACCGCGGGAAGGTGTTGGTCGAGAAACGGGCGTGGACCAGCGCTATGGCACTCGTGTAGTAGGGGTCCGTCAGGTCGGGGTAGTAGTCCCTCAGCTGCAGCGAGGTGAGCATCCCCTTGTAGACGATTCGCTGCGACGAGAGGCTCACCACGTAGAGCCCGTCGGTGGCTTCGCGTTCGATGTGTTTGCGGAGGAGGTAGAGGCGCCGTTCGAGGCTCTCGCCCTGGTCGCCGGTGACGAAAATCTGCCGAACGGCAGGCTCCGAGGCTGCCGCATGCGGCCCCAGCAGCGACGACACCACAGGCACCTCCCGCACGTGCATCAGGTGGAGCCCCATCTGTTCGGTATGGCGGCGGATGAGCTCTATCTGGCGCTGTTGGGCGGCCGCCTCGCGCGAGAGGAAGACCAGCCCCGTGCCGTACTTGCCCCGCTCGGGCACCGGAATGCCGTGCAGCAGGATAAATTCGTGGGGTATCTGGGTCATGATGCCGGCGCCGTCGCCGTCGCGGCTGTCGGCACCCTCGGCACCGCGGTGGTTCATGTGTTCGAGGACGCTCAGACCCGCATCCACAATGTGGTGGCTGCGGTCGCCGTGCAGATGCACCACAAAGCCCACGCCGCAGGCATCGTGTTCGTATTCGGGTCGGTAGAGCCCCTCTGCAGCAGGGGTCGGGGTTATTTTCTGGTCACTGTTCATGGGACGTCAGGGTCGGTTAAAGGGTCCGTAATGGGGTATCAAGAGGGGGGAGTAAATGCCAAAGCGAGTTGCGCCGGGGGGAGCCTCTCCCCCCGGCGCAACCGCTGGCAGTGGGGGGATGCCCTATCGCAGGAACAACAGCTCGCGGTACTTCGGCAGAGGCCACATCTCGTTGTCCACCATCAGCTCCAGTTTGTCGATGTGGTAGCGAATCTCGTCCATCAACGGCACCACCGTGTCGTGGTAGGCAATGGCCTTGGCCCGCTCGCCGCATATCTTGTTGGCCACCTTGCGGGCATTCACCAG
>DXHL01000022.1 GCA_019113395.1 Candidatus Rikenella faecigallinarum | reverse complement strand
GCAGACCCTGATGCGGCAGGCACTGGTACTGGATACTGCCCACAGTGCGGAGTTGCTGTTGCATTATGGCGATATACTTTTTGCTCTCGGTAAATCGTTTATGGCCAAAAACTATTGGCAAAAAGCACTCGAGGTAGGAGCAAGCGGTGCTGAGATTGAAGAGCGCCTGCGCTGGCTCGATGAATAATTTTTTGACGTATGACGCCACCTTATTCGCATAGCTTTTTTCGGACGAGGATTCTCCTGCTCGGGGTCTCTTTGATGCTTTTACCCACTTCCCTTTGTGCGCAAAAAAATGTCCGACAGGAGATTCAGGCGGCCAAGGCTGAAATTGAGCGCATCAACCGTTTGGTGGGTGACACCCGAAAGGAGCAGGGCGTCACCCTCGACCACCTGAAGTTGGTTGGTACCAAATTGGAGAGTCGCCAAAAAATTGTTCAGGGTATCGAAACTGAGATGAGTGGGGTAACGGTAGAGTTACAGGACAAGACTCTGGAGGTGGCTCGTCTTCAGGAACAGTATGACCATCTAAAAGATTCATATTCAGCGCTTTTGAGAATTTCGTACAAGAATTATCGAAATAACAGCTATCTTTCGTTCATCTTCTCGGCGCGTGATTTTACAGACGCAGCACGAAGGCTTTATTATGTTAAGCGAATTGGTGCCCAAATCGAGCAAAAGGCAGATGAACTGAAACAGCTCAGTGCGAAGTTGGGGACCGAAGTGAGTGCGTTGAATAGTCGGCGGGCGGAGTTGGCTAATCTTCAAACGGAGCATGCCGCCGAATTAAAACAGTTGGAGGCCGAGCAGGCACAGTTGAAAAAAACGCAGGATGCACTGAAAGGGAAGGAAAAACAGTTGTTAGCTGAGGCGGAGAAGCGGCGGAAGCAGTTGGAGGCGTTGGAGCGTCAGTTGCAGCGTGCGGTGAACGACGAGGTAAAGCGTTCGGGAGGTCAGGCCGCTTCAGGGCCGCTGACGGCACAGTTTGAGGCGAAGAAGGGTAAGCTGCTGCGTCCGGTGGAGGGGGTAGTGGTGGACAAGTACGGGCTGCACAACCATCCGACGCAGAAGGGTGTGAAGGTGAACAACAAGGGTATTAACATTGCGGCGAAGGCGGGGAGTCAGGTTCAGTGTGTCTACACGGGTGAGGTGCGCAAGGTCTTCTTTTTCCAGGGTTTGGGGATGTCTGTGATGGTACGGCACGGTGCTTACCTGACGATTTATTCGAATTTGGAGTCTACTTTTGTGCGTGAAGGGGAGCAGGTGATGGAGGGTACTCCGATTGGAACGGTGGCGAAGGCGGCTGCTGGTCAGCAGCCCACGCTTCACTTTGAGGTGTGGAAAGAGACGACGAATCTTAATCCGGAGCAATGGATAGGGCGATAGGTTTCCCCCTCGTCTGATTTTGGTGGATGATTAAATTGCAAGCATTATGGCGATAACGTTCAATTCGGAAGATACTCGGTTCAAGATTGACGGTCACTGTCGAGCGGTAGCGTCGTGGATACGGGCTGCGGTAGCTGAGGAGGGCTTTCGAGTGGGGGAGATAGCGGTGATTTTTTGCAGCGACGATTACCTGCTTTCGATGAACCGTCAATATTTGGAGCACGACTATTACACAGACATCATCACGTTTGACTACTGCGAGGGGGGTGTTCTTTCGGGCGACCTCTTTATCAGCGTCGATACGGTGGCGTCGAATGCGGCGGAATATGGCGCGATGTTTCACGTGGAACTATTGCGCGTGATTATCCATGGAGTCATGCACTTGGCCGGATATAAGGATAAGAGCGACGAGGATGCCCGAAAGATGCGGGAACGTGAAAATCATTACATCGAGAAACGATCCGCAGGGATGCTCGAAGGGGTGAAGTATAGCAAATAAGCCGATGAAATTTCAATACGATATTATCGTGGTCGGCGGCGGCCATGCCGGCTGCGAAGCCGCGGCCGCCGCTGCCCGTATGGGTGCCCAAACGCTGCTCGTGACAATGGATATGGGCAAACTGGCCCAAATGTCCTGTAATCCCGCGGTCGGTGGCGTCGCCAAAGGACAAATCGTCCGCGAAATTGACGCACTCGGCGGACAAATGGGGATTGTCACCGATAAAACCACCCTCCAGTTCCGTATGCTCAACCGCTCGAAAGGTGCCGCCATGTGGAGCCCGCGGGCACAGTGTGACAAGTATGCCTTCTCGCAGGAGTGGCGCCGCGTACTCGACGCGACCGATAACCTCTATATGTGGCAGGACAGTGTTACGGAACTGCTTCTGAATGAGGAGAAAACAGAGGTGACGGGCGTAAAAACCCTCCTGGGGGTGCGTTTCGAAGCAAAACGGGTGATTCTGACCAACGGAACCTTCCTGAACGGCTTGATGCACGTCGGAACAGCTCAGGCCGAAGGGGGCAGGGCAGGGGATATGCCCAGCCACGGCCTTTCGGAACAGCTCCGTGAGTTGGGTTTCGAGGTGGACCGCATGAAGACCGGTACTCCTGCGCGATTGGATGCCCGTACCATCGATTTTGACCGTATTGAGGCGCAATATGGCGACGAAGAACCTGAAAAATTCTCGTTCCTGCCGTCGGTTCAGCCGGTGCCGTTCGAAGAGCAAATGCCTTGTTATCTGGTATATACGTCACTCGCTGTGCACGATACGCTGCGCTCGGGATTTGACCGCTCGCCGCTCTTTACGGGCGTGATTCGCGGCAAGGGACCGCGCTACTGCCCGAGTATCGAGGATAAACTGCGGACATTTGCCGACAAGGAGCAGCATCAGCTCTTTCTGGAGCCTGAAGGACGCTCGACCAACGAATATTACCTGAACGGTTTTTCCTCTTCGCTCCCCTGGGAGGTGCAGGTGGCCGCCCTTCAGCAAATCGAAGGTCTGGAGCACGTGCAGATTTACCGTCCCGGCTATGCCATTGAGTATGACTATTTTCCGCCGACGCAACTCTACCATACGCTCGAAACCAAACCGCTTTCAGGGCTCTATTTTGCGGGTCAAATCAACGGGACGACGGGTTACGAGGAGGCTGCGGCACAGGGGCTGATGGCGGGGATAAATGCCGTCCTGAGCCTGCGCGGCGAAGAGCCGTTTGTCTTGGGACGGGATGAGGCCTATATAGGTGTTTTGATTGACGACCTGGTGACGAAGGGGGTAGACGAGCCCTATCGGATGTTTACGAGCCGTGCGGAGTACCGTATTCTGTTGCGGCAGGACAATGCCGCCCGACGGCTGACGCCGCTCGGGCGGCGTGTCGGGCTGGTTGCTGATGACCGTTGGGAGGCTTTCACGGCTTCAGAAGCACATATCGAGGGGCTTTCGACCTATTTGGCGGAGTTGGTTGTCGAGCCGTCGGAGGTGAATGCCTACCTGGCATCGGTCGGGGAGTCGCCCGTCACCCAGAGGCGGCGTGTGTCGGAGTTTTTGTTGCGCGTGGGGGTGACAATGCGGGGTTTGGCGGATGCTTTGCCTCGCTTGGGTCAGTATTTGGTCGATGCGTGCATTTCGCGCGAGGAGATGCAGGCGGTCGAGATAAGCATCAAATATTCGGGATACATCGAGCGGGAGCGTCAGGTTGCCGAGAAGATGAAGCGTCTGGAGGGGATTCGCATTCCGTCGGATTTCGATTTTTCGGCGCTCGGTTCGCTCTCCATCGAGGCTCGTCAGAAGCTGATGCGGATTCGCCCCCTGACCATTGCGCAGGCGTCGCGTATTCCGGGGGTCTCTCCGGCAGACATCAATGTGTTGTTGGTCTACTTCGGACGGTAGGGCGGATGTTTCACGTGGAACAACGGGCGATTTGGTAGTTTGCAAAGAATTGGGTACATTTGATTTTATGGGGTAAGAAATGAAGGACCTATGAAAAAACTTATCGATAATGCCGACCTCGGCATCCCATATACCACACTCCTTAATAAAGCTGTTGTCAAAATCGCCCAGGCGCTGCTCGGTATCAACAAAATCAACCGACTCTACGGAAATGCGCATCCCCTGACCGGCGTCGATTTTGCCCAAAATATCCTCGACCAACTCCAGGTTACCCCCCAGGCCGATACGGCTAAACTCGAACAATTGCTCCCCAAAACAGGCCCCTTTGTCATGGTCGCTAACCACCCCCATGGCGCCCTCGACGGACTCCTGCTCATGGTGCTCGTCGCCAAAATAAGGCCTGACGTGAAGTTCCTCGGCAACTTCCTGCTCTCCAAAATCGATACCCTGAACGACTTTTTCCTTCCCGTAGACCCCTTTGACGCCCGTAACGGTCGGAATGTCTCCGGCGTCCGACGCGCAGTCGAACACCTCAATGACGGGAAACCCCTCGTGATTTTTCCGGCCGGTGAAGTCTCCACCTTCCAAAAACGATTCTCCAAAATCGAAGATAAAGCGTGGTCGCCCTCCATCGCCAAAATGATTACCGGGGCTGCCGTACCTGTTTTTCCTGTCTATATTGAAGGACATAACAGCCTGATATTTCATCTGTTGGGGAAAGTGCACCCGATGCTGCGCACTCTGCGCCTGCCGCTTGAACTGACCAACAAAAAAGGAGAAACGGTGCACTTGGCCTTTGGCGCTCCTGTCACCCCGAAACTTCTGAAAGAGGCAGGCAGTGCCGAGGCTGTCGCTGACTTTTTGCGAACCAATGTCTATTGTCTGCGGTCAGTTGTTACCGACATTGACGAAATTACTGAACGCGAAAAAGAGCTTCGAGAGGAGGCGCGAGTGCGTTCCGGACGCAATAAAAACCGTAAAAAAACAACCCAAAAACCACTGCCGCGCGAGGTCGTGCAGCCGGTGGACCCCATGCTGCTGGCGCGTGAACTGGAGTCAATAGCGCCGAAACGGATGCTGACGCGCGTGGGGGCAATGTGTCTGTTTTGTTCTCCTACATCGGATATCCCATTGACAATGACCGAGATAGCTCGACTTCGGGAACTGACGTTCCGGGCTGTCGGCGAGGGAACGCTGCAGGAGACGGACAGTGATGCCTACGATGACCTCTATCAGCATCTCTTTATTTGGGATTCCGAAAAGATGGCTATCGCGGGGGCTTATCGTATCGGCTTCGGCGACGTGCTGCTGGACAACCGCGGCTTCGAAGGATTTTATACCTACACGCTTTTCGAGTTCTCGCGCCATCTGAGCGATGTCCTGCGCCAATCGATTGAGTTGGGGCGTTCGTTCGTTGTGCAGGACTATCAGCGGCGTTCCCAGACCCTCCTTCTGCTGTGGCGCGGTATCCTGCATGTGCTGCTCCGCAACCCCTCGTACCGCTATCTGATGGGGCCGGTCAGTATGTCTGGAGGGTATGCTATGGCTGCTAAATGGCTTCTGATTGATTACATCAAGGCGAACCATTGGAATGCGGATTTAGCCAAATACGTAGTGCCGCGAAACGGTGTGGGGGCACTCGGCAGGCCTGCTGTCGATGCGGAAATGGTGCGGCGCATAGCTTCGACCGATGAGATTGATAAACTGATTCGGGACGTCGAACCGTCGGGACAGGGGATGCCTGTGCTGATGAAAAAGTATCTCCAACTCGGCGGGCGGGTGATGGGGTTCAATATCGACCCTCTGTTTAACGATACGCTCGATGCCATGTTGATTCTCGACCTGTGTGACGTGCCGAAAGATAAAATAGACCTTGTGGCGCGCGAATATGTCGGGGAGAATGTGTATGAGCGTTTCCGGGCGGTAGGGAATACGATGGTCTGAAGCAATCCGGGGAGGATGGTTGGCTGAACTGACAAGTATTGTAAAAAAGTATGGGACTTATCGCAACACTCAGTAAAAAAGATAAAAAAGAGATACCTTCGTTGCAGGATTTAATACAAATGAGTAATCATAAAACCATGAGAAACATTTTGATTACCGGCGGGGCCGGCTTTATCGGGTCGCACGTGGTACGCCTCTTCTGTCAGAAATACCCTGATTATCAGGTGTATAATCTGGATAAACTGACCTATGCGGGTAACCTGGAGAACCTGAAAGATGTGGCGGCCGAGTGCCCCAACTACCACTTTATCAAGGGGGATATCTGTGACCTGGAGCACATGCGCCGCATCTTTGCCGAGTGCGGGATTGACGGGGTGATTCACCTGGCGGCGGAGAGCCATGTGGACCGCTCTATCCGTGACCCGTTTGCCTTTGCGCAGACAAACGTACTCGGAACGCTGTCGCTGTTGCAAGCGGCGCGTGAGGCGTGGGACGGAGCCTGGAACGGCAAACTCTTCTACCACGTGAGTACCGACGAGGTTTACGGGTCGTTGCACGAGCCGGGGACCTTCTTTGTCGAAACGACCCCCTACGACCCGCAGTCGCCCTATTCGGCCTCGAAGGCCTCGAGCGACCACTTTGTGCGGGCCTTTGGGAATACCTACGGCCTGCCCTATGTGATTTCGAACTGTTCGAACAACTACGGCCCCAATCAGTTCCCCGAAAAACTGATTCCGCTCTTTATCAACAACATCCGCCACAACAAACCGCTGCCGGTCTACGGGACGGGTGAGAATGTGCGGGACTGGCTCTACGTGGTGGACCACGCGCGTGCCATCGACACCATCTTCCACAGCGGGCGGGTCGGGGAGACCTACAACATCGGCGGCTTTAACGAGTGGCGCAACATCGACCTGATACGGGTGATGATAGCGACGGCCGACCGCCTGTTGGGTCGTCCGGCCGGCACCAGCGAAAAGCTGATTACCTACGTACAGGACCGTGCGGGGCATGACAAACGGTACGCCATCGACTCGACCAAACTGCACAAGGAGTTGGGTTGGGAGCCGTCGTTGCAGTTCGAGGAGGGTATCGAGAAGACTATCCGCTGGTACCTCGACAACCAGGAGTGGCTGGACCACATTACGAGCGGTGCCTATGAACGGTACTATGCGGAGATGTACGGCGACAAGTAGTGCTTATGGAAGGTACAGGTATGAAAAAAATTGTGGTGACCGGTTCGAACGGTCAGTTGGGCAACGAGTTGCGGGATATTGACCGGGGCGGTCGGTATGCGGGGCGGTATGCCTTTCTCTTTACTGACGTGGCGGAGCTCGACATTACGAATCGGGAGGCTGTTCGGCGCTTTGTGGCGGCCGAACAGCCGGCCTGGATTATCAATGCGGCGGCCTATACGGCGGTCGATAAGGCGGAAGGGGACGAGAACCTCGCTGAGCGGCTCAATGCCGATGCCGTAGCCTATTTGGCAGAGGCTGCCCGGGAGGCGGGAGCCAACTTGGTGCAGGTCTCGACCGACTATGTCTTCGACGGGCGTAAGCCTGCCGACGGGCATGCCTGGACGGAAGAGGAACCGACGGCTCCGCAGTCGGTCTACGGGCGGACCAAACGACGGGGCGAGGAGTATGCTTTGGCTTATGGGCGTAGTCTGGTGGTTCGGACGGCATGGCTCTACAGTACCTATGGGAATAACTTTGTGAAAACCATGTTGCGGCTGGGGGCCGAGCGGTCGGAGTTGGGGGTGGTGAACGACCAGTGGGGTACGCCGACCTATGCGGCCGATTTGGCCGCAGCGTTGATGCGGATGGTAGAGGTGGCGGATGAGGCTCCTGATGGGCAAAAAGAGGCCCTTTACGGCCTTTATCACTATACGGATGAGGGGATGACTACCTGGTGTGATTTTGCGCGCGAAATCATGCGTCTCGGGGGGCGTTCCTGCACCGTGAACGGCATCACGACGGCCGAGTATGGAGCTGCGGCTCCGCGACCCGAGTGGTCGGTACTCTCGAAACGGAAAATCCGCGAGACGTTCGGGGTGGAGGTGCCCGAGTGGGAGGAGAGTCTGAAGCGTTGTATCGGGCGGTTGGAGTCGGAGCAGTAGGGGAGTGGAACGAAACAGTTGGGAGGAGTGACTGAACGATGGAAAAGACAGCTAAAATCTATGTGGCGGGACATCGGGGGCTGGTGGGGTCAGCGATTTGGCGTAATCTGCAGCAGAAGGGGTACACAAACCTCATCGGACGGACGCATGCCGAACTGGACCTGACCGACCAGCAGGCGGTGGAGGCGTTTTTCGAAGCCGAGAAGCCCGAATATCTCTTTTTGGCGGCGGCTTATGTGGGGGGGATTATGGCGAACAGCCTCTATCGGGCCGATTTTATCTGGCGCAATCTCCAGATACAGAACAACGTAATAGCTGCTGCGTGGCGGCACGGGGTCCGAAAGCTCCTGTTTTTAGGCTCCACGTGTATCTATCCGCGCGAGGCTCCGCAGCCGATGCCCGAGTCGTGCCTGCTGACCTCTCCGTTGGAGTATACCAACGAACCCTATGCCATTGCCAAGATTGCGGGGCTCAAGATGTGCGAAAGTTTTAACCTGCAGTACGGGACTAACTTTATCGCGGTGATGCCGACCAACCTCTACGGTCCGGAAGACAACTTCAACCTCGAGACGAGCCATGTGCTGCCGGCCTTGCTGCGCAAAATGCACCTGGCCAAGGCGCTGATGGAGGGCGATTGGGCGGCTGTGCGCGAGGACCTGAGGCGTCGTCCTGTCGAAGGGGTAGACGGTTCGGCATCGGAAGCGGATATTTTGGCTCTGTTGGCCCGATATGGGCTGACCCCGGGCACCATGACGGTTTGGGGGACGGGACGTCCGCTGCGGGAGTTCCTCTGGAGCGAAGATATGGCCGATGCCTGTGTCTACATTATGGAACGGGTCGATTTCCGTGACCTGGCGACCGACAAAGGCTCCGAAATCCGAAACTGCCACATCAACATCGGAACAGGAACCGAATTGACCATTCGGGAGCTGGTGGAACGGATTGCCCGCACGGTGGGTTATCGCGGCGAGGTGCTTTTCGATGCCACGAAACCCGACGGCACGATGCGAAAACTGACTGACCCTTCGCGCCTGCATGCCCTGGGATGGCACCATCGGGTGTCGGTCGATGAGGGGATTGAACGTCTTTATCGCTGGTATCGGGAGGCGTAGTCTGAATGTTTGGCTGAAAAATACGATATTTGTCGGGTTGCTTTCCAACCGTCTGTCAGAACGGTCGGGAGCCATAACCCGCAGTAGAAAATTAACCGAATCACACCCTTTAACTTATCATGAAAAAGAAACTGCTTGCTTGCTTTGCCGTGATGGCCGCAGCCCTCTTCGGGATGACCGGCTGCTCGGAAGAAAAACCCTTCTCGATTTATCAGTTGGCTGTGGATATGACGGGCCTTTCGACGGCGGATGACCCGCAGGCCGTCGCCAATTATGTGGCCGGATGGATGCTTAACAACGGCTATGTCATGAGCGGGAATGCGGGCAATCCGATTGTTATCGAAGGGGCTGACGAGGCGGCCAATGACGAACAGGCTACCCGTCTCTACAAAAATAAAGTGTCGGAGCTAAAGAACGTAAACCTCGACCAGGTGGTTGCCACCGCCATTGCTGACGGGGAAGTGACCGTGACCACGACCGGGTCGATATATTTCTCGTACGGGCTCTATAAAGGCTCTACGGTGAGCCTGATGGACAGCTATTGGATAACGGTCAATTATGCCCCTCAGGGCTCGACCACACCCGCCGGTGAATAGCCCGGTCGTATTGTGTTTCTTTGCTTCTTTACTGCTTTTTACGTACACCAGAATAGTCTGAAAAAATGTTTTCCGGAATAGTTCAAACCATCGGAACAGTCGTTCGTCTCGACCGCGAAGGGGATAACCTCCACCTGACCCTCAAAGCCGACATCGTTCCCGAACTCCATATCGACCAAAGTGTGGCCCATAACGGAGTCTGCCTGACGGTCGTGGCCCTTGATGCCGACGCGGGTACCTATACCGTGACGGCCATTCGCGAAACGCTCGAAAAGAGCAATCTGGGGCTGCTTCAGGTGGGCGATCTGGTCAATCTTGAACGCAGCATGCGCATGGATGCCCTGCTCGACGGACACATTGTCCAAGGGCATGTCGATACGACGGCTCTCTGTACGGCAGTCGATTTTGCGGACGGCAGCTGGTACTACACCTTCCGCTACGAAGCCGCGGAATCGATGCGCAAGGTGGGTTATGTCACGGTCGAAAAGGGGTCGGTAGCGGTCAATGGCGTCAGCCTCACGGTGGTCAATTCGACCGATTGCTCGTTCCAGGTGGCCATTATCCCCTATACCCACGAACATACCAATTTCCACCGTATCCAGTCCGGTACGCGGGTCAATCTGGAGTTCGATATTATCGGCAAATATGTAGCTCGTCTGTTGGGGACGGCGAAATAACATATACGCCTTGTCTGGAGGTATTAAATGCCTCTATTGATTGGTACTTAGATGAAAATCAGGACTATACGGGCCGCTTCGCTGCTTCCTGCTGTCGCAGGAGC
Source organism: Candidatus Rikenella faecigallinarum (assembly GCA_019113395.1). Lineage (GTDB taxonomy): Bacteria > Bacteroidota > Bacteroidia > Bacteroidales > Rikenellaceae > Rikenella > Rikenella faecigallinarum. Next base: position 1,547 of record DXHL01000022.1, on the reverse strand, counting down.
AGGAGCGGCCCTGTTGTTGCATCTGGTCGGCCTTGCCTGGTTGGCGATACCGGTAGTAGCGGTGGTGGTCTACGTGGTGACGGCCTATACCCTCCGACACTATGTTATTTTCCGTATCAAACCCATGTACCAAATCCTCCGTTCGCGCGACAGTAAATCGGGCGAAATTGCACAGGAATATCAGGGCAAAGATGTCGTGACGGAGGTCGAGGGTGAGTTGCAGGCGTGGGCCGAACGCAATACGCTCGAAATAGCCCGCCTGAGGGAGAATGAACAGTATCGGAAGGAGTTTGTAGGCAATGTTTCGCATGAACTGAAAACTCCGTTGTGCAGCATTCAGGGGTATATTCTGACGTTGCTCGATGGCGGCCTGGAAGACCCTGACATCAACCGCAAATACCTCGAACAGTCCGAAAAAAATATTGAACGTCTGATAAATATCGTTCGAGACCTGGAGGATATCTCCCGCCTGGAGGCAGGGACACTGGAGTTGCACCGCGAACGTTTCGACTTGTTGGCACTGGTGGATGAGATTATGCAATCGCTTGAGATACAGGCTGCAGAGCAGCAGATTACACTCGTCTCTGACAAAGGTTCGTTGGAGTCCCTGATGGTCTATGCCGACCGAGCCCGTATTGGTCAGGTGCTTATCAACCTTTTGAGTAACTCCATCAAATATGGCCAGCAGGGAGGCCGTACCCGTGTGCGTTATGTGGATATGTTCGAAAAGGTGATGGTTGAGGTGCAGGACAATGGTATCGGTCTGACAGCCGAACAGTTGCCTCGTATCTTTGAGCGTTTTTATCGGGTGGACAAGAGCCGCTCACGAGCTGCAGGAGGTACGGGTCTCGGTCTGTCGATTGTGAAGCACATTTTGGAGGCCCATAAAGAGACCATCACGGTTCGCAGTACGCCGATGGTAGGTACTACCTTCTCTTTCACGCTGGCTAAGTCTGAGGCGTTGTGACCTTTCCCATCTCAGAAGTTTTAAGGTTCATTTTTTAGATATACTCCCTCTCCTTGATGGAATGAGGGCAGTGTGGGCTGATACGGCTCGCATGACTTCTGGCGAAATCGTACTTTCCCTACCCTTTGCCACGTTTATCTCGGTCCTGCGCCTACCCCCGAGTGGCATCCGGAGCCGACGGAGTTTAGGGGTAGAGGCTGCTCAGCTGGAGTGCCCAGCGGCACCAGCCCTCCGCATCCGGGCGGCTCCGGGCTGACGGGTTGCTGAGGCAACCCGGTGCCTTTGGTACGCGAATCGATGTGTGTTAGGACATAAAGCGTTCTCAGGACGGAACCAGTGGGGGATTGCGCCTTAGCGCAGGCCTCCACCGGGGGTGGTTCCGGCCTGACACAGGGTGTTTGCTCTGCCTATGTTTGAGACCATAGCTTGGCACCCTTCTCGTGTCCGGTCTTCCTCGCTTGGGGTTTATCTTCTCTGTGCGCTCTCTTCCCTCCGGGAGAGCCTGAGCTGCTCCCTGCGCCTTCCCCCGCTTCCCCTACACGGATACCCCTGCGGATTACTTCCCCTTATCCCGCTCCTT
>DXHL01000021.1 GCA_019113395.1 Candidatus Rikenella faecigallinarum | reverse complement strand
GAGTAATCCGCAGGGGTATCCGTGTAGGGGAAGAGGGGGAAGGCGCAGGGAGCAGCTCAGCCTCTCCCGGAGGGAAGAGAGAGCAAAGAGCAGATAAACCCCAAGCGAGGAAGCCCTGAAACGAGGGCAATACCGTATGCTATAACTGAAAACAAATATTCCTTCTATCCCCTCGGGTTGCTGAGGCAACCCGTCAGCCCGGAGCCGCCCGGATGCGGAGGGCTGAAAACTCACCCGTTCGGGTTCGCTTTTTTGCCTCCGCCGGCTCCGGGTGCCGAGCGGTACCCGAACAGACTTATATCAGACTACACAAAGTTCTCAGGTCGAAGCCGGCGGAGCGTGCTCGCCTCAGAGCAGGCCTCCGCTGGGGGCGGCTTCGGCCTGCACGACTTCTAACGAAGTCGCATTCTACAGGCAGTTTGCCTCGAATTGCAGCCTGCGAAGTATGGGGTAGACACAAGTCGGCTCGGGTGCCCAGCGGCACTGGCTCTCCGCATTCGGGCGGCTGAGAACCGCAACTGCTTGTGCTCAAACACGAATTGGCTGGCAAGCCAAACGACAGCTTATCAACTCCTAATGTCAAGCGGAGCCGACCCATATGGAAAGCTGGTGCCGCTGGACACTCCAACCAGCAGAGTTTGAAGTAAAGCATATTCGATTAAAGAGCGCAGCTACATCGGTTCGAAGCAACCCGAAACGGAACATATCTCCAATGGGCATTGGATATTAGGAACAAACCATCACATCTCGCTTGGTGAGAAAAGACAAACAGCACATTTTTGTCGCATAACCTGTTAAAAATACTATCGAATATTTAGACTGATGTATGATGGACACTTGGATTATTTATGTCATTGCACCGATTGCCGTTGCGCTGGTGAGTTGGATTTTGGGAAAGAACAGCCGACGGATTGACGAAACTTCGAAGATTGTGACCCTCCTGCAGGATGAAATCGGCCGCCTGACGGTTAAAGTTGAGAAATTGGAGACCAAACTCGAAACGAAAGAAGATGCTTTGGAGCGGAAAAGCATCATTATTCAGGAGGCTTTCCGATGCCGTATTTCGTCGATGAAATGTCCCGTGCTGCTCAAACAGGCCGAATACAATCACGATGCTCCGCTCGTGGAGAGCACCACCGCAACGACACAGCCGCAGGCCTAAGCGGTATCATCCCACCAAACGAGCGGGGCTGACCATCTTATTGATGGTCAGCCCCGCTCATATTATCAGTACCTTAGGATAGCTACTGGACATTTTGCGACACCGGCACTGCCGATGGACGCCCCACCAGGTCATTCAGCGTGCGGAGGCTTATTCCCAATCCATCAACACCCGTTGCAGGTATTGGTTCGGTGAAGTTGAGCGTAATGGTTCGCGTTTCACCCGGCAGCATATCGAAATAGGCATCCGAGGGATTGTCCTGCAACGCTTCGGCCTCGAAAAGCACCGACTTGAGCAGGTTGCGTGCCGTCAGCGTAGCGGCTACGCTCCGCGGTCCTGTCTGACGATAGGTCACCGTATAGTCTGCTTTCGGCAGTTGCAAATCCTTCAACGGAACGAACCAGTATATCGACCTCAACGTGTCGCCACCGACAACCCCCTCGGCCACCAGAGCCATTTGCGCTGCCGCCTGACCACGCAACAGCGTGGTATCGGCGGCTCGCAGCAACTCGCGATTGGCATTGGCCGGCACATCCACACGCAGCGTACTGTCCCAAACCACCTTTCCGGCAAAATCCTGCAGACGCAGCGTCACCTCTCCCGCCTGCGGAGCCTGTTTGTCGGTAATGGCCCACAGCACGGCCGTGGCCGACGAATCGACCCGCTCGAACGACAGCAGCGTCGGAGCGTAGCTCCGCACGGCGTAATATTGCAATGCCTTCCAGCGGTAACGGCTGTCCATCGAACTCCACGAAATGGCCGGATAGCAGTCATTCAACTGCCAGTACATCGTCCCCTGATTGAAGGGTCGCTTGCTGCGCTGCCCCTCCATGGCGATTTTAATCCCCTCGGCCTGGAGCAGTTGCGAGAGGTAGACATACGTGCGGAAATCCTCCTTGAGCAGCGGCAGGTCGCGCACCATGTACTGTTCCAGCAGACGATACCCTTTGGGCGTCTTTTGGTGGAGTTTCATGGCCGGCGAGTAGAGCCACATTTCGTCCGGTCGGAAATATTCGCGATAGGTGTCGTAGCACGGCAGCGACACAAAACCGTATTCGTTGCTGAAACGGCCCGGTTTGTCCTTGTAAACCGAGAAGGGTTCCTCGTCGTGGAACACGCCCCAGTAATGCACATCGCCTTTGATTTGGCTCAACGGATTGCCGCGCCCATACATCGGGGAACTGGGGTGATATTGACGGCCGCTGTCCTCGCGAGCCACCACATCGGCCAGAATGCCGCGGAAAATCGTATCGATGCCGTGTTTTACCTGCGCCTGTTCGGTCGAATCCCAGGCATAGAGCGCTTGATAGCCCCAGTGGTTCCAGGCTTCGTCGATTTCGTTGTTGCCGCACCACAGCGCCAGCGACGGGTGGTTGCGCAACCGACGCACATTATACACCGCTTCGCGTTCCACGTTGTTCAGGAAGGCCGTATCCCACGGGTAGAATGCGCAGGCAAACATAAAGTCTTCCCACACCATCAGCCCCTGTTCGTCGCACAGGTCAAAGAACAGGTCCTCCTCGTAAATCCCTCCGCCCCAGACGCGGAGCATGTTCATATTCGAGGCGACGGCCGTCTCAATCAGCCGTTCATAGCGGGCCGTATCCACCCGAGGCAGGAAGGCATCCTGCGGGATGTAGTTGGCTCCTTTGATAAAGGTCTGAATGCCGTTTACGACAAATTGGAAGCTCTCGCCTTCGCCCACGCTGTCGGGTTCCTGTACCAGGCGGATGGTGCGCACCCCGATGCGTTGGGTGTTGCGGTCGAGCAGCCGGCCCGACTTGTCGGTCACGAACGTATGCACCGTATAGAGATTGGGCTTACCCAACCCATTGGGCCACCACAATTTCGGGTGAGTGATGGAGAAAGGCAATTCGACGGTATTTTCTCCTCCGTCCAGCATCACATCGGCTTTGGCATAGATATCCCGTCCCGTCGAGTCGGCCACAATAATCCGCACCGGAGCCTGCTCGGCCGCTGCGGTCACCGTGACGCGCGCCGTAAAGTCACCCTGCAGGGAGTCCTGACGACCCCGCACAAACTGCACGTTTTCAATCGCAGCCGTCGAATAGGCATCCAGATAGACCGGGCGCCACACTCCGGCGGTCAGGTAACGCGGTCCCCAGTCCCATCCGAAATGGTAGGGGGCCTTGCGGGTAAAGACGCTGGTTTTCCACTCGCCCTTGTCGTTGTCGTTGGGGAGTTTCACCGGCCACGCCTGAGCCATCGGCAGTGCCGTCTGATAGGCGGGGTGGAACACGACGTGCAGGGTATTCAGCGTATCGGGACGCAACAGCCCCGCCACGGAAATACGCCACTCGAGGAACATATTATCGGCTCCGCCCAGCACCAGCGAGTCGTTCAGGTAGACATCCGCATAGGTATCGAGACCTTTGAATACCAGCTCCTGCACCTGTTTGTCCAGGATGTCGGCCGCGGGGGTAAACTCCATGCGGTATTCCCAGGTCTGGTCGCCCACCCACTGCAGGTCAGGTTCTGTCGTGCCGGCAAATGGTTCGGGTATCAGCCCATGTGCCAAGAGGTCGGTGTGCACCACGCCGGGCACCGTGGCCGACAACCAATCGGGCACGCTGCGGGCACTCTGCGCCGCGAGCGTATCGGTCGGGTCCGCCGCCTGACGGAAAACCCAACCCTCGGTCAGGGTCTGTTCGCTGCGCTGGGGGGACTCGGCCAACAACTGCGCCACATCCGTCGTGTGGCACGATACCATGGCCAGCGAGGTGGCGCTCAACAAATAAAGGAGAGATTTTTTCATGCGGTTCGGGTTAAATAAGGTTATGCGTCGGTTGTTTGCTCGAGCAAACGAACGGTTATCTGACAAAGTTAGCACAAAAGAGTCAAGATAGGCCCACCTTCGGGTAAAGATTTTACGGTCGGCATCCGCTCCCTCCCGGCTACGCTCACAACCGTTCGCTTATCATCTGCTGCGCGCTGGTTTTTGTCACCGAAAAAAAGTATATTTGTCCATAGACCCTCTCTCTGTACAGTATTCACCAACCGTCTCTACCGTCATGGCACACGCAACCTCCCTCCTCACCCTTCCGCTGCCCATGGTCGAACGCGACCCCTGGCTCCAACCCGCCGAAGCGGAACTTGTGGCACGCGCCCAACGTTTTCTGGAGCGTAAGCACGACATCTGTCGCTGGAGCGGCTCACTGACCGACTATGCCAACGCCCACCTCTACTTCGGCATCCATTACGACCCCTCGCGCCGCGGATGGTGGTTTCGGGAGTGGCTGCCCGGAGCACGGGAGGTCTTTCTCTTCGGCGACTTCAACGACTGGGAACGGACGCAGTTCCCCGCCGAACGAGAACCCGACTCGAACGGCGTGTGGAGCCTCTTCCTCTCGGACGAGGCGACAGACGGACGGTTGCGGCACGGGAGCCTGGTGAAGATGTACGTCCACGGAGCCGACGGCTCGTGGATGGACCGTATCCCGGCCTACATCCGCCGCGTGGTGCAGAATGACACCACCAAAGACTATTGCGGACAGGTGTGGGAACCCCAAACGCCGTTTGACTGGGAGGGCGACGACTACCGACTGACCGAAACGGCCCGTCGGGACGGAGGGCTGTTGATATACGAGGCTCATGTGGGTATGGCACAGGAGACCGAAGGGGTGGGAAGCTACGCGGAGTTTACGGACAGGATTCTGCCGCGCATTAAAGAACTGGGCTACAATACCGTGCAGCTGATGGCCATTGCCGAGCACCCCTACTACGGGAGTTTCGGGTACCACGTGAGCAGTTTCTTTGCGCCGAGTTCGCGTTTCGGAACCCCCGAAGAGTTGAAAGAGCTCGTCAAACAAGCCCACGCCATGGGCATCGGAGTGGTGATGGACCTGGTCCACTCCCACTACGTCAAAAACATCAACGAAGGCATCAACCGTCTGGACGGCACCGACCACCTCTATTCCATCCCCGGCCCGGGCGGCGAACACCCCCAGTGGGATTCGATGCTCTTCGACTACGGCAAGTACGAAGTGCAGCACTTCCTGCTCTCGAACATCAAATACTGGCTCGACGAGTTCCATTTCGACGGGTTCCGTTTCGACGGCGTCACCTCCATGCTCTACCACCACCATGGCGTACAGGCTCCCGAATGGGGACTGGACGCCTATTTCGGAGACGGTGCCAACCGCGACGCCATCCTCTACCTCACCCTGGCCAACGACTTGGTACACTCCCTCAAACCGCACGGGGTGACCATAGCCGAAGATGTCAGCGGCATGCCGGGAGTGACCGTGCCCATTGCCGATGGCGGTGTGGGATTCGACTATCGGTTGGGCATGGCTATCCCCGACTTCTGGATTGAGTACCTCAAAGACGTGCCCGACGAAGAGTGGAACCTCTACCGCATGTGGGAGGTGCTCTGCAACCGCCTGCCCGATGTCCACACGGTGGCCTACTGCGAGTCGCACGACCAGGCGCTGGTCGGCGACAAGACCATCGCCTTCCGCCTGATGGACAAGGAAATGTACTTCTGCATGAACCGCGAGTCGCAAAACCTGATTATCGACCGCGGCATCGCCCTCCACAAAATGATTCGTCTGATTACGGCAACCCTCGGCGGCGAAGCCTACCTCACCTTCATGGGCAACGAATTCGGACACCCCGAATGGATTGACTTTCCGCGCGAAGGGAACGGCTGGAGCTATGCCCATGCGCGCCGCCAGTGGTCACTGGCCGAGGCCGACTACCTGCGCTATATCGACCTGTGGCGCTTCGACCGGGCCATGGTGGCACTGCTCAAACAACACCGCATCCTGAGCGCCGGTTACGGTTACCGCATCAAAGTGGATGAAGCCAACAAAACTCTTATCTACGAACAGGCGGGACTGCTCTTTGTCTTCAACTGGCACCCCACGGCCAGCATCCCCGACTACGAATTGCCGGCCCCTTCGCCGGGCAAATGGTGCGTGGTACTGAGCAGCGACGCCACCCGTTTCGGCGGTCAGGGCCGTGTGACGGACGGTGCCCAGAGCGGCGAGTATTTTACCAGCGCCCGCACGGACGGTGACGGCATCACACGCCACTATATGCGCATATACAACGTGAGCCGTACAGCCTTGGTTTTCGAGCGGGTCGATTAGAAAATCCTCCGAGGCATTAGGATTTCCGCGAAAAATTGTCTTAAATTTACCCTTGTGATAACGTCACAATAAACTAACCACTCAACCCAAACTCAAATCGTATGAACCTCAAACTGTTATCCCTCTCGACGCTGTGCGCGGCGGTGATGCTGGCCGGCTGTAAGGAAAAAACCACCGAAGAGCCGTCCCTGAGTATCGACCCCGCCGAAAGCGTCACCCTCGAAGCCACGGCATCCAGCCAAACCCTGACCATTACCACCAATCAACCTCAGTGGATGTTCTCCGTCGACGAGAGCCAGTCGTGGTGCTCGGCATCCAAAGGCGCTAACAACACACTGATTATCAACGCCGACTATAACTATGGTGAAACCGAACGCTCGACCACCATTACGGTGACAGCCGGCACCAGTGCGCAAAAAGATATCTTGACCCGTACCATTACGGTCACCCAGGCCGGAACGGTTAATCAGGGTGCTCAGCTGCTCGACCGTGCCCCGTACTATGAAAAATACCCGGAAGAACTGACCACCAAGGCCTCGCCCAGCACGGTGGTGACCAGCGGTGCCATTCCGCTCTATTTCTTCGGTTGGGGAATGGATAATGACTACAAATTCAGCCTCACCTTCCCGGATACGCAGACCAAATCGTATCGTCGCGCCATTCTGAACTACACCATGGGCGGGATGAACGGCGGCCCCAATGATTGGGACTACACGACGATGATTTTCGTGAAGGACAAAACCACAGGCAACTGGTATGAAATTACGCGTGCCATTACGCCTTACGGCGGTTCGTTTGACGCATCATGGTCCAAGACCTTTTATATGGATGTGACGGACTATCTGCCGATGCTGAGCGGGGCGACAGAGTTCCGTATCTACTTTGACGGCGACTGGGGCGGTCCGAACGGAACAGGGAAACGTCATACGGTAACCTTGACGTTCGACCTCTACGAGGGGGAACCCGAACGCACCACGGTATGGTCGGCCAAGGTGTACGACAGCCACGAAAACGACAACACGGGGTATCGCCGCTGGGGCTACGGCTTCTCGGGCGAAAACGACATTGAAGGGGCCGCTCGTATGGGCGAACGCACCTTCACCATTCCGGCCAATGTGAAGAGCATCGAAATGAAGGCGACCTTCACGGGTTACGGCCATGACCAGGGCACCTTCCCGAACCGTACGGGATACAGCACCAACAACTGTGCAGAGTTTGACTACAACACCTATACGGTGACGGTCAATGGTGTGTCGGCGGCTTATCCGGGGACTATCTTTGTCGAATGTGGCGACAATTATGCACAGGCCGGCACCTACTACTTTGACCGTGCCAACTTCTGCCCGGGCAACCCGGCTCATACACACTATTGGAAGATTTTGGACGTTCCGGAAGGGGGAGGTCAGATGACGCTGAACCTCGACCTGGAGGCCTTTATTTCAGAGTTTGAAGGTCCCAAGTCGGATGATGGTGTAGCCTCTTATTTTGTCGAAGTGGATTTGTTCGGGTTCGACAAGTAGAGCCATTGATGTAGTATTAGTATCGTTGTCTTGAGTATGCGCCGCTACCTCTTTGAGGAGGTAGCGGCGTTTTTTGTTAAGCGTCGTCATTTGTACCAGTGGGGCCGCAAGGACGGTTTCCCGGGCGCCGACGGCAGCACGATAACTCAAATTGATGGACAAAATGCCACAACCATACCAATTTATGGAGCCTCAGGCGAAAAATTATCAGAGGATGGTACAGGATATGGCAAAGTAAATATCACAACTGCAGACGTAATGAATGGTGCTAATTCACAAAATTATGCGATAAAGCATCCTCTATCCTTTATTTACAATACAGCATCTCCATGGGACTGGTACACCAACAATGTGATTTACCAAAATGATGATTTATGGGGTGATGGAAACAAAAAAAGCAATTATGATCCCTGTCCAAAAGGGTGGAGAATACCAACAGATGCAGAAATAACATGGGGAGATTTTTCTACTACATCCGCTCCACATTACAATGAAGGTATGTTATCCTCTTCTGGAAACAAATCCGCTCTGAATGGTCGATTATACAACCAGTTGGCTTGGTATCCCTCTTCTGGAACACGATATGCTACCTCAGGAGTTTTGTATTATGTAGGTCTTAATGCTGCTTTTTGGTCTTCCTCAATTAATGAAATAAATGCTGTTAAACGCTTATATTATCAGATGACAAATATTTCTCCTAACAGCACAAGTAGTCGAGGATATAGCGTATCCGTCCGTTGCGTGCAGGAGTAGAGTGAGGGGAGAATCGAAGAAGCGGGATAAGGGGGGAGTAATCCGCAGGGGTATCCGTGTAGGGGAATAGGGGGAAGGCGCAGGGAGCAGCTCAGCCTCTCCCGGAGGGAAGAGAGCGCAAAGAGCAGATAAATCCCAAGCGAGGAAACCCTGACACGAGAAGGGTGTCAAGCTATGGCGTCAAACATAGGCAGAGCAAACTCCCTATGTCAGGCCGGAACCACCCTCGGTGGAGGCCTGCGCTAAGGCGCAATCCCCCACTGGTTCCGTCCTGAGAACGCTTTATGGCAAAACACAAATCGATTCGTGTATCAAACGGCACCGGGTTGCTGAGGCAACTCGTCAGACCGGAGCCGACCCATGCGGAGGGCTGAAAAACTCACCCGCACGGGTTCGCTTTTCCGCCTCCGCCGGCTCCGGTCTTCACGATGCCGCACTCTACAGACAGACACGAGTCGGCTCGAGTGCCGCGCTGCCTCTACCCCTTACTTCACAGGGCCTATCTGAAAATGCAAAACGTATTCCCCGCTGCCGGCAGAGTGTGAGGTAAACACAAATCAGCAGAAGTACCCGGCAGTACCCGCAGCCAGCGAAGGGAAGAGAGAGCACGCCGCGCGGGCACTCTTTCAGCCCTTCGCCGGGGTGGCTGCGGGCTGACGGTTTCTAACGAAACCGAATCTTTCAGACAAGAGTCGGTTACTATACCCGACGGAACCTGCTGCCTGACACAATTTCTGCGAAATCGCATTTGATTTAATAACACAAGTCGGTTCGAGCGCCGAGCGGCACCCGGACGGAGCCAGTGGAGGACGCGCGAGAAGCGCAGGCCTCCGCAGCCCGATGGCTCCGGCCTGACACGGTTGCTGCGCAACCGCTTTTGCCGAATATTAATTAGTTGGATGTGTGGAGCTAACACTTCAGGTCGAAGCCGGCGGGATTGCTCCACAAGGACAGCCTCCGCTTATTCGTCGAGCAAACTCTTTCTCGGAGTGCCCGCGGCACCTGCGGTTGGACACGGTGGCTTGAGCAATACAAAACGTCGTAGATACATATCATCCGACAACAGCTTACCCTGACAGAGAAAGAACACGATTCTCTCAAATTATGGATAAGAAACAGACTTTGAGGTCAATCTCTCGAAATACCTGACGATTCCCTTTTTGCACAGAATAGCTAAAATGTTGTTGTGTCTGACCTTCTCTCCAGATTGAGGCTGCGGCGGGGAAATCCACTTTTTAGACGCCTGGTGACACAAACTCCCGAATTAATACTATCTTTGACAGTTAAAACCTGTTTCTTCTCAAACAAACATCTTCTTCTTATGCAGATTGCTAAATACCTGCGAATGGTGGTTGTGGCTGTCGGAATGGCCGCCGGAATGTACGGAACGGCTCAGGCCCAAGGATTTTATTGGGGACCCCGTGTCGGGCTCAACATCAGTACCGTCACCAAAACAACTTATGCAAAGGCTCGTGCGCGTGCCAGTTTCGGCCTGATGGCAGGATACAAAATTAACGACCTTATCGGACTCCAGGCCGAAGCGCTCTACTCGCTCCAAGGATATCAGATGACAAACAGTCCCGAAAAATATTCTTATAACTACATTAAAATTCCGGTGTTGGCCAAACTCTACCTTATCGGTGGACTCAACATCGAGGCCGGGGTCTCGTTCAACTGGTTGGTGAGAGCACAATCCAAGGAGGTCAATGTGATTAATGAGAGCGGAACCGTTGTTACCTCTCAAGACCTGCTCGGCTCCAGCAAACCCTTCGACCTCTCGATTCCCGTGGGACTCAACTGCCAGTTCTCCAGACTCTTCGATATCGGGGTGCGCTACGACATCTCGACCGTCAGAATTCCTGACGAACGGAAAAATCACGCTAAAAACGGAAACTGGTCCATTAACCTCGGTCTGAGATTCTAACCCAGAGAAGACAAACCGAATGAACTCCAATCGAATCATTATGAAAAAACAACTTACCTCGCTCGTGATTTTGCCCCTGCTGCTGGTTGCATGTGCCGGCGGAGGACAAAAACGTCTTACGGTTGAAGTACAGGGAATGACCGATGACAGCTTAATCTGTTCGTATTTTTCTCCTGCAACCGTGCGGGAACGGGGCGATATGACCACCTTCATGGTCGGCGGTGAACGTCAGGGTGACAAAATCACATTCTCGATTGACATGCCCGACAACCAGCAGGTATACAAGGTCTTTCTGGCTCCGCAGAACTTTCGGGCCGACGGACCGCATCAAAATATGGAACTCTTCCTGCTTCCCGGGGAAACACCTTACGTACAGGCGGTGTATGAACCGAAAAGCAAACGGATTGATTATACGTTGCAGGGCTCGGACGACCAGCAGCGGTGGTTTGACTTTCAGAAAACCTACGATTCAGTGCAACTGCAACTGGATTTGCTCAACTTTGCGGCCATCATGATGTCGCCTCAGGGGCTGGCGCCCGAGGACAGTATCTTTGTCGCAATGAAACGCCTGCAGGAGCAGATTGACAGCATCAAGAGCGAATATGTCGGAGCGAATCCCTCGGACGCCGTATCGGCTTTTGTGCTGACCACCTTCCCGAACAATGCCCGTTTCGACAGCCTCTATGCCCTGACTGATGACCGGGTCAAACAGGGCCCCCTCAAAGAGTGGCTCGACCTGCAAAAAGAGTTGGCCGACCGGGCAAATGCTTCACAAAAAGCTCGTGAGGCGGTGGTCGAAGGGGCGCAGGCACCCGATTTTACGCTGACCGATGTGGACGGGAAATCCTTTACGCTCTCCTCGCTCTACGGTGGCGGGAAATATATTGTGCTGGACTTTTGGGGAACGTGGTGCAGCTGGTGCATGAAGGGAATGCCCGATATGAAAAAAGCCTACGAGCAGTATCGCAACCGATTGGAAATCGTCGGCATCGACTGCGGCGACAAGGAGGAGGTATGGAAAAAGAGTGTGGAAAAACTGCAGTTGCCCTGGGTGAACGTTCGCGCTGAGGGGGATGATATCCCGGTGCTGTTCGGCGTGGAGGCCTTCCCCACGAAACTGGTGCTCGACCCGCAGGGTGCGGTTGTGGCACGTATTACGGGTGAAGACCCCGCTTTCTATACGCTGCTCGACTCGCTTGCCACAAAATAATAATCTATCATCCTTTACACACAGTTATCGCCATGCAATTTACTGCCGAAATCATTGCCGGGTTCCTGGGCGGAACCATCGAAGGAGATAAACAGGCTGCGGTCAGCTCCGTGGCGAAAATCGAAGAGGCGAAGAGCGGAGACCTGGTATTCCTCTCCAATCCGAAATACGAAGAACACCTCTATCATACCGGGGCTACGATTGCGATTGTCAATCGTGACTTCCAGCCCCAACACCCCATCCCGTCGGGGCTGACCCTCGTGCGGGTGGATAATGCGTACAAGGCTTTCGCTTCGCTGCTCGACCTCTACGTCGCCAACAAACCCAAAAAACGCGGCATCAGTCCGCTGGCCTCGATTCACCCCTCGGCAATGGTCGGGGAGGATGTCTATATCGGCGAGTATGCGGTGATTGATGAAGGAGCCGTGGTGGGAAACGGCTCGGAGGTGTGGCCGCAGGTCTACGTCGGTGACCGGGTGCGGCTCGGAGAGGGCGTGAAACTCTTTCCCGGCGTGAAAATCTACGAGGATTGCGTGCTGGGAAATCATGTGACCGTGCATGGCGGAACGGTTATCGGCGGTGACGGATTCGGGTTTGCTCCTACCGAAGAAGGAACGTTCCAGAAAGTCCCCCAAATCGGTAACGTGGTGATTGAAGACGACGTCGAAATCGGTTCCAACTGTGCCATCGACCGGGCTACGATGGGCTCGACACGCATTCGTCGGGGGGCGAAACTCGACAACCTGATTCAGGTGGCGCACAATGTGGTGATTGGCGAAAGCACGGTGATGGCGGCCCAGGTCGGTATTGCCGGCTCTACGAAGGTCGGAAGTCATGTGATGATGGGCGGTCAGGTCGGTGTAGTGGGGCATATCACCATTGCCGACGGAGTGAAGATTGGTTCGCAGTCGGGTATCCCGAACAATATCCTGAAACCGGGTATCACCGTCTTTGGAACCCCGGCATATCCCGGCCTCGAAGGACACCGCATACAGGCCTCCGTCAAACAACTCCCCGAGATGCGCAAACAGGTGACGGAAATGGCCAAACAAATCGAAGAACTCAAACGCCAACTGGCGGCGCTCACGGCTGACAAAGCCTGACCCATACTTATTGGGTGGAGAGGAATTCGCTTTTCTCACCACCAATAAGGGTATTTCTCTCAATACGCCATGATTATCCGCCGCAGCCGCGCCGAACGACAGGAACTGGCCCTGACCACCGACCCCATGGAGGGGAAAACGGTCATGGGCATTGACCCCGGTACCAATGTGCTGGGGTACGGGGTGTTGCAGATTGTCGGCGGGGAGCCGAAATGTCGGGTGCTGGGAGTGGTCTCGCTCGGAAAGTTCCGAAACCCCTACCAGAAACTGCGGCATATCTTCGAGCGGGTCTCTGCCCTGGTGGCCGAATACAAACCCGACGAAATGGCCCTCGAAGCCCCCTTCTATGGCGACAACGTGCAAAGTATGCTCAAACTGGGACGGGCGCAGGGAGTGGCCATGACGGCGGCGCTGGTGCGGGATATTCCCGTCTTTGAGTATTCCCCCCGACGGGTCAAACAGGCCATTACGGGCGAAGGCGGCGCCTCCAAAGAGCAGGTGGCAGCATTGCTCCAGAAAATTCTCGGCATCGGAACAACCCCCAAAGAACTGGATGCTACGGACGGGTTGGCGGTGGCTCTGTGTCACTACTACATTGCATCGAGTCCCTTTGGAACGGCCGTGGGCGAACATCGCTCGGAAGGCGGAGTGACGGGAGGGGCTTCCAGCTGGGCGGCCTTTGTGGCCAACAACCCTGACAAGGTAAAATAAATATAATACTGCTTGGTGGGCCGTTGATGCCTCGCCTCGATGGGGGTGGGAGGGTAAACGGCTGTGAACAGCGTGAATACAAGGATTACAAAACAATAAACAAAATAAAAAAGACGCGTAAACCGATGAAAAAAATCGTACTCGGCGGACTCGCTGCCCTGACGCTGGCAGCCTGCTCCCAAAAAGGATTTCAGGTCAAAACCTCCATCGACGGCCTCGAAGAGGGACAAACCCTCTACCTCTCGGTGCTCCAGGGTAAACTGCCGCAGGTCATCGACTCGGCCGTGGTGACCGACGGACGGGCCATCTTCAAGGGTGAACTGGCGCTCCCGATGCTGGCCCAAATCACGGTCGGCGACAGCCTCGGACAACCCCTCTCGCAGTTCTTCCTCGAAAACAGCCCCATTCTGGTGCGTGGCTCGATGGAACAACCCGACAGCATCCAGATTACCGGCTCGGCCGAACAGGATATCTATCGCCAATACCTCGAAACGGTCGATACGCTGCGCAACTATGCCCAGATGACAGTCTTCGGACGCGACTTCGTCAAAGCCAATCCCAACAGTGCTGCGGCTGCCTATATCTTCTTCCGTCGCATCACCCCCAGCATGAACTATCCCGAAATGCGGGAGTTCCTGGCTGGTTTTGACACCACGCTTTACCAATCCATCTACCTTCAACTGGTCGCAGACATGGCCAACCGCCTCGAAATGACCAGCCCGGGACACCCCTTTGTGGACTTCACGCTGCCCGATACGACCGGTACTCCCGTGGCTCTCTCGTCAATCGCCGGACAGGGAAACTATGTGCTGCTGGACTTCTGGGCCTCGTGGTGCCGACCCTGCCGCATGGAAAACCCCCACGTGGTGGCGGCATACAACCAGTTCAAGGATAAAGGGTTTACGGTCTTCGGTGTGTCGCTCGACCGTCCCACGGGGCGTGAAGACTGGATACGAGCCATCGAAAAGGACGGACTCACATGGACTAACGTCAGCGACCTCAAATTCTGGGATTGCGGCCCGGCACAGACTTACGGCGTGCGTTCCATTCCCTCGAATGTCCTGATTGGCCCCGACGGCACCATCGTGGCGCGTAACCTCACCGGCGATGCCCTCATCCAAAAACTCGACGAACTCTACGCTACTACGGCGCAATAAAATCCTGCACGTCATATAACGACCGAAAGGGGCGGGCTGCGAAATCTGTTTCGCAGCCCGCCCCTTTTTCACAGCCTCCGACCCGCTCGTTTTTCGACACATCCCCCATTTATCGCACAAAACCCCGTGCACGCTTCAAAAATTCCATTAACTTTGTTCATCCGACAAAATAATTCGGGCCGCCGACCGTTTCTCTTTCTCGGGGGCATTGTACAATCGGATGTAACTAACTCCAACCTAAACCTATGAGCGAAGTCGTAAACATTCAGGAGCTCAACGCACGCATCGAACAACAAAGCGCTTTCGTCGATTTGCTCACCCTCGAAATGAGCAAAGTCATCGTCGGACAAAAACACCTTATCGAATCGCTGCTTATCGGTCTGCTCAGCGACGGACATATCCTCCTCGAAGGGGTCCCTGGGCTGGCAAAAACGCTGGCCATCAATACGCTGGCCGATGCCATCGATGCCAAATTCAGCCGTATCCAGTTTACGCCGGACCTGCTGCCGGCCGACCTCACCGGAACACTCATCTACAGCCAGAAAAACGAAGACTTCACCGTCAAACTCGGCCCCATCTTCGCCAATTTCGTGCTGGCCGATGAAATCAACCGCTCGCCGGCCAAAGTACAGTCGGCACTGCTCGAAGCCATGCAGGAACACCAGGTTACCATCGGGGAAACAACCTACCCCCTACCCAAACCCTTCCTGGTGATGGCCACCCAAAACCCCCTCGAACAGGAGGGTACCTATCCGCTCCCCGAAGCACAGGTAGACCGTTTCATGCTCAAAGTCAAAATCGACTACCCCAAAAAAGAGGAAGAACGCCTCATTATCCGTCAAAACATGCTCGGGGCCAAATTCCCCAAAGCATCGAAAGTGGTCACGCCCGAAGCCATCGTGAAAGCGCGTGAGGTGGTCAGTGAGGTATATATGGACGAGAAAATCGAACGATACATTGTCGATATCATCTTTGCCACACGCGAACCCGCCTCGTATGGGCTCGACCGGCTCGCTACGATGATTGGCTACGGATGTTCGCCCCGTGCCTCCATCGCACTGGCCAAGGCCGCCAAAGCCTATGCCTTTATCAAACGCCGCGGATATGTCATCCCCGAAGATGTGCGGGCCGTATGTCCCGACGTGATGCGACACCGTATCGGACTCACCTACGAAGCCGAAGCCGAAAACATCACCTCGGAAGATATCATCACCGAAATCCTGAATACGGTCGAAGTGCCGTAGGCAACCTCCCGCTTTGGGTACCTTCCCTGCGGCCCGCAGCCCTCACGCTGCGGTCCGCGTATGCCTAACCGTTTCATGACCCGCCTCCACCATGAAGGAAAACGAAGAAGACATACTCCGAAAAGTCCGCAAAATCGAAATCAAAACCCGGGGACTCTCCAACGACATCTTTGCCGGCAAATACCACTCGGCGTTCAAAGGACGTGGGATGGCTTTCAGCGAAGTCCGCGACTACCGCATCGGGGATGATATTCGGGACATTGACTGGAACGTCACGGCGCGCAATAGAAAACCCTATATCAAAGTCTACGAAGAGGAACGCGAGCTGACCATGATGTTGCTGGTGGATGTGAGTGCCTCCCGCATGTTCGGGACGCAGGGACAGCTCAAAAAGAACCTCATGACCGAGATTGCGGCCGTGCTCGCCTTTTCGGCCGCACAGAACAACGATAAAATCGGCTGCATCTTCTTCTCGGACCGCATCGAAAAGTATGTCCCCCCGAAAAAAGGACGGCAACACGTGCTGCGCATCATCAGCGACCTGGTCGATTTCGAACCCCAGGGTAAAACAACCGACATTAACGGAGCCCTGCGGTTCTTTACCAATGTGATGAAGAAACGGTGTACGGCCTTTCTGCTCACCGACTTTATGGACCTCGCTCCGTCGGGCGAGAACGTCAATTTTGAGGAGGGACTCAAAATTGCCGCCTCGCGCCACGACCTGGTGGGACTGCGCATCTACGACGTGCGCGAAACGGCTCTCCCGAACGTCGGAATTGTCGAAATGCAGGATGCTGAAACGGGACGTAAAGTATGGGTCGATACGGCTTCGGCCAAAACCCGAGATTCCTATGCCCGCTACTGGGAGGTGGCCTCAGCCGCCATTGAACACACCCTGACCAAATGTCGCGTGGACAGCGTGGCGGTGGCCACCGGTGAAGACTATGTAGCAGCACTGCTCCGACTCTTCAAGATGAGATAATACAACGAGGATGAAACGTTTTACGATACTTGGCGGTGTGGCTCGCGTGGCGGGGTGGCTGCTGGCGGCCCTCGCTCCGCTCTCGCTCGCCGCACAATCCAAAGCCCCAGAAGTACATACCCGCTTCACGGCAGATACCATCATGATTGGGGACCAGTTCGGGCTGCACCTCGACATCGACAAGGATGTGGCCCAGGAAATACAACTCCCCCAGTTCGAAAAAAATCAACTCACCCCGCAAATCGAAGTCCTCGGCATCGACCGCATCGATACCCTCAGCCAAAACGGACGAAGGGTCAAGGTGCGGGTGAGCTATCGCCTCACCTCGTTTGACGAGGGTACGCATACCGTGGGAGGATTTCCCGTGGTGTGGTCGGCATCGCTGCAGGATGCTCAGGCCGGCAAAGCCGATACCGTACTGGCGCCCGAAGTGCTCTCGCTGACCGTCGCCACCTTCGATATCGATACCACCAAACAGCAAATCTTCGATATCAAACGACCCATCAACACCCCTCTTATCTTTGACGAAATCAAAGAATACGTCTACTGGGGGGCAGCGGCGGCTGTGGCTCTGGCGGCCGTTATCTACCTCATCATCCTCTACGTCCGCCGACGAAAAAAACGGACCGGACCCAAACGGGTGATTCCGCCCCATGTGGTGGCTATCCGTGCCCTCGAAAAACTCCACAGCCGGAAACTCTGGCAAAACGGGAAACACAAGGAGTACTACTCGCAACTGGCGGATATTGTCCGGGTATATATCGAAAACCGCTATGGAATCGGGGCCATGGAGATGACCTCGGACCAAATCCTCGAAGCCATGCGGGAGGTTAATGACGAACGGCTGCGCGAAAAACTTCGCGAACTCTTCTCGCTGGCCGACTTAGTGAAATTCGCCAAAATGGCTCCCTCGCCCGAGGATAATGAACAGGCCTATTTCGATGCCTATTTTTATGTCGAGGAGACCAAACAGCTGCCGGAACCCGGGCAGGCTCCCGCTGCCCCCGGAGCAACGGCTACCGACACGACCGACATGCCGGCCGAAGAGCCGATGGAGATAACTCCGGATAACGAACAGAAGGAGGAGACCCGATGATGAAACGGATGTGGATGGCGGGAGCACTGCTCCTGCTCCCCCTGGCCGGGTGGGCCCAGAAAGAACGTGCCGATATTCGACAGGGGAACAGAGCCTATTACGAAGGTAAATATCCCGAAGCCGAAGTGGGCTACAAACGGGCTATCGAGAAAAATATCAACTCCTACGAGGCGAACTTCAACCTCGGGGGAGCACTGTACAAGCAGGGGCGGTATGACGATGCGGCGGCCAGTTATCTGAAACTGTCGCAGGACGGTACCGATATCCAGCGGCAGGCGGCGACCTACTACAACCTCGGGAATACGTACGTCAAACAGCGGAAACTGGACGAGGCCATCGAAGCTTACAAGAATGCTCTGCGGCTGGTGCCCGAAGACCGGGAAGCGAAGTTTAATCTGGCCTATGCCAAAAAACTGAAGCAGGAAGAGGAGAAGAAAAAGGACCAAAACCAAAATCAGGACCAGAATCAAAATCAAAATCAGGGCGGTGGAGGTCAGGACAACAACCCCAACCAGGACCAAAACAACGACCCGAACCAAGACCAAAATCAGGATAACAACCGGAATCAGGATAAGAACCAAAACCAGAACAACGATTCCAACAAGAATCCCGACAACAACGACCGCGATAAACAGCAACAACAGCAGCAACAGCAACCCTCGGCCAATCGTGACGAGTCGGAACGGCTGTTGAGGGCCATTCAGGCCAGTGAAGACAATACCAAAAAGAAAGTGGATGCGCAAAAGGCGCAGGCTGTGGGCACGCGGGGTGGAAAGCAGTGGTAGTCTACCTCTTCGGTCTGTATGAGCGGTGGGGGCGGACAGAAACCCGTGCGCAGGATAAGAAGGGCAGGGGGCGGTGCTCGTCAGGAGGCACCCGAAATGCCAAACTCACGGGGCTGCACAGACGCCTTATCCGCTCCGCCGACCTCTCCTTCCCCGAGTGCCGGCAACTAAACGTAATAACTCACACTAAACCAACTACACGCTGATGCTCGACATCGTCCGTTTCGAAAACCCGCGTATCCTCTGGCTCCTGCTCCTGCTGGTGCCCATGGTGGCATACTACGTCTACCGTACCCTACAGGGACGCGCTGCCATCCAGGTCTCGACGGTCAGCGGCCTCCTCAAACTCCGGCATACCTACCGATACTGGTTGAGGCACGCACCATTCGTCCTGAGACTCCTGGTCGTGGCGCTCGTCATCTTTGCCATGGCACGGCCCCAATCCTCCGAAGAGTCGCAAAACGTCAATGCAGAAGGTATCGACATCGTTATGGCCCTCGACATCTCCGGCTCGATGCTCGCCCGAGACTTCTCGCCCGACCGTCTCACTGCCGCACAAGACATCGGCTCCAAATTCATCATTGCCCGTCCCACGGACCGAATCGGGCTGGTCGTTTTCGCCGGAGAGGCCTTCACCCAATCGCCCATCACCACGGACCACGTCTCGCTGGTGAACCTCATGAACCAAATCAAAAGTGGGATGATTGCCGACGGAACGGCCATCGGAAACGGACTCGCTACGGCCGTCAATCGCCTCAAAGAGAGCGATGCACCCAGCAAAGTCATCATCCTGCTGACTGACGGGGTGAACAACAGCGGCCAAATCGACCCGCTGACCGCTGCCCAGATTGCCGCAGACTACGGCATTCGGGTCTATACCATCGGAGTCGGCTCCGAAGGAGTGGCACCCACCCCCACCATCAATGAATGGGGCGGCATCTCGTTCGTACAGGCCAAAGTCGAAATCGACGAGGATATTCTGCGTCAGATTGCCGATAAAACCGGAGGACGATACTTCCGTGCCACGGACAATACCAAACTGGCCGAAATCTACGCCGAAATCGACCAACTCGAAAAAACCAAAGTCGAAGTCGAAAACTTTGTCAAATACTCCGAGGTCTATCACTTCTGGCTGTTGCTGGCTGTGGGGCTGCTGATGCTCGAAATGCTCAGCCGATACCTCTTCCTGCGACAAATACCGTAGGATGCTCCCCCCCCTGTGGCGGCTCAAACTGCCCGAACTACCCTGAACCCGCAAAATACAAACACACACCACGCGCCATATGTTCCGCTTTGCTCAACCCGATTTCCTCTGGCTCCTGCTGCTGGTGCCCCTGGCGGTCGTTATCTATATCTTCTATCGACGTGCGCAGAAACGTCGTCTGGCTCGCTTCGGTGACCCGGAGGTCATCGGACAACTCATGCCCGAAGCATCACACAAACGGGTCCGTAACAAGTTCGTCCTCACCACGCTGGCCCTTACCCTGATGATTCTGGCGCTCGGCCAACCCCAGTTCGGAGCCAAACTCCATGAAGTCACCCGAAAAGGGGTCGAAATCATGCTCGCGGTCGATGTCTCGAACAGTATGCTGGCCGAAGACTTTGCCCCAAACCGCCTCGAACGAACCAAAAACGCCGTCAGCAGACTTATCGAACAACTCGACAAAGACCGCGTCGGCATGGTGGTCTTCGCCGGCGATGCCTATATCCAGCTGCCCATCACCTCGGACTACATCTCGGCCAAAAGCTTTGTCTCGGGGCTCAATCCCAATATGGTGCCCGTTCAGGGTACCTCGCTCGCCCGAGCCATTGAACTGGCTACCCGCTCCTTCTCGGAACAGAGCCACCAAAGCCGAGCCATTATCCTCGTGACGGATGGCGAAAGCCACGACGATGACCCCATTGCCGCGGCACAACTTGCCAAAGAGGCCGGAGTGGTTATCTACACCGTCGGTATCGGAACCCCGCAGGGGGCGCCCATCACCATTGACGGTGAAACCATGAAAGACGAAAACGGACAAATCGTCGTCTCGAAACTCGACGAACAGACCCTCCAGCAGATTGCCGTCCTCACCGGGGGAAGCTACGTGCGTGCCTCGGAACGCTCCGTGGGACTCGACGAAATCCTCCGGCAAATCAACCAAATGGAGAAAAAAGAGTTCACCTCCATGGCCTTTGCCGAATACAACGACCAGTTCCACTACTTGCTCGCGGCTGCGCTGGCCATCCTGCTCTTCGAATTCCTGATGATTGACCGTAAAAACCGACTCCTGGCCCGTATCTCGGTCTTCAAATCGTAAAACGCTGACGACGCGGTGGAAAAACGATACGCAATAAATAAAACCGCAAATAATTAACTTTGCACGACGCATATACTTTCGGATGGACAAGATGAAGTCATACAAGTCATCTCTACGATACATCGCCCTGCTGATGGTCGGCTGGTGCCTGACGCTGCTGCCCGCTGCCGCTCAAGGGGATATTCAGGTGGATGCCAATGCTCCGCTGCAGGTGCTCCAAGGCGAACCCTTCAAAATCGAATTCAAGGCAACCTCGCAAAACGATATCGCCGAAGCAGACTTTACCCCGCCGGCGTGGAGCGGACTGGATATCATGTCGGGACCCGTAAAATCAACCGGCATGCAAATCTCGTCGTTTAACGGTGCCACGCAGATGCAGAAAAGCATCACCTATACCTATTGGGTGAAGGCACAGCAGGCCGGAACCATCCGCATACCCGCTGCGACGATGACAATCGGCGGACAGGACTATCGGACGAAGGTGCTGACCGTTGAAAGCCTCTCGGCAGACCAGGCCGCCCAAAGAGGCGGAGGAGGCGGAGCGGCCAATCAGCGGGATAATCGTAATAACGCGGCCGCTAATGGGAAAACTTCGGTGAATGCAACGGATATCCTCTTGCGCATTGAGGTAAACAAAACCGAGGTCTATCGCGGAGAACCGCTCGTGGCAAGCCTCAAAATCTATACGCAGGTCAATATTGCGGGATTTGAAAATATCAAATACCC
The DNA here is from genome assembly GCA_019113395.1 of Candidatus Rikenella faecigallinarum. Lineage (GTDB taxonomy): Bacteria > Bacteroidota > Bacteroidia > Bacteroidales > Rikenellaceae > Rikenella > Rikenella faecigallinarum. The sequence continues at coordinate 222,449 of DXHL01000021.1, read as the reverse complement.
GGCTCTCAACGGTTTCTGGGCTCAGGAGATGGATGTCTCGGGGCAGGGTGACGGACGGACAACCCTCGGAGGGAAAGAGTACCACTCGCAAGTGTTGCGCCAATGGCTCCTCTATCCCCAACGGAGCGGAACTCTCGAAATCGAACAGGCTCAGTTTACGGCCATTGCCCAACTGGTCTCGCAGGCGCCTGCCACAGGCTCCCCATTAGACTTTTTCTTCAACGCCCCGCAGGTGAAGAATGTGTCGGTCAAACTGGCATCGCCCGTGGTGAAGGTGCGCGTGAAGGAGCTGCCCAAGCCCATGCCTGCCGACTTTACCGGAGCCGTCGGACAGTTCGACCTGACGGGGGTTATCTCGGGTGACCGTTTCGCGGCCAATACCGCCGGCTCGATTACCCTCCGACTCAACGGAACGGGCAACTTCCCCCTGATTGAAGCTCCGAAAATCGACCTGCCCGCAGCATTCGAGCAGTTCGACATGAAGACCAACGAACAACTCGCCACCACGGCAAGAGGAACCTCGGGGGAGAAAACCTTTGAGTTCCCCTTTATTGCCCGAGCCGAAGGACAATACACGCTGCCGGGCGTACAGTTCTCCTACTTCGACCCCGCGGCAGGTTCCTATAAACATCTTACTACGCCCGATTTCGACGTCGAAATTCTGCGTGATGAATCGGGCGGAACCAGCGGGCTCGGCATGGTCTCCGGCGTCACCAAAGAGGACCTCAAAATGCTCGGCTCCGACATCCGCTTTATCCGCATCGGAAACCCCAGACTGGTGCCGCAGGGACGGGCCTTCCTCTGGTCCTGGGGCTGGTTCCTCACCTTCGTGCTGCTGGTGGCGCTGTTTGTCGCAACGCTCCTCTACCTGCGTAAAAATATCCGCGACCGCGCCGACGTAGTCCGTGTCAAAACCAAAAAGGCAAACAAAGTCGCGCTCCGAAGACTCAAACGGGCCAAAGTCTTCATGAACGACGGCAAGGAGACCCTCTTCTTCGAAGAGCTCTTGCGGGCTCTGTGGGGCTATATGGGGGACAAACTGGCCATCGACGTGGCCAACCTCACCAAGGAACGCGTACTGGCCGAACTGGTCGAACGGCGAGGAGTCCCGGAAGAACAGGCACGGGAGTTCCTGGGCCTGATTGCCGATTGCGAATTTGCCCAATACTCCCCGGCGGCCGGTATCCAAATGGGAAAAGCCTATCAGGCGGCACTCGACCTCATTGGGCGCTTCGAATCCAAAATCTGATGATGCCATGATGAAACGCAATGCAACATATCGAAAAGGATGGCTGGCGGGGGTTGCTCTTCTCCTGACGGTCACCCTGACTGCTCCGGCTGCTCAGGCGCTGCCTGCCTCGGCAGCCGCTGATACCGTCGCGCAGGCCTCGACAGATACCTCGGCCGTGCTGACCGACCTCGCACCGACTCCCGTGGCAGGAAAACCCGCGCAGGATACCCTCTGGGCCCAGGCCAATGCCGCATACAGCAACGGACAATTCCGCCTCGCCGTACAGCTCTACGAAGAGCTCCTGCGACAAGGCGTCCACAGCAGCAAACTCTACTACAACCTTGGAAACAGCTGGTTCAAACAGGAACGAATGGGCAAGGCTATCCTGAACTACAGCCGTGCCCTGCTGCTCGACCCCACGGACGAAGATACCCAATACAACCTGGCCATGGCCAATGTCCGCATCGTAGACAAAATCGACTCCGTCCCCGAATTCTTCCTCAAAACCTGGTTCCGTAAACTCGGACAAAGCTTCAGTTCGGACACCTGGGCCGTCATGGGACTGGTCTTCCTCGGCATTACCTTTGCGGCGGTCATCCTGTGGCTGCTCGCCGCAACGCTGCCCCTGCGGAAACTCGGATTCTATGGCGGAATAGTGGCGCTGCTGCTCTGCATCGTCTCCACCCTCTACGCCCAAAACCAACGGACACGACTCCTCCACAGCGACGAAGCCATTGTTATGAACCTGGTGGCTCCCGTCAAAAGCTCTCCGGGGGCGGGTAGCAAGGATATCTTTGTCCTCCACGAAGGAACCAAAGTCCGTATGCTCGAACAACTCGACGGCTGGACCGAAATCATCCTCTCCGACGGTAACAAAGGCTGGATTGCCTCCAATGCCATCGAAGCGGTAGTCCCACAAAACACTCAGACCATAGGAGAGTAGTGCCGTGTCCAAACTTCTGGAAAATGTCGTCACGGAACTCGCCAAACTGCCCGGCGTCGGCAGACGGACGGCCCTGAGGCTCGCCCTCCACCTCCTCAAACAGGAGGTCGAAGACGTGGACCTCTTTGCCGGCTCCATCTACCAGTTCCGCCGCGACATCCGTTGGTGTCGGCAGTGCCGCAACCTCTCCGATGAAGAACTCTGTCCCATCTGTTCCGACCCCAAACGAGACCACTCGACCATCTGTGTCGTCGAACAGGTCGGGGACCTTATCTCCATCGAAAATACCCGACAATACAACGGCCTCTATCATGTCCTCGGAGGGGTTATCTCGCCCATTCAGGGCATCTCGCCCTCGGACCTCCATGTCGATTTGCTGCTGGACAATATCCGCCGCCTCGGGGTCAAAGAGGTCATTCTTGCCCTCGGTACCACCATCGAAGGGGAAACCACATCCTACTACCTGACCAAAAAACTCCAACCCCTCGGCGTGGTTGTCTCGGTCATCTCGCGCGGTATCGGCTTCGGCGACGAACTCGAATATGCCGACGAACTCACCATTACCCACGCCCTCCGGAACCGCAAGCCCATCTGACGTGGTCGGGGTGGGGTAGAGGCGTCTCTCTGCAGGAATGCGGTTGGAACGGGGAGACGACTCCACACCCTCCGTGGTGCACTTTCTGAGCCGCAAACTGCACGATTTCCACGAATTATTGTTACCTTTGGTACTTTCCGAAAGCCGGGGCCGCAGCCTAAACCGACCGGGCTCGCCTGATAAAACGATAATCAAAAGAAAACCAGTTATATATGAGTGTTACTGCCAGCCTGCTCAAACTCTTCTTCGGCAGCAAAGCCGACAAAGACCGCAAGGCAATACAGCCCATCGTGGATAAAATCCTGGCCGTCTACCCCCAAATTCAAACCCTCTCGGACGATGAATTGAGAGCACGGGTCACCGCCTTCAAAGAACTTATCCGCGAACGGCTCCGCGAAGACGAAGACCGAATCGCCGAACTCAAGGCCAAACTCGAAGCGGCAGACGTCGAAATCGACGAAAAGGAACGAATCGCCACCGAAATCGACAGACTCAAAAAACACGTCAATGAAACCATTGAATCGGTCCTGAATGAGATTCTGCCCGAGGTCTTTGCTATTGTCAAGGATACGGCACGGCGCTTCGCTCAAAACGAAACCATTACCGTAACGGCAACAGACGCTGACCGTGAACTCGCCGCACAGGGGAAAGATTTTGTCCGCATCGACGGGGATAAAGCCGTCTACCAAAACCACTGGCTCGCCGGTGGAAACGAAATCACCTGGGACATGATTCACTACGATGTCCAACTCTTCGGCGGGGTGGCACTCCACAAAGGCAATGTCGCCGAAATGGCGACCGGTGAAGGGAAAACCCTCGTGGCTACGCTCCCCGTTTTCCTGAATGCGCTCGCGGGAAAAGGGGTGCACGTGGTGACTGTCAATGACTACCTTGCCCGACGCGACTCGGAGTGGATGGGCCCCATCTACCAGTTCCACGGCCTCACGGTCGATTGCATCGACAAACACCAACCCAACTCCGACGAACGCCGCAAAGCATACAACTGCGACATTACCTTCGGGACCAACAACGAATTCGGGTTCGACTACCTGCGCGACAATATGGCCATCGACCCGGGTGACCTCGTGCAGCGCGAACACCACTATGCCATTGTCGATGAGGTGGACTCCGTCCTTATCGACGATGCACGTACCCCGCTGATTATCTCGGGACCCGTACCCCGCGGCGAAGACCAGCTCTTCGAAGAGTACCGCGGACAGGTCGAATCGCTCTACAACCTTCAGCGCAACCTCTGCACCTCCCTGCTGGCCGAAGCTCGTAAAGTGATTGCCGAGGGGGACGAAGCCAAGGGCGGAAAACTCCTGTTGGCCGTGCACAAGGGGCTCCCCAAATACAAACCCCTTATCAAGTTCCTCTCCGAACCCGGAATGAAAGCCCTCATGCAGAAAACCGAAAACTTCTACATGCAGGACAACAGCAAACGGATGCACGAAGTGACCGATGACCTCTACTTCGTTATCGACGAGAAACTGCACTCCGTGGAACTCACCGACAAGGGACACGATGCGCTGGCGGGGAACATGAACGACAAGCGATTCTTCATCCTGCCCGACATAGGAAGCGAAATTGCTACCCTCGAAAAAAGCGATATGACCGTCGAAGAACGGTTGGCGGCCAAGGATAAGTTGCTCAGTGAGTACGCCCTCAAATCGGAACGCGTACACACCGTGCATCAACTCCTCAAAGCCTATGCCCTCTTCGAAAAGGATACCGAATACGTGGTCATGGACAACAAGGTGAAGATTGTCGATGAACAGACGGGACGTATCCTTGACGGGCGACGCTACTCGGACGGCCTCCACCAGGCTATCGAAGCTAAAGAGCGTGTGAAAGTGGAGGCGGCAACGCAAACCTTTGCCACCATTACCCTCCAGAACTATTTCCGTATGTACCACAAGCTGGCCGGGATGACCGGGACAGCCGAAACCGAAGCATCGGAACTCTGGAATATCTACAAACTGGACGTTATCGTTATCCCGACAAACCGCCCGGTTATCCGTAAAGACTACCAGGACCTTATCTACAAGACCAAACGCGAAAAATATGCCGCGGTGATTGACGAAATCGTCAAACTCGTCGGTGAAGGGCGACCGGTGTTGGTGGGGACTACCTCCGTCGAAATCTCCGAGCTCCTCTCCAAGATGCTCAAACTGCGGGGGATTAAACACAACGTCCTCAATGCCAAACAACACCAGCTCGAAGCCCAAATCGTGGCCGAAGCGGGTCGGCCCGGACAGGTGACCATCGCCACGAACATGGCGGGGCGTGGTACCGACATCAAACTGACCCCCGAGGTGCGCGAGGCCGGCGGGTTGGCCATTATCGGGACCGAACGCCACGAGTCGAGGCGTGTGGATCGTCAGCTCCGCGGGCGTGCCGGACGTCAAGGAGACCCCGGCTCGTCGCAATTCTTCGTATCGCTCGAAGATGACCTCATGCGTCTCTTCGGCTCCGAACGCATTGCCCGACTGATGGACTCCATGGGGCTGAAGGAAGGCGAGGTCATCCAGGCAGGTATGATGAGCCGTGCCATTGAACGTGCCCAAAAGAAGGTTGAAGAGAACAACTTCGGGATTCGTAAACGCCTCCTCGAATACGACGACGTGATGAACTCCCAGCGCGAAGTTATCTACACGCGTCGGCACAATGCCGTTTTCGGCGAACGTATCGAAGTCGATGTCAATAACATGATGACCGACTTTGCTGAAACCTTTATTGAAAATTATCGGGGACTCCCCTTCGAGGAGTTCAAAGTTGAACTTATCCGACAAATCTCCATTGAACCCTCCTTCACCGAAGAAGAGTACAATGACCTCAAAGACCAGCAACTGGCCGAAATGCTCCTCGGCGATATGCGCAGCGCCCTCAAACGTCGCGCTTCCCAGATTGCTCAACAGGCATATCCTGTGCTCGAGGCCATCTACAAAGAGCAGGGCGATAAGTTCGAAAACATTACGATTCCGCTGACGGACGGAAAACGCGGGCTGAATGTGCCTGTCAATTTCAAACGCGCCGTGGAATCCAAAGGGCTGGAAATCCATAAGGCATTTAGCCGTGTGATGATGCTCATCACCATCGATGACGACTGGAAAGAACATCTCCGCGACATGGACGACCTCAAACAATCGGTCCAAAATGCCGCCTACGAACAGAAAGACCCGCTCTTGATTTATAAGTTCGAATCGTTCGAACTCTTCCGTAAAATGATTGAAAAAATCAATCGTGAAGTGCTCTCAATGCTCTTCAAGGTCTACCTGCCGCTGGCGCCGGCCGGAGCAGGGCAGGGTGCCCCCCAACCGACACCTCAGGCTCAACCGCAGCAGGCTATCCCGGCTCGGAATCGTCCCGACATGAATCGTATGCAAACTTCACGGAATGAAGGGCCTGTGCCGCCCCGTGCTGTGGCGGGAGGAGGCTCGGCCTCTTCGACGAGCGCTAAACCGGCACCGGCGCATGCCGAAAAACGGGTGGGACGCAATGACCCCTGTCCCTGTGGCTCCGGTAAAAAGTATAAAAACTGCCACGGAGCCATGTAACAGGTTGTTAGGGTATACCTCTTTCCTGATATGAATGTGAACCTCACCTCATCCGGTCATGCTGGATGGGGTGAGATTTTTTTATGGAATGTGTGAATTTATACCAAATGAAGAAGTGTGTCTCTATCCTTTCTATGATGCGAAACTGAATTGCAGGGTAATGGCTGTCTGAAGAGTGAAAGGTGAACCTGTCAAGGTTCTTTGCTCAGATACGGATAACCAAAATAATGCGGACACTCTCTAAAATGTACCAGTCGCCCGTGTCTATCCCTATCTGTTTTGCTGACTATCGGGAGTCTATTTTGTGTTGTCGGGTTGCTGCTTGTGAAGTATAGAGGGTAGAGGCGGCTTGGCTGGAGTACCCAGCGGCACCCGAACCGAATTGTATTGACAAAAGCCTGCGGTTGCGTGAGCAACCGTGACAGGCCGAAGCCATCGGGCTGCGGAGGGCTGCGGAGGCCTGCGCTTCTCGCGTGTCCTCCACTGGATCCGTCCGGGTGCCGCTCTGCACGCGAACCGACTTGTGTTATTAAATCGAATGCGACTTCGCAGAAGTTGTGTCAGGCCGCAGCCAGCGGGGGAGGCGGTGCCGCCGAAAGAGGAGGGAATAATAGTCTGAGCCGCTACGGTTTCGTTAGAAACCGTCAGCCCGCAGCCATCCCCGGCGAAGGGCTGAAAGAGTGCCCGCGCGGCGTGCTCTCTCTTCCCTTCTCTGGCTGCGGGTGTTGCCGGGGACTCCAGCTGATTTGTGTTTACCTCACACTTCGCCGGCAGCGGGGAATACGTTTTGCTGAGGCAACCCGGTGCCGTTTGGTGCGCGAATCGATTTGTGTTTTGCCACAAAGCGTTCTCAGGTCGAAGCCGGCGGGGCATGCTCGCCTCAGAGCAGGCCTCCGCTGGGGGCGGCTTCGGCCTGCACGACTGCTGCTGCAGTCGGCTTCGCTTGGGTGTTAAGTCGGAGGGGTCATGCTGTGGGGACTCCCTTCTCGTGTTCGGGTTTCCTCGCCTGGGGTTTATCTGCTCTTTGCACTCTCTTCCCTCCAGGAGAGGCTGAGCGGCTCCCTGCGCCTTCCCCCTCTTCCCCTACACGGATACCCCTGCGGATTACTCCCCCTTATCCCGCTCCTTCGATTCCCTCACGCTACTCCTGTATGCAACGGACCGAAAAACCATAACCGCGGCCATTGGTACGGGTAGGGATGACTTCGCTCATAGAAAAGTACATGTACTTGGCATTCGTGCCACTCACGGAAACAGACCAATAGTAGCCGTTGCTGCCAACACTGTATAATGTACCACTAGTGCGGTTACGATACCCTGTTGCAGGAAACCATGAAGTATTGCTATAAGTTCTCCCATTGGATACATTCATACCCCAACCCGATAAGGTCATGGTAGTAGTCGAAAAGTCTCCAAATGTCTTTTCTGAATCTGTCGGTACCTGCCAACCTGCGGGGCACGGGTCGAACACACTCTTTTTATCCTTATCCCCCCACAACATATTATCCTGAAAACTAAAATTATTGGTATACCAATCCCCAAGATTGTCTACGTTATAAATAAATGTCAATGGATTCTTATGGGCATAAACTTGTGCGATATTTTCATTCAATACATCCTCCGTTGTAATATCCACTAATTTTACGCCCGTACTTCCATCAGTCAGTGGAGTGTTATTACTGTCATAAATTAACATAGTTTGGAGGGTGGAACCTATCGTGCTGCCGTCGGCCCCCGGAAATGCGTCCTTGCGGCCCAATATCCCCATAAACAAAAACAGCCACCGCATGAAGCGGTGGCTGTATATAACCCATAAAGGGCGCAGATGATATTCGCTATTGGGCTCCTGCTCCGGAAATCCATCCCTTCACTTCCTCTGCACTCGGATTCTTCAATCCCAACTTATTCTTCTTGTTGAAACTGCACAAGTCATTGAACAATTTGCCCGGAGCCAGACCGCTCAACGACGATACCGTCACATAACCCATCTTCTGCAACACAGAAACCCACTCCGCAGGCACACCAAGCGCCGTATATGCTCCCTCCTCGTCACGAACAACCTTCTTCTCCGGACGCATCTGCGGGAAAAACAGGACATCCTGTATCGAAGCCTGATTGGTCATGAACATCGTCAGGCGGTCAATCCCGATACCCATCCCGGAACAGGTAGGCATCCCGTATTCCAACGCCCGAACAAAGTCCATGTCGATAAACATCGCTTCATCGTCCCCCTTCTCCGACAACCGCAACTGCTCCTGGAAACGCTCCAACTGGTCTACCGGGTCGTTCAACTCCGAGTAGGCATTGCACAACTCCTTCCCGTTCACAAACAACTCAAAACGCTCGGTCAGCTCCGGATTGTCGCGATGCCGTTTACACAACGGAGACATCTCTATCGGATAGTCCGTTACGAAGGTCGGCTGTATCAAATCCTCTTCGCACTTCGCTCCAAAAATCGCATCAATCAACTTCCCTTTACCCATCGTGTCGTCTATCTCAACCCCCATCTCTCGACATGCCGTGCGAAGCTCCTCTTCCGTCTTGCCTGTAATATCGAAACCGGTCTTCTCACGTATCGCATCCGTCATCGACAACCGACGGAACGGAGCCTTAAAGTCTATCTTGCGCTCGCCTATCTGAACCTCCGTCTGACCGCCGTGAAGCTCCTTCGCTACAGTCTCTATCATCTGCTCCGTGAACTCCATCATCCAACGGTAGTCCTTATACGCAATGTAAATCTCCATCACCGTAAACTCGGGATTGTGCGTGCGGTCCATACCCTCGTTACGGAAATCCTTGGCAAATTCGTAGACCCCGTCAAATCCCCCGACTATCAACCGCTTCAAGTACAACTCGTTGGCTATCCGAAGATACAACGGAATATCCAGCGTGTTGTGGTGCGTGATGAACGGACGGGCGGCGGCGCCACCCGGTATCGGCTGCAATATCGGGGTCTCCACCTCCACATAGCCGCGCTCGTTGAAAAAACGCCGCATCGTTGCGATTATCTTCGAACGCTGCAAAAAGACCTCCTTCACCTGGGGATTCACAATCAAATCCACATACCGCATACGGTAACGCTGCTCCGGGTCGCTGAACGCATCGAACACCTGACCGTCCTTCTCCTTCACAATGGGCAACGGACGCAACGACTTGCTCAAGACGGTCAGCTCCTTGCAGTGGACCGACAACTCGCCCATCTGGGTAATGAAAGCAAAACCCCGAACCCCGACAATGTCACCAATGTCCAACAGCTTCTTGAAAACTACATTGTATAGCGTCGGGTCTCCCTCCGGGCAAATGTCGTCACGCTTGATATACACCTGTATCCGACCCGTATGGTCCTGCAACTCGAAAAACGACGCACTCCCCATAATACGCCGACTCATGATACGGCCGGCTATGCAAACATCGCCATACGCCGTGCTATCCGGAGTGTACTTCTCCCGTATCTCGGCGGCCGTGGCCGTTACCTTATATTCTGCCGCCGGATAGGGCTCGATGCCCAATTCCCGCAACTTCTTCATCGACTCGCGACGCAATATCTCCTGCTCGCTCAATTCTGTTTGTTCCATATCCTGTGAATCTGATTTGCCTGTATAGCGCCCTCGCGGACAGGGCTCCTGAAAACGAATCCGCTCCTGCAAAGGTACGAATTTTTCATCGCACTGCGACAACTATCCCCCTCACGCTGTTGGACAACTCCGAATATCTGCGTATATTTGTCTTTGACTATATGCATGCTTAAATCTGGACGATGACCTATATCCTTTTTGTCATACTTACTTTCGCTATTTCGGCAGCTATCGGGTGGTTCGCAATACCCCGTATCGTCATCATTGCCAAAATCAAACGCCTCTTCGACGAACATAACGCCCGTAAAGTCCACAAAGGAGCTATTCCCAGACTCGGAGGACTCTCGTTCTTCCCCGCGGCCCTGTTCTCTTTCGCCTTTGTCCTCGGACTACGATACTACTACGGGTACGATATCTCATTTGACCTCCAACTCGAACTCCTCACCGAGTTCCTCTTTGTCATGTCCGGAATGCTTATCCTGTACTTCGTCGGGATGGTCGATGACCTCATCGGAGTCGGATACCGCAGCAAATTCATCGCGCAAATCTTTGCCGCCGTATGTCTGGTGCTCGCCGGAGTCACGGTCTTTGACTTCCAGGGGCTCTTCGGAGTACACAGGCTCCCGTTCCTGCTCGACGCATTCCTGACGATTGTCGTCGTTGTCCTGACGGTCAATGCCTTTAACCTCATCGACGGAGTTGATGGACTCTGCTCAGGACTCGGAACAATAATTCTCACTACCCTCGGAGGATTCTTTATCTACAACCAACTCTATGTCTATGCCATGTTCGCCTTCGGCATGGTCGGGGTCCTGATTGCTTTCTTCCAGTACAACGTACTCGGAACACGCCTCAAAGTCTTTATGGGAGATACTGGCTCGCTCTCGCTCGGGTATATGATTATATTCCTGTGCCTCAAATTTATCAACCTCGAAAATACAACCTTCATTACCCTCGGACTCCACTTGACACTGGCGGTGGTCCTCGGACTCCTTATGCTCCCCGTGTTCGATACCTGCCGGGTCTTTGTCAGCCGAATCTCCAAAGGAAAATCTCCTTTCTACCCCGATAAAAACCATATCCACCACAAACTCCTGCAACTCAATCGAACCCACCTCCAAAGTACGGGCATACTCCTGCTGATGGAGGCCGGATATGTTATTCTTAATGTGCTCCTGGCTGAACTCTGTCACGTCGCGATTACCTGGATTCTGCTTATCGATATCCTCCTTGGTGTCGGGGTGAACGTTACCCTCAACAAACTTATCGCACGATACGGACGCGAACTGGCCGAACACGAAGTGATGCAGAAACCCTAAGCCGGAACCCGAACGGCAGCAGAACCTCCGCTTGCGGCCGATAGGGATATGAAAATGTCCGGAACTGTGGAGAATGAGATGATAACCTTGTAACTTTTTACTCACACATACCATGTCTTCCAATAAACAAAAAACAGTACTCGTGGCCGGTGGGGCCGGGTACATCGGTACCCATACCACCGTGGAACTTATCCATGCAGGGTACAACGTGGTCATTGCGGATAACCTCTCCAACTCGGAACTCTCCGCAGTAAAAGGCGTCGAACAAATCGTCGGACACCCCGTTCCATTCGAACAGGTGGACTGCTGCGACATCCAAACCCTCAAACGACAAGTCTTCGACAAATACGACTTCGACTCGGTTATCCACTTCGCGGCATTCAAAGCCGTTGGGGAATCGGTCGCCGAACCGCTCAAATACTTCCACAACAACCTCGACTCGCTCCTCAATGTGCTCTCCCTGATGAAGGAGTGCGGGGTGCATAATATCGTATTCTCCTCGTCGGCGACTGTCTACGGGCAGCCTGAAGTGCTCCCCGCTACGGAACAGACCCCGCGCCAACGTGCAAACTCGCCCTACGGACTCACCAAACAGATGAGCGAAGACATCATTCAGGATACCGTGGCGGCAGTTACCTCCCTTCAGGCCATTGCCCTCCGATACTTCAACCCCATCGGGGCCCATCCTTCGGCACTGATTGGGGAACTCCCCAAGGGGGTGCCCGCTAATCTGGTGCCCTTCATCACGCAGACTGCGGCCGGGATTCGCAAGGAACTCTCCGTATTTGGTGACGACTACGACACCCCGGACGGCTCCTGCCTCAGAGACTATATCGATGTGGTCGATTTGGCACGGGCGCACGTGGTCGCCGTGGACAGAATGGTGCAAGGGAAAACCAAAGAACGGTTCGAAATCTTCAACATCGGAACGGGAACGCCGGTGTCGGTGCTGGAACTCGTCAATCTCTTCGAAAAGGTCAATGGAGTGCCCGTACCCCACAAAATTGCTCCCCGCAGACCCGGCGATGTGGAAAAAATCTGGGCATCGACCGAACTGGCCAACACGGAACTCGGATGGAAAGCCGAACGTGACCTCGGAGATACGCTCCGCGCTGCGTGGGCCTGGGAAAAACACGTCAGAGGATTGTAAAACTTTCGTCAAGAGGGGGAGAGGAGTCCCCCTCTTATGTTATTCGACCCGTACGACATTCCTGCGGTCGGGGCCGTGAGACCCGATGCCTCCTGCCTGTGCGGTGAAAGAAAGCAGATACTCCTCGGGGCATACTCTCCCTCCTCCCCCCCTGTAATATTACCGAATACAACACCCCATTTACCCATATCAAGCCAAAACCCCAATGCAACCCAACGAAAACCCTTCTCACGAGGAGATGCAGAATCAAACACCTGCCTCCATCCCCGAAAACGCCTACCGCGAACTCGCGCCCGGCGAAACCTACAAACCCCTCCTCCCGGATAACGCACCCAAACCCAAAGAGGTAACCCCATACTCGGTGACCTTCGGGATTATCATGGCCGTTATCTTCTCCGCCGCTGCCGCATACCTCGGACTCCGCGTCGGACAGGTCTTTGAAGCCGCCATCCCCATCGCCATCATTGCCGTCGGCGTTGGAAACCTCACCGGCAAGAAAAACATGCTCGGACAAAACGTCATCATACAATCCATCGGGGCCAGTTCGGGCGTGATTGTTGCCGGAGCCATCTTTACCCTCCCGGCCCTCTACATCCTCGGACTTGACGCCGCTTTCTACCAGGTATTCCTCTCCTCGCTATTCGGAGGTTTCCTCGGTATCCTCTTCCTTATCCCTTTCCGAAAATACTTCGTCAAGGATATGCACGGGAAATACCCCTTCCCTGAAGCTACGGCTACAACCGAGGTGCTCGTCAGCGGCGAAAAAAAAGGGAACCAGGCCAAACTGCTTGCCGTCAGCGGGCTCGTCGGAGGGCTCTATGACTTTGTCATCAGCACCTTCGGGTGGTGGACCGAAACCATCTCGACCCGTATCGCCGCCTGGGGCGATGCCCTCGCGCAAAAAGCCAAAGTCGTATTCAGCGTCAATACAGGGGCCGCCGTCCTGGGGCTCGGCTATATTGTCGGCCTGAAATATGCCGCCATCATCTGTGCCGGCTCGTTCACCGTATGGTTCGTCCTTATCCCCTTCATCAGCTACTTCGCAGACGGGCAAACCGTTGCCGTTGGCGAAGGCGTCACGGCGCTCCTCGGACAAATGTCGCCCGAAGACATCTTCCGCAACTACGCCCGACACATCGGTATCGGGGGTATCGCCATGGCGGGCATTATCGGCATCATCCGCTCCTCGAAAATCATTCGACAGGCCGTCGGACTCGCCGTCTCGGAGCTCAAAGGCAAAAAATCAACTCAAAACGGTGAATCCGAAGTACGTACCCAACGCGACATTCCGATGAAAATCATCCTCATCGGGCTCCTCGTTACGCTCGTGGCACTCTTTATCTTCTTCGCGCTCGGTGTCGTGCAGAACATCACCTTGGCGCTTGTCGGTATCCTCATCGTCTTTGTCATCGCATTCCTCTTTACTACCGTTGCTGCCAACGCCATTGCCATCGTCGGAAACAATCCCGTCTCCGGAATGACCCTCATGACGCTTATCCTCAGTTCCCTTATCCTGGCCGGGGTCGGACTCCACGGAACCAGCGGAATGGTCGCTGCGATGATTATTGGAGGCGTGGTCTGCACGGCCCTTGCCATGGCAGGCGGTTTCATCACCGACCTCAAAATCGGTTACTGGATTGGGACAACCCCTGCGAAACAGGAGGCATGGAAATTCCTCGGTACCGTCGTCTCGGCTGCTACCGTCGGCGGGGTCATGATTCTGCTCAACAAAACCTACGGTTTTACAGGAGAAGGGGCATTGGTTGCTCCGCAGGCAAACGCCATGGCGGCAGTTATCAAACCCCTCATGGAGGGAGGCGCTACGCCCTGGCTTCTCTATGGCGCTGGGGCAGCGCTGGCCCTTATCCTCACCATGATTGGCGTACCCGCTTTGGCCTTTGCTCTCGGGATGTTTATCCCGCTTGAACTCAACACGCCGCTCCTCGTCGGAGGGCTTATCAGCTGGTATGTCACCACCCGCTCGAAAGACAAGGCTGTCAATACGGCTCGTAAAGACCGAGGAACCCTCATCGCATCCGGATTCATTGCCGGCGGCGCCCTCATGGGGGTGGTCAGCGCCATGCTCCGATACTTCGGCTGCGACTGGTTCGCTACACAATGGAATGCCTCGACTGGGGCCGGCTACCTCGCCATTGTGATGTACCTCGCACTGATTCTCTACTTCATCTGGGACAGCAAACGGGCTAAAGTCGAAACCGAATAATCCATCCCTCTCCTTGTCATCCTCGTTTATTGAAACTGAACCATGGAAAATATCAAACAACGACTCCTCGAACGATTCATCCGATACACGCAGTTCGATACCCAAAGTGACCCCGAAAGCGAAACTTTCCCCTCCACGGCCAAACAGCTCCTGCTGCTCAACCACCTCCTCGAAGAGATGATTCAACTCGGCCTCCAGGAGGTCGAAATTGACGAACACGGCTATGTTATGGGGACCATTCCCGCTACACAACCTGCGGCAGAGACGGTCATCGGCTTCATCTCCCACGTAGACACCTCGCCCGAAATGAATGGCGCAGGGGTCAAACCTCAAATCATCGAAAACTACGACGGGGGAGACATCCCCCTCAAAGGGGCGGGGCTGGTCATGTCGGTGGATGACTTTCCCGAACTCGCCCTACTCAAAGGGCATACCCTTATCACTTCGGACGGTACCTCACTCCTCGGGGCTGATGATAAGGCCGGGGTGGCTGAGATTATGACTGCCGCGGAATATCTTATCCAACATCCCGAAATCAAACACGGCAAAATCCGCATCGGATTTACCCCCGACGAAGAGATTGGACGAGGCGTGGACTTCTTCAATGTCGAACGATTTGGAGCCCAAGTGGCCTATACCCTGGATGGGAGTGCCGTCGGGGAACTCGAATACGAAAACTTTAACGCGGCATCCGCCAAAATAAAAATCAACGGACGCAGCATCCACCCCGGATATGCCAAAGATAAAATGGTCAATGCCATCCAGGTGGCCTTTGAACTCCACGCGCTCCTCCCCGCATGGGAAAGACCCGAACACACGGACCACTACGATGGATTCATACACCCCATTGCCATTCGGGGCGAGGTGGACAGTGCGTCCCTGGAATACATCATCCGTGACCACTCGCGTCAAAAATTCGAACACAAAAAAGAGGTCGTTACCGCGGCTGTCGCCTTTATCAACCAACGGTACGGTGAGGGTACGGTAGAACTTACCCTCAAAGACCAATACTACAACATGCGCGAACAGGTCGAACCCTTCCCTGAAATCATCGAAAAAGCCAAACAGGCCATGGAAATGGCCGATGTGGCTCCGCTCGTCAAACCCATTCGCGGGGGAACGGACGGTGCCAGACTCTCTTACATGGGGCTACCTTGTCCGAACATCTTTACCGGAGGCGGTAACTTCCACGGACGATACGAATATGCCTCGCTCGACACCATGCGCGCGGCAACCCAGGTCATTATCAACCTCGCTCAACTCTGGGCGCAGAAATAGGGTAGGGGATTGTACTTTACGGTAAGCGGCAGGGGTCGCGCTTTTTCGTATGGAAAAAGCGCGACCCCTGCCAATTTCTGCTTCGGAGATATACTACTCCCCGCTACCCAACCCCCGCCAACACCGTACCAACCGCAATACACCTATCGGACACTCCCCGCAACGACCCCGACCGCAATACTCCGTACACAACTGAACGATGGCCTGGCTCTCCGAGGCCCGTTCCACCTCACAAACCTCGCCCCATCTACGAGTATAACGATTGTGCTCCGCCGCGACCCCGTCATACAGCCCCAAAGCGGCCTCCTGCATCCGAACATCTCCCGTCGAACGTCCCCACGCCGCGGCATACGGTATCGCAAAATTGATTATCCGCAAATCGGCACGCTCCATGCTGATTTGACCTCCGCCCGTCATCGGTACTGCGTCCGTCGAAACCCCGCCGAACAATGTGCGTAAAGCCTCCACACCCTCCAGTACCGCCTCTCGTACACGCGCTCCCAACTGCGGAGTACGAACCAAAAAGGCGGCGGCACTCGACAACTGTGCCGGCGGCAACGAGGAGGGACGCACCGAAGCCCCGCCCCAACTCACCACCGGACGACGCAACCCGTACTCCTCCTTCAAAGTCAAATAGATATCCTGCAACTGCCGAATGGCGGCACCCGATGAGCCCACCGTAGCCAAATAGCCCGACTGCCCCAGTAACAAAGCCTCACCCTGCTGCACATCGCCCTGACAACGAACCAAACACCCATAAGGAACCGAACGGGCCAAGGCCTCATAAGAACGCTTCCGCTCGCCCATCCCCAACGAACGCATATAACACACATAAGCCGTCTCGTCCCAACTCCCGCTCAACGAACGATAAATCCCCTCCACCTCCAGGCGCTTTCGACGCAAACGGTCAGCCAGCAACCGAGACATTATCTGCTCCTGTTCAACCCCCGCCAACCGACCGAAAAAGGACAAACATCCCTCCGACCCGTGAGACGATTCAGCCAGCATCTCCTCATACATCCGCTCCAAAACCGATGAGGCCTGCAATATCAGCGTGCGAACCTCGCGACCCTTGCGAAACAGCACTCGGTCGCGCTCACCCACCACATGAAACAGCACACTGTCATAAGCCGTCGAGGACATATCCCCCTCCGTCCGCCACGTCGAGGCCATCCCATCCACCCGAACACCTCCGTACAACATACTCTCCCCACAAGCCACTGCCGCATTCTCGAAGTCCGGGCCCACGGTCACTGCACCACTCGTCTCACTCGCATAACCCCCGCGCTCCACATACGCAACCTCACCGTCCGACCAACGCACGTCGGTCGGACCATACAACCGATGGCCCCAAACCACCTTCAAAAACTGGCGACGCTCGGACTCCGTCATACTGACTGTCGGACTGGCTGTTATGTAGACAATTCAAATCAGGAAAATCCCGGAAAACTCCGAACTTCCTTATCCTCCAAAGATAAACCCTTCCGCACAAATCTTCAACTTTCAATCCCACTTTCATGCTGACTTTTAATCCGGCTTTCATTTTACCCGAAAAAGCAATACCTTTGAAACCAATTATTCACTCTTGCTTTCTTAAAAACGCTAACTAACATACCATGGGAAGAGCTTTTGAATTCCGTAAAGCACGCAAATTCAAACGGTGGGGGAATATGGCCAAAACCTTCACCCGTATCGGTAAAGAAATCGTTATCGCCGTCAAAGCCGGCGGACCTGACCCCGCGGGGAACCCCAGACTCCGTATGCTCATCCAAACTGCTAAGTCCGAAAATATGCCCAAGGAAAATGTCGAAAGGGCTATCAAACGGGCTGTCTCCAAAGATACGGATGCCGACTACAAGGAAATTCAATACGACGGCTACGGACCCTACGGTATCGCTATCGTCGTCGAAGCCGCAACAAACAACAATACGCGTACCGTAGCAAACGTCAGAAGCTACTTCAACAAAGCCGGTGGCTCGCTCGGAACGACCGGAAGCCTCGACTTCATGTTCGAACGTAAATCCGTATTCAAAATCAAAGCGCCCCAAAACATCGACCTCGAGGAATTCGAACTCGAACTTATCGACTACGGCGTAGACGAAGTATTCGCCGAAGAAAACGAAGACGGAACCCAGGAAATTGTTATCTACGGCGCATACGACGCTTTCAATAAAATACAAAACTTCCTCGAAGAAAAAGGATACGAAATCCTCAGCGGGGAGTTTGAACGTATACCCAACGACCAAAAAGAGGTAACGCCCGAACAACGCGAAGCCATCGAAAAACTTATCGAAAAATTCGAGGAAGACGACGACGTGCAACGCGTTTACCACAACATGAAAATCGAAGACTAAGCCTTCTCTCTATAAGCACATACCCTTCCCGATGCGGTGGCTGAAAAATGTCATTTTTGGGGAATGGAATGAAGATGATGTTTCAGGGGGATTTCTTTCCAACGAAAGAAATCCCCCTGATGTTTTTTTAGAGCCTATCCTCAAAATAGACCTGACTCAACGGACGACTCACACAACAACCCGGATGAGACATCAATAAATGAACCAACTCGCACAGCTTCATATGACTCAAAACGTTGTCTTCCAACAAAACGGATGAGGCGCGCTCGGTATGCTCAAAAAAACGGTGCAAGGCAGGCCAACCCGGATAATGATACACATCCCCGGAATGACGACACCCAAGACACATCTCCCGCGCACGCTCCAACAAGTGCTCCGACAGAAACGCCTGCCGCATCCCCTCACGAGCATAAAAAAACAAAACCTGATGAAAACGGCCGGCCGATAAACCTACCTCGTTCTCCACATCATACTCCCCAGAGGCGACATGAAATACCTCCCCGGACTCCACAACAATACGACTCTTCGGCGTGTGAAACACCTTGCGACCCGAAAAAACATAACCGATGGCCGGATGAACATAATGGTAGCGGCTCAGACCCGGACACGATAATGGGGTGTAATGATGGTGAACATAAGCGGATAATTGTAAAGGATTCATAAGAAAAATACAGGAAAATAAATAGAAAATAAATCAAAAAGCAGACTCGATGCTGCGTCAATACAATACCATGCCCAACAAAAGAAGCATACACAACCCGTTCACGGTGTGTTGCGTATCATAAAAATAGAGCAGCTGTGCATAAAATACTCATAATAAATAACTTAAAAAATATTGCGTAATAGGATGAACTCCTGTTTCGCCTTCTCAATTCCCAAAAATATCTTTGCAATACATCAAAACAATACAACCTACACACCATATCACAATATGCGAATATATAAATTATCCAAACTCCCTGCAATCCATCCGCCCAAAAATATTTCCCCCCAAACCGACCCCGAACCCCTTACTGCACCGTATGATATTCCGTTTCACCCCTAAACTCTATCGACTTGTCGCTCGCCATATCGCCGAATTCACCCAACAACCCGAAACCTGGAACCAGGAACAAATCCTCGAAATAGAAACGCCAAACACCCAAATCATACTCCGCCTTACGCCCGTCATTCTCAAAAACAAAATCTCCTTTATCCACTGCCGTACACACGTCTGGATGAATCAAACGCTTGTCAGCTCCGATTTTGACCCGGCCATACTCCGAAAAAAACTCCAATGATGAACCCCGTATCTGCTCAACTCAAATCCGTCGAAAAACTCGAACGGGAATACAGAAAAGCCGCTAAACTCGCCATCGCCGCTGAACCCCCAAACCTCACGGCACATATCACGGCTATCAAAGGACTCGAACGCTGCCTTATCCTCAAAATCAAATTCAACCTATTCTCCTCGCAAGCAACTCCACTCCCCGATACCCAACTGGCCACCGTGGACCTCGAAAAACTATCGGACAGCGCCCTCGATGAACTGGAAGCCGCGCTTGTCCCCCTGAATAACCTCCAATCTTCACCAGTGACTCCTCACGATACCCCGTCATGTCCCGAAATTCCCCCGAAAACCAAAACCCTACCCAAAAAATACCCAAAAACAAAAAGCCCGTCCTCGAACTGAACAAAACGGCGGCGGAACGCGCCAGACGCTCAATCAACACCTTCGTCTCCGCAATCAACCCCCAATTCGACTGGTCACCCTTCCACAATACATACTACCAACTCCTCCAAAAATTTGCCGAAGGAACCATACAACGCCTCATCATCTCCGTGCCCCCGCAACACGGGAAAAGCCTCGGAGCTTCCGTATTCCTCCCCGCATTTATGCTCGGCAAAAACCCGAACCTTAAAATTACGGTCGTATCCTACTCACTCGCACTCGCAAGACGATTCGCCGCACAAATCCAACGCATTATCGATGACGAAAACTATCACAACATATTCCCCCATACGCAACTCAAAAACTGCGCCTCACAAAACCCAAAAAACAAATCGGCACGCCGTACGGCTCACGAATTTGACTGCGTAGGCCATGACGGGGGACTGAGGTCGGTCGGACGGACGGGCTCGCTCACCGGAAACACCGTGGACCTCCTTATCCTCGACGACCTCTACAAAGATGCACTCGAAGCCAACTCGCCGCTTATCCGCGAAAGGGTCTGGGAGTGGTACAACGCGGTCGCGCGAACCCGACTGCACAACACCGCTCAGGAACTTATCGTCGAAACACGTTGGCACGAAGACGACATCATCGGACGACTCAAAAAGTGTGAAAACGTGGTCGAACTGACCTCCTGGGAACAACTCGACCGCCCGAAACCCGATACCTGGTTCGCACTCTCGTTCGAGGCCCTCAAAACCTCGCCACCCTCACAACTCGACCCCAGAAAACCCGGCGAGGCGCTCTGGCCGAAAAAACACTCCGTACAATGGCTCAAACAACGACGAAAAGCTGACCCAAACCTCTTCGAGGCTCTCTTCCAGGGAAACCCCGAACCTCGAGAAGGAAGACTGTACGAAACCTTCCAAACCTACCGAAAACTCCCTCAAAACCCGCTCAAACGGGCCAACTATACCGATACGGCCGATACCGGAAACGACAAACTCTGCTCCATATGTTACCTGACGGACGAAAACGGACTCTGCTATATCACAGACGTGGTCTATACCGACCTGGCCATGGAACTGACTGAAACGGCCGTGGCGCAGATGCTCCAACGAAACCAAACGACACAAGCCCGCATCGAAAGCAACAACGGAGGACGGGGATTCGGCAGAGCCGTCGAGAAAAACCTCTTCGCTCAAGGGTACAGAACCTGTGCCGTCAAACTCTTCCACCAAACGGCCAACAAAGAATCCCGTATCCTCACTTACGCCCCTACGGTGCAAAAACTCATCCGAATGCCGGAAGACTGGAAAATACGGTGGCCTGAATTTGCGGCTGACCTCGAAACCTTCAAACGAATCTTTCGAGCCAACGCGCACGACGATGCTCCCGATGCACTGACCGGTATCGTCGAAACCGAAAATGCCCCCAAAACGGCGAAAATACGACTCGGCGGATTTACCAAACGCTAACCATCAGGTCGTTCCCCTGCGTTCTTTGACATTCTGTTTCCTCTCCCCCCTCAGTCCGCTCACCTCATCCCCCAACCCCTAACCTCGATTCCTAACCATGAACACCAAAACCGAAAACCGTAAAAACCGCATCATCGATATCGACGGACCCATCGGGCGGCCTGATAACCTCTCTCAGGAGGCTCATAAGGTGCTCTCCTACGATAACTTCAAAAAAGAGCTGCGCAAAGTCCTGGAGACTCGACCCGACAAAATCACCCTCAACATCCGCTCAAACGGCGGCGATATCCACGAAGCACTCCTCATCTTTGAGGAACTCGAACAACTCAAACAACAGGGAATACAAATCACCACCTGCTGCTACGGCTACGCAGCCTCGGCGGCCACCCTTGTCGCACAGGCAGCATCCCCCGGATGCCGACTCATTGCCCCGTCGGCCATGTACCTCATCCACAACTCCACTACGGCCCTCGAAGGCAATGCACTCGATGCACGGCATACCCTCCAACTTCTCAGCCAAACCGACCAAAAAATGGCTGAAATCTACGCCATGCACGCGAAACGAGAACCGAAGCACTATGCGGATATCATGGCGCGAAACTCCGGAAAAGGGCAGTGGCTCAGCGCTCAGGAAGCACTCGAGGAAGGGTTGGCCGATGCCATCCTCCCCTCACGGCTCGCTACGCTACGACGCAAAGTGACCGACACCCTGCGAGGACTCTTCCTGCGGAACCCTCCCCTCCCCGAGAGGGCTATGGCTGCCCCTAATATCGCAGGAACCTCCACCCGCCCCCCTGTCCCCCAATCGGAAGAGACCGCCATACCCCTTGCCGACCCGGACTTCTCGCCCCAACCCTCCTGCACCAAACCCGTCGAAGACCCCGCCATCCTCCCCCCGGGCATGTTCGGGCTCAACCCCAACACGCTCTCCCGCAACGCCTCCGCCTACGCCGAAGACGCCGCCCGAATGAGGCTGGATTGTTAATAAGTCTGTTAATAACTTGGTCTCCTGCCGGGGAAATCGCCGAAGTTATACACAAAATATCAACATAGGGAAAACCCTATACAACACTATCTCCTTAACCTATTTATTAACCCCTAATCTACTTACTGTCATGGGAAAAATTATCGAAAACCCCAAAAACTACACCGGAAACGAACTCGAAACCGTTTTCTTCCGACCCATCCTCTCCGGACCCAATGCCATCGACCTCGGTATCCGACTCTTCTACAACATGCCCGTCCCCACAACCCTCAACTTCTGGAAACGTGGCGCTGACCTCCTCCAAAAATATGCAGCCGGCTGGAACGGTGCTGCTGCCGCCGACAAGTTCCAAAAGGTCATCGAACTCCACAAAGTCAAAGCCGAAATGGGATACGGAGCAGATGACTACTTCTCGATGGTCTACGAACGAATCGTCGGGAAACCGGACGTGAACCTCGGAGACCTCACCGGAACCGAACTCGAAGAGGCCGAAACAACCCTCTTCCGGGAAACCATCGCAGAAGCCATCCGTGCCACCATGTGGGTCGGAGATACCACCCGCGAAAGCGCCTTCAACACCTTCGACGGATTCTTCAAACGAATCATCGAAGATACCGGAATCGAAGAAAACGACGTCCACAAAATCGAAATGACCGACATGGCCACCGCAGGGAATGCCGAAAAACTCCTTAAGGCACTCTACGACGCTGCCCCGGCTCAACTCCGAAACATGAAAAACGACGGAAACCTCGTATTCCTCGTGACCGGTGACGTGGCCGAAAACTACGAAGAATCCCTCCTGAACGGCTCCCTGGACAGCGTTCGCGCCGCTAAAATCAACGGTATCGACAGACTCCTCTTCCGAGGTATCCCGGTCGTCGATATTCAAATCGACGACTACCTCAAAACCGTCGCTGACATGCCCTCCTCGTGGGCTATCCTTACCGACAAACGGAACCTCGCCGTCGCCGTCAATACCGCCGACTTCCCCGGCTCCGAAGTCGCCATGTGGTACAACCCCGACCTCATGGAAAACAGACAACGGGCTACATTCATGGCCGGATGCGACTACCTCCTCCCCGAACTTATCGTGGCCGCTTACTCGGAAATCTAACCCCGAGAAAGCCGCCAACAAATACCCCGTTCTCCGTCATCACACGGCGGAGAACGGTTTTTATACCTAATCCACCATGAAACAGAAAACTGCACACAAAAAAGTGTTCGTCGTCGGACAAAACACACCCCCAGCGGCACTCCTCAATACCCCCGTTCCCCATAAAAGCGTCTGGAAATGGGGACCCGACAACAGACTCCCCGAAGCCCTCGCCGCACTCGCCAGAAGCTCGACCATCCA
The DNA here is from genome assembly GCA_019113395.1 of Candidatus Rikenella faecigallinarum. GTDB lineage: Bacteria > Bacteroidota > Bacteroidia > Bacteroidales > Rikenellaceae > Rikenella > Rikenella faecigallinarum. The sequence goes on along the minus strand of DXHL01000021.1, from coordinate 198,755 downwards.
CCGGCGAATTATCAATGACAAGGCGGATTACATCAGCGGGGCCGGACTCACCGTCGATGAATATGCCCCTTCCACCGCTCGCCTTATCAACCTGGCCAACCCCCGCGGACAATCCCTCCGTACAATCATCCAGCGTATTGCTCTCGACAGATGCCTCTTCGGAAACGCATTCCTCGAAATCGTCACTAACCCCCAAAAAACGAAACTCGCGCTATTCCACCAGGATGCGACCAAATGCCGACTCACCAAAGACAACCAACACGTCATTATCCACCACGACTGGAAAACCTACAACCCCCGTGAAGCACGCACACTGCCGCTGTACCCCCTCTGGGAAACATCCGACAACGGAAAATCACTCCGAGCTGTTATCCACTACAAGGACTATGAACCCATGTTCGAACACTACGGACTCCCGAAATACATCGCAGGGCTCGGTGCTTCGGCCATCGTCTGGAAAACGGACCAGTGGAATATATCCCGCCTCGACAACGCTTTCCAACCCTCCGGTGTCATGGTCCTCGACGGGGACACGGACTCCGAACAGGAAGCTACGGAAATAGCCAAACTCGCCGAAGAACGATTTGCCGGAAAACCCGGTCAGGTCATGTTCCTCGTCAAAAACGGTATCGACAACGATACCACCAAATTCGTGCCCATCACTACCTCCAGCGACGGGGACTGGAAATCGCTCCACGACCAGGCCGTCTCCGACATCATCATCGCACACAGCTGGTTCCGTACACTCAGCGGTATGGAGTACGCTTCCGGTTTCTCCGCTGACCGTGTCCAACACGAATACAACATCGCCCTGAATACCCTCATCCGGGTCGAACAACAGGAAATTATCGAACCTGTCCGAGCGCTATGTGCCGATATCTTCGCCGAAAATACCCAATCGCTCGACTTTATCAATAAACCCCCGTTCGACGTGAAACCCGCTTACATGAGAGTCTGGGAAGCCCGCAAAGCAGATGGTTATGATTACGACCCCAATGACCCGGCCCAACAACTCTTCCTCGCACAAATCTAACCCATGCCATACGCTAAGGCATGGACACACGCCTATACGCTCCGTCTAACTTATTCATACCACCCCCTTATGCAACTTATATCTCCAGAAGAGGTCCTCGGTATCGCATTCGCGCCCGACGACTCGATTAAACCCGAAAATATCAGACTCGCCAGAATCGAAATCGCTCAAATCCGATACATCCGACCGGCCTTCGGACAGGAAATGTACCGAAATATGATTCTGGAAAAATACAACTCTTTTGTCTCCGGATACATTAAACCGGCACTCGCTCACTTTATTCGATATGAACTCATCGGAGAACTCGTCGTCAGAGCCTCAGACCAGGGTGTCCTCAAACCTTCGGTTGAGGAGGTGGACAGCAATGCCTCCGCAACGAAAAATGACCTCCAAAATCGAACGGACTCCTCCAAAGAAGAACATAACCAACTCGAAGTAGAAGAAAAAACAACCATCCAAAACAAACTCGAAAACACATCCAAAAACATTACCGATAAATCCACCAAACAAGAATCCAAACTCCATGAACAAACCGTAACGGAAACGCAAAACCTTACGCAAAACGACAGAAAAACTGACCAAAATACCATCCTGGAACAACTCAATACCACCTCCTCGGAATCCATGACGGAAGAGTCCAGAGTCATTCAGGATGACCTCTCGAAAGATACAACGACAAATACCTCGGACTCCGGTGAAACAGCGGTGCAATCCACGCAAAATGATACCTCGGACACTACTCTGAAAGTCGATGCTTCCGATGAAAGTTCCGTAAATTCCAGCGCGGAACAAAATCATGTCATCTCAAAAGACCTCTCTTCTGAAACCTCTTTGCAGTCCCAAAATAACTCTTCCTCTTCGACTGCCCGGAAAAACCTTCAGGCGGCCTCTTCCGACGAATGGAAACTCCTCGCCAAACAAGCGCTGCGCGATGCCAGAATGTTCCTCCGCTATGCCATCGAACATGTCGAACAAAATCGGGAAGATTTCCCGGATTACGCTCCGGTAGCCGCATTGGGAACGGATGCCCCAAGACGATGTATCGGTGGCATGATTCTCTAACTCGCTCCTCCGCATATGATGAGAGGCTGTAGCCCTGCATATCCCGCGTTGTAGCCCTGCATGTCCCGAAAAATTCTATTTGGTAAGCGGCAGGAGCCGGAGGGGCGAAATACTCCCCAAAAACTCCTGATCCCCTTGGCTGGCTGCGGGTGCCGCTCGGGGGTTGGCGCTGACAGAAAGAGGCGGGAATGATTGTCCGAGAAGCTGCGGTTGCGCGAGCAACCGTTGCGGTTCGCAGCCGGTGGGATGCGGAGAACCGCAAAAATGCGCTACCGCACATTGTTTGCATTTCTCCGCCGGCTGCTCCCGAGGTGCCGCTCGGCGCTCGAGCCGACTTGTGTCCGCAATAGAATGCGAATGGCTTGCAATTCGTGTCAGGCCGAAGCCGCCGCATGCGGAGGCCTGCTCTGAGGCGAGCATGCTCCGCCGGCTTCGACCTGAGGTACTGCCTTGACTGTGCAGTTTGGTTCGAGTGCCGAGCGGCACCCTTCGCGTGTCCGGGTTTCCTCGCCTGGGGTTTATCTTCTCTTTGCGCTCTCTTCCCTCCGGGAGAGCCTGAGCTGCTCCTTGCGCCTTCCCCCTCTTCCCCTACACGGATACCCCTGCGGATTACTCCCCCCTTATCCCGCTCCTTCCCTTCCCCCTCACATTACTCCTGTACGCAACGAATCATTTGTCCATAGGCCCGGGAGTAAAGATAATCAGAGCCGACATTGCTCGTATCATAGTATAAACTTATTGAGTATGTATCGCTAATAGAAGCAGACCAAGAACAACTGCTACCACCTACGTAGCGCAAAGTACCACTGTCGTTGTTACGACGTCCGGCCATTGGAAACCAGGCCATAGATTGATAAGTCCTTCCATTGGCGACTTCCCTTCCTGTACCGGATACCGTTGTAGTCTCTACTGTTATATCTCCGAAGGTAAGGGAGGCATCTGTTGGTACGCGCCAATCAGCGGGACAAGGGTCATAAGCACTTTTCTCGACATTATCGCCCCACAAAGCATTGTTCTGAAAAGACTCAGTATACCAGTCGTACAGAGATGACACTCCACAAATAAATACAAGCGGATTTTTAATCGCATAAACTTGAGAGGTGTTTTCGCTCAATATGCCACTTGTCGTAATCTTTATAAATCGTAATCCTAATGTGCTCTCCTCGGTCAATAAACTTCCGTCAGCTCCATAAATTGGAATAGTCTGTGCATTAGGGTTTCCTGTTTGCAGTATCGTGCTGCCGTCGGCCCCCGGGAAAGCGTCCTTACGACCTATTCAACCCGCCAACCACCCAAAACAAAAACCGCGCTCTGAGAAATCTCAAAGCGCGGATGAAAGGTCCAAAAACTCAATCCCAATCTATGACCGAGAACGGCGAGCCTGAATCAGACGAACGACCTCGCCTATCCACAACACGACTGAAGTCGAGGCTATCACTATCACCCAGTCGCGCAACGACAACGGTACAACGCGGAACACCTCGCCACCAAACGACACTATCAGTATCTGACCCACCACAATCAGCAGCGATACCACCAAAAATCCCGTGTCATGAGTCAAGCCGTGAAACGCACTGCGGCCACTCGCATAGGCTTTCGCATTAAACATGTTCCAAAACTGGAGCATGACAAAGACCGTGAAGAAAATAGACAACTTATAAGGGGTAACCCCTCCTGCTGTATGACCAAAAATGTAGAGCAGGACCAGCAGCAACACGACAAAACTGAATCCTGTCCACAAAATGGACCGACGCATAAACGGACTGATAATAAAATCGGTCAGACGACGCGGAGGATGGTTCATCTCCCGCTTGTCGGGCGGCAAAGAGGCCAATGCCCCTGCTGCAAACGTGTCCATAATCAGGTTTACCCACAGCATTTGGGTTACCGTCAGCGGCAGCGTGAAACCCAGCAACGAACCCATAAAGACAATCGTCAGCGCGGCTACATTGATGGTCAGTTGGAACAGCACGAAACGCTGGATATTCCGGTACACCGACCGACCCCACATAACCGCAGTCGCAATACTTGCAAACGAGTCGTCCAGCAGGGTAATGTCGCTCGCCTCCTTGGCCACTGACGTGCCGCTGCCCATCGAAAGACCCACATTCGCAAAGTTCAGCGCCGGAGCATCATTGGTCCCGTCACCCGTTACGGCAACTACCTCACCGCGGCGCTGTAACATCTGAACCAGTCGTTGCTTGTCCATCGGGCGGGCGCGGGACATGATTTTAATCGAAGAGACCCGTTCCAGCGCCTCTTCGTCCGTGAGAGCCTCCCACTCAACCCCTGTAATCTCGTTCTGAGGACCATCGGTCTCGGGATTCCACAAACCGATTTGACGACCGATTTCACGAGCTGTCCCCGGCGTGTCGCCTGTCACAATCTTCACGGCGATACCCGCACGCATACACTCGGCCACTGCCGCCGGTACATCCCCACGAACAGGGTCCATGATGGCCGTATAGCCGGCAAAAGTCAGCCCGCCTTCAGCCACCAATGCCTTTATCTGCTCGGAATCATAGTGTGAATAATCCGTCTCGGCCGGCAGCACCCGATAAGCAAAGCCCAGCGTGCGCATCGCTTTACCTTGATACTCCAGCAAACGGGCTTCAATCTCCTGCCTCTGAGTGTCGCTCAGACTGTTGCAACGCGACAGCACCATCTCCGGAGCCCCCTTGACATAGAGCAGGGTAGTGCCCTGAGCACCATCGGCCCCAGAGCGTACTATCGTGGCCATATACTTGTGGCGCGTCGAGAAGGGCAGTTGAGCTACCACCGAAGCCCCGTTGCGAAGTGCGGTATAGTCCATCCCGTCCCGTTCGAGCCACAGCAGCAGAGCCCCCTCGGTAGGATTACCCAGAGGCTTGGGATGGGCCGGGTCGTCGTGGTTCAGGTTCGCCGTCGTATTGATTGCAATCCCCTCGTAAACCAGTGACGGTGCAACCCCGTAATCAAAATGAGCCGCTTCGACGCTCATCTGGTTTTGGGTCAGGGTCCCCGTTTTGTCGGTGCAGATTACGGTCGTGGCACCCATCGTTTCGCAGGCGTGCATCTTCCGAACCAGATTGTTCGACTTCAACATCTTACGCATCGACAGAGCCAGCGACAGCGTAACGCTCATCGGCAGACCCTCGGGAACGGCTACCACAATCAGCGTCACCGCCACCATAAAGTAGTTCAGAATACGTCCTGCGGCCTCCAGACTAATCCACGAAGCCCCCGACAGCGGATTCACTCCGAACAGCAGCCCAATGGCAGCTATCGCAATAAATACCAATACCCCGAAGACAAACCAGAACATCCATCCCAGCTTTTCGACGGCGGCAGGCATCTCCTTGGGCTTGCCCAGCAAATAAAAGGCATCGTACACTATCGGTATCCATACCTTTACTAACGCGACGGCAGCACCTGCCAATACTGCCCCCAACAGACCGATTTGACCCAGTGTAAAGTTGTCCTGACCGTCGAACACATCCTTCAGGAACAGCGCAAGGAACGTAATCAGCGCCAGTGCAAAACCAATCACCCCAATCAGCTTGGCCAGCCGTTCCAACTGGCGGTTCAGCGGGGTCGTCTCTTCCGACTTCACCGTTGCCTGACGCGCCACCTTGCCGAACTCCGTGGCGTCCCCGACCCGTATCACGCGAGCCACCCCATGACCGTCAATCACCGTTGTCCCCCGCAATACATGGTTGCCCGGATAGGTCGCGTCGGCCTTGAAATCTTCGGGATGGATGCTCTTCGAAGCTGACGGTTCGCCCGTCAGGTTCGACTCGTTCACCTGAAGAGACACGGACTCCAACAACTCGGCATCGGCAGGTATCTCATCGCCCGTCTCCAACAAAATAATATCTCCCACCACAATCTCCTTCTTCCCCACTTCGCGAACCTCACCGTCACGTATCACACGAACCGGGCTGTCGTCATTGACCTGGTTCAGAATGTCAAACTTGCGCGCGGCATCCACCTCGAACCAAAACGATACCCCGGTGGCCAAAAAAATAGCGCAGAAAATCCCGATGGTCTCGTAAAACTCGCCGTGCACAAACGAAATACCCAACGACAAAAAGGCGGCTATCAACAAAATACGTATCACCGGGTCGGTGAACTTTTCCAAAAACAGCTTCCACAGCGGAGTGCGCGGGGGAGGGGTAAGGTTGTTGCTGCCGTGCTTGGCACGGCTCGCGGCGACTTCTTCCGAATTGAGGCCTTGATGTGTCATTGTTTTGTGTGGTTTATCTACTCTTTGATTATTTTGATTTAAGGTAAGTCTGTGGAATGGTTATTGCCGTATGCGGGACGAAAAGGGATGGGCCAGATTCTTCCAGTCGGTCAGCGTAGCAAAAACCCGACCTACACGTATCGGAGTCTCCAGATAAACCGGAATGCGGTTCTGGTCGTCCGACAACCAAATGAAAAAATCGGTCCCCTCCTGGAACGACTGGGCATCGTCCGGCGCCAACTGACACGTGAACTTCAAACAACGAACCGGACCCGTGGCCGGGGTCTCGATAATCTCACGCCCCAAAAACTTGTACTCCACGGTGCGTATCGTATCGACCATCACCAAATTCAAACGACCTTTCTGACCGCTCTTCATCTGGCTCAACGCGCCGAGGCAGCGCAGGTTGAAAAAATGGGACACAGGGTCCAAGTCGGCTCCCGTGACGGACATGGTCCTCCCCTTCTCGTAGCCTCGTTTCAGATTCTTACCATAGGTGTAGACCAACCCCGACTTCCAGTTGAACTGCATCCGACTGCGGTAACGGTAGCTCCCCTCCTTCAAATCCGAGGTGGCCACGAGAGGACGAAGGCTCGATTGCTCAAGCCACGTCTCATACACGTCGTCCATCTTGAAAAAGACCGAGTAGAACGGACGCGTTACTCCGCGGGCCCAAATCCGATAACAGGGAATCCCCTCCACCTGGTCGGTTGTGGTGCGGAAGGTCACCGTCGCCACATCGGTGGTCAGCACGGCGGCACTGTAACTGGCCGTATAGGTCAGCTCCTCGCCCGGCTGAAACGACAGCGACTGACCATGAGACTGAGCGGGGCCGAACATGCCCCACAAGGCGAACGATACGAACAGTAGTCTCTTCATAACGAGTACGGTTACTGAATACTGGCTGTCAGAAGCCGATACCGGTGTCGCACCGCGGCGTTCGGAAACGCCACTCCGTCGGCCGATCTCCCTGAACGGCTCCTGCAAAAAACAAATATAATCCTTATTTCGGTCTGAACAATCCGTGGACCCCACTTTTCGTTTGTACCCATCCAAAATGCCGCCGAATTTCGTTACCTTTGTCATAGACCCTATGGATACTATCCTCGACAGACCCATACAGTACCTCCCCGGTATCGGACAAAAACGAGCCGAAACGCTCGCGGCCGAAATCGGCGTCGAGACATTTGGCGACCTGTTGATGCATATCCCGTTCCGATACGTAGACCGCTCGAAAATCTATCCCATTGCCCAACTCAACGATGAAATGGCAACGCAATTCGTTCAGGTCAGGGCACGGGTCGTGGACATGGGAATTATCGGACACGGACCCAAGGCAAGACTGTCGCTGGTGGTGTCCGATGATACCGGAGAAATGGAGGTGGTCTGGTTCCGGGGGGTGCGCTATGTGATGAAAAAACTCGAAGTGGGGCGGGAATATATCTTTTTCGGCCGACCCACAATGTTCAACGGAACTCCCAACATGGTGCATCCCGAGTTCGAACCCCCGATTGTGGTCGAGGGACAGGAACCCGTCGGAATGCAGGGCATATACAGTACCACCGAACGACTCTCCTCCATGGGGCTGGGAACGCGGGCGATATACAATGCCATGCGGACCCTCTGGGGAGTGGTCAAGGACAATATCCCCGAAACATTGCCGTCCTATCTGTTGGCGAGTGAGGGGCTCGTAACCCGCGCTCAGGCTCTCCACGATATTCACTTCCCGGCATCGGCCGAAGCCCTGAATGCCGCCATGAGACGGCTGAAGTTCGAAGAACTCTTCGTCATCCAACTCCAACTGCTCGGGCAACGGCGCGTAAGAACCGAGAAAAGTCAAGGCTATCTGATGCCGAAAATCGGAGGCTATTTCAACATGTTCTACCACGAGAATCTCCCCTTTGCCCTCACGGCAGCCCAACAACGGGTGGTGAAGGAGATACGCGGCGACATGATTAGCGGACACCAGATGAACCGCCTCATGCAGGGCGATGTGGGGAGCGGAAAAACGATTGTCGCATTGCTGTGCGTGCTGATTGCCGCCGACAACGGATTCCAAAGCGCCATCATGGCTCCGACCGAAATCCTCGCCACGCAACACTACCGCTCGATAGTCGAAATGGTCGAAACGACCGGTCTGAAAGTGGAACTGCTCACCGGAAGTACACGCAAAAAAAAACGCGAAGAGATTGCCGAAGGACTCCTCTCGGGCGAAATAAACCTCCTGATAGGTACCCACGCCCTGATTGAAGACGGGGTGCAGTTCTCGAGGCTGGGGTTTGTGGTGATTGACGAACAGCACCGTTTCGGGGTGATGCAGCGGGCCAAACTGAGACTCAAAAATCAGGAGATGCCGCCCCATGTGCTGGTGATGACCGCCACGCCCATCCCGCGGACACTGGCCATGACCCTCTACGGAGACCTCGACGTCTCGGTGATTGACGAACTTCCCCCGGGACGAAAACCCATCCACACCTCCCATGCCCGTGAGTCGCACCGGTTGAGGCTCTTCGGATTCCTCCGAGAGCAAATCGAACGCGGACGGCAGGTCTATATCGTCTACCCGCTGATTCAGGAGTCCGAAAAGATGGACGTGGCCAACCTCGAGGCGGGTGCCGAGGTGATTGCACGGGAGTTCCCGCCGCCGAAATATACCAGTGTGGTGGTGCACGGCAAAATGCCCGCCAAACTCAAGGACTACGGAATGGAACTCTTCAAGGAGGGCAAAGCGCAAATCCTTATCTCAACGACGGTTATCGAAGTGGGTGTGAATGTACCCAATGCAACGGTGATGGTTATCGAGAGCGCAGAACGGTTCGGGCTTTCGCAGCTCCACCAGCTGCGCGGGCGTGTGGGGCGGGGGGGCGAGCAGTCCTACTGTATCCTCATGACGGGCGACAAACTGACCACTGAAGCACGGCATCGGATGGAGGCCATGGTCTCGACTACGGACGGTTTCCGATTGTCGGAACTCGACCTGCAGTTGCGCGGCGCGGGGGATATCGACGGTACGGCGCAGAGCGGTCAGGGTATCGAAATCAAGGTTTCGAACCTGGCCAAGGATGGCGAAATACTGGAGTATGCGCGGAGTGTGGCCGAAGGGGTGCTGGCCGAGGACCCGGCGCTGGCCGAAGAGCGCAACGCGCTGTTGCGCGAAGCGTTGGAAAGGCTCGGACGGCAGAAAAAGGTCGAACTGGATTTGAGTCAGATAAGTTAATCGAAAGGGGAATGACCCCATAAGAGAGGAACATGGCGTATGGAAATTATTTGGATAGTCGTGGTATTATTGTTGGCGGTGGCGGCCGCAGTGTTGTATGTGCGGCTGCGCGCCGAACAGCAGTCGGCGCGCAGTGGAGCGGCCGAGGCGGTGGCGTTGCGTACGGAACGGGAGCAACTGCAACAGCACCTGCAGGCGGCGCAGGCGCAGTTGCTGGAACAACGCGCCGAAGCCGAGCGGCAGCAGCTGTTGGCGGCTGCCGAGGCGGAACGGCGGCTGGCCGAACAACGCTCCGAAACGGAACGGCGTGTGACCGAGGTGCAGGCCGAGGCCGACCGACGGGTGGCGGCGGCCGAGGCCGATGTGCGCATCTGGTCCGAGCGCTTCCAGTCGCAAACGGCCGAACGCGAAAAACTCGAAAAACAGTTTACGGACTATTTCCAAAACCTGGCCAATACGATATTCGAGGAAAAATCCCGGCGGTTTACGGATACGAACCAAAAGAACATTGCTGAACTGCTCAAACCGTTCGGGGAGGATATTCAGCGCTTCCGCCAGCGCATCGAACAGGAGGCCTCCGAACGCAAGGTGCTGGAGGCGGAAATCAAACGCCTCCACGAGATGAGCAATCAGGTGAGCCGTGAGGCGAACAACCTGGCGACGGCGCTGCGGGGCAACAGCAAGATGCAGGGCGACTGGGGTGAGGTGACCCTCGTGACGCTGCTCGAAAATTCGGGACTGCAGAGAGGGGTGCACTTTCGTGTGCAGGCCGATTACCGCACCGAGGAGGGGAACCACGTGCGTCCCGATGTGGTGTTGCTCCTGCCGGACGGGAAGCAGATGATTATTGACTCGAAGGTTTCGCTGACGGCCTATGCCAACTGCATTGACGCCGAGGAGACAGGGGACGAGGCGGCACGGAAAGCGGCGCAGACGGCTCATGTGGCTTCGGTGCGCAAGCACATCGACGAACTGGCCGCTAAAAGTTATCAGAAACTCACGGAGGCCTCGCCCGATTTTGTCATCATGTTCATCCCGAGTGAGCCGGCCTTTCTGATGGCGCTCCATGCCGACGAAAAACTGTGGGACGACGCCTATCGCAAAAAGGTGATTCTCAGCTGTCCGACCAACCTCTTCTCCATCCTCAAAATCGTGGATGACCTCTGGCGGCGCGAAAACCAAAACCGTTATGCCCTCGAAATTGCTCGGCAGGGGGGATTGCTCTACGACAAGTTTGTGGGGTTTGCCGAAAACTTTTTGGCCATTGGCGATGCGCTGGGGCGTACCGATAAGGCCTATCGAACCGCCCTCGGGCAGTTGCGCGAAGGAAACGGCAATCTGGTGCGTCGCGCCGAGTCGTTGCGGAAACTGGGTGTGAAGGCAGCCAAGAAGATGCCGGCGGCATTGACTCCGCTGGACGATGAGGCGGGAGACGAGACGTTGGCCGAGGAGGCCGCGTTGCCGCCGCAGTCGAAGGCGGAACCGGAAGCCTGATTGGGGTGTCAAGAACCCGGGAACCCTTCTCCATCTCCTTTTTTGGGGGATGTGGAAGGGCTTGCTTTTTGCCCGCGGAGGACATTTATGTGCTAAAACGTGCCGCCTCTTGTGGCCTGTTCCGGTTGGCGTATTATCTTTGCTCTCCTTATTTTCCTGTTACAACCGATGAACGACAATCCGAAACGGGGTTTTACGGCTTCCGTGCTCGCGGTGCCGACCGCAAAACCCGACCCCCACGGGGCACTCAATATGCCGGTCTACCAAACGGCTGCCTATGAATTTGCAACGGCCGAGGCCATGGAACCCGCCTTTACGGGACGTTCGGCCGACCACGCCTATTCGCGTATCACCAACCCGACGGTCGAACACTTCGAAACGCGCGTGCGGGCGGCGACGGGGGCCTTTAGCGTAACGGCCTTCAACTCCGGCATGGCAGCCATTGCCAACCTCCTGATGACCGTGGCACGGGCCGGAGATAATATCGTCGCTTCGCCCCACCTATTCGGAAATACCTATTCGCTGCTGGCTTCGACACTGGCCGATTTCGGGGTCGAAGTGCGGTGGGTCGATGTGACCCGCCCCGAGTGTGTGGCCGCGGCGATGGACGACAACAGCTGCGCGCTCTTCCTTGAGGTGGTGACCAATCCGCAGCTGGAGGTGGCCGACCTGAAGGCGTTGTCGGCGGTTTGCCGTCAGCAGGGGGTGCCGCTGGTGGCCGATACCACCGTAATTCCCTTCTCGGCCTTTCGTGCTGCGGAGTGGGGTATCGACCTCGAAATTGTCTCCAGCACCAAATACCTCTCGGGCGGGGCTACGGGGCTCGGAGGACTGCTCGTCGATTACGGAACCTTTGACTGGAGTCGGCGTCCCAAACTGGCTCGTGCGGCCGAACAGTATGGCGTGCCGCCGCAGGCGGCCTTTACGGCCAAACTGCGGCGCGAAATCCACCGCAACCTGGGGGCTTACATGACCCCGCAGGTCGCCTATCAGCAGTCGTTGGGGCTCGAAACCCTCGAAGTGCGCTATGCGCGGATGTCACAGACCACCCTTGCGTTGGCGCGTGCGCTGGAACAACTGCCGCAGATTGAAGCGGTGCACTATCCGGGGCTCCCGTCACACCCGTTTCACGCGGTTGCCCGCCGACAGTTCGGCGAGGCGCCCGGTGCCATGCTGACCCTTGAACTCGCCTCCCAAGAGGCCTGCTTCGCCTTCCTGAACCGGCTGAAGCTGATTCACCGGGCTACCAACCTCTTCGATAACAAGTCGCTGGCTATCCACCCCTGGAGTACCATTTACGGACCCTTCCCCGAGGCGGTGCGGCGCGATATGGACATCCGACCGACCACCATCCGCCTCTCCATCGGGTTGGAAGATGCGGGTGACCTGCTCTCGGATATTCAGCAGGCACTCTCTTAAGTGTGCTGCGTTTTTCGCATACGGTTGAGGAGGTTAAAAACGGGAAAAACTAAAAAATGCAGAAAAATCGAGGTGCAGGTTTGCGAGTTCTGATTTTTTGTCTACCTTTGCACTCGTTAATCGGATGATTGACATCGTTACCGTTGCTGTTGTAGCTCAGTGGTAGAGCACTTCCTTGGTAAGGAAGAGGTCACGAGTTCAATCCTCGTCAACAGCTCTCTCGATTGGGAGGCAGACTGAACGTCTGCCTCCTTTTTTTGTTTGAGGGGGCAGCTGTCAATGACTTTTTTGTGCGCAGTGCAGGGCTATTGCACGATATTTGCTACCTTCATTGGGGTAAATATGTATCCTATGAAAAAGCAAACTCTTCTCTCTCTCATCGCAGGTGCCGCACTTCTGACATCATCCCTCGTACCTGCTGCGGCCTGCACCGGTATCGCCCTGACGGCCAAAGACGGGAGCTACATCCAATCCCGAACCATCGAATGGTCCGAAGGCCCCCTGGTGAGCCAATATGTAATTATCCCGCGCGGGCAGGCGCTCCGCTCAATGACCCCAACGGGTCAAAACGGGCTGCAATACACGGCCAAATATGGTGTGGTGGGGTTGGCCGTAGTCCAAAAAGAGTTTATCGCAGAAGGTATCAACGAGGCGGGACTCTCGGCAGGGCTCTTCTTCTTTCCGCAGTACGGCAGTTACCAATCCTACGAGCCGTCGGCCAACGACAGCACGGTCGTGGACCTGCAACTGGCCGGCTGGATGCTCTCCCAGTTCTCGACGATTGACGAAGTGAAAGCAGCACTTTCATCGGTGCGTGTTGTAGGTCTCTATCCGTCGTCAGTGGTCCACTGGCGTATTGGTGATCCGTCGGGGAGGCAGGTGGTGCTGGAAATCGTGAATGGAGAGGCCTCGTTTTATGAAAATGAGGTCGGGGTGCTGACCAATGCGCCGGGCTTCCAGTGGCACCTCACCAACCTGAACAACTATGTCAATTTGCAGCCGGGGAACGCTCCTTCGCGTCCATTAAGCGGCATTACCCTGGTTCCGACAGGTAGCAATTCGGGATTTCTCGGGCTGCCGGGGGACGATACGCCGCCGTCGCGTTTCGTGCGTGCTGCCTTCTTCCGCGCAACGGCCCCCCAACGCGAAACTGCATTCGAAACAGTCACGGAATGTTTCCATCTGCTCAACAATTTTGATGTCCCGATTGGCATCGACCATCCTGAAGGTCAGTGCCCCGATATTCCGAGCGCGACACAGTGGACATCGGCTATCGACCTGACCCACAAAAAGGTGTACTATAAAACGGCTTACAACAATACGATACGTTGTATCGATGTGGCTGCCATTGATTTCACTCGAGTGAAGTACACGGCCGAGCCGATGGACGCCGTGCAGGAGCAGCCCGTAGAGATGATTCGCGTCGGACGATAGGGGCGTGGTTTGGAGGTAGACCGGGGAAGGGGTAATTACATTTATATCTTGAAGCGGAGGCTCTTTGCGTGAAAAAAAGTCTCCGCTTTTTTGTTTGGTTCTAAATGATTTAGCGCAGTTGAACAGGGCTTTCTTACAAATAAATGTTCAAAAAATGCAGATTGTGTTTGGTGGAATGAAAAATTCGCTCTATCTTTGCAACGCAAACAAAGGGAACGCGGTTCCTGATGTGGACAACATCCTGCGGAAATAGCTCAGTTGGTAGAGCACAACCTTGCCAAGGTTGGGGTCGCGAGTTCGAGTCTCGTTTTCCGCTCCAAAGACGGTGCTTAATTGGCACCGTCTTTTGTTATATTTGGCGTGAACTCTGTGGGGGGTATCTTCCTCAAAACACAAGCCGCTGCAGGAGAAATAAAAAGGTCAATAGCGGACTAAATAGGAGTCTGGACCGAAAAAAGGTTCGCACAATCTCCCCTCAGCACCACTGCATACGGGGTGAAGCATTTGAACCTGTGTCTCAATCCGACTGCTACTGTTTTATCAAGTCCTCCAAGGAGGACTAATCGCATAGTTCGTAAGTGATTGCGTTTTGTTGGAGGTGTGATATGATTCTTGACAGACGAGCACGGCGTTGTGGGGTCTCCTTGGTGTAGAGATTTTTAATCATAAGCACGGGGCTTGTATCCAAAGTCAGAGATTCCTCGTCTATAACGGGAGTGGGGAGGCCCAGGTCGCGTTTAATCTTGTACAGGGTCTTGTAATAGGACAGTAGCCGGTCCGCATTTTCTTGTATGAAGTCGGAGTAACTCTTCATCTGGGTGATGATTTCCGGAGCGGATTCGTCCTGATTCAGCAGTCGATTGTCCTGAATACGTTTCAACTCGACAAATTGCAGCCGATTGTCTCTCACTCGAATCAAATCAATCCGGATGAAACGATTTGCCCCGTACGCCCGGGATATCGGGTATTCCAACTCGGAATCGAGATACTCCTTGCGGTCATGAATGATTAGGTTACCCTGAATCTTTTTCTCAGACATTTTTTCTGGGTTCGTCTCCCCTCGGTTATTTTTATTGGAATAGGCTCGTTCGACATTCTTTAACATCTCATCGAGATGATTCGCCATGAACTCAGAACAGTCCGTATAAATAGGAGTGCCCGTATTGCTGTAAAACTGCCGATTGGTGATGTCATGGTGCCCCATGTAACGAGGGTGTGCTGTGGCTCGAATACTCTCTTTCCGGGCTATAATGCGGGCAATGGAACCTCCTTGGTAGTATACGTTTATGTAATTGTCTTTTCGGATTTCCACATAGAGCTCTTTATGGGCCAAAAGAGTATTCCACCATGAGGGTGGATTCTTTTGCAACAGTTTGAATAAAGGTGCGTCGGCAGTTAATGCTGAAACAAATTGGAAGGATTCGGTTGAAGATTCTGAGGACTGCATGATAAGATAAATAGTAGATAGTGAGAAGGTTAATAACCAAAATTAAACAAGCAGGTTCAGATTTCCAATTTTGGTGATGTTTTTACATGGATTTCAAACGGTAAATTATTTCATCCAGTATTGTTGTAGAGAACAGCGCGATGTTGCGGATAGGCATCTGCGGTGTGGCAAGAGCGCTGAAACGGCTTTCGTGGATGTGGAGTTACAGACTCCCGCATACGGTACAGATGACCGAGTGGCTACGTATTGGAGTACTGACTCTGAAAAATTGGAAACCCGGCCAGGAGGTGTTCTTGATACCGCCAGAAAAGCACTACTGATGCGGCAAGGCAACTCGGCGTGCACAGCTCTTCCTGTCGTTGTCGCTCCCTGCGGAGCGGTCCGAACTGAACCATGGCCCTTGTTGCGGGAACGATTGCCCTACCATTCAATCGGTTCGTTGTCAAGCGGCAGGCGTACCTTTGTGTGGGGGCATAGTGTGCTTATGCTTTCCGGACATGAGGTGTGAATCGGTATCACCTGGGCAGGCTTTACGTGACGGATAATCCGTTTTAGAGATCCTGTATCGGCATGGCCGCTGGTGTGGATATGCGGATTGGGAAAACCGTGTTCCGCTATCCAGGATATCCATTCGGGGTGCTCCTGTTCATATCCTTCCCAGGTCGAAGTGACTACCACACAGGGAATACGGATGAATTTCTGCATATAGGGCAACATCGAGGGTCGTATCATCCATACATATCGTTCCGGATGACGGCCTATGTCGGCAGGCTCAACGGTGGGAAGCTCTTGAAGACGTTCAATCATTTTCAATTCTCCGGACTCTTCAAGCCGGCGGATGAACTTGTTCAGACGGAAATAGCGAAATACGTCGTCCCCATGGAAGGGGGAAAGGGGCGAGGGAATGGCTGGGTTCAGGTCGTGTATCTTCTCCAGGATAAAGGCGGTGTAGGTGTCCACAATCAGTTTGCGGGAACTGGCGCGTGCGGCTTTGTACAGTTGGACGATGCGGTCGATGTTTTGGTTCGAACACCAGACATAGTGTAGCTTGTCGCCCTCGGCGCGAAACTGTCTCTTTAGACGGGCGGCAATTTGTGTTTCTGTGGGGTACGTTGTATCGTTCGCCAGGTGGGTGCCCTCGAGCAGCAAACAATCCACCCGTTTGGGCAGCTGGCGATAGAGGGATTTCTTGACGCCATGCAGCCGGAGGTCGCCGCTGTACAGCAGACGGCGGCCTTCGGCTTCTATCAGGAAAGCGCAGGCATCGTATGCTGAATGGTCAACGGTGTACGACGTAATGCGGATATCGCCGATGCAAAGCGGCTCGAAGGGGCGATTCTCCTTTTGCCGCGGAAGGGGTTGGAGATACTTCAGATATTCGGCATGAGCCTGACCGGAGAGTGTGGAGATGGCGCGTATCATTGTGATGGTGCCGGTCGTGGCATAGGTTAGGAGGGGATGCGGAAGGGCAGAGAGTAACCCATAATGGTCGGCATGGCAGTGGCTGATGAAGATGGCATCGGTATCTCGTGCCCATTCGATGGCCTCCTGGCGGATGTGCTCCTGTTCTTCAGGGGTGCGGGTAGCAAAGTCGAGCGGCAGACCAAAATCGAGGAGAATTTTGGTCTGTCTGCTCCGTACCTCGATGCAGTTGCCTCCGATTTCGTGAGTACCTCGGTGGATGATGAGTTGCATATGACAGTGTCTTGATTAGTATGCAGACCTTTTCCCTGATGCCGGTATTTTTACGAATGGACAGAGGGGCAGTAAGTCTTACGCAAAAAAAGTTGAGACCTGTGCCAAAATGCTGCACACCCACAGGGGACTCGTGGTCTTGCAGGAGATTGTAGCGCGGGAATCCACGGAACTGATATACGCGACGGGGCGCATCCACGGTGATGCGCCCCGTCGCGCTTTGGGCATAGGGGAAAAACACTGCATGAAGGCTATGCCGGCGTGCCCGGATAGCCCAGCAACTCAAACTTGGCCGCTGCATTCAGGAAGTGGGCCGTAATCCAAAACACCGTCCAACTCTCGGAATATCCGCCCCGCAGGCGGTACACATCGGACATGTCTCCATGCTGGGCAAAGTTGGTCTGTTGCAGCTGCTCGCCCTGGGAACCCTCCGGGTCGGTCAGTTGAAAGCAGCTGCGGAACATCACCTCCGCCAACCGCTTCAGGTCGGGGTTATCAAGCAACTGCCCCATACGGTATACCTCCGGGGCAAACAGCACACCATAGACGTCGATGTGTTGGTTTTGGGGCGAAACGACGGTCCATCCGCGCGTTTTGAAGTGGTGGTCGGCCAGTCGCCCCGCAGGCAGGGGAATATCCCAAACCACCACATAGCTCAAACATACATCCATGGCGTGTTTGGCCCACTCCAGGTAACGCGGCTCGCGGGTACGTTCGTAGAGCTCCAAAAATCCCTGAAACGCGGCCCAGGCACCCTCTTTGTCTTCGCACGTGGCATCGAGCGTGCCGCCCCAGTAGGAGGCGTTAGGCAGATGGCGCGAGGCAAACAGCTCGGCTGCACGTACGGCGGCCTGTCGGTAGCGCGGCGCGTCGAACAGCTCCGAGGCGATGGCCAACGGAGCGATAAAAAAGGCTTCGGCCGTGGAACGGGGGTTCCACTCCTTGGCCAAAAGATGGTCCGCGATGCGGTCGCTGACCGTGCGCAGGAAATCTTCCCACTTGCGGGTGTCGTAGCGCGGGTCTTTGCGCCCCTGTTCGATGGCGCGGGCAAAGTTGTACATCGCCTGCCCGCAGGATACCGGGTCGCCACCGTACCAGCTCTGTTCGCCGACCTGATAACCGATGGCAAAGAGGTGGTCGTCAGCCATTGGGGCACGCGTGAGAAAGTCGAGTGACCGTTGTACGTGGTCTACAATGCAGGAGTCCCCCAGACGCTTTTCGAGCACTTGCAGCGCGAAGCCCGGCGAATCGGCCTGACCGCACCAACCCATCACCAGGTCACGACGCATCGACGAGTCGTACATGTTGTACCCGGGTGCGGAGCCTTCGAACCACCGAGATTGGGCAAATTTGTATTTCGAACGGACAATTTCGTCGAACGTGGCGAAACACCCCGCATCGAATGGCTGATGGATTTGGAGCGAATGGTAAAGCGGGGTTTGGAAACCGCTCCCCGGGCGGTCGATGGGAAAGAGTTCGACGAAAAACTCCTTTTCGATGATGCGTCCCGGTTCGAGGTTCAGGTAGGTGTCCGTGTAGGGCATGGGCGAAAACTGCAGGGCTTTGGCTACGGAGTGTTGTCCGTTGTAGCCGATGGGGCCCGACAACAGAAGCAGCTCCGAGCCCGAGCCGTGGTTTTCGACCCCCATCGACCACCACTGGTCGTCCACAACGGCGCCGCGCACGGGCGAGGGCGTGGTGTGGATGGCTGCGGCATAACGGCCCGCGGTCGATTCCAGCAGGGCAAAGGGGGGGGGGGGTAACGGTGGTCTTCGAAGAGGGCAAAATCGCCCTGTTGAGCTCGATAGACGGGGATGATGTTGGGATTGACCCGCGCACCGTTCGGATTGCCGTAGTAGAGGATACCCGGCAGGAAGGGTTGCAGGGAGTCGCCCTCCAGACGCAGGCGAACCGAAAGGGTGGCCCGTCGCAGCGTGTCGGGCCCGTTCCACTGGTAACGGCGCACGCATTGGGTCAGCCCGTTCGGCAGGACGCGGTAGGCATCGCGCAGCACCATTTCGCCCTCGGGCAGGCGCAGGGTGGTGCCGAGCAGGGTCCACTCGCCCGACTGCCGTTGTGTGGTGGGAGAGGCGTGTACCCATCGTGTCGGCCAGTCGTTCTCCCAGTCGGTGGCGATGGACCACAACCCTTCGGCGGGTGCAGCGAGCAGCGTGCGACCCGCTAACTTCCATACGGGGAGGCCCGCTTCGATGGTGAATTGCGCACGGGCGCAGAGGGTGCCGCTCAACAGACACAGCACCCCTATAATCAAGTGTTTCATGGTTTTAGTGCTTGGGTTCGGACAGATAGAAGTCAAAATCGGCATTGCGGTCACACCGCAGCGTATCATTCACCACACGCAGTTCGGCTGCCTGAATGGAACTGCGGCGTTCGGCAAACGGAATAATGTGCGTGACGGGGTCGGGATGCTCGGCGGTATGCTCCGTGCGTCCCGGGTGGGTGAAATAGATGACATAGGCCTGCTCGCCGCATACCACCACCTCGCCGTGAGCACCCTGCGGCGTGTCGTCGCGGCGGCTGCCGGGGGTGTCGAGAATCACTCCCTGCGGCTCCCAGTGCCGCAGGTCGTCGGAACAGTAGACCTGCATCCCGCGCCACTGGTCGGTCAGCATCCAGTAACGGCCTTTCCACCGAAAGGCTTTGGCCCCTTCGTGCGCTCGTCCGCCGATGGCGGGCTGTGCGTCACACTGCCAGTGGAACAGGTCCCGACTCGTGGCGTGCATGGTGACCGCACCCCGTGTCTCATCCTTGTACCACATGTGCCACGTGCCGTCGGGCGTTTGGAGCAGCGTCGGGTCAATCACCCGTTCCGAGGAGAGTTGAGGAGTGCCTTCGTAGTTCCACTGCCAGAGGTCGTCGCTCGTGAAATGGACGATTTGAGCCCGACCGCCCCAATGGGTCCGCACACCGCGGATATAGGCGACAAAGAGGTGATACTTCCCGTTGTGCCACACGATGTCCGGCGCCCAAAAGGTGTTGTGGCCGGGGTCGATGCGTAAATTGAGCGTACCGCGATAGACCCACGACGCTCCGTGGTCGTCGGACGAGGCGATGCCAATAGCCGTACCGTAGCAGTAGGCTACCTGTTCGGCCTCCGTATTGGCTCGACGCTGGGTGTAAAGCATCCACCAGGTTTGTTCGGAGCGGTTCCACACCAGCACCGGGTCGGCCGCACCATCCGTCACGGGGTCACGGTACATGGGGGCGGGGGCTTTCTGTGCGGACGACAAGGGGAGGCTGCCCGTCAGCAGAAGCAGGCCGACGGACAGGTATTGAATGAGTTTCATGGGTGAGGGAGGCGTTATTATCGGGTCAGGAAGTAGTCCAGCCCCAATTGGGTGTCTTTGAGGGCGGTGAAACGTATCTCCAGGGCATTTTCCGCGGGGGCGAAGCGGCCCAGGTCGATGACCGGAAGGGCGGCGTGTTCGGAGTAGAGGTCCAGCGTACGGACGAGTTCTCCATTGACGCGGATTTCGACTTCGGAGCAGGAGGAGTTCGTCACCACGCAGAGCTTCAACGGTGTCTCGGCAAAAAGTTCCGTCAGCCGAACGGTCACCGAGGCACCCGCCGGCAACTCGAAGCCTTGGAGGTGTCCCCCGCTGCGGTCGCCCCATATCTCTATCCGGTCGCTCTCGACAGCGCCGTCGGAGAGGGTGTAGGTGGAGAGATTTTCGGCTTCGATGGCGCCGTCCACCGAGTAGTCCTGCTCCTTGGCGGCAGTGTTGAGCTGTTCCAGTGCGCTGAGGGGCATGGGCGGTTGCGAGGCATACTGACGCAACTCTTCGGCATTGTCGGTGGCTGTGCCGTCGGCATACCAGAAGGCGTTTACGGCGTAGAGCATGTGGAACCAGTTGTAACGCATCGAGCCCGAGGATTCGATGTCGAACCGCAGGTGTTTGGCAAACGGGATGGCGTCGAGCGAACGGCTGCGGGTACAGGTGTTGTACCCTTTTGAGTTGGGGTCTGCCACGCGGACGTTGGCCAGGAAGGGTACGGAGAACTGGTCGGCCGAAGTGGGCACCACGCCTCCCGCCCAGCCGTAGTAGTCTTCGGTGCCGGTGCCGAAGAGCGAGGGGAACGCTTCGTGGTCTACCCACACCTTTTCATCCCCCTCGCCCCACCATCCTTCGGCGGGGTTCAGGACGGTGAACTGGTCCCCCACATAGACCCCGCGGCCCTGGACTTCGACCAGGTTGTAGTCGAAGAGCGGGAAGCCGGGAGTCGGTTCGCCGCTCTTCCAGCGGCTGTGGAAGTACATCGACTCGGAATCCCACCGATAGGGAACCGTTTTGTAGGAGAATTCGATGTGTACGGTGGTGTCGGAGAGGTTTTCGAACGTAGCCGAGGCGCTTTTGCGGTAGGGCATCATCCAGCGGCAGCGCAGGATGCCGTCGGATGTGACGGAGCGTTCCCAGGTGGAGTAGGGGCGGATGCCCACGCCGACACTGAAAAAGTCACCGATGGGCGACCACACCGTTTGGCGGCCGTCGAAGGTCAGCGCGAGGATGGTTTGGCGCAGTTGAGGCCCGTCACCGACGTTGAGTGTCAGGTCGCTCAGCGCACGGCTCCCCTTGGGCAGGCGAACGGTCTGCTTCTCACCCGGAGCCAGGGTAATGCGGGTCGATTGCTGCTTGCCGGCCGACGGCGTGTCGATGCCTTGTGAGAGCACACGGTTAACGCTGTCAATCAACAGTTTGTTCTGCTCGAAAAGGGCCATGCTGAAGCTCTCGACAGGAGTGCCGGCCGGGTAACGGCGGTAGCTGATGATGTTGTAGAACACCTTTTTGTTCATCGTCACTTTGCAGCTTTTGGCGTAGGGGATGGGCAGGTAGAGGTTTCCTGCGCGGCGTGTCTCGGCAGCCAGCGGAGGAGCAATGAAACTCTCTCCCTTGACCAGGGCGAAAAAGTTGGTGTCAATCACCGGAGTCGGCGAACCGTCCAGATAGATGCGGACATTGGCACCGGTGGTGTCGGCCAGACCGTAGTAGAAACAGACGGCCCACATCTTGGTGATGGCACCGGGGCCGTGGTCCTCCATCAATACCCATTCGGTTTCTCCGCGGGCGTTGGTCTCCTCGCGGATACACCATACGCCGTCCGAATCGGCAAACCATCCGGGAGCATCGGGCGATACGGAGGTGCGGTTGTAGCTGCTCGCCTGGTGAGCCCGATAGGCGGGAAAACGGGTAACGGCCTCGCGGTCGACCATCTCGCGCAGCAGGGACGAGAGGGTAACACGTTGGCTGAAGGCATGAAGAGTCAGGGTTAGGGCCGTGAGGGTCAGTAGGAGACGTCGCATGATATTCGAGGTGTTATGTTCAGGTCGGGTGTTGTAGGTTAGCGAAAACGATGCAAGGGGCAGGAGGGGTTGTTGAGGGATTATTGCTGTGCCTTTCGGTCGCTTCTTTTAGGAGTTGTGGAGCTTAAAATCTGTTTTCTCGACCAAACAAAAATAGCCATTGTTTTTATTTGTGGAACTCTGTTTCAAAAATAAAATTATGCACAATCCATAACGGTTCGACCTCGGCCGAATGCACTGCAAAAGCAGGAAACTGCCCCAGCGTCAGTGAACAGACCCGTCGCGCTGCGGAATCTCTTTGCTGAAGATGGCTTTCAGCTTTTCGGTATCGAATTTCGGGGTGCGGTCGTAGTAGTAGAGGCCGTTTTGCTCCTGTTCGACGTCGGTGAGCTGGGTGTAGCAAAACCCGCTTATCATGGGCGATAGTTCCAACACAACATCGACCAGCGACTCGACGCGCCGATAGAACGCATCCCGGGATTCGGCACCGCCATAGCCCCACCCGCCGCTGTTGCGGCGTTCGGAGTAGGCTATTCCGCCAAACTCGTCGAAGAGGTAGGGTATCTGGCCTGAGTAGGTCATCCAGCGGGTCGCGTTGTTGTCGGTCGGGAAATTGGAACCGGTGTTGTACTGGGAGTGGGGTACAACCTCAAAACGGTGGCCCTGAAACAGTTTGCCGTCATTCCACAGCTCCTTGCGCAGTGCCTCGGGGTCCTGGTGGTAGAGGTGGCAGGAGAAGAGGTCGCTGCGGTAGTGGGCCCCGCCCGAGGTGGTCAGCACAGGACGCGACGGGTCATAGGCCTTGGTGGTCTGGTAGAGCACCTCGGAGAAGTGCGGGAAATGGACGCGGTCTACATTGTTCTGTTCGTTGAGCGGTACCCACATGATGATGGAGGGGTGGTTGCGGTCGCGCTGTACCACCTCGCACCACTCGGGCAGGAATATCGAGGCGGCGAGCGGCTGATTGTAGTCCAGCCCCCAGCTGTTCATCTCGCCGCAGGTCAGGTAGCCCAGATGGTCGGCCCAGTAGTGGAAACGCTCTTCGAACACCTTTTGGTGGAGCCGCGCTCCGTTGAACCCGACCGCCTTGGCCAGCAGGATGTCGTTGCGCAGGGCGGAGTCCGAGGGGGCTGTCCACTGGCTCTCGGGGTAGTAGCCCTGGTCGAGCACCATGCGCAGGTAGAGCGGCTGGTTGTTCAGGAAGAGGCGGTTGCCCTCGGTGTGTATTTTGCGCATGCCGGCGTAGGAGCGCACCCGGTCAATGACCGTGCCGTTTTCATCCGTGACCTCATAGAGCAGGTCGTAGAGGTGCGGGGAGTCGGGGGACCAGAGTTTCGGGTTCTTGACCGACAGAATCAACGGCGCATCGGTGGCCGTCACACTCTCGGCCGAGGCTACCCGTTTCCCGTTGTCGAAGAGGGTGGCCCGCAGACGGGTCGCGCCCGTGGCGTAGAAGTCGGGGCGGATAATGATGCGGGCGTTGTCGATGTCGGTGGTGAGTTGTGCCGAACGGAGCGCTTGGGGGTGAACGGCCTCGAGCCACACGGTCTGCCAGATGCCGGTCGTGCGGGTGTAGTTGCAGACGTGCGAGGCGTAGCGGGTGGATTGTTTGCCGGCCGGCTGGAGCCGATGGCGCAGGTCGCTACGCACATACACTACAAGCGATTGGGTGGTGTCGGGTTTGGCCCAGGGGGTGAGGTCCACGCTGAACGAGGAGGAGCCGCCGATGTGGCGTGTGATGAATTCTCCGTCCAGATAGATGTCGGCCCGATAGTAAACCGCCCCGAAGTTCAGCAGAATCTTCTTACCGCTCCAGGCTTTGGGGATGGTGATGGGACGTTGGTACCAGAGGTGTTCGATGAAGTCGGTGTGTGCGACGCCCGAGAGTCGGCTCTCCGGGGCAAAAGGTACCAGAATCGTACTGTCGAAACCCTGCGATTGCGGGAATCCGCGTTCGAGGCCTGTTCCGGCGGGGTCGAGGGTGTAGCTCCACGGACCGTTGAGGTTTATCCATTCGGAGCGTTCGAACTGCGGCCGCGGATATTCCGGGCGCGGAGTCTGGGCACGCAAGGCAGGGGCCAGCAGTACCAGAAAAAGAAACAAAAGCGTGCGTTTCATGGAGGTGGTGATAGTAAGGTTGGATGTTGGAAAGGGTTAGTCTGCCTGCGGGAAGGCCGAGATGCGCAGTTGGGCGGCACCCATCGGAATGAGGGTAATTGTGTCGCGCTCTTCGGCACGCGGAGCCTCCGGCGTGGGGAGCACCTGACAGGTGCCGGTCTCGTCCAGCCCCCAGGAGGGAATCTGTCGGCCGAGGGTGCGGAATTGCAGCGGTACGTTTTGGGTGGTGAACGGGTTTTCGCCGCTTTTCCAGGGACGTCGGATGACCGTAATCGGAGCGTCATAGACCAGAGCGTAATTCCACGGGGTGGTGGGGTGAATCTCGTAGGATGGCCATTGCGAGGCATCGACCCCCTCCTGCCATTGGGAGTCCCAAATGGCGGTGGCACGGCTGTCGATGGTGTCATAGCGTTCGCCCATCTCGAGCGACAGGGTCAGCGGACCGTAATCGACGCTCACGGAGTGCTGATTGACTGCCCAATAGCGTTTGGTGACGGTCATCGGCAGGTGCAGCGTCACCGAGTCGCCGTCGTGCCACGTGCGTTCGATTTTCAGGAAGTTCCCCTTGCGGATATGCCCCACCGAACGCCCGTTTACTTCGGCCGCAGGCTCGTCGCACCACTCGGGCAGACGCAGGTAGAGCGGGAAGGTGACGGAGCCGTCGGTTTGGAGGGAGAGGCTGATGGTCTCGTCGAACGGATAGTGTGTCCGTTCGGTCAGGAGTATCTCCCTGCCGTCGGCGACACGGACCCGAATGTCGGCCGAGTTGTAGAGCATCAGGCAAAGCCCGCCGTCCAGCGTTGCCATGCCCAGGAAATCGTTGTAGTAGGTCCAGGCCAGCCCGTGATTGTGCTGACAGCATCGGCTGCTGAAGGGGTTCATGGCCAGAAACGGACCCTGATTCTGAAGGCTGGGCGCATGGTTTTTCGAGTCGCTGACCACGTGGTTCGGGCAGGTCAGGTAGCGCAGCGACCGCATATCGGGCATGGTGGCCGCAGGCATGGAGTTGAACGCCACATCTTCGCAATGGGCAGCCCAGCGGGGGTCTCCGCTGATGAGCATCATGATTTGGTCGGAGGCCATCTGTTCGGCAAAACCGCAGGTCTCGGTACCCTGACGGGGGTCGATGTATCCGATACGGGCATTTTCGTCGGCGCCGAACATCCCTCCCGGTACCTGGCCGCAGGTCCGCCGAACCAGGTCAAGGGTGCGGTAGCTGGCGCGGAGCATGGCGCTGTCGCGGCTGAAAAGGTACCAGGTGGCGGGCTCTCGGAACCCTTGGGCTATATTGACGTTGTGCCAGTTGGGCAGCGCGGAGGGGGAGTACCATACATCGGTGTTGCGATGGATTTTCTCGCCCAGCGTGAGCAGGGTGGTGTCACCCGTGCGGTTGTAGAGCCACACCACACTCCAGAGGTTGTCACCGCCGCGGCTCTGCTCCCAGTACCCCTCCAGAAAGGTTTCGTCGGGCAGGGTGTTCAGGTAGTGGCAGTAACGGGTCATGAAGTCGAGCACGCGGCTGTCGGCCGAGTATTCGTAGTAATTTTGCAGCAGCCAGAGGACTATCATGTTGGGCCACAGGTCGCGGGTGCCTCGTTCGCCCGTGACGGCGGGGCCAAAGTCTCCATCCGCACGTTGCGAGGCGAGGATGGCTTCTATCCAGAAGAGGCTTTCGCGCAGCAGGGCGCTGTCGCCCGTAATAAAGGCCAGGTCGCTGTATCCCCGCAACCAGTACGGTACCTCTTCCCAGCCCCAGGCTCCTCCCTCCGTGAGCCAGGCGTTGTTCTCCTTTTGTAGCCAGGCACTGATTTCCGCGAGGTGGCCGTTGAGGCCGTTCTTTTGGGCCGTGAGGAGGGTTTCTATCCAGCCTTGCGGCCGAATGGAACCGCTCGGCAGTTTCAGCAGCGGTGCGGGGGCAAGCGGAGCGCGATTCACGGGATAGTTGGCCGAGGAGACTTCGATGGGGAGCCTGTCGACCACCACGGCCTCTTGCGGAGCGCAGGAGGAGGCCGATAGAATTCCGAACAGTAGGAGCAGCGTAGCGGGTTTCATCTCTATTCTATTTGGTTGAGAATTGATAAATCGAGTGGTGGGTATAGGTTTCTCCCGGACGCAGGATGCTGTTCGGGAAGTGAGGGTGGTTCGGAGCGTCGGGGAAGTTCTGCGGTTCGAGGGCGATGCCGCTGTAGGGGATACGCTTTTCGCCCCGTTTCCCGATGGCACCGGGGGTAATGACTCCTCCCGAGTAGAACTGCAATCCCGGCTGGTCGGTGTAGAGGGTCAGCAGAATCCCGTTCGAGGGTTCGTACAGCTCGGCCGCCTTTTCGATAGCGGCGGTGTCGGTTTTGTCCAGCACGAAGTTCAGGTCGTACCCCTTGCCATAGCGAATCAGCGCGGAGGTGGTGTCGTATTCGCGAGCGCCGACGGGCGTCAGGGTGCGAAAATCGGCCGGAGTGGCCGCCACGGACACGATTTCGCCCGTCGGGATAAGGGTTGAATCGGTCGGGGTGTAGCGGCTCGAGCGAATATACAACTGGTGGGAGTCGGTCGAACGGTCTCCCCGTCCGTGCAGGTTGAAATAGGGATGCCAGGTCAGGTTGCAGGGGGTGGGGCGGTCGGTGGAGGCCGTGTAGTCGAGGCGGAGGGCATTGTCGGCCGTCACGGTGTAGGTGACGGTGACCGTCAGGTTGCCCGGGTAACCGCTCTCGCCCTCGGGCGACAGGTAGTGGAGGGTCAGGGCGCTGTCGCTGCGATGTTGCACCGTCCACACCCGGTTCCACAACCCCTCCTCTCCGCCATGGAGGTGGTTCGGGGCGTTGTTAATCGAGAGTTGGCAGGTGGTCGAGTCGAGGGTGAAGCGGCCACGGGCGATACGGTTGCCGAAGCGGCCCACAATCGGGCCGGCATAGACATCGTCACTGGAGAGGAACTGCCCGAGCGTCGGATAACCCCATACCACATCAGTTGGGGTGCCGTCGCGGTCGGGAACAATCAGACTGACCACGCGTGCCCCGTAATTGGTGACTTGTACGGCCATCCCCTGTTTGTTGCGCAGGGTGTAGAGCGACACGGGACGGTTGTCGAGGGTGGTGTCGAAGGCCGAAGCCTCGAGCAGCAGGTCGGGAGCGGAAGGGGTGTGACAGCCGGTCATGACGGCAGCGAGACCCCACAGCAAAAGAGGTAGAAGTTTCATGGAGTGTCCGTCTTTTGAGGTACGGAGCAAAGGTACTTTTACCTCTTGCGAGCGGCTTTTAGAATTGTATCATTTGCTTTCAGAATTGTATCATGTCCTGTTTTTCAGGCTGTTGATAAACTCCGAGGGGGTCTGGCCGAACTGTTTGGAGAAACGGGTCGTAAAGTAAGCCGGCGAGGAGAACCCGACACGGTAGGCCACCTCGGCAATGGTGACTCCCCCCTCGGCCAGCAGTTGTGCCGCCCGTTTCAGCCGACAGAGGGTGATGAAGTCGGCAATGGACATCCCCATGCAGGCTCGTGCCTTGCGGTAGAGGGTGGCACGGCTCATGCCCAGTTGCGCAGCCACAAAATCGACATCGAGCTCCGAGTTGTCGATATGGTGGTCGATAAGTTGCTGGAGCCGTTCGGTAAAGGCCTGTTCGGTGCGGTTGGTTTGGCCGAGACAACCCGTCAGGGTGAGCGGTTTGCGGGTAAACTCTTCGTACAGACGGCGCCGTGTGGCCAAAATGTTGGCGAGTCGCGCCAGAAGGTATTTGCCCGAGAAGGGTTTTTCGATGTAGTCGTCGGCACCGTCCTCCAGAGCTGCGAGTTTCGAGGCGAGTGTGACATCGGCCGTCAGCAGCACTACGGGCAGGTGGGCGGTCGCTTCGTTGGTCTTAATCCGTTTGCAGAGCTCGATACCGCTGATGCCGGGCATCATCACGTCGCTCACCACCAGCGATACGTCGTGTTGTTGCAGTTGTTGGAGCGCCTCTTCGCCGTCAGCCGCCTCCATCACCCGATACTCTTTGCCGAGCAGGGTGCGGAGGAATTGCCGCAGCTCGTTGTTGTCTTCGACTACCAGTAGTGTGGGTTTTGAGTGGGTGGTTGCCTCTTCAGTTTCGGTCAGGGGAGCTGACGGGGGTTCGGGGTGCGGAATGGTCAGGCAGAAGTGGTTGAGACCCGGTGTGTCGAAGAGCAGGTCGAGCCTCCAGCCGTGGATGCGGACCAACTCCCGGGCAAAAGGCAGACCGATGCCGCTGCCCGGTTGGTCGTGGCCCAGACGGGTGAAAAGTTGGAAAACCGCATCCCGTTCGTGGGGTTGGATAAGGTGCCCGTCGTTCAGCACAGAGAGCATAATGCCGTTGTTGTCGCGGCAGAGACGGATGCAGACGGTGGTACGGGCGTATTTCAGGGCGTTTTGCAGCAGATTGCCCACCACCTTGTGAAAGATGTCGGTATCGATAAATGCCGATACGGGGGAGTTAGTGTTGAGCTCCAGCTTCAGGGTGATTCCTTTGGCCCGTAGCGACGGAGCGAAGTCGTCTGCCATCTCACGGGTCAGCTCTCCGACATCGGCCATCGAGGGATTGAGCCTGTAAGCCCCTTTTTCGACCGACCGAAAATCGAGCAACTGGGTACACAGATTGGAGAGCCACCGGGTGTGGCGCATGACAGTGGGCAGGGTCTGTTGGACCTGTTCGGGGGTCGGGTTTTCGGCCAGTTGGTCGAGCGGTGCCTGAATCAGGGTCAGCGGGGTGCGTATTTCGTGGGCAATGGTGGTGAAGAAGGCGATTTTCGATTCGTAGAGCTCCTGTTCCTGTCGGATGCGCAGGGAGAGCTCCAGCCGTTCCCGTTTTTGCCGTTCCCGGCGTTTGAAACGTCTGAAAACCACCACGACCACTCCGACAACTGTCAGCAGGTAGAGTATCTTGGCTGCGGGGGTCAGCCACAGCGGAGGTGCGATGGTGAAGGCCAGAAAGGAGCTGTTCGGGGAGAAATGCCCCTCGGGGGTTATGGTGCACACTTCGAGCCGATATGCTCCGGGAGCGAGGTTCTGTAATTCAATCGTATTGCGGTCGGTGGGAGTCCAGTCGTCGCGATATCCTCCGATGCGATAGGCATAGCGCACGTTGCCCGCGGAAAAAATCTCGGGCGAGAAGAGGCCGATGCGAAGGAAATTGCGGTCGTAGGGCAGGGAGTGGAGCAGGGTCGAGTCGGTGAAGTTTTGGTGGATAACGGTGTAGTCCGTGGGGTCGACGTATGCCAGGCTCGCGAGAATCGGTTTGGCCGGATTGGGGTTGGGGTAGTTCTCCTGCGGCGTGAAGGTAATCATGCCGTTGAGCGACCCGAAGGTGATGGTGTGGTTCACGGTGTCGCAGTAGACCGAATTGTAGTTGAACCGCGAACCGCAGGGAGCGTCGCTCAGCGGAAAGAGCATCTGTTGTCGGGAGGTCGGGTCGAGGCGGATGATGCCGCCCGAGGTGGAGAGCCACAGGTAGCCGAAACGGTCTTCGGCTACGGTTTTGACATCGCGTTCCAGGGGGTTGTCCGAGATGCGATAGTAGGTGAAGGTATCCTGTTCGGGCTGAAAACGGTACAGTCCGTTCTCGGTAGCTGCCCAGATGCGGTGCTGACGGTCGGTGGTGACAAAATTGACGATATGGGCCGTAGTCTGCTCGACAGAGGCGGTCAGGTTGATGAGGGTGAAACGGGTTTTGTCTGGTGTACTTCGGTACAGACCGTGATAGGTACCCACCCATAGGCGTCCCAGCGTGTCCTGGGCCATCGATATGACGCCAACGCCCGAGAACAGGGTGGTGAAACGGTCCGTTTGCGGGTCGTACTGCTGGATGCCGAGGCTGGTGCCGACAAAGAGCGTACCGTCCGAAGAGGTGGCGAAATCAAGTACGAAATCATCCATCAGCCCCTCGCCGGTTGAGGTGTCGTAGTGTCGTGCGATGCGGTCGTCCGAAGGGTCGATAAGGTCGATGCCCTCTTTGAAGGTGCCGACCCAGATATCTCCCCTGTAGAAATGAACCCCGTGGACGTTGGTTCCGCTCAGGGGGTGTTTGCTGTCACCCCGAATGTAATTGGTCATCGCTCCGTTGCGGGGGTTGTATCGGTTCACCCCGCCGTCCTCGGTGCCTATCCAGAGGATTCCATCGCCATCGGCCGTCAGGGTGCGCACCACATTGCCGCGATGGGTCTGGTTGGTCAGGCTGGGGTTGAGGTACCTGTAATCGAGGGTGTGGCGGGGCAGATAACTCAATCCGCGAAAATAGGTCCCGACCCATACTCCGCCTTCGGGGGTGCTCCGAACGGCGTAAACGGCATTGTCGCTCAGTGAATAGGGCTTGCTCCAATCCTTCTGGATGTGCCATAGGGTGTCTCGGGTCGGGTCATACCGATAGAGACCCGATTCGCTGGCAATCCAGTAGTGGTCCTCGTCGGGCTCGATGTCTCGGATAATGTCGTTGGGTATCAGAGTCTTTAAGGTTCGTGTCTGCGGGTCGTACCGCATGAGCCCCTGCCGATAGGTTCCCAGCATCCATTCGCCCGAAGGGGTTGGCTGCAGTTGCAGAAGCAGATATCCCGGAATGGGACACGGGTAGGTCTGAGTGGTTCCGTCCGTCGGATGAATGGCGATAAGTTCCTCACCCCGCACGGTGACATATTGACGGTCACAGACGCCGAGCAGTTGCCCGACTGGTGCGGCCAGCGGTTGGAGGGTGTTGTCTGCGTAGCGGTACAGTGTGTCGTTTCGGGTCACCAGCAGGGTGTCACCCAGACCATGCACGCTGCTGACTGAGAGGGAGTCGAACCGTGTGGGGAGCAGAATGTTGCGGTCGCAGTCATAGCAGTGGAGACGCTCGCCGTCGAGTATCCACATTCGGTTGTCGGAGTCGATGTGTATGGTGCCGTTGAGGGGTGTGCGGCGGGTGTCGGGGCAGAGCTCTTCGATGGGGGTATGGGTGTATCCGTCAAAGCGGAAGAGTCCGTAGGTGCGGGAGGCAACCCATACCATTCCGTTGCGGTCGATGTCGATGCTGGAGATGTCGGTCAGAGGGTGGGTAGGGTCATAGAAGTGTTTGAAAATGGGGTCGGCATCGACTCCGTATGTTCGGGAGAGTGACAGCAGGGAACACAGCAGGAGTGTGATAAAAGGTTTCATGAGACGGGCAGGGAGCTTCGACAGAGAGGGAAAACGGGTCTCCTCCCCTGCAGCGGGGAGGAGACCCGTAAAGGTAATAAATGCAGCCGAGATGGTGAAACGGGACTCTGTCGAACGGGCGGCCTGTCGTCGGGGGGAGAAGAGCCGTGGCAGGGGGCACGGTTAGGGTCGGGAGAGGGTCACGGTGACAGCCCCTTTGTCGCCGAGCAGGTCTAGCATCTGCTCGCGGGAGGTGACCCCATCGACGCGCCCCAAAAGGGTGAAGTTCCATTGGTTGGTGTCGTAGTAGAGAGTCAGCGTGTTCCCCTGATAAAGAATCAGGTCCCCCGGACGGGTGGTCGTGGGGTGGTCGTTGCAGGGAAGGGAAAATCCCAGTGCCCCGACCTTCTCCATGTCGCCATAATCATCCATGCGGATTTGGAGGTCGCTGTCGGCAAGCCGCTCGAGCAGTGCGGCCGAGGAGCTGTTCTGTTCTAACGTGACGGTCAGGGTGCGTCCCTGCACCGTCAGTCGAACGGTCTGTTCGTTCATGGTCTTTTCCTGCCGGTCTAAAGACTCAGTTCGTCCAACCATTTTTGAATCGTCTCCCGATAGTTGCGCATTGTTGAGGAGGTTAGCAACAGGGTAGGGTGCAGAAAGGTTGCTTTTGGGCAAAGTGCCCTGGCCTCTTTGGTCGAGTTGGTCATTGCACTGCTGCCGCTGGTGGCAAACAGGGCAATGCGTTGTCCGGCCAAACGGTCGGCATGGTTGTGGAGAAAGGTCTGCATGGGGGTGGCCATCGACCCGTACCAAATAGGGTATCCAACCAATATAACATCGTAGTCCGTCAGATTGTCGACCTCGGTGATAATGGACGGATAGTGCCCCTGTCTGCTCTCCTTCAGTTCCTGCTGTGCACGGGTCAGCATGTCATTATAGTTCTCAGCATAGGGCGTTGCTGGCTTTACCTCCAACAGGTCACCTCCCAACTGCTGACTGAGGTATGCTGCCACTTCAGCCGTGTTGCCGCTACGCGAGCAGTAGACAACCAGATAACGTTCGGCAGCCTTGGACTCAGGAGCATCGGGTGAGGGTTGGAGGATGGTCTGTTGTGCTTCTGAGTTGGTTTTTCCACGGCCCGAAGGCTGGCAGGCTGAAGATGCCAAAAAGGCGAATATCATCAGCCAAAATGTCAATCCTTTTTTCATCGCGAGGGTGTGTTTTGCCGAAAAATGAGTTTTTGTTTATTTCAGTCGGTTGTACTCGTCATCGGTGACCGGTTCGAGCCATTCGTTGGAGCTCTCCGTGCCGGGTACCTCGACGGCCAGGTGGGCAAACCAGCTGTCAGCGGCAGCCCCGTGCCAGTGTTTGACGCCGGCCGGAATGTGAATCACCGTCCCGGGCCGTATCTCGACAGCCTCTTTGCCGGCTTCCTGGTACCAGCCGCGGCCTGCCACGCCGA
Source organism: Candidatus Rikenella faecigallinarum (assembly GCA_019113395.1). GTDB lineage: Bacteria > Bacteroidota > Bacteroidia > Bacteroidales > Rikenellaceae > Rikenella > Rikenella faecigallinarum. Next base: position 165,721 of record DXHL01000021.1, on the reverse strand, counting down.
TAAGCATCTGTCCGCCGCCCTGAGTGGCGTGGTGGATGTGCCAGTTGTTGCGGCAGCCCGGTTCGAAGGTGACGTTGGCGATGGTGACCTGTTCGCTCGACAGGGGGGCCAGATAACTGTTGCCCGTGAAGTATTGGGCATAGGCGGTGTTGGGTTCGCCAATCGGGAAAATCATCTGTTGCTGGAATGCCGCTTTGGCATCGGCCACGGGGGTGTCGTCGGTCCATACCTCTTTGGCCAGCCGAAAGGCTGCCCAGGCCTTGGGCCATCCGGCGTAAAACCCGATGTGGGTGATGATTTCGGCTATCTCGGTGCGGGTAATTCCGTTCTGTTTGGCGGTTTGGAGGTGGTAGGTCAGGGAGTTGTCCGTAATGCCCTGGCTGATGAGCGAGGTGAGGGTCACCAGGCTGCGGTCGCGAAGACCCAAACGGTCGGTGCGGCTCCATACCTCGCCGAACAGAATGTCGTCGTTGAGGGCCGCGAATTGGGGGGCGAATGTGCCGAGTTGGTCCCGGCCGGCGGTTTGTTTGATTTTTTCCTGTGCCATGGTTGGATTGCAGTTAAAGGTCAGTGTCAGCAGTGCGGATACAAAGAAAAGGGTTTTCATGGTTTGATTGGGGCTGGTGAGTGAGTGTGCTCTTTTCAGACAGGGCGTTTTTGATATGAACAAAGGTAGGGAGATGGTGAGAAAGTGCGGGTATCCGAATTACGGATGTTTGTACCCCGATTCAGGATTGGGGCAGGGTTAAGAATGTCGGATTTTGTCGGTACAATGCCATTGTTGGATGGGATGGGTATGATAAGGGCTGCTATTTTCGTTAGAATATATTATGTCTTGTTGATATGTCATAAGTTGTTGAATGACTGTTTAATGGTATGATATTTGATGGTTTCTGCTCCGGTTGCCCCGTAAGAATATATATCTGCCAATAACAGTTTGAAAAATAATTTTTTATAAATAATGACTACCTTTGCCGGCGGTACTCGGGGAGCATGGCCAAATGTCTGCTCTTCGTATTCGGCAGTCGGTCATGCGGTGGCCAAAACAAGGAAAAGGGTATGATGAAGAAACCGATATATCGATTTTTACCGGGATTGTTGTTGCTGGTTGCGGTCTGGGCAATGAGTGCCTGTACAGAACGCATCGAAACCCCGTCTGCCGGGGATGGCTATTTGGACCTTGAATTTCTGCAGGCCGAGACACGGGCCGTTATCTCTCCGGACGGCAGCGGGAGCTTCAGCGACGGCGACCGTGTGGGGCTCTTTATCGACAACGGCAGCGCAGTACAATATCGTGAATTGACCTGTCAGGGCGGGGTATGGACCCCGCGTCTCAAACGCAGTGAGTTCGGCACGGGGCGTTTAACGCTCTCGGCCCACTATCCGGTGCAGACCGGCTCTCCGCAGAGCGCGGGACAATATACGTATGTACTGCCCACAGACCAGAGTAATGAGACGACCCTGTCGAGTGCCGACATCTTGTTTGCCCGTGTGGAACTGCCTGAGGGTTCCTATCGTGCCCAACTGCCTTTTGAGCATCTGTTTCATCGATTGCAGGTGGAGTTGTCCCCGGCTGGTAACGGAGCTGCGGTGAGTGTTCGGAGTATTAGTTCGGGCACGCTGAATCTGCTGACCGGCGAGGTGACCGTGACGGGGACGCAGTATCGGTGGATAACGCCATATACCCAAAGCGACGGGAGTTTCACGGCTCTGGTGTTGCCTCAGTCTGCCGAACCATATCGCAGTGGCGAAGGGTTGTTAAAATTGTGAATGGAGACAAGACTGCAACCTTTATGGCCCCTGGCCAAACTACCGAAGGAAACAGTCTGACTACCTTTGCCTCGGGTTTGCAAACGACACTGCGACTGACCATTACCGAATCGGGCACGGTGGAACCGGACCCCGACCCGTCGGAACCGACCAACCCCGATGTGGCCAATCAAACGTTGTGGACCTATGGAGTAAACGTAACGCCATACCCCGGCAAAGAAAATATGACATCATACCCATATCCATCCGCTTCTCTTCATAAATTCCCTGCCGGTCAGTGGTTCCGTTGGAATATGACATATGACGAAAGCCAATATTTAACCTGGGTTGAGGGTTGTGGCTGGTACGACTGCAACAAATCGTACCGATACGATGAGAATGATGCGAATTTGTGTTGGGCGGCCAGTGCCTCGAATATGATAATCTGGTGGATGGTGAATAATCGTCCCTACATTGAGGCTTATACGCAAAGATATGGGGCGAGGGTTGAATCCACGGTTACGACCGGACTCTATTTCGACCGGCCGTCGGATGAGTTCAAACCGCTCTATCCGGAAGGAGTTATGGGTCGCAATTATCCGGTGAACCGGGCTCCGGTGTTTGAGTTTTTCAAGAGTTCGTTTCGGGACAACGGAAGCTGGGATGCCGGTGGGGTAAACTGGTTTATCTCGGGGTATCAGGCGCCTCAGATGGTCTCACCCAAAATTCAGGGTTTCCCTGGGTTTTTCTCCGAGGTGTTTAAGAAAACAGACATTATTGCTGTTGAAGCGAATCGCTGGCCGGATATCGACCAGTTCAATGATTTTATCATCGACGCTTTCCAAAATCGAAAAGGCTTGGGCTTTGTGGTTTATGACATTGCAGGCCCTTCCACCGGTAACCACTCCATGGTGTTCTGGGGGGCCGATTTTGATGAAAACGGACGGGCTTCGCACATCTATTATTGCGACAATAACATGTCAGACCAGGACCCGAATGGGGCAGCCATTAAGAGGGTGAAGGTTGTATATGCTACGGAAGCCGGAATGGGCAATACGATGTACACGTTTATGCAGTCCTTGGATGACGAAGAGGGTAATGTAAAGAAAAAGTATAAGATTACGGCTCTCTATTCGGTTGATTTGCGACGGGATATCTGGGCCAAGGCCTTCCCGGATGTGAAGGTGGAGGATTGATGTGGCGCTAATACACGAAACAAACACAACGAATTAAGTCAAAAACAAACAGATAGTATGAAAACCGGAATTTTTTACCTGCTGGCAGCCGCAGCGTTTTCGGCTGGACTAACGGGATGTTCATTTGACGAGGTGTCTCCCACGCCTGAGGCGCAAATCCATATCTCGGCACAAATCGAGTCGCTCTCTAAAGCGCCCAGCCTGAACGACAGCGGCAGCGGTATTTTCACCTCGGGCGATGTCTTTACCCTGCTGGCTGCCGGCAGCAAGTCGCAGTCTGCTCCGATGGAATATCGGGTGGGCAACTCGACACTCTATTGGAAAGATATTCCCGTTTCGGAATCGGAAGGAACGGTAGGTTTCTATGCCTGCTATCCGAAACAGAGCCTGAATGCCGGCAATGGTTTTACTTTCGACGTGTCGCAGGCCGACGAACCGGACTTGTTGCTGGCGAAGACGGAAAATGTGACGGTCGGCACGAACGATGTGGTGTCGTTGAAGTTCGGACACGTGATGCACCGACTGGTGGTGAACTTTACGACCGAACCGAGCTACATTTCTGCCGGGCAACTGGTGTTGGGGTGTACGGCCAAGTCGGCTTGTACGGTAGACCTCGTTAAGGGGACGGTAGCCAGCACCAGCAAGACGGCCAAATTTACCGCTTCGGGAGCTACGGCAACCTTCCTGTTGGTTCCGCAGAATGCGTCGGATGTGACCCTCGAGGTGCAGGCTGGTAATGATGTGAAAGAGGTGGCTTTGAATGAGCTGGTCTCGAGTGTGGACCAGCTCGAGAGCGGGAAACAGTTGACGCTGGATTTGACGGTTAAGGATGGTGCGATACAACTGGATAATGTGACCATTTCGGGCTGGGGCAACCAGGGAACGATTGACGGTGAGATTATCATGTAATCATCTGTTGCAGCGAACTGTATGAAAAAGCGCCACGGGGGTGTCGGAACCAAAGTTCCGACACCCCCGTGGCGCTTCTGTGGCGTGGCATACTGCTGTCACCGACAGCAGTATGCCACACGTCCTCTTTCTGTGGCCGGTCGTCTGGCGGAATCGGGAAAAGCCTATTCCTGCACCCGCTCCAACGTGTAGTTCAGGGTAGTCTGCGGCCGCTCCAACTGACTGTTCAACAGGGTCAGCCGTTGGTCGTTCTCGGCCTGAAAATAGAACGTGTCGCGGTTGTTGTCTGCCACCAGTTGCCATACTGTGGCGTTGGGGTCCCCGGCCATGCCGCGCAGCGTATAGCGGCTGCCGCTGTACGAAAAGGTTCGGTCCTGGCCGTTTTCAGCCTCGAGGTAGGTCAGAGCCAACAGAAATGTGCCGTCTCCGCTGTGCTCGCGATGGCGCACCGTCAGGCGGTACCGAATGCCCGGGCCTGAGGCGGCCGGGAGCAGCCCTTCGTAAGTGGCCGTGCACCACTCACCCGCCTCGGCCACATCGCGGGGCTGGGTGTAGAGACGTTTGCCGCGTTGGTCGATGGTCCATGCCCCATCGACCTGGCGCACGTTTTTGGTATCGTCGTCCTCGACATTCCATGCCGAGCCGCCGCCCGGCAGTTGCCGCCGCTCCAACAACTCCGAAGGGTCGCCGTTCGAGAAAAAGAGTTCGGCACGCGAGGAGTCGGGGCTGAAAACGATATAGGCGGCCTGACCCTTTTCGTCGGTGGTTCGGATGCCGGCTTCGAAGAGTCGGATGCACTCACCCCGCGCGTCGCTCCATACGTAACCGGCCGAGCCGATGCAGCCGTGGCTGTCGCGGTCGCTGCCGGGCATCGGGGTTTGGCGGGGATGGTGGTCGAGCCGTTCGGGTGTCATGCCCGGAGTGTAGGGTGCCGGGTAGGAGAGGATTACCGTGTCGAGCGGTGACAGGCTCTCCGTGTCGCTCCATTGGAACCGCAGGGTGTCGGCATGCTCCGTGACGATTTCCAGGGTGTCACCCTCCAAAACAGTGATAATGCCTGTGGAGCATTGCAGGGAGGGACCGCAGCCGGGCACGGTCAGCAGCATGCCCACGGCTGAAAGGGATAAAAGATGGGTTTGCATAGGATAAAACAGGTTGGGTTAGTCTTTCAAAGATAGCATTTTTGTCGTTTGTATTCGCACGTTTGTCTGATGAGGCATAGATACATGCATTAAAAAATCGCATGGAGGGAGGAGGTGTCGTGTGGTTGCCCGAAAAAACGTACCTTTACATGTCGGAACCCTTACGGTCGTTCCGAAACCCTCTGTTGCTCAAGCCGTCACAACTATGGACTTTATCACCGTCAATCTGCTGGACATTATCGACATCCTGGTCGTGGCCGTACTCTGCTACCAGGTCTATCGGCTCATTCGCGGAACGGCCGCCATGACCATTTTTGCGGGTATCTTTATCGTCTATCTGCTGTGGGTGGTGGTGCGTGCCCTGAACATGACCCTGCTCAGCTCCATCATGGGACAGGTTATCGGGGTCGGGGTGCTGGCGCTGATTATCGTCTTCCAACAAGAGGTGCGACGCTACCTCCTGTTGCTGGGCAGCCGATACTCCAAAGCCAAAAACCGCTTTGTGCGCCGTCTGTTCCGCTCGGCCGGCGGAACCACACAGGTCGGGTGGACCGAAGATGTGGCCAAAGCCTGCCGCGACATGGCAGCCACCTGCACAGGGGCCCTGATTTGCATCGAACGCCAAAGCGACCTGGGGGTCTATGCCTCGACCGGCGATATGATTGACGCCCGCATCGACGTACGGCTTATCGAGAGCATCTTCTTCAAAAACAGCCCCCTGCACGACGGGGCGATTATTATCCGTCAGGGGCGTATCCACTCGGCCCGCTGTATCCTGCCTTCGTCGGACAACCCCCACATTCCGCTCCATTACGGCATGCGTCACCGAGCTGCCATCGGCCTCTCCGAACACAGCGATGCGCTGGTGGTGGTGGTCTCCGAAGAACGCGGCAAAATCTCCATTGTTGATGCCGGTGAAATCACCACCGTCAATGACCCCGATACGCTGGGTGAAAAACTGGGACGCATGTTGTCGGCATAAGGAAAAAATCCCTACCTTTGTCTCTTAGGGAAGAGTGCCGATGACGCACACGCGTGGCGGTCGGGGCAATCTTCTTTCAATCAGTGGCTTACAACTTAAATCCAACAACCTTATAACAATGGCAAACCAAAAGAAATTTATTACCTGCGACGGTAACTATGCCGCCGCACACATTGCCTACATGTTCAGTGAAGTGGCGGCCATCTACCCGATTACGCCCTCATCGACCATGGCTGAATATGTGGACGAATGGGCTGCCGCCGGCAAGAAAAACCTCTTCGGCGAAACCGTACGTGTCCAGGAGATGCAATCCGAAGCAGGTGCTGCCGGTGCCGTCCACGGCTCGCTCCAGGCCGGTGCCCTCACCACAACCTATACGGCATCGCAAGGGCTGCTGCTGATGATTCCGAACATGTACAAAATCGCCGGCGAACTTCTCCCGGCCGTGTTCCACGTGTCGGCTCGTGCGCTCGCTGCTCAGGCCCTCTCGATTTTCGGCGACCACGCCGACGTGATGTCGGCCCGTCAGACCGGGTTTGCCATGCTCGCCAGCGGCTCGGTGCAGGAGGTGATGGACCTCTCGGCCGTGTCGCACCTCACCGCCATTAAAGGCCGTGTGCCCTTCATCAACTTCTTCGACGGTTTCCGCACCTCGCACGAAATCCAGAAAATCGAAGAATTCGACACCGATACCCTCCGTTCGCTGGTGGATATGGACGCCCTCCGCGCTTTCCGTGAACGTGCCCTGAACCCCGAACATCCTGTTACGCGCGGTACGGCGCAAAACCCGGATATCTATTTCCAGAGCCGCGAAGCTGCCAACCGCTTCTATGATGCCGTGCCGGACCTGGTGGCCGACTATATGGCCAAAATCAGCCAAATCACCGGCCGCGAATACCATCCCTTCAACTACTACGGCGACCCGGAAGCCACGAATGTGGTTATCGCCATCGGCTCGGTGACCGAAACCCTTAAAGAGGTTATCGACATGCTGCGTGCCAAAGGACAAAAGGTGGGTCTGATTTCCGTACACCTCTATCGTCCCTTCTCGGCCAAATACTTCCTGCAGGCGATGCCGAAAACCGTCAAACGCATCTGCGTGCTCGACCGCACCAAAGAACCCGGTGCCAACGGCGACCCGCTCTACCTGGATGTGCGCGACGTATACTACGCCCTGCCCGAAAACGAACGTCCTCTGATTATCGGCGGCCGTTACGGTCTCTCGTCGAAAGATACTACGCCGGCTCAGATGATTGCCGTATTCGAAAACCTTGCTCAAAACGAACCCAAAAACCAATTTACGGTGGGTATCGTGGACGACGTGACCTTCAAATCGCTGCCCGTAGGCGAAGAGGTGAGCGTCGGTCACAACTCGACCTACGAAGCCCGTTTCATCGGGTTGGGCTCGGACGGTACCGTCGGCGCCAACAAAAACTCCATCAAAATCATCGGCGGTTCGACCGACAAATACTGCCAGGCCTACTTCTCGTACGACTCGAAAAAATCGGGCGGCTACACCTCGTCGCACCTGCGTTTCGGCGATGAACCGATTCGTTCGACCTATCTGGTGACCACCCCGAACTTCGTGGCCTGCCACGTGCCGTCGTACCTCGGCAAATACGACCTCCTCAAAGGGCTGAAAGATGGCGGTACGTTCCTGCTCAATGCCGTGTGGGACGAAGAAACCACCAAAAAACACCTGCCCGATGACATGAAAAAATATCTGGCAGAACACCACATCAACTTCTACATCATCAATGCTACGAAAATTGCTGCCGAACTGGGGTTGGGCTCGCGTACCAACACCATCATGCAGTCGGCCTTCTTCAAGGTGTCGGAGGTGATTCCCTACGACAAGGCTGTGGAAGAGATGAAAAAAGCCATCTACAAATCCTATGGCAAGAAGGGTGAAGATGTGGTGAACAAGAACTACGCGGCTGTGGATGCCGGTGGCAAAAACGTCGTGAAGGTTGAGGTTCCGGCCGAATGGGCTTCGATTCAGGTGGCTCCGAAGGCTGCAGACCCGAACCGTCCCGAATTTATCACCAAAGTGGTAGACCCGATTAACGCACTGGCCGGTGACGACCTGCCCGTATCGACCTTCGTGGGTCGCGAAGACGGTACCTGGGAAGCCGGTACGGCTGCCTACGAAAAACGCGGTATCGCTGCGAACATTCCGGCTTGGAAAGCGGAAAACTGTATCCAGTGTAACCAGTGTGCCTATGTTTGTCCTCATGCCGCCATCCGTCCGTTCCTGATGACCGAAGCCGAAGCGGCTGCGGCACCCGCCGGAACCCCCATGGTGCAAGGTATCGGGGCTTTCAAAGAATACAAGTTCAAAATCCAGGTATCGCCGCTCGACTGTACGGGTTGTGGCAACTGTGCCAACGTCTGCCCGGCTCCCAAAGCAAAGGCTTTGGTTATGGAACCGATGGAGGCGCAACTGGCCGACGAAGCTCCGCGCTGGGAATACATGCACAACAAAGTGGGTTACAAAACTGCAGTGGCCGATAAAACCAAATCGGTTAAAAACCTGCAGTTTGCTCAGCCGCTCTTCGAATTCTCGGGTGCTTGTGCCGGTTGCGGTGAAACTCCCTACATCAAGGCCATTACCCAACTCTTCGGCGAACGCATGATGATTGCCAATGCCACCGGTTGCTCGTCGATTTACGGTGGTTCGGCGCCTTCGACGCCTTATTGCAAGGATTTGGTGTCGGGTCATGGTCCGGCTTGGGCGAACTCGCTCTTCGAAGACAATGCCGAATTTGGTCTGGGGATTCACATCGGGGTCGAAAAACTCCGCGACCGCCTCAAACAAATCATGACCGAAGCCATCGAAAAATGCGACTGCTGCTCGGCTGAAACCAAAGCCGCCATGCAGGCCTGGATTGACGGCAAGGACAATGCGGAAGCCTCGGTGGAAGCAACCAACAAACTGCTGCCGCTGGTGGAAGGTTGTGGCTGTGACTACTGCAAACAAATCGTCGAACTGAAACAGTATCTCATCAAAAAATCGCAGTGGATTTTCGGTGGCGACGGTTGGGCTTATGATATCGGATACGGTGGTCTGGACCATGTCCTCGCCTCGGGAGAAGATGTCAATGTGCTGGTGCTCGACACGGAAGTATACTCCAACACGGGCGGTCAGTCGTCGAAAGCTACTCCGGTGGGTGCTGTGGCCAAGTTCGCCTCGTCGGGTAAACGCATCCGCAAGAAAGACCTGGGAGCCATGGTGATGACTTATGGGTATGTATACGTGGCTCAGGTGGCCATGGGTGCCAACCATAATCAATACATGCAGGCTATCAAGGAAGCTGAAGCCTTCCCGGGCCCGTCGCTGATTATCGCCTACGCACCGTGTATCAACCACGGGAACAAAAATGGTATGGGTGTATCGCAACTGACGGAAAAACGTGCTGTGGAATGCGGTTACTGGCATCTGTGGCGTTTCAACCCGCTGTTGGAAAAAGAGGGTAAAAATCCGTTTACGCTTGACTCGAAAGAACCTGATTGGAGCAAATTCCAAGAGTTTATCCACCAGGAAGTACGTTACACCTCGCTGCTGAAGGCCTTCCCGCAGGAAGCTCAGGAACTCTTCAACGCTTCCGAAGAGAATGCCAAATGGCGCTATAACAGTTACAAACGATATGCGTCGATGCAGTATCAACCCGAAACGGCTGAAGAAACTGAAGCAGTTGTTGTGAAGTAGTTGATTTTCTAGCCGTTTTTCGGCTTACTGTACGTGGCCTTCCTTCGACCTTGGGTCGGGGGAAGGCTTTTTTGTTTTGTATGGATAGGGAATGGGTTTCGGGCCGACGGGTTGCGGGGGTAACCCGTCGGCTGAGAAACAATGGTTGTTGTTACAACAGATGCGGGGGACTGAGCATTCACTACATGATGCTCATATTTGAGATAAGCGGTTGCGCGAGCAGTCGTTGCGCTCCGCAGCTGAGAGGCGGCGAAGAATCGGTGCTGCTCGGCACACGAGGCCTACCCGTATCTGTTTGTAAAGTGCGACTTCGTCAGAAGTCGTGTCAGGCCGAAGCCAGCGGGGGAATGAAAATAGCCGGGCTGTTTTCGGTCCTCCGCTTGGGGTGGCTTCGGACCGACGGGTTGCCGAGGCAACCCGATGCCGCTCGGCACACGAGCTGACACGAGTCTGAAAAAAAACGGTTTCGTCAGAAACCGTCAGCCCGCAGGTGCCGCGGGCACTCCGACAGAGAGTTTGCTCGACGAATAGGCGGCGGTCTGCTCCTTGTAGAGCAATCCCGCCACGGCGTGCCCTCTCTTCCCCTTCGCTGGCTGCGGACGAGTTTTTGAGGAATTTCCTTTCCAGCAACAGTTTTTTGTCTTTCTCGGTCGGCGCCAATCCCCAAGCGGCACTAGCCCTCCGCTCGACTGTGAACAGAAAGGCTGCCGTGCGTCTAAATCAATGTCTCCCCGATTGTGCCAAAGGAATTTCAGGATGCGTTCTACGAATTGTGGCTTTCCTTATGAATACTCCTGCCATACAAATTGATACTACGCTGTGCAACAGTCACCGGCGGTGTCCTCTCTTGCCGCAACGTCTTTGCATGAAATCCTCGGGGTCAGTTGACCCGAAAGGCACGTGTCACGCCGTTTACCTTCTTGAGCTTATAAAGCACCATATCTACCACCTGAGCGCTCGTCACTTCAATGGAGAGTTGTCCCTCCATTACGCCGCGTTGAGCTCCGAACGACATGGAACGAATGTTCAACTTCAGTTCTTGAGAGATGAGGTCGGTGATACGACCCGCCAAACCCGGAATATCATCCCCCAAGACCCGAATGGTGGCACGGAATGCCCCGGATGAGGTTGTCTGGCGCCATTTGGCGCTGAGTACCCGGTAAGGGTACTGTTCCTGCAACCGCAGGGCGTTGGGACAGTCCGTGCGGTGGATGGTGATGCCGTTGTGGATGGTGACAAAACCAAACACCGGGTCACCGTATATCGGATTACAGCACCGAGCCAGTTTGTAGTCTACATTTTTGAGCGTCTCGTCGATAATCAGGCAGTCCTCGTGGCTGCTCTCCTGCCCGTCGTCCGATTTGTTTTTCCGAGGACGTATGTCGGGAGCCGGTTGGTTACCCGCAGCATAGTTGGTCAGTATCTCTTTGATTTCGGCCGTGGTGGCGCGTTGTTCGGCTATCAGGGCATAGACTTCGAAACCGGTCTTAATCTTGTAGTATTTCGACAGCGCCGTAACGGCCTCTTCGATGGTCAGGGGCAGTTTCCAGTTCTTGACCTTCCGTTCCAGCTCTTCACGGCCGAGTTGTGCACTGCGGGCTTCGTCCTCGCGGAGAATCTGTTTGATTTTGGCCTTCGCTTTCGAGGTGACCACAAAATCGAGCCAGCCGGCCTTGGGACGTTGTGATTTGGAGGTGGTAATCTCTACCACATCGCCGTTGTGGAGTCGTTCCCGCATCGAGACGTTGCGGCCATTGACCTTTCCCCCCGTGCAGCAACTGCCCAGGTTGGAGTGGATGTCGAAGGCAAAGTCGAGCAGGGTAGCCCCCTCGGGCAGCTTGCGCAGGTCGCCCGTGGGGGTGAAGACAAAGACCTCTTTGCTGCTGAGGGCCAGGTCGAACCGTTCGGCAATGGTTTCGGTGGCCGAGGTGGTTTCGACGATTTCGCGCAGGCGGGCCAGCCACTGTTCGCTGCCCAGGCCGCCCCCTCCGACCCCTTTGTACCGCCAATGGGCGGCCACACCCCGTTCGGCCACTTCGTCCATTCGTCGGGTGCGGATTTGTACCTCGACCCAGCGTCCTTCGGGTGTGACGACGGTGGTGTGGAGCGATTCATAGCCGTTGGACTTGGGAATGGATATCCAGTCGCGCATCCGTTCGGGGTTGGGGGTGTAGAAGTCGGTGACCACCGAAAAAATCGACCAGCACTGCATCTTCTCTTCGGCCGGGGGGCAGTCGATGATGATGCGAATGGCGAAAAGGTCATAGACCTCTTCGAAGGGAACCTTCTGTTTGCGCATCTTGCGCCAGATGGAGTAGATGGATTTGGTTCGGCTTTTGAGTTTGTAGTGTATGCCGAGCTGGTGGAGCCGCTCTTCGATGGGGCGGACAAAACCGGCGATGAACCGTTCACGTTCCGATGCCCCTTCGGAGAGTTTCTGGACGATGTGCGCATACTCTTTGGGCTCGAGGTATCGCAGGGAGAGGTCCTCCATTTCGGATTTGATGGAGTAGAGCCCCAGTTTGTGGGCCAGTTGGGAGTAGAGGTTCAGGGTCTCCCACGATTTTTTGTTGCGTTTGACCTCGGGGAAGCTCTCCAGCGACCGCATCACCTCCAGTCGGTCGGCCATCTTAATCAGGATGACGCGCGGGTCGGTCGAGTAGGATACGATAAGTTCTCGGAAATTGTCGGCCTGCAGGGTCGAGGTCTTGGGGTCTACCTCCGAGATGTTGTTGAGCCCTTTGACAATGGTTTCGCAGGCTGCTCCATACTCCGTTCCGATTTGTTCGAGGGTCATCAGGCCGAGTCGGGCCACGTCGTGCAGCAGGGTTGAGATAACGGAGTTTCGTCCCAGTCCAATCTCTTCGGAGACAATCAGGGCGGTTTTGATGCAGTGGAAGACGAACGGCGTATGGTCATACCGTTTTTGCCCGGCCAGCGCAGTGACGGCCGTGCGCAGGGCACGACGGATATCGGTGTACGAGGAGTCGCTGAAAACGCATCGGATATGGGTCAGGAAGGTGCGATAAAGGTTCATGGGATTACGGGGATAGGTAGGGTAAAGGTTTAGGTGAAGCGGCGCCCTGTCGGAGGGCAGGAGGCGATAACGTGGTATTAACTCTAAATGTACGTCAAATTTCGTAACTTGCCCACGAATTTAGAGCGAAATTTACATCCGGGATGAAAAATCACATTTTTTTAACGTTCCTGGGGGCTGCTGTGCTGGCCGGGGGGGCATCGGCGACAGCGCTGGCAAAGGGACGGGGAAAAACGCCTCCGCGGCAGGGCGAACGACCCAATATTCTGTTGTTCCTGGTCGATGACCTGGGGTGGCAGGATACGTCCGAGCCTTTCTGGCGTGATACGACCCCTCAGAACCGTACGTTTCAGACACCGAATATGGAGCGGATGGCGCGATGCGGCGTGAAGTTTACGTCGGCCTATGCGGCGGCGTTGAGTTCGCCCTCTCGGGTGAGCCTGCTGACGGGGATGAGCTCTGCGGCGCATCGGGTGACCAACTGGACGCTGCATAAGGACCGCGGGCCCGACCCGGAGAGTGAGGTGCTGGAGTGGCCGCGGTGGAGTGTGAACGGGTTGTCGGCACAACCCGGGGTGCCTGGGACAACCTATGTGACGACGTTACCCGCCCTGTTGCGCGAGGCGGGCTATCGGACCATTCTGGTGGGTAAGGCTCACTTCGGGGCGATGGGAACACCCGGCGAGGACCCTCGGACGCTGGGGTTCGAGGTGAATGTGGCAGGTCATGCCGCGGGGGCTCCCGCATCGTACCTCGGAGAACGTAATTTTGGGAATGTGCCAGGGGCTGAGACACAAAACCCCAATGCCATTCCGGGGCTCGAGCAGTATTGGGAAGAGGATATCTTTGCGACCGAGGCACTGACGCTGGAGGCCAAAAAACAGATTGACAGTTCGTTGCTGCAGGACCGCCCGTTTTTTCTCTATATGAGCCATTATGCGGTTCACGTGCCGTTCGACCGCGACAACCGTTTCTATCAAGCCTATATCGAGCGGGGGTTGGACCCGACGGAGGCGGCCTATGCGGCACTGGTCGAGGGGATGGACAAGAGTTTGGGCGATTTGCGGGCCTATTTGCAGGAGAAGGGTATCGCGCAGAATACCATTGTGATATTCCTGTCGGACAACGGCGGGCTGGCGGCCTGGGGGCGGAGCGGGAAACCGGGGCTGCAAAACCGTCCGCTGCGCAGCGGTAAAGGGTCGCCGATGGAGGGGGGTATCCGTGTGCCGATGCTGGTGGAGTGGCCTGCGGTGGCCGACAGCAATGTGCATTGTACCGTGCCGGTGATTATTCAGGACTTGTTTCCCACGATATTGGAGATGGCCTCCGTGGGGTGGGTACGAACGGTACAGGAGGTCGAGGGGCAGAGCCTGGTGCCGCTGTTGCAGGGCAATGCGACCCTCAAACGCAAACGCCCGCTGGTATGGCACTTCCCGAACATGTGGGATGCCGAAGGCGACGGTATCGGGCCGTACAGCGCTATCCGACAGGGCGACTGGAAACTGATTTACTACTACGATACGCGTCGGACGATGCTCTTCAATCTGCAGGAGGATATCTTTGAGATTGTGGACCACGGCACCAATCCGCGGGTGTGGAAACGGCGTGAAATCATGGCCCGTCGTCTGACGCGCGAACTGAAACGGGTCGATGCCCAAGTGCCCCGTGTGCGGGCCACGGGACGCTGGTGCCGCTGGCCCGACGGGTCTGCCTACCGCGAACCGACCCCCAAGGAGGGACGCAGCGGTGATGGTATCCATTATTGACCGAAAGGTGTGACGGAGGAAAAATAAACGTATCTTTACAGACGTTTCTTATTGGATAAAGGAGCTAAGCATGAAAATGAGTTATACTCGGGTTGTCGGACTTTTTTTGCTGGCGTGCAGTGCGCTGGTTTCGTGTAAGAAAGAGAAGGGTGGGCTGCCGCCCGTGACCGAGAAACATCGCACCGTTATCGAGTATATGGTGGCGGACAACAACCTGTACAGCTATGCGGTGGAGGATATCAACGAAATGGAGAGTGCGTGGAGCACAACGTATGACGGTCATATGGTGGTGTTTCTGTATCCGGTATCTTCTACCAGTATCTATGTGCCGAGCGACCAGCGGGAAGGGTATGACGACCGTCCGCGGTTGCTGCTTATTGACCGGGATGCCGATGAGAGTCGGATAAACAGCCGGGTGCTGAAGTATTACGACCGTGCGATAGACCCGTGCGACCCGACGGTCATGAGCCAGGTGCTGGCGGATGCCATGACCTTGGCTCCGGCCGAAAATTATGCCTTGATATACTGGTCCCACGGGTCGGGATGGCTGCCCGATGGCACTTATCAATCCCTGAAATCGACTCTTCCGGCAGTGGGCGATGCGGCCTGGGCGGGCTCCAAACTGGAGGGAATGGTTCCCGAAAATCCGCAAGGGGTGACCTCCTATTCGTTTGGGGTGAGCAACAGCAATGGCGGCAGCGAGATGGAAATCGATGCGATGGCTGCGGCCCTGCCGACAGGAACCGTGTTCGATTTCATCCTCTTCGACGCCTGCCACATGGCTTGCGTGGAGTTGGCCTGGGAACTCAAGAACCATACGGACTATCTGATAGCCTCGGCTGCCGAGACGCTGGCCGACGGATTCCCCTACAAGACGATGATGGAACTGATGTATACGCCTCAGGTGGATGCTGCGGCTATCGGGCGCGACTTCTATGATTATTATAACGTGCAGTCGGGAGCGTGGCGGAGTGCTACGGTGGGGGTGGTGCGCAGCGACAAACTGCCGGCTCTGGCCGACGCGGTGAAGGCGTTGTGCGATGCAGGGCTGCCCGCCGAGGGCATCTCGTATGCAGGACAGCAGTTTGGCCGTCGGTCGATGCTCTTTCAAGATACCTTCTATGACCTGGCAGACTTTGTGCATCGGACCTGGGGCGAGAGCGACCCGCTGGTGACAGCCTTTGACGCGGCACTCTCCGAAGCGGTAGTCTATGCTGCGGCTACGCCGATGCTGTTCAATGATTTGACGGTGAAGACGCATTGCGGGCTCTCGTGCTACCTGCCCCGAACAACCACACCGCTCTCCCTGGAGGCCTACCGTACCCGTTTCGGGTGGAGCACGGCCTCGGGAATGGGAGCCTTGGTACCGTAGTCTGTTACTGCTTAAAGAAAAATCGATGTCTGCATCCGCTTTTGATACCGAAACTCTGTTGCAATGGGACCGCGACCACTTGTGGCACCCCTATACTTCGGCCGTAGAGCCGCTGCCGACCTATGCCGTTCGGCGGGCTGAGGGTGTCCGTATAGAACTCGAGGACGGACGGCAACTGATTGACGGGATGTCGTCGTGGTGGTGTGCCGTGCACGGCTACAACCATCCCCGGCTGAACGCTGCTGTGCGGCGGCAGACGGAGCAGATGGCTCATGTGATGTTCGGCGGCCTGACCCACCGTCCTGCGGTGGAGTTGGGGCGGATACTGCTCTCGATGGTACCGGGTGGGGGATGTGACGGGGGACTGGAGTATGTTTTTTATGCCGATTCGGGCTCTGTGTCGGTTGAGGTGGCGATGAAAATGGCCATGCAGTGGCAATACTCGCAGGGCCACCCCGAAAAGAATGAATTTCTGACCATTCGCTGCGGTTACCACGGCGATACGTGGAACGCGATGAGTGTATGCGACCCCGAAGGGGGGATGCACAGCCTGTGGCGGGGACGGCTGGCGGTCCAGCATTTTGTCCCGCAGCCGCCCGTAGCTTTCGACGGGGAGTGGGACCCTGCGGCGCTCGACCCGGTGCGTGAGGCGCTCGAACGACACCATGCCACCCTAGCGGCCTTTATTCTGGAGCCCATTGTGCAGGGAGCCGGCGGGATGTGGTTCTACCATCCGGAGTATCTGCGCGGTGTGGCAGAGCTTTGCCGGGCATACGATGTGCTTTTCGTAGCGGATGAGATTGCCACGGGTTTCGGCCGTTCGGGGCGAATGTTTGCCTGCGAATGGGCAGACGTGGTGCCCGATATGATGTGTGTGGGGAAGGCGCTCACGGGAGGGTACATGACGATGGCGGCCGTGCTGGCCGCGGGGCGCATAGCACGGGGTATCGACGGGCCTTTTATGCACGGCCCTACGTTTATGGGAAACCCGCTGGCCTGTGCCGTGGCTTGCGAGTCGCTGGAGATGCTCTCCGAAGGGTGGCTGCTGCCGCGCGTGGCGCAAATCGAAACCCTGCTGCGCGAAGAACTCGCTCCGCTGCGGACGCTGGTGCCGCTGACGGTACGCGATGTGCGTGTGCTGGGGGCCATCGGAGTCGTCGAACTCCAACAGCCGGTCGATATGGCTTCGATTCAACGCGCTTTTGTCGAAGCGGGCGTGTGGGTACGTCCTTTCGGCCGGTTGGTCTATGTGATGCCGCCTTACGTAATCAGCGATGACGACCTGCGCACGCTGTGCCGTGCAGTGGTCTCGGTAGTGCAGGCGTCGGTGGCGCAATAAACCTTATTTTACAAACGAATAGAGCGTGCTATGGGGCAGGAGAACTACCCCATGGTGTTGAACCGTATCGAGGCCTTCACCAATGCCAGCGCTCGAATGGCGGAAATGGGAATCTCCTTGGGGGCATGGTGCGGGTTATGGCTCACCAGCAATACCCGGTCAGGTTGCCCCTCCACCTTCTTGAGGAACTTCACGGTGATAAACTCTTCCCCCTCGTAATTGAACGAAATCAGGTACATCTCGCCCCAAATAATGTTGTAGTAGTCCTGAATCTGTTTGTACATGACGATGTCCCCGGCCTTGAGCAGCGGGTACATCGAGTCGCCGCGTACGTAGACGGCTCCGTCGCACCGCGGCAGGTCGGGAATCGAGATATAGTCGATGGGGTGGTTCTGGTTGGTGAAGATGGGCACCAGTCCCGCCACGGCCTCAAAATCATAAAGGGGTACCTGTTGTTTTTGCAGGGTGTTTTCCTGCGTGCGGCGGGTTCGTTCGGGAGTGAAGAGTGCTACCTGCGGTTTTTGGTCCTGCAACATCTCTCCTTCGCCGCTGAGCAGCCAGCTGCGGTTCACTTCCGGAAAGGCCATGATAATCCGTTCGGCCATCTTGTCCGAAATGCCGTTTCGCCCGCGCAGGATGTGGTAGATGGAGTCGGGATGGCTGAGGCCGATTCGGATGGCAAAGTTTTTCCCGTTGAGGCGGGTGTATTCCAGCAGGTTCTGAATGCGTTGCGCGTCGGATAACATGGGATGAGAAGGCTGTACTCCTGTCGCACAGGTTCTGTCTGCAGACAGGTGTGTAATACTATTTGTATGAATATCGGGATAACAATACGATACAAAGGTAGGATTATTTCGGAAGAATAAAACAAAAAGTTTACTTTCCGGAAAACAAAAAAGGTAACGGCTCGTGGAGATACTCCATACCGTTACCCGATGTGACCCCGACAGGATTCGAACCTGTGGCCGACAGATTAGAAATCTGTTGCTCTATCCAGCTGAGCTACGGGGCCCCGCGTTTTCGCTTCTGCAAAAGTAACATTTCGGTGGCTCCTTTCCAAATCCCTGTGCTATCTTTGTAGATATAACAATGCTCCTGGCTATGAAAAAACTCCTGAAACTGGAACCTGTCATTGATACGGTCTATAAATTGCATTCGACGCTGCCCGTGCGGCGTGTCCCGGAGATGGCCGATGAGGCCATGCTGCGTGAACTGCTGGCTGTCAATCCGGCAAACTTTGAGGTGCGCGAGCGGCTGGCCGACAGCCTGACGGCGCGGGGGGCTTTTCAGGAGGCCTGTCAGTTGCGACTGGACGGGTGTTTGCTGGTGAGTGACCTGATGGAGGAGACGGATGATGAGTTTGTGGTGTTGGACTGGGAGGACAGCTACACGGCGCGGGCGTTGAGTATGGTCTATGATTCGGCCGAGGACCATCTGGTGATAGGGGATTTCGAGGTGGCTGCGGCCATGTTTGAACTTTTGGCCGACCGTGACCCCGAAGACCATTTGAATGTTGCGGAACGGCTGGTGTTTTGTTACGTGGCGCTGGAGGAGTGGGAACTTTATGACGAGACGGTGGAACTGTTGGAGGCAGGGACGATGACGACGCGGTTAGCGCGGTATTGGGCGGCCTTTCGGCGAGGCGGCGAGCCTGCGGCGGCAGTGCGGGACGCCATGCAGCGTGAGGATGCCGTGCTGTTTCGGGAATGGACGGCGGAGGCACATGAAGTAACGCCGGAATACCTGGCTGCGATAACCTCGAATAAACCGTCGGCGGAGATGGCAGCTCGGCGGTTGTGGTTGCGGACGGAGTCTTTCTGGCGGGAGTTTCCCGAGTTTGTGGCGATGCTGCGGCAGTAGCGGCGGGGGGATAGGTATCACAACACCGAGGGGGCTTAGGTTTATACCAAACCTAAGCCCCCTCGGTGTACGGATAATAGGGGAGAGACGTGGCAGTGCGGTCTGTGGGTGACCAGAGACCACACACTATTCGAACTCTACCAGCAGAATTCCCTTGGCTACCACATCACCCGCCGCCACGTGCACCTTGGCTACTCGTCCGCCGATGGGCGAGCGGTAGGTGTTGTGCATCTTCATGGCTTTGAAGGTCAGCAGCACATCACCCTCCTTCACCGTGTCACCCTCTTTGACGTCTACTGTCGTGATGGTGCCGGGGATGAACGAGATAATCTGCCGCGGGTCTTTGGCGTGCCACGGAGTGCGATTCTTATATTTGGCGCTCAGGGTGGTTCGGTAGGTGCCGTGTTTGGTCACGAGCGTTTCCAGTTCCGGAGCGGTCTCTTTTTTTGTACTCATGGTCTCTTGGTTTAGAATTGAGGCAGGTTGATAGGGGGACGGTCGTGTGTGAGCACCCGTAACAGCCGAACCGGATTCAGGCAGTCCCATGCCCTAAGGCAGGGACGGGCATACGGGCTGCCCGTCAGCCCGTATGCCGCTGTCGGGGTCGTGGAGCCTTTTCCGACGGTCCCGCTGCCGATTAAAACGGCGGAATCCCGTGTTTTTTCTCGGGACGCAGCACGGTCTTGTGCTGTGCCACCTGCAGCGCGTGAATCAGACACTTGCGTGTTTCGCCCGGCTCAATCACCGCATCGATATACCCTTTTGCCGCAGCCACATAGGGGTTGGCAAACTTGTCCTTGTACTCCTGAATTTTGAGTTGCCGCATCTCTTCGGGGTTTTCGGCCTCCATGATTTCTTTGCGGAAAATCACGTTGGCAGCCCCTTCGGGTCCCATGACGGCAATCTCGGCCTGCGGCCAGGCAAAGACGAAGTCGGCACGCAGGTGACGCGAGTTCATGGCGATATATCCACCTCCGTAAGCCTTCCGCAGGATAACGGTAATCTTCGGCACGGTGGCTTCCGAGTAGGCGTAGAGCAGTTTGGCACCGTGGCGAATCACCCCGGCATGCTCCTGGTCTACCCCGGGCAGATATCCCGGCAGGTCTTCGATGGTCACAATCGGCACGTTGAAGGCATCGCAGAAGCGGATGAAACGGGCTGCCTTATCCGACGAGTCGCAATCCAGTACCCCGGCCATTACCATCGGTTGGTTGGCTACGAAACCGACCGTTTCGCCGTTCACGCGACCGAAACCGACCACGATGTTCCCGGCAAAGAGTTCCATCACTTCGACAAATTCGCTGCCGTCGCTCACCGAGCGGATGATGTCGCGCACGTCGTACGGTTGAGCCGGGTCGGCCGGAACGATTTTGTTGATGTTGTACTTTTTGAGGGGTTCTTCGGGGTTGGTGCGTTCCGCGGGGTGTTCGTTGTTCTGCGGGATAACCGAGAGCAGTTGGCGAATCTGGTGGAAGCACTCCTCTTCGGTTTCGGCGAAGAAGTGGGCGTTGCCGGTCATTTCGCAGTGTACACGGGCACCGCCGAGCTCTTCCATCGAGATTTCTTCGCCCAGCACGGTTTTAATCACTTCGGGCCCGGTGATGAACATTTTGGAGATTTTGTCCACCACGAAGACGAAGTCCGTGAGGGCCGGCGAGTAAACGGCTCCCCCGGCACACGGCCCGAGGATAACCGAGATTTGCGGAATGACACCGCTGGAGAGGGTGTTTCGGAAGAAGATTTCACCGTATCCGGCCAGGGCGTTCACCCCTTCCTGGATACGAGCACCGCCCGAGTCGTTGATACCGATAAGCGGGATACGCATATTGAGGGCGTACTCCATGATTTTGGTAATCTTGCGGGCGTGCATCAGGCCGAGCGACCCGCCGGCTACGGTAAAGTCCTGAGCAAAAACGGCCACCGGGTTTCCGCAGATGGAGCCGGTCCCGATAATCACCCCGTCGCCGGGCAGTTCTTTGTTTTGCATGCCGAACTCCGTACCGGAGTGTTCGACGAAGATGTCATATTCGTAGAAGGAGTCTGCATCGAGCAGGGCGATGATACGCTCGCGCGCGGTCAT
This sequence comes from Candidatus Rikenella faecigallinarum, assembly GCA_019113395.1. Taxonomy (GTDB): domain Bacteria; phylum Bacteroidota; class Bacteroidia; order Bacteroidales; family Rikenellaceae; genus Rikenella; species Rikenella faecigallinarum. The sequence goes on along the minus strand of DXHL01000021.1, from coordinate 144,580 downwards.
TTTGCCCATGGCTTTTTGCTTTTCGATGGCTTTCATGCCACCGCCGTTATAGACTTTTTCCCTTCTTTGTTTGAGGTCGAGGATTTTTTTATCCACTGCCATAGGTATTTGGGTTAAAGATTTAGGCAAATATAATATTTTCCAGCAGATTTCCCGTTTATAATTGTTCGATGTGCACAAAATAGTCGTTTCCGAACCATGTGACGTCGGGTTTTTGCCGGAAGAGTCCGAAGAGGGTAGACCCTGACCCCGAGAGGGCTGCATAGGTTGCTCCATGGTGGTAGAGCGCTTCTTTTATTTCGCGCAGCTGGGGCAGTTTGCGGTAGATGGGCTCTTCGAAATCATTTATCAGCATCTCCCGCCACGTTTCAACGGGTTGTTGCAAAACGTGTGCCAAAGGTTGTGCCGGAGCATGGGGTGTGATAAGGGAGTAGGCCTCGGCTGTGGAGACGCCTGCGTCGGGTTTGACCAACATCAGCCACCAGCCGTGCAGGTCCACCGTGTCGCAGGGGGTGAGTTCTTCGCCCCGTCCGCTGCCGAACATGGGGCTGTTGTAGAGGAAGAAGACGGTGTCGCTGCCCAGGCGCGCGGCATAGGGGCGCAGCTCTTCCACCGTGAGGCCGAGGTGGAGCAGCTGGTTGATGCCCGTGAGAGTGGCGGTGGCGTCTGCCGAACCGCCGCCGAGCCCCGCCCCGAAGGGGATGGTTTTGTGGAGGTGCAGGCGGATGCCTGTGGCGGGGATTTGAGCCGGGAAGTCGGCCAGCAGCATTTGTGCAGCCTTCACGCACAGGTTCTTGTCCGTCGGGCAGTCGATACTCAGCCCCGAGGAGCTAAAGTGTACCGCAGAATCAGACGAAGAGGAGCCGTTCTCTTCGCCGTTGAGGATTTCGAGGGCGTCGCACAGCCCCCGAACAGGGTAGAAGAGAGTCTCTATGTCGTGGTAGCCGTCAGAGCGTCGGGCGGTGATGTGCAGCCCGAGGTTGATTTTGCAATGGGGAAAGAGTATCATGGTTGTGCGCGGGTATTCGGGTTGTGAAAAAAAGACGGAACCGAACATCGCACACCCGTAGGGGGGCGATAGTGTCGCAGTTCCGTCCGTAGTATGGGGTCGTGACAGTCGGCGGAGTGATTTACCCGCAGCAGTGAAGCCGTGTCTCCGCCGTATCGTGTCCGCCTATTTGCCGTAAATCTCGCCTTTGGCCGCCAACAGGGTGTTTTTCATCAGGCTCACAATGGTCATCGGCCCGACACCGCCCGGAACCGGCGTGATGTAGCTGCATTTGGGGGCTACTTCGTCGAATTTCACGTCGCCCAGCAGTTTCCATCCGTTTTTGGTTTTGTCGCTCGGCACGCGGGTAATCCCGACGTCAATCACCACTGCCCCAGGTTTCACCATGTCGGCCGTAACGAATTCCGCTTTCCCGAGTGCAGCGACCAGAATGTCGGCACCGGCACACAACTCCTTGAGGTTTTGCGTGCGGCTGTGGCATATGGTTACGGTGCAGTTGAATTCCTTGTCCGAGAGGAGGTTGGCCATCGGCCGTCCTACGATGTTGCTCCGTCCGACCACTACACAGTGTTTCCCTGCCGTATCGATATGGTAATAACGGAGCAGTTCGCAAATCCCTTCGGGCGTAGCCGAGATATAGGCCGGCAGGCCGAGTATCATCCGCCCGACATTGACCGGGTGGAAGCCGTCGACATCCTTACGCGGGTCGATGGCCTCGATAACCTTCTGTTCGGAGATGTGCCGCGGCAGCGGCATCTGCACAATAAACCCATCGACCTGCGGGTCTTGGTTGAGTTTGTGGATTTCGGCCAACAGTTCGTCTTCGGTTATCGTATCTTCGAACCGTAACACCGTGGAGTTGAATCCGATTTCCTTGCAGGCCTTCTCCTTGTGTCCCACGTAGGTCTCGCTGGCACCGTCGTGCCCAACCAAAACAGCCACCAGCGTGGGTTTGCGTTCCATGGAGGCTACCTCGTCCGCCATTTTCTTTTTGAGGGCGGCCGCTACCGCCTTCCCGTCTATCAGTTCCATAATCGCTATATCGTTAGTTTTGTTTTTACGTGTTTGGCTGTGTGGGACTGTTCTTTCTTTGAAAAGAAAGAACCAAAGAAACTTTCCAGAGGCTGCCGTGGGACTATGTTCAGTCTCTACCCATTGTTTGGGGTGTGGTGGAGGGGTGGCATATTATGTAGATAAGATTTAGCCACCCCTCCACCGCGCCCCAATAGTGCGGCGGCACGGAAGGTAGCATCCCGCAGGGATGCGCTCGGAAGTTTTTCTGGTTCTCTTTGTTCACAAAGAGAACAGTACCCTCCAATCCCAAACCCGCAAAAACAATATTAGCGTTTGCGGCGCATCATGGCAGCGGCACCGGCCATACGCGCCATGGCACCACCACCGCCTGCTACCATTTTCATCATTTTGCGGGTCTGGTCAAACTGTTTGAGCAGTCGGTTCACCGCTGCGACATCCGTACCGCTCCCGCGAGCGATGCGCGCCTTGCGAACCCCATTGAGCAGTCCCGGGTTCTCGCGTTCGGCGGGGGTCATCGACTGGATGATGGCTTCGGTCTGTTTGAAAACGCTGTTATCCATATCGACATCCTTCAGCGCCTTGCCCACACCCGGTATCATCGAGGCCAAATCCTTGATGTTGCCCATCTTTTTGATTTGCTGGATTTGGTTCAGGAAGTCCTGCATGGTGAACTGGTCGCGGGCCAGTTTCTTTTGCAGTTTGCGGGCCTCTTCTTCGTCGAACTGTTCCTGTGCTTTTTCGACCAGCGAGACGATGTCCCCCATGCCGAGGATACGGTCGGCCATACGTTCGGGGTGGAAGACGTCGAGGGCTTCCATTTTTTCGCCCATGCTGACGAATTTCAGCGGTTTGTCCACCACCGAGCGTATCGAGATAGCGGCCCCGCCGCGGGTATCGCCGTCGAGTTTGGTCAGCACCACGCCGTCGAAGTCAAGCCGTTCGTTGAACTCTTTGGCCGTATTGACGGCATCCTGTCCCGTCATGGCATCGACCACGAAGAGGGTTTCCGAGGGGTGAACGGCCTCCTTGATAGCCGTAATCTCGCGCATCATCTGTTCGTCGATAGCCAGACGACCCGCCGTGTCGATGATGATGGTGTTAAAGGTTCCGCCCTTGGATTTGGCGTATCGGATACCGTTCTGCACCAGTGCTACGGCATCGGTTTTGTTGTCCGGTTCGGAGTAGACCTCCACGCCAATCTGTTCGCCGAGCACCTTCAACTGGTCAATGGCAGCGGGGCGGTAGATGTCGCCTCCGATAAGCAGCACCCCGCGCCCTTTTTTCTTGAGGTGGAGTGCCAGTTTGCCGCTGAAGGTGGTTTTCCCGGAACCTTGAAGACCGCTGACCAGAATAATGGCGGGTGTGTCTTTCAGGTTGATGGGCGTGGCCGTTCCCCCCATCAAGGTTGCCAACTCGTCGTGGACGATTTTGACAATCATCTGGCTGGGGTTCACCGATTTAATCACCTCCTGGCCGATGGCCTTCTGTTTCACTTCGTCGGTGAAGGCTTTGGCCACCTTGTAGTTTACGTCGGCTTCAATCAGGGCGCGCCGAATCTCTTTGAGTGATTCGGCGATGTTGATTTCGGTGATTCGGCCCTGGCCTTTGAGTATCTTGAAGGAGCGCTCGAGGCGGTCGCTAAGGTTTTCGAACATAAGGCTATGTTATAAAAATAGTTGTTTTGAATTTGTGCCTAATCGATTACTAGCAGCATTAAAATAGTCTGGTTCCAATTCAAAACCGATAAATTGTCGGTCTAATTCTAATGCAGCTGCTCCCGTAGACCCAACACCCATAAATGGGTCAAATACTATATCGTCTGGATTAGAAGCAATCTGAATGATTTTTTTTAGAATAGCAGTTGGTTTTTGTGTTGGATGTTTGGGATTTTTAATTCGTTCACTTCCCATACAAATCGGCGATTCTATGAAATTGTGCATTTCTTTTTGAGAAATGAAGTTCCAAGTGTGTTTTTTATTCCAACAGCAAATAATTAGTTCGCAACTATTTAAAAATCCAGCTTTAAAGATTTTCGGAGCAGGATTCGTTTTGTGCCAAACCATAAATTGAAACGAATCAAACTCTTTATCAAATGCTTGATGCCATTGCCCTAACAAATTGTATGATGTAAATGCAAATATATTCCCTGTTGGCTTTAAGATTCGTTTGAATTCATATAGCCATTCCATCGGGGAAAAATCTATTTGATCCCATGCTGCCAAATCATTGTTAATATCCGATCTCCATTTTAATTCTATGTTCCCAGTTGAGTATTTCCCCAGATTATAGGGAGGGTCAGTGAGAATCAAGTCTATAGAGGAATCAGGAAGCGTTTTTATCAGCTCACGACTATCCCCTTGTCGTAATAACAACTTAGTCATGTTTTAAGTAAACAGATTTAATTTTTTCCAATGCCTTGACTATCACAGGAGCATTCTTTTTATACTCATCAATCACAACTGCATATCCATCGTTATCCGCACAAATAAAGTTCCAGAAGTGTGAACCAATGAGCAATTCCTCTTCCGCAAAAAATTGTTTTACACGTCCTTGTTCCCAAGGTTGGTTTTCGCCATATCGATTATAAGCTGTTGCAAAATAAATTTTAATTTGTGCAGCAGAATCTGACTTTATACTGTTCGATAAGATGGCGTATTGCTCCAATATGGCTTCTTTTTCGGATCTGGCTTTTTTATTATCTAAATCTCCTCCAATTTTTAATTCTATCAGGTAGTGAATGTTTTTTTGTAAATCAATTAAATAATAATCACTATCATGCCTTTTGGATATGATAGTATTTGACGTAATTTTTCGTAAAGGCAAATAATCATTCACTTGGGGCTGTTGCTCATGAGATTTATATTTTTCCAACAATTGAGCGATAAAGTTAGTCTGTTCTTGGTAAAGATTACCTTGAACTTCCTGATATACTTGATAAGATAAAGTCGCAATATTAATGGCTAACCGCTCTAACATATTGCCTAATGAGCTATCTAACGATCGAACTAATGCTGCATAATATTGAATGTCAGACCCCAACGCAGCAATGAAAATATTGTGAATTTTCATGTTAATCGTACCCTCAGGATCCTCTATTTCAGAAAGATGCCGATCCGCAAATCCTGAAGCATACGCTTCAACAGCCATGCGTACCAGCATACGTATTTTCTGCTCTTTATTTTGTTCCATTTTGTTCAGTTTTTACATCCGTTCGGGCATTTCGATGCCGAGCAGTCCCATGGCCTTGCCCAGGGTCTGTGCCACCTGCAATGCGAGCGAGAGGCGGAATACGCGGTCATCGGCAGCCACATCGGCTTTCAGAATGGGGTAGTCGTGGTAGTATTGGTTGAACTCCTTGGCCAGGTCGTAGGCATAGGCAGCCACCACGGCCGGCGAGTATTCGGCTCCGGCCTGCGCCACGACGCCGCCGAAGTCGGTCAGGTGTTTGATAAGTTCAATCTCTTTGGCTTCGGGTTTCCGTCCCGCATCGAACGTTCCGTCCGTTACGGCTACAATGCCTTCGGCTTCTGCACGCCGCTGCAGTGACTTGATACGGGCATAGGTGTATTGGATAAAGGGTCCCGTGTTGCCGTTGAAGTCAATCGACTCTTTGGGGTCGAAGAGCATGGTTTTCTTCGGGTCAACCTTCAGGATAAAGTATTTCAGGGCCCCGAGTCCCACCATGCGGGAGATTTCGGCAATCTCCTCATCCGACAGGCCATCGACCTTGCCGGCCTCTTCGGCTACGGAACGGGCCGTGGCGACCATTTCGGCAATCAGGTCGTCGGCATCGACCACGGTCCCCTCGCGCGATTTCATTTTGCCCTCGGGCAGTTCGACCATCCCGTACGAGAGGTGGAAGATGTGGTCGGCCCACGAGTAGCCCAACTTTTTGAGAATCAGTTTGAGCACTTGGAAGTGGTAGTTCTGTTCGTTCCCCACCACATATATCATGTCGTCGAAACGGTATTCGTCGTGGCGTTGGACGGCTGTTCCGAGGTCCTGAGTCATGTAGACGCTGGTGCCGTCGCCGCGAAGGAGCAACTTCTGGTCCAGCCCGTCGCCCGTGAGGTCGGCCCATACCGAACCATCCTCCTTGCGGAAGAAGATGCCTGCGTCGAGCCCTTTCTGTACCAATTCTTTCCCGAGCAGGTAGGTGTTCGATTCGTAGTAGATTTTGTCGAACGAGACCCCGAGTGCCCGATAGGTCTCGTCAAAGCCTTTGTAGACCCAACCGTTCATCCGTTCCCAAAGGCTGTAGATTTCGGGGTCTTTGGCCTCCCAGCGGCGCAGCATGGCCTGAGCCTCCTTCATGATGGGGGCTTCGTGTTTGGCTGTCTCTTCGTCCATCCCCTGCGCCATGAGTTCCTTGATTTCGGCTTTGTAGGCCTTGTCGAAGGCCACGTAGTAGTCTCCCACAAGGTGGTCACCCTTCAGTCCCGAGGATTCTGGGGTCTGACCGTTGCCGAAGCGCAGCCACGCCAGCATCGATTTGCAGATGTGGATGCCTCGGTCGTTCACCAAATTGACCTTCAGAACATTGTAACCGTTTGCCTCCAAAATCTTCGCCACGGAGTATCCCAACAGGTTGTTGCGGATGTGTCCCAGGTGGAGCGGTTTGTTGGTGTTGGGCGAGCTGTACTCAATCATGACACTCTTGCCGCAGTCGCAGACAAAGCCGTAGTTGGGCTTTTGCATCAGCGAAGCGAGGCAGCCCAGCCAGAAGGCAGGGGTCAGCGAGAGGTTCAGAAAACCCTTAATTACGTTGAACGAGGCCACCGTTTCGGGGCAGTTCTCCTGAATCCACCGGCCAATCTCCTGAGCGGTGGCCTCGGGCGCTTTACTGCTGATTTTCAGCAGCGGGAAGGTCACCAGCGTATAGTCACCTTCGAACTCTTTGCGGGTTTTGGAGATTTGGAGGTCGGGCGTCTGTTCGGTGCCGTAGAGGGCGGCTACAGCCCGTTCGCAGCACGCTTTGACGGTATGTTCTACGTTTATCATTTTCGGAGTGTTCTTATCACGTTATGAAGCGTTGAGGGGATAGGGGGTGTACAAATGTTCGGCGAGCCGGGTGTGCGTGCTTGCACGCTCTCCGCCTCGCGCCGCCTCACGCTCTATTCGGGTGCCGTTGCCAGCACCAGTTTATACTTGTTGTCCCGTGCAATGTTCATCACCTTCACAACCTCGTCCACGGGCACCGTACGGTCGCAGTGGAGCGACACGGTCGGGTCTTCCACGCCGTTCAGTTTGCTTTGGAGGCGGGCGGAGAGTTCCGAGAAGGGTACCTGTTCGGTTTCGACAAAGTATTGCAGGTCGGCCGTAATGGAGACGGTCGTATAGGGTTTTTCCTTGTTGGTGTTGCTGCTTTTGGGGAGCAGCAGTTTGAGGGCGTTGGGGTTGATGAGGGTGGTGGAAATCATCAGGAAGAGCAGCAACAGAAAGATAAGGTCGGTTTGCGATGCCGAGCTGCCTCCCATGTCGATTTTGGAACCCCGTTTGATAGCCATGGAGATTATCGGATGTTAAGGTTATTCCCGAAGGTGGGGTTTTCTTTGGCGGTGACGATGTCCATGAAGGCAATCGTATTGGCTTCCATTTGGAATACGAGTTTTTCGATGCGTGCCACGAGGAAGTTGTATCCGAAGTATGCCGGGATACCGACGACGAGTCCGCCGACGGTGGTAATCATGGCGGTGTACATGCCGCTGGCTAGAATCGAGAGGTCCACGGAACCGCCCGCAGCAGCCATGTCCATAAAGGCCTGCACCATCCCGAGCACCGTTCCGAGGAACCCAATCATCGGGGCTCCGCCGGCTGTGGTGGCCAGAAAGGGGAGGCCGCTTTCGAGGCGCGAGACTTCGAGGTTGGCCACATTTTCGATGGCGGCCTGGATGTCGGCTTTGGAGCGTCCGAGGTTCATGATGCCTTTTTCAATCATTCGAGCCACGGGGCTGCGTCGTGCACGGCAGTATTGAATGGCCTGGTCAATTTTCCCTTCGTTGATGAGGTCGCGTACTTTGGTCATGAAGCCTGGGTCCATTTTCACGGAGGCCTGGCGAATCATCCAAAAGCGTTCGAAAAAGATGAAGATGGTGACGGCCGAGAGCAGCGCCAGGGGAATCATCAGCCAGCCCCCGGCCAGAATCAGCGAGCCGAGTCCAATGGTTTCGGGTTTGGCCGCCTCTTGGGCAACCTGCAGGAACATCATAGTGGTACCGGATTTAAGGAAAAAACGTTATGCCGACAAAGATAACGTTTTTTCGGTATATCTTCCGGCAACAGGTCGATAAAGGTGGCAGGGCTAAAGGTGGGGCAGGTCGATATACGCTCGCTGCGGTCGGCTTCCCGAGGATAGGGGCCGGGGTGCTGCGTGCTTACTCTTTCAGCAGTTCGTCGAGCCCGACCCATTGGAAGGCGATACGTGCTCCGCTGGTTTCGTAGAGGACTCCGATGGTGGTGGGGTCAATGGCGGTGATACAGCTGTATCCGAAGCCCTCGGTCGAGTCGAGCAGGATACCGCGACTCCAAGTCATGCCGTTGTCGCGGCTCACCCGCAGTGTCATGTGGTGTCGCCGCATGCGGGAGGCGGGGTTACAGAAGAGCAGCAGCGAACGGGGCGTGTCGCCCTCCTGAAAGGAGTGTCGGTAGAGCGACCCCATGCAGACCGGTTCGATAAGTTGTTCGGAACTCGGATGGGTGGCCCAGGTCGCTCCCAAGTCGTCCGTGGTGCATACCACCCGCCCCGTTCGGCGGTTGTTGCGCATGTTGAGCATCAGCCGGCCGTCGGGCAATTCGACCACGGCACACTCGGTGGTTTGTGAGGCGGCCGGTTCCGAGGCGTGCCAGCTACGTCCGCCGTCGCGGCTCCAGGTGATGTTCGAGAAGGGGGTTCCGGTGCTGTCGCGTCCCTGTGTCGGGAAAACCAGCGTCCCGTCGCGCATGACGATGCCGTTGCCGGGTGCCGGGGCGTACAACCACCACTCGGGACGCTTCGTCTCGCGGGTAATATTGCGCGGTTCGGACCAGGTCTGTCCGTCGTCGGTGCTCTCGGCTATCAAAAACTGACAGGTCTCATAGGGACTTAAACCGGGTTGTGACCCTCGTCCGGCCCACTGGTGTTGCCAGCGGGTGCTGTCAGCCGTCAGCCCTTCAATCCACCGTCCGTTGGCGTCGAGCAGCCCGTGCATCCACAGCCCCGCTACGTAAATCTTCCCGTGCAGGCTGTCTACCAGGATGCAGGCGTCGCTCACTCCGTTGTATTTGGCAGGGAGCCCGCCCCACGTGCTGCGTTCGAGTACAATGCGCATAGGCTCCCAGATCCGGCCTCCGTCGGTCGAGCGGCTCAGGCCGATGGCCATGCGCCCCTGGAGGTCGCGTGAGGAGTCGTAACGTGCATCGTAGATGGCCAGCAGGGTGCCGGCAGGCGTGGTGGCAATGCCCGGAATGCGGCTGGTGTGTACGCTGTCCTGTCCCGGTGCGCGAACTACGACATAAGGTCTTTGGGCCTGTAACGTCATGACGCTGCACAGACTCAACAGCAGAAGGAGAAGACGGTTTTTCATGGTTGTCGAGTGTTTGAGAGGGTTGTTGCCAAGAAGGGGTGTTTAGAGCGTGATGCGGACAATGCGTCGGGCATCCTGCCGCACCTTGTATCGGTCGTCGATTCGCCGTCCGACCAACCACACGATGGTTTCGCCCGAGAGCAGCACGCCCTGCCGTTTTTTTTCGGTGAGGGGCACCTTGGCATCAATCAGAAAGTCGCTCACTTTTTTCTGTCCGACCATTCCGAGCGGAATGAACCAGTCCCCCTCGCGCCACTGACGCAGCCGCAGCGGGAACTTCAGCGCATCGGCCGTGAGGTATGCCGTGTTGGGCGGGGTGGCCAGCGAGTCGGGCAGGTCAGCCACGGTGAGCCACTCCACGCGCGGGTCGTCGTCAGCGAGCAGTTCTTCGACAAAGGGCTCGTAGCGACGCGGCTCCAGCAAAATCCGTTCACGGTCGATAACGGCACTCCACTCCGGCGCTTCGAACCGTTTGCCGGAAGCGGTCATGTCGGTATCCTCGGCACGGGTGTTCAGAATGTGTGCCATCTCGGCGGCCGTTTCGGACGCAAAGCCGTAGGGGCGCAGCAACTCGTACAGTTCGAATGCCAGGCATTCAGCATCCAGTCGGGTAAGGTCAATGGTGTGGTCATGCAGGGCTTCATGTCGCAAGCGGTCTATTTGTCGGTCTACGAAGCGTTGTGTCTGTAGCAGCCGTTGGAAGTTCTCCTCCATGGTCTGCACAAACCGATTGCCCGAGGCGCTTTCCAGTCGGGGCAGAATATCATGTCGCAGTCGGTTGCGAAGGTATTTCAGGGTGGCGTTGGTCGAGTCTTCGCGGTAGGGTATCCCCTTCGCAGCGGCGTAGGCCATTATCTCTTCTCTTCGGGCAAAGAGCAGGGGGCGGATGATGCGTTCGCGTTGGTCGCTGATGCCGGTCAGTCCGCGCAATCCTGTGCCGCGCAGCAGGTTGATAAAGAATGTTTCGGTCGAGTCGTCCGCCTGGTGCGCGATGGCGATTTTATGGTACCCGTATTGGTTGCAGAGGTTTTCGAACCAATCGTATCGCAGTCGTCGAGCAGCCATTTGGATGGATTCTCCGTGCAGTTGTGCTTCGTGTTCGGTGTCGAAGCGGACGGTGTGCAGGGGAATCCCGTGTAGGCTGGCGTACTCTTCAACGAGCCGTTGGTCGCCGTCCGATTCGGCTCCGCGCAGCCCGAAATTGCAATGTGCTATCCCGATTCGTCCCTCGGCCATACGGTGCATGAGGTTGAGCAGGGTCATCGAGTCGACTCCTCCGCTGACGGCCACCAGGATACGTTCCTGAGGGGAGAAGAGTTCTCTTTGACGGATATATCGGTAGCATTTTTCGAGCAAAGTTTCCATGGTCACGATAGGGTTTTGGCTCATCGAGTGGTGCCGCAAGGTACAAAAAGTCTTGTTTGATTGTATGTACGGGAGGGGTTATTGGGTATGGGGCCGCAAGGACGCTTTTCCGGGTGCCGACGGCAGCACGATACAGGAAAACGGGACTGCGACTACTGTTTCAATATATGATATGAGTGGAAATACGCTGACTGAGGGGAGTACCGGAGTGAGTTTCGTGAATATTACGACAGCAGGAGTGTTGAGTGGGAATACCGCACTAATGTATTCAGCCAAGCATCCCCTAACCTTTATTTTTACTCCAAATGCAGTTCCACATGATTGGTATACCAACAATGCTTCTTATCAAAATAATAATCTGTGGAATTCAACAATAAAAAGTGTGTGTGACCCGTGTCCGCAAGGATGGAGAGTGCCAACAGATAGCTCATGGAATGACTTCTCAATAACCTCAATGCAAGTATCAGGTTCTGGTATAGCCTATGGAAGAACGTATCAGTCCTTGTCATGGTTTCCTGCGGCGGGGTATCGATACTATTTTAGTGGTGCTTTACGTGGCGTTGGTAGCTACGGTTATTATTGGTTGGCATCAGTTAGTGATACTTATGCCAAGGTCTTAAACTTTTATCTGAGTGGTGTCTTCCCCAGTCTTACTTTCTACCGTGCTTCGGGTTTTTCTATTCGTTGCGTGCAGGAGTAACAAGAGGGGAATCGAAGGAGCGGGATAAGGGAGGAGTAATCCGCAGGGGTATCCGTGTAGAGGAAGAGGGGGAAGGCGCAGGGAGCTGCTCAGCCTCTCCCGGAGGAAAGAGAGCGCAAAGAGAAGATAACCCCCAAGCGAGGAAACCCGGACACGCGAAGGGTGCCGCTCGGCACTCGAACAGAACTGCACCGTCTCATGGCGGTACCTCAGGTCGAAGCCGGCGGGGATTGCTCCGTGAGGAGCAGGCCTCCGCTTGGGGCGGCTTCGGCCTGCACGACTTCTAACGAAGTCGCATTCTACTGGCAAACACGGTTCGCCTCGAATCGCAGCCTGCGAAGTATGGGGTAGACACAAGTCGGCTCGAGTGCCGAGCGGCACTGGTTCTCCGCATCCGGGCGGCTGCGAACAGCACGACTTCTGACGAAGTCGCATCTGCTCGAACAATAATTTCCGTCTTTTTCGACCTTGCGCCCACCCCCGAGCGGCAAAGCCGCTGGACGCGTAGGTCGGCGGCTTCTCTCGAAGTCGCAGTTTCTCGGACAACCATGGCGGCCATTCTCGGTCGGCGCCGCCTTACTTAAAAGTAGAGGTCACGCTCGCCGTTGCGGATGCGTTGGAGACGTTCGCGTGTCAGTTCGGCCGACGAAGACGGTAGCGACAGGAGAGCCCGTTCGATGGCAGCCCAGCCCCGTTGAGCCACCTCGGCGGAGGCGTAGTCCGAGAGGTATTCGGCCAAGGTCAGAATGGCGTTCGGACCGCAAAAACGTTTGATAAAACCCGGGACTGAAAACTCCATGAAGTGTTCGCCGGTTCGCCCGCGACGGTAGCATGCCGTACAGAACGAGGGCAGGTAGTCATTTTGCATCAGCGAGTCGATAATCTCTTCCAGTGAGCGGTTGTCGTTGATGGCAAACTGACGGGTTCCCAATTCACCGTTCTTCGGGGAGGTTGTTTCGGTTTCCGCCGCTGTGTAACTGCCGATTTCGAGGTGTGTTCCCCCGTCGATTTGGGAGACCCCGTAACGAATGGCCATATCCCGAATGGCGGCCGGTTCGCGGGCTGTCAGAATAAGGCCCGTGTAGGGTACCGCCAGGCGCAGCACGGCAATCGCATAGGCAAAATCTTCATTGCTGACGGGCGAGGCAGCGGGCAGGGATGCCGAAGCTTCTTTGATGCGTGGAAAGGAAATTGTGTGCGGTCCGACACCAAAGCAAGCCTCCAGGTGGTTGGTGTGGCGTACCAGCCCCATAATTTCGAACCGCCAGTCGTGCAGTCCCAGCAGAGCCCCCAGCCCCACGTCGTCGATACCGGCCTTCATGGCACGGTCCAGTGCGGTCAGCCGCCAGTCGTAGTCCTGTTTTTTGCCTCCCAGGTGATAGTGGGAGTATGCTCCCCGATGATAGGTCTCCTGAAAAATCTGGTAGGTGCCGATACCCGCCTCATGCACCGTGCGGAATCCTTCGACCGTCAGTGGAGCCGCATTGATATTGACCCGTCGAATCTCCCCGGCCGGAGCCGTATGCACACCGTATGTGGTGCGCACCGTGTGGGCAATGTATTCAGGGCTGTAGAGCGGATGTTCGCCATAGACCAGGATAAGTCGTTTGTGTCCAGCTCGTTCGAGGGCTTCGACCTCCTGCACGATTTCGGCGTCGGAGAGTGTTTTGCGTACTGTTTCGAGGCTGTCGGCGCGGAAACTGCAGTAGGCGCAGCGGTTCGTACAGCGGTTGCCGATATAGAGCGGGGCGAAGAGTACGATTCGGTTGCCGTACACCTCGCGTTTGAGTTGTTCGGCGGCGGCCATGACGCGTTGCCGGTCGTCGGCCGAGGCACCCAGCAGAACGGCAACCTCCTGCAGCGATAGGCGTTCGCGCTCCATCGAGCGGGCAATGACCGCTTCAACCTCTTGCGTTGAGGAGCGGGCATGGGATGACAATAGCGATTCAATCTCTTCTTCGTCGATAAACGGCTCTTCGGGGCGGTCCGCAATGCGGTATGTCTGGGGTTTGAAAATCATGGCGGATATAAAAGCGACAGAGTGTATGCTGTCCGCTTTGCAAATTTACACTATTTTTGCGGTTCCTTATTCTCGGGAACCACCGTGTAACCGATGCAGCCGGCCCGACGCGTTGCGGTTGGGACGGCACCGTGCAGAACAGCCTGCACACCAACGTTGGTACGGTTGCCGCAGGTTGTTTCCCCGGGGTCTTATTCAACCCATATACGAAAAATTACGATGAAACCTGAACAAAGAGGAGCATTCAGCAGCAGTTTTGGAACCATGATGGCCGTCGTCGGGTCGGCCGTCGGATTGGGCAACATATGGCGTTTTCCCTATCTGGCGGGTATGAACGGCGGGGCAGCCTTTCTGTTGCTGTACGTCTTTTTGGTGCTGCTGGTCGGCTTGCCGCTGATTCTTTCGGAATTTATCATTGGTCGGGCAACCCATCGGGGAGCCGTCGGGTCGTTCAAACAACTCGCGCCGAAATCCAAATGGTATCTGGTGGGGTATATGGGCGTGGTAGCCGGTTTTTGTATTTTGGGTTTTTACAGTGTGATTGCCGGATGGAGCGTCCGTTTCCTTTACGATGCCGTTATCAATGCCAATGTGGGGCAAAGCTACGACGAGATTGCGGCGAGTTTCAACGCCTTCAAAAACACCGGCTGGCAACCGGCATTGCTGGCGGCGGGATTCCTGGCTTTCACCGCTTTTGTGGTCCTCAAAGGGGTGGAAAAGGGGGTGGAACGGTGGAACAAAATCCTGATGCCGCTGCTGATTCTGATACTGCTGGTGCTTTGCGTCAATTCCTTTACCCTCGATGGATTTCGGGACGGGATGAGCTTCCTGTTCAAACCCGATTTCTCGAAAATTACGGCCAATACGGTACTCGATGCTCTCGGACAGGTATTCTTTACGCTGAGTCTCGGCATGGGGGTGATGATTACCTACAGTTCGTATGTGGTCAAACCGGAAAACATGCTCCGTTCGAAGGGTATTGTAACCCTTATCGACACTTCGATTGCCATTATCTCCGGGATAGCTATTTTCCCGGCCGTCTTTACTTTCGGCATCAGCCCCACACAGGGGCCTGACCTCATTTTCCTGACCTTGCCCAATGTCTTCGGACAAATGGCCGGAGGACAGTATGTCGGGATTCTCTTCTTTTCGTTAATTACCATTGCGGCCCTCACGTCGATGGTCTCCATTTTCGAGATGATGACCAACTACATGATGGAGGAACTGAAAATGTCGCGTCGTCGGGCGGTGGTGTGGCTTTTTGTGACGCTGTCGTTGATAGCTGCTCTGTGTGCCCTGTCGCAGGTCGAAGGGTCACGCCTGATGATTGGCCGTTACAACATCTTCGACTTCCTGGATATGCTCTCGTCCAACTACCTGATGACCCTCGGCGGATTGATGGTGGTGATTTTCACCGGATGGCGTATCTCGGAAAAACGCCTCCGCAGGGTCTTTACGACCAACGGAATGTATAATAACCGTATTTTTCCTGTGTTTCGGTTCGTTATCCGTTTTGTCTCTCCGATAGCCGTCGCCATTATTTTCCTCAGCAAAATCGGATTTATCAAAGGATAACCCCTTTTGTTCATCCTTAGCAAACCTGTTCCATGACACCCCTATTGCCTAAAGTCGCTTTTTATACGTTGGGCTGCAAACTCAACTTTTCCGAGACGGCCACCATTGCCCGACAGTTCGAGGAGGGTGGTTTTGTGCGTGCCGGACGGGGCGAACGGGCCGATATCTGTGTGATAAACACCTGCTCGGTTACGGAGCATGCCGACAAGAAGTGCCGCCATGTGGTACGCAAGGCGGTTCGGGAGAATCCCGGTGCGCTGGTGGCCGTAACGGGGTGCTATGCCCAGTTGCGACCGGCGGATTTGGCTGATATTCCGGGGGTCGATTTGGTGGTGGGGAACCAGCAGAAAGGGGAACTGTATGCCCAGGTGGTGGCGATGTTGGGGCGCGGGGAGCGAACCGTTGAGGTGCACATGTGTGCGGCGGAGGAGATACGGTCGTTTTTTGCGGCTTTTTCGACCGGCGACCGCACACGGGCATTCCTGAAGGTACAGGACGGTTGCAACTACCGTTGTTCGTACTGTACGATACCGGCAGCGCGGGGGGTGAGCCGCAACATTCCGGTGGCAGATCTGGTGGCCGAGGCTCGGCAGATAGCGCAGCGGGGAGTGAAGGAGGTGGTGCTGACGGGGGTGAACATCGGGGATTTCGGTCGGACGACCGGCGAGACCTTTTTGGAACTGATACAGGCGCTGGACGAAGTGGAAGGGATTGAACGGTATCGTATTTCGTCGATTGAGCCCAATCTGCTGACCGATGAGGTGATAGCCTTTTGTGCAGCATCGCGCAAGTTTGTGCCGCATTTTCACATTCCGTTGCAGTCGGGCAGCGACCGCATCCTGGGGCTGATGCGTCGTCGGTACGATACGGCGCGTTTTGCGGCTCGGATAGCGCGGGTGCGGGAGGCGATGCCCGAGGTCTTTTTGGGGATTGACGTGATTGTGGGTTTCCCTGGCGAGACGGAGGAGGATTTCGATGCGGCTTACCGCTTTTTGGCCGAGACCATCCGACCGGCCTATCTCCATATTTTTCCCTATTCGGTGCGTCCGGGGACCCCTGCAGCATCGTTCCCCGACCAAATTGCACCCCGTGTGGCGGCCGAGCGCGTGACGCGGTTAGGCGAACTGTCGGCACGGCTCCATGCCGAGTATTGTGCCCGTTTTACGGGGACGACCCGCCCCGTGCTCTTCGAATCGACCGTGCGCGGCGGACGGATGGCGGGTTTTACGGACAACTATATCCGCGTGGTGGTGCCCTATCGGCGCGAACTGGTCAATCAGGTGGTGCCGGTGGAGCTGGGGGTGTTGGCCTCGGCATCGTCCGAAGCCTCGGGCTACGCCGGTGGTGAAGAGTTCCTGACAGGTCGGGTGGTAGAGGCTTAGACGGCACCTCCTGTCGACATCATCGCACGCCCCCGACGCCATTTTCTCTAATCCCACAAGGCCCGCAGGGCGGGCAGGTCAATCTGCGCGAAGCTGTCGTAGAGACGGTCGTAATCGCCGCGGCCGGTAATCATTTCGCGCGGGAAGGTCGAGGCGAGCGCCGCGACGCGGCATCCGGCGCGTCGTGCCGCCTCCATGCCGACAAAAGCATCTTCAAAGACGACGCAATTTTCGGGGGCTACGCCCAGTTTTTCGGCTGCCAGCAGGTAGACCTCCGGGTCGGGTTTGCTGCGGGTGATTTCCGAGCCCGAAGCCACCGCATCGAAATAGGAGGCGATGTGGCAGCGGTCGAGCACAAAATCGACATTCACCCGTGGGGCGGAGCTGCCCACGGCTATCCGTACCCCGGCACTCTTCAGCTGTTGCAGGAGCGTTGTCAGTCCCGTCGCAGGAGCCATGACGGGGTCATAGAGTTCGCGGTAAATCTCCTCCTTCTCCAGCGAGAGTCGTTCGACCTCTTCGGACGGAATGTCGTTCCGTCCGAAGAGGTGGCTCATGATGACGGCATTGGTCGAGCCGAAGAATGGAAGCAGCGTGCGGGCATCGAGGTCGGGGATGCCGTGTCGCCGTGCAAACTCCACAAAAGCGCGCAGGTGTGCATCGCGGTTGTCCACAATCACACCGTCCATGTCGAAAAGGGCTGCCTGAAGCATAGGTCGTTGGTTAGTCTGTTCCATGATAACGGGAGAGAGGGGAGAACCGTAGGTTCAATCCAGCAGCCCGCGCCCGCTTCTCCCCAAAAAACTATTCCCGCACGTAAATCCGTTTGATGCGTGCCGATACTGACGTGAGCACCTCGTACGAAATCGTGCCGAGCACTTCGGCCACCTCCTTCACCGTCGGCCGTTCGCCGAAAATCGTCACCTCGTCGCCCTCCTGTGCCTCGGGCAGAGCCGAGATGTCAATCATGCAGGTATCCATGCAGATGTTCCCGATGGTGGGGCAGAGCACCCCCCGAATCAGGACATGCCCGGCACCGCGCCCCAGTCCGCGGTCCATGCCGTCGGCATACCCGATGGGGATGGTGGCCGTGCGGGTCGGAGCCGAGACGACTCCCCGTCGGTTGTATCCGACTGTTTCGCCGGCCGAGAGGTTCTTGATTTGTACGATTTGCGTTTTGAGGGTTGCGGTCACCTGCAGCGCAGGGTCTTCGATGCCGTATAGCCCCACGCCCAGCCGCACCATGTCGAAATGGGCCTCGGGGAAGCGGGCAATGGCCGCACTGTTGCAGATGTGGCGCAGGATGGTCGGGTCGTGCAGGGCTTCGACAATCCGACCGCTCATGTCGGTAAAGAGCGCTATCTGGTGACGGGTAAAATCGTCCTCGGCAGGGTCTTCCGACGCGGCCAGGTGCGAGAAGATGGAGCGCACGCGCACCGAGGGCTCGTGTTGCAGTTCGTCGCAGAGGGCAGCCAGGTCGTCGGCCACGAAGCCCAGCCGGTGCATGCCGGTATCCATTTTGAGGTGAATCGGTGCGCCCGTAATGCCACGGCTGCGCATCTCGGCCGCGTAGTTGCGCAGCGACGAGAAGGAGTATATTTCGGGTTCGAGGTTGTAGTCGGCCATCACGGCAAAGCTGCCCGGGTCGGAGTTCAGCACCACGATAGGCAGGTGGATGCCCGCTTCGCGCAGCGTGATTCCCTCATCGGCAAAAGCCACGGCCAGGTAGTCCACCCCCTCGTGCTGGAGCATGGCGGCGATTTCGCCGGCTCCCGTTCCGTACGAGTGGGCCTTGACCATCACCATCATGCGGGTTTCGGGACGCAGCATGGCCCGGAAATGGCTTAAATTGGCTGCCAAGGCCCCCAAATTGACTTCAAGGGTCGTGGTGTGGGTCCGTTTTTCGAGCACGCGGCTGATGCGCTCGAATCCGAATGTCCGACTCCCCTTTACCAGTATGGATTGTCCCGCAAAGCGCTCCTTGTCGATGCGGCGCAGAAATTCGTCCGTTGAGGCGTAAAAATGCAAGTGGTCGGCATCCAGCACCGAGAGAAACTGCTGTGCCGATTGACTGATGGCGGGACCAATGCCGGTCAACTCGCATATCCCATGCTCGCCGACTAACTGTGCCATCTGTCGGTAGAGCTCGTCGGGTTTCAGCCCCGCCTGCAGAATGTCCGACAGAATCAGGCTTTTGGGGCGGTCGCCGGCATGTTGGTCGAGGTAGTCTAGGGCAATGGCCAGTGCCGTGAGGTCGCTGTTGTAGGAGTCGTTGATAACCGTACTCCCCAGTATCCCTTCGCGCAGCTCCAGCCGCATCGCCACGGGTTGCAGAACCGAGAGCGGCCGTGGCGTAATCCCCAGCAGGCGGTAGAGCATCCCGACGTGTGTGGCATTCTCGCGCGAGGCGTAGTCGCTGAAGTGCGAGGCCAGGTCGGTCTGCTCATCGGCGCGCCACCCCCGCAACTGCTCTGGATTTTTTCCGAAGCGCTTGGTGACGTACTTGGCAATCAGCGGGTTGTCGGCATGGTAGATAATCGCCTCCGAACGACGAAAGAGTTTCAGCTTTTCGTCCAGTTTCTGTTCGTCGGAGGTGAAGTTCTCGCTGTGTGCGGCTCCGATATTGGTCAGAATGCCCACCTGGGGCTGAATCATCTCTTCGAGTCGCTCCATCTCGCCCGGTTGCGAAATGCCCGCCTCGATGACCACCAACTGCTCGTCGCCCTCAATCATTAGCAGCGACAAAGCTACCCCCAACTGCGAATTGTAGCTGCGCGGGCTGCGCAGCAGCTTGCCGACCCCCTCGGGCCACAGCTGGGCTATCCACTCCTTGACGACCGTTTTGCCGTTGCTGCCCGTGATACCCACCACCGTGCCGTTGTACTGTTGGCGGTGGTACGCAGCCAACGCCTGCAAGGCACGCAGCGTATCGCCCACCGTGACAAACGACGCGTCGGGCATTGCCGTCTCGGCGCCCGACGGTACCGACCGACACAGAAAACCGCGCACCCCGCGGCGATACATCTCACCGATGTAGTGCGCTCCGTCGCGACCGCTGCCCGACAGGGCTACGAAAAGCGTCTCGGCCGGGTGGGCCACATGGTTGCGGCTGTCGGTGGCCACGGCGCGGATGTGTCGGTCGTCGCCCTGCAACCTGCCGCCCGTGAGCGTGGCTATTTGGGACAAGGTGTAATCCATAGTGTGTGTGACGCCGTATTTTTCGGCTACGCAAAGGTAAAGTTTTACGCCGAATGATGTATCGAAATCTTTCGCGGTGCAACCCGAGGGAGGTGATGTCAGCTTTCGGGTGCGGAATTTGGCAAAAAAGACGTACCTTTAGCCGTTGTACGACAGCCGGCAGACCGCTGTCGCCTTGACACCCAAACCATCCCTAATATCAATATGAATCACGCTTTACGCCAAATGGCCGACCACTTCCAACTGGAGGGTCAGGTTGCTGTTGTCCGTCCGCTGGGCGAAGGATTTATCAACGATACGTTCATTATCGAAACCGAGTCGCCCCTTACGCCGAACTACATTCTGCAGCGCAAAAACCGTCAGATTTTCACCAACATCCCGGCGATGATGGAGAATATCGTGCGGGTGACAAACCACCTGAAAAACAAAATTATCGCCCGAGGCGGTGACCCGCGCCGCGAGGCATTAACGGTTACTCCGGCCAAAGACGGCAAACTGTACCATCGGGACGATGCCGGTGAATATTGGGCCGTGTGTGAGTTTATCGACCAGACGGTGGCCTACCAAAAGGCCGATACGCCCCGGTTGGCCTATCAGGGGGGCAAAGGCATCGGACAGTTCCAGGAGATGCTGTCCGATTTTACGGAGCCCCTGACGGACATTCTTCCCGGGTTCCACAACATCCGTTACCGTTTCAAACAGTGGGACGATACGCTGGCGGCCGACCCCGCGGGACGAAAAGCCGAGGTGGCGGCCGAAATCGAATGGATTGAGTCGCGACGCGACGAGATGCTGCGTTTCTGGCAGCTGGTCGAGGAGGGTACCATCCCGACGCGTGTCACCCACAACGATACCAAAATCAACAACATCCTTTTCGACAAGGAGGGACGTGTGCTCTGTGTGATTGACCTCGACACGGTGCTGTCGGCTACCTGCCTCAACGACTACGGCGATGCCATCCGCTCCTACACCAACACGGGACTGGAGGATGACCCCAACCTCGACCGCGTCTCTATGGATATCGAGATGTTCAAGGCCTATACCGAGGGATACCTATCGGAAACACATACCTTTCTGACTCCTGTCGAAGCGGAATACCTGGCCTTCTCGGCCCGATACATTACTTACGAACAGGTGTTGCGTTTCCTGATGGACTACATCGACGGCGACCACTACTACAAAACCAAATCCGCCGACCACAACCTGGTGCGGACGCGTGCCCAATACAAGTTGCTGCAAAGCATGGAGGCTCAGTATGCCGAGATGCAGCGGATTGTTAAAGAAGCGTTGGAACGTTATGCTTAAGATTTCGAAAATTACGGCTCCGAGCCTGCCGAATGCACTGGTCGGAGTGCCGACCGAAACGGTGGCCTGCAACAACTGGGCTGCCGACTACCCTTATGCACCGCAGGTGACCTTTGCGGCGGCTCATAATGGCGAATGTTTGTTCTTGTCGTTCGATGTGCACGAGGCCTGCACGGCGGCTCTTGTGACCGAGGACAACGGACCCGTGTGGACCGATTCGGCCGTGGAGTGCTTCCTCTCGTTCGACGAGAGCGGATACTACAATTTCGAATTTTCGTGTATTGGCAAAGCGCTGCTGGGCTTCCGCAAGACCAAACCCGACGCCCGCCACGCCGATGCGGCGGTGATGCGGACCATCCTGCGCCATTCGTCGCTCGGCGAAACCTGTTTCGCCGAGCGACGCGGCGATAACCACTGGCAGTTGCAGGTGGCTATCCCCGTGACGGCCTTTTTGGCACACCGCCTGACCTCGCTCGATGGTCTTCGTGCCCGTATGAATGTCTACAAGTGCGGCGATAACCTCTCCCAGCCGCATTTCCTCTCGTGGCAACCCATCCATACCGACAAACCCAACTTCCACGTCCCGCAGTTCTTCGGCGAGGTGGAGTTCGAGGGTTGAAAGCATTCCCGTAGCGAGGGAATTAATCACTCGGTTTTGAAATACTTAAAACTACCTTAGAATATGCAAACAAAAACCCTTTTGTCACTCTCCGCATGGGGCGTCTTGGCCGGTGCCATGGCTCTTGTCAGCTGCTCCTCGGAGGCCTCCCTCTCGCGCAGCGAATTCGACACCCTCTCCGCGCAATTTCTGAACGAGCGAAAGGCTCAACTGGCTCAGTCTCTGGCACAGGAATGGAACGCCCACGAGTGGACCAACGGTGAATACCGGATGAAGTTCTGGGATACCATCTACGGCCCGACCGAGGTGCCCGCGGGCGGGCGCAGTCTCTACATCTCGCTCCATGGCGGCGGCGGTGCTCCGGCCGAGGTGAACGACCAACAGTGGGAAAACCAAAAAGTACTCTATACTCCGGCCGAAGGGCTCTATTTCGTGCCGCGCTCTCCAACCGACACCTGGAACATGTGGCATCAGGAGTATATGGATGAGTTCCTGCGCAAAACGATAGCAGCGGCTGTTGTTTTTGAGGGGGTTAATCCCGATAAGGTCTATATTCTCGGTTATTCGGCCGGTGGTGACGGTCTCTACCAAATGGCTCCGCGTATGGCCGACCATTGGGCTGCCGCTTCGATGATGGCAGGTCACCCGGGCGATGCCCGCATGGAGTCACTGCGCAACCTCCCCTTCGCCATCTACATGGGCGGACAGGACGCTGCCTATGACCGAAACCTGCTGGCACAAAAGTACAGCTCTATCCTCGACAGCCTCGCAACAGCTGACGGAAAGGGCGGGTATATTCACGATACGCATATTTATGACGATTGCGGCCACTGGATGTTGCGCCGCGATACGATTGCCATTCCGTGGATGGCTCAGTACACCCGTAATGTCTCTCCGAAACGGGTCGTATGGGTCCAGGATGATGTGTTGCGCAACAACTTCTACTGGCTGGGGGTCCCGGACGAAGCACGTAAACAGGGTGCCACGGTCGCAGTGGAAATTGATGGACAGACGCTCCGTATCGATACATGTGATGTCCCCGTGCTGCTGGTGGGTCTGAACGATGACCTGTTGAATCTGGATGAACCAGTGACGGTGGTAATGGGTGACCAGACCATCACTACGGAACGTTTCACGCGCAAGGCTCCCTCTGCAGCCCAACTTCTGAATCCGAGTCCGTACAGTCTTGACACTCCCTATCCTGTGGTGCTGCAGATTACTCAGGATGCGCAGACTGGTGCCGTGACGGTGAAGGAACGGTAAAAATAGCTCTGTAGAACATCATTGTTCAGCGATGTGGCGGTGGTTGTCCCCGTATGCGGGCAACCACCGCTTGCTTTTACAGGACTTTTGTGTAATTTATAAAATTTTAGGGTTTATGAAGGGTGAATGTTGGTGCCGCTCGACACTCGAGCCGACTCGTATCTGTCAGTAGAGTGCGACTTTGTGAAGACCGGAGCCGGCGGAGGGGAAAATCGAACCCGAATGGGTGAGTTTTTCAGCCCTCCGCATCCGGGCGGCTCCGGGCTGACGACTGCTTACGCAGTCGGCTTCGACCTGAGGTGTTAGTTCCAACATCCAACTAATTAATATTTGGCAAAAGCGGTTGCGGTTCGCAGCCTCGCCGCGCGAAGGGTGCCGCTCGGCACTTGAGCCGACTCGTGTCAAGCTACAAAGTGCTCTCAGGTCGGAACCAGTGGAGCGTGCGCGAGAAGCGTAGGCCTCCACCGGGGGTGGTTCCGGCCTGACAAAGGGAGTTTGCTCCACCTATGTTTGAGACCATAGCTTGGCACTCTGCTCGGTTCCGGGCTTCCTCGCTTGGGGTTTATCTTCGCTTTGCGCTCTCTTCCCTCCGGGAGAGGCTGAGCAGCTCCCTGCGCCTTCCCCCTCTTCCCCTACACGGATACCCCTGTGGATTACTCCCCCTTATCCCGTTCCTTCGATTCCCCTCACATTACTTCTGTACGCAACGAACGGACAAAGCCCATGCCCGGTAGCTGCTACTACTGGGGGAAACTCCGTCCATGGTGAAGTACATGAACTTAACGTTAGTGTTACTAACAGAAACAGACCAAGAGTAGCCACGGTGGCCCACATTACCCAATGCGCCATTCGTGCTATGACGATAACCTGTCCCGGGATACCACGATAGAGGGGTACTTGTGCCTGAAGTTGCGTTATACAAGCGGCCATTTGTCTGATGGTAATCCTCAATCGTACCATCTTCTTTCGCCGTACCTTTAATGTAATAAGGGAAAGTACCATTCATGGGTTGGGATACATCGGCAGTTCTGGCAAAGTCACTCCATGTGCCCGAAGTGGGTACACGCCAACCAGTTGGACAAGGGTCATAGCTGCTTTTTATGTCTTCATCACCCCACAAAGCATCATTTTGATAAGTCTCGCTACCAGTATACCAGTCACCAGGAGACGTTGTGGCGTAAATATATATCATCGGGTTCTTTATCGCATAGGCTTGCGAAGTATTCCCGCTCAACACGCTGCTTGTGGTAATATCCACAAAACGCAATCCTGTTTCACTCCCCTCAGTCAATACACTTCCATCTGCTCCATAAATGGCAATGGTTTCAGCATTAGGTGTTCCTGATTGCTGTATTGTGCTGCCGTCGGCGCCCGGAAATCCGTCCTTGCGGCATACAGCAGAACACTACTCGTCCGATGTATCCTGTTCCGAGGCCTTGAGTTGACGACGCTCCAGGCGACGCTCCTGACGGGCGGCCCGACGCATGCGTACCTCCTCGCGCCACCGACGGTATTTCGCCTTCAAATCGGCCCAACTCTGAAACTCCTGACGGTAATAGACCCCCACACCATTGTCCTGCAACCCCTGGGATTCGTCAAAACGGTCGATGGTGCGCGTAAAACCCTTGACCTTCAACGAACCGGACTTGTTCAGCACCCAAGTCACGTAACCGTCCACCGACAGGGGATTGTTTGTGTTGGTGTAGATGCCTTTTTGTCCCACGTCATAGTTCCCTCCGACCTCCACAGACAACTTGTTGGCAATGATGTCTGCACCCACGTCAAAGGTTACCTCCTCCGAGGTCAGGTCGCTCTGGGGACGATAGCCGAAACGAATGTTGTAGTTCGAACCCGAGATAAGGTTGCTGATTTGGTTCGAGAGGAACTCCATCCCCGCAATCCCGGCCAGCGAACCGCTCATGGTTCCGATGGCATTGGTTTGGTCGTCCGGCATAAAGCTGTTCGAGAGCATCAGGTAGGCAAACTGCATGGTGGTGGACTCTTCGGTATTGAGCAGGTTGCGCAGCAGGTTCTGGGTCTCGGGGTCAGCACCCGGAGCGGTAATGCTAAGCTGGATGGTGGGATTGAAGAGGTGTTCGGAGAGGTGAATGCCGCAGTTTACATTGACATTGCTGTTGCCTGTACCGCTGCCCTGAGTGTTGCCCAACAGCGGGCGCAAAGAGGTGCGGACACGGTACACTGCATCAATATTCACCAGCGGGTCGGTCGGGTCACCCGTCCATTGAATCGAACTGTTGGGTTGGATGACAAAATATTTGTTGGCCAACACCCCGTAGAGCGTAAAGAGGTAGGTCCCTTCCGAGATGTCGAACTGGCCGTCCATCGTGAAGATATCGCGGTCCGGGACGATGTTCATGCGGAAGCGGCCGTTGCCGCGTCCTTTGATGGCATCGCCCAGACGGGGGTCCATTACGATTTGGCCTTCGGTATTGGGCAGTACCGAAAGATTCAGGTCGATATTGAGTTCACTTTTGGTGCGTCGGCGTTGCCGATTTTGCAACTGACGGCGGAAAGAGGCCACACGGTCGGCCGGTTGTCGTTCTTCGCGGGGTTGGACAAACGAAATGAAATCGGCCTCCGTAATGGTCGATACTTCGGATAACGGCAGTACGAACGTTGAAGAGCGAGCTGTCTCGGCCCGTACGTCGAGCAGGGTCTTGAAGTCATCGCCCGTGACCGAGAAGCTCCCCGTGCCATACATCTTGCCGTAAAAATCGGGGTTGTCGTTCGTGCCGGTATTCAGGCAGAGCATATCGCGGAACGATATTTTGACGCCATACTGCAAGTGACGGAAATATTCGCTGTCGAACCAGGCCGAGATGGTGCCTCCACCGCCATTGCCGTCCGAGATGGGGACTGTCGGCAGCTCGAAACGGTTGTTGTGTACCGTGACAGGACCTGCCAAACGATAACGTACACGGGTATAATCGACTGTTGCTTCATATTGTTCGACATGGATATTGCCGTTGAGCAGGGGGCCCCCTTCGGGACCTCCGGTCAATACCAGTTTGGTTTGTGCGGTTCCTGCCGTTTGGATGAGGACTCCTTGGAGCAACGGTTCGAGGAGCGACATATCGAAACGCGGGAAGTCGAAATCCACCCGATAGCGTTTTCGACCGCTGTCGTAGACGCCTCGGACAGGTGTTTCACCCGTCGGGGTGGAGGCGGCAAAGCGTATCCATCGTTTGTCAGCTTCCCAAAAGCTCCTGAAATTGACACTCCCTAATGCGTGGTCATTGAGTTGGAGTGAATCCAACTGCATGTCGGCTCCGAACTGCAAAGCTCCGAACGGAGCCACCAGCGTAGCCTCGCCGCCAAGTCGTCCACCAACGCTGTATCCTTGTCGGGAGACGAATTGTGTCAGGGGCGAGATGTCCAGATTCCGGATACGTACACGCAGGGTGTCCGTTTCGGAGGCAGAGGCGCGGCCGTTGATGGCCAATTCCTGTCCCTCGCCCCAGAGCCGGAACCTGCGAAAATCGATTCCCAGCGAGTCCAATACGATATGGCTGGGGGTGATGTACCACAACTGCCGTCCCGTAGAAAAAGTGGTCGGACTGAAGGCAATGTCCATTTGGGGCATTCCCTGCTCGTTGCGCGTAAAGGTGGTTGTGGTGCTGACCAGTGCCCGCGAACCGTTGTCGGGATTGTCAAAGCGTGTGGCTACCGAGATGCGGTTGTTCCGGATACCTCCAATGACCGAAAAATTCGGCAGGTCGAGCGTCCCTACGCCGAACTGTTCGGCCGAGGCGTATATCGAGACGGAGTCGGCCTGATTGTGGCATTCGACCGACAGGTTCCCGACGTACATGTTTCGCTGCAGGATGTAGTCGGAGTGGGCGCTCAGGGTAAAGTCGTTGCGTCGCGGGTTGAACAGAAATGCCAGCGACGACCCCTGGGCAATCTCCAGTCCCGGAACGAAAATGGCGGCTACGTTATTGGCCTCTTTCACATTGACCTTCACCAAATAGTAGTCGTTGTCGGTGAGCGTATCGCCTTCGGAAGGGGTCGGACGGGACGGCCGTCTGTGCCGACGGGGGGTCGTGGAGGTTGTCGTGTCGCCCGAGGGCATGGAGGGCAGGTATCGTTTCAGGGTCTGCCCAAAGAATCGGAAAATGTGCCGATAGCTGTCACTGCCCCGCAATTCGGCATCGGCAAAGTCCGACCGCATGAGTATTCGCTTGCTGTTCGAACTGTTTACGGCTTCGAAGCGGATGGCACCGGCATGCACCGTGTCAATGTGGTTTACGTAGCTCAGGCTGTCAATCAATGCGGTCCCGTTAATGTCGTCGAGGGTGGTTCCCGTGGCATGGGCCCGAAAACGCATGGCCAACCGGGAGACGCTGTCCCGCCGATTGAGTTGCAGCGCTGCCAAATCGGCCTGCCGCAACACCATCTCAAAATCATAGGCCGGCAGCGGACCGCTCAGGTCAAAACGACCGTCGGTCGTAAAGTTGAGATTGGGGTCCCCGGAAGCGATACGTCCTTCGAACGTTCGTCCCGCAAAACGGCCGTCCATGCGGATGTCGCTGTATGTGTATCCCTTAAAGTCCAGTTTCCGGACAGTGGCATCGGTGGTCAGGGTCAGTTCCCGGGCTTGCGTTCGGGCATCGACCTGTGCATTCAGGCTCACGGAACCCAACTGGGAGTTTCCCAGGAGTTTGCCTAATGCAAAGTTGTCGGTCTCTACCTGTCCCAAGATGTGTATTCCCTTGTGTGTGTCGGTCGGGAAAAATTGAAGTCGTCCGCCAATGGCTCCTGCTGCCGAGGTGAGGGTGCCGGCAGCCGTAAAATTGTTCAGCTGCCCGTCGAAATAGCCCGAGAAACCAATTTGTCCGGCTCGCTCAAGCAGTGGGCGTATCTTTCGGGGCAGAGGCTGTCCCGAAAGGTCGGCAAAGGCGGCCAACACATTGGGCGAGGCGGTCTGCAATTGCTCCAGGTCCAACCGGAAACGGGCTTGGGAGAGGTCGGGCAGGCCGCTGATACTAAACCGTGCATCCACCACATTCCCCCATACACGAGCCTGTTTAATCTCTCCCTGTAAGGAGGCTATGGTACCGCTAACCGCAGCCTCTTCCACTCCGATTGTTGCGGGAAGGGTATTGGGCTTTTTGGTGAAAGTCCCCAGAGTTCGAAAAGCCAGCGACGAAGGCTCCATCACCACATCGAGGTGTACGCGGTTCACAAAATCCCGATAGGCTGACCAGTCGTCATAGAGCAGGTTCAGATGTTCGAATTGCAGGAGTGACAAATCGGATTCGATGCGTAAATCGGTCAGACGTATTCCCGTAGGCCCGACAGCTACGCGTTTCGAAGTCAAATGTTGCAACTGAAAACCGCTCTTTTCTTGAAAGTTCAGGTGTTGAATGCGGCACCGTACCGAATCGTTCCGAATTTGGATGCGCCGTGCCTGAAAGTGGAGGTTTTGGAGTTTCAGGTCCTGAAAATTGACTCCGTTCTCCTGTTTCGGAGGGTTGTAGTTTTGCAAGGTAAACTGCATGGCAATGAGATTCAATTCTCTTGCCGACAGGTGTAGGGTAACGGGTTTCGGTTCGCGGGGTTTGAAACGGTCGATTAATTTTTTCAGGTTGGAGGCTCCGGACGAATCTTTTGCAATGTGCAACATTCCGTCCGAGAGCGATACGGCTCCCAAGGCGATATTTCCATTGAAGAAGTTGATGCCGTCAATACCTACACTCAATCGTTTGGCATAGAGGAGGGTATCGCGGGGTTGTATCGGGTCTTGGACATAGATGCCTTCGAGGATGGCCCGGTTGAAGAATCCGATTTCGACGTGTTCAATGGCAATGGTTGTTTCAGCCTTTGTTGAGAGCCATTGGGTAAGTTGTCTGACGGCGTAGTTTTGGACGAATCCGATTTGCAGCAGCAGTCCGGCAAGAATAGGGACGATGACAGCCACTATCACCAGGCAGGAGAGAGTGGTCAGCAGGGTTTTGAGTATTTTGCCGGCAGTGCGTATTCCCACGGGGAGGTTTGTTTTAGGTCAGTGGATTTTGTTGAGGGGGCTTGTGTTGTTTCCGCAGGTATTCCTCTGCATGTTGCAAATTTAGCACTAATTCCGGAAGGAGGATTGTGTAAAGGGTCTGGGGTGTATTGTTTTTTTGAGGGGTTGGTGGTCGCAAGGACGCTTTTCCGGGTGCCGACGGCAGCACGATACAGCAATCAGGAATACCTAATGCAGAAACTATTACCATTTATGGAGCAGATGGAAGTGTATTGACCGAAGGAAGTAAGACCGGATTACGATTAGAGGATATTACTACGAGCGGAGTGTTGCTTGAAAACATTTCACTGGTCTATGCTGTTAAAAATCCATTAGCTATTATATATAATGCTACTAATCCGTGGGATTGGTATACCAATGTTTTACTTTATCAGAATAATTTATTCTGGGGGTATTCTCAAGTACAAAAGGGGGTTCAAGACCCATGTCCACAAGGATGGCATATTGCAACAGATGACGCATGGAAAGATTTTACGACAACCAATGCCCCTTCTTATATTATCGGTGAAACGAATCCTTCAACTTCTGCAGATGTCACTAAAGGTCGTTTATATAATCAAATAGCATGGTTTCCATCATGTGGACGCCGTGAATATAGCACAGGGAAGCTAGTCAGCAGTGGTCAAAACGGGTATTATTGGACAAAAAAGATAAGTGGTTCTAGTGCTCTAGGTTTTTATTTTAGTGCAAGTATTCTTAATGCAAGTACAACCTATGGTCGAGCACTTGGTTTTTCAGTCCGCTGCATTCAGGAGTAGCGTGAGGGGAAATCGAAGGAGCGGGATAAGGGGGAGTAATCCGCAGGGGTATCCGTGTAGGGAAAGAGGGGGAAGGCGCAGGGAGCAGCTCAGGCTCTCCCGGAGGGACGAGAGCGCAAAGAGCAGATAAACCCCAAGCGAGGAAGACCTGACACGAGCAATACACCAGGACGGAGCCAGTGGAGGGCGCGCGAGATAGCGCAGGCCTCCGCAGCCTCATGGCTACGGCCTGACACGAATTGCAAGCAATTCGCATTCTATTGCGGACACGAGTCGGCTCGAGTGCCGAACGGCACCCTTCGCTGGGCGAGGCTGCGGCCCGCATGGTTGCTTGCGCAACTGCTTGTTCTCAAACACGAATTGGCTAGCGTGTCCAAGCTATGGTCTCAAATATAGGCGGAGCAAACTCCCTTTGTCAGGCCGGAACCACCCCCGGTGGAGGCCTGCGCTAAAACGCAATCCCCCACTGGTTCCGACCTAAGAACGCTTTTTGGTAATACATAAATTGATTCGTGGGTCGAATTGCACTGGCTATTCGCATAGCGAGGCTACAGCCTACACGATTTCTGACCCAATCGTGTGCGGTTTCATGAACCCATGTCGGTTTGCGGTTGGTAGGTATCCCTGTGCGTAACGGCAGTCGAGTCGTTCGCGCAATTCGGCGGTCGAACGGTCAACCGACAGCAGAGTTTCGGTCGTGAGAGTTTTGGACCCGATACAAGACGGATTGTAGGGGCTATTGCTTGTATTTCAGGCGAGAACGCGTAATGGTACTCTCCTCAATCGGTTTGTGGGGTTTCGAAGCAATATTGAATTTCAGCCCCAGGCCTACCGATTGGTACACCTGCAGGTAGTCCCACGGTTTGGGAACGCGTCCCTGGTCGCGTTTCTCCTGCGCTTTCGGGGTGGTAATCTGGTCGTTGTATATCATATTGACAATCAGCGACGCGGATATCACATCCGTAAACTTGAAATTGACGGTATTGTTCCACGTGGCCGATGGAGGCAGTTCGTAATTCCAGAACGACTCTAATTTGGTGACGTATTCGATTTTCTCTTTGGCAAATTTTGTGGAGAAGTTCACGCGAAACTGCATCCCGATTTCGGCTTTGAAATGGGGATTTTCTTTGGTCGGGTCAATACCGAATCCTCCTTTGCGAGCCAACGAATCGTCCAGCACGAAGGTCATTTTACCGGCAATGGGTGCCAGCAGGATGTTGATTTTCTTACTGGGAGGTTCGTAGGTCAAACCTCCCGAGATTTCCACCGTTCCGGGAGCCATAAAGGAGGATTTCCATACCTTGGGGGCATTGGCCGGATAGTCATAACTTTTTGAGAACTGGGATTTCCATATCATCGAGGTGGAGAGTTTCCAGCGTTGGGAAATGTTCCAACTCGGAGTGATGGTCAGGTTGAAGTAGTCTACGTTTTTACGGGTCTGTTTCGAAGCGCGCATCAGACCGTATTGGGAATCAAATACGGTTTTGATGCTGAAGACCGGAGCCGTGTAGTTATGTTCAAAATACAAGGCAGCCAAACCGGAGTAGGAGTTGTCCCCCCCCTGTTGCCAGTTGGTGAAACTGACCTGGGTAATTTGCAGACTGGGCTTAAAGGAAATCGTATTGCGTTGCTTGGTGCGGAGTTTACGCAGGTATTTGTCGTAAGCGTCGCTGTAGAGTGAAAACTTGAGCTCGGTGGTCGGTTTGGCCGATTTAATCAAGGTGTCGGGCACCGTCTCCAGCGGAACTGCCTGTTTTTTGGGGTTGAACTGAGCCGCGCACGGGACAATAACCATCAACAGCAGAACGGCCGTCAGACAGACCGTTTTTTGGAATAGAATGTGTAGCTTTGTAACCATACGGAGCGGGGCGGTTCAAATAGTGTGAGGCGCTTATAGCTCTGCAAATTTACAAAAAAACGACGTACCGACATGAAATATTTTGGAGCACACGTGAGTGCATCGGGCGGGGTGGAGAATGCCCCGGTGAATGCCCGGAAGATAGGGGCAGGAGCTTTTGCGCTCTTTACCAAGAACCAGCGGCAGTGGGTAGCTCCGCCGCTTACCCCGCAGCAGATTGACGCTTTCCGGAGTCGTTGTGACGAGGGCGGGTTCCAACCGTTTCAGATACTGCCGCACGACAGTTATCTGATTAATTTGGGACATCCCGACCCGGCGGGATTGCAAAAGTCCAGAGCGGCTTTTACGGATGAGATGAAACGGTGTGAGTTGCTGGGGCTTGACCGATTGAATTTCCATCCGGGCAGCTCGTTGCGTGAGATTGACGACGAGGCGTGTCTGAGCCTGATTGCCGAGTCGATAAATATGGCTCTGGAGGCTACGCAGGGGGTGACGGCGGTGATTGAAAATACCGCCGGCCAGGGCTCCAATCTCGGATGGAAGTTCGAACATTTGGCCTATATTATCGACCGTGTGGAGGACAAAAGTCGCGTGGGAATATGTATCGACACGTGTCACGCCTATTCGGCGGGGTATGACCTGAGTACGGCGGAGGCTTGTGAACGGACTTTTGCGGAGCTGGAGCGCGTGGTAGGGTTCCGTTACCTGCGTGGGATGCACCTCAATGACGACCTGAAGGCCCAGGGCAGTCGGGTAGACCGTCATGCGCCGCTGGGGGAAGGAACACTTGGACTGGCTGTTTTCCAGTATGTGGCTGCCGACAGCCGCTTTGATGATATGCCGCTGATATTGGAAACTCCGGATGAGAGTCGTTGGCCGGATGAAATCGCTCAGTTGTATGCTTTTGCCAATCAGCCGGGGCCGGGAATACGTTAGGAGGGTGTGACAATGGCAGAGGGAGTACGCATAGATAAATGGTTGTGGTCGGTGCGTCTGTTCAAGACGCGCAGCGAGGCGGCAGAGGCTTGTAAAAGCAATCGGGTGCTGGTGAACGGGGTGACTGTGAAGCCGGCACGGGAGGTAAAGGCCGGTGAGGTGGTTTCGGTCAAAAAGATGCCGGTGGTGTACAGTTTCCGGATTTTGGAGTTGGTGGCCAATCGCCAGCCGGCCAAAAATGTGCCGCGTTATATCGAGGATGTGACGCCTGCTGAGGAGTTGTTGAAACTCGAGATGGCTCGGGCGGGGGCCTTTGCGGTTCGAGACCGTGGTACGGGTCGTCCCACGAAAAAGGAGCGGCGGGATATTGAGGAGTTGCTCTCGGAGTTTGAGGAGTGGGGCGAGGAGTGATACGGGTGGTGTCCGGTATGTGAGGCGATACGTGCTTGCTTGTCGGATTCGGTTTCGAAGAAACCGTCGGTCGAGCGACCTGTGGTGAAGCTGCTCAGGGGGTGGACGCAAGGTCCAAAGCATCTGCAGAAGGCATTGCGCGACGGACCGAAGCCAGCGGGGAGTGAAAATAGCAAGGTCTATTTTCGGTCCTCCGCCGGGGGTGGCTTCGGACCGACGGGTTGCTCGCGCAACCCGATGCCGCTGGGCACTCCAGCCAGACAGCCTCTACACATAACTCCACTGGCTCCTGCTGCCAATAGCATAAGCGTCGAGCTGTTTTTACTGGAAAGATTCGATTTCGAAGAAACCGTCGGTTGAGCGCCCAAGCGGCTCTGCCGCTTCGGGGGAGTGGGCGCCGACCGAAAAAGATGGCCATGTTTGTCCGAGCAGATGCGGTTTCAAGAAACCGTGTCAGGCCTGGATGAGGCCTGTGCTGAGGCACATTTCTCCACGGGCTCGGGCTGGTGGCAACTCCGTTCTGAACAGGCTTATTCGGGAACGGTCGTGCAGGATGAGACTGGAGTGATGGCTAAAACTTTTTGATGACGTAACGGACAACGCCCCAGATGCGGAAATCGTCCGTGGAGGAGATGCGCAGTGGTTGGTAGTCGGGGTTGGCGGGGACAAGCCAGAGACAATCCTCCGCGGGGTCTACCCGCACCCGTTTGAGGGTAAAGTCGCCTTCGACACAGCATACGGCCAGTACGCCGTCGTGTACCTCGGCCGAGCGGTCGATGATGAGCAGGTCGCCGTCGTCGATGCCTTCGCCGGTCATGCTCACGCCGCGTACGCGGGCAAAGAAGGTGGCGGCGGGGTTGCGCACCAATTCGCGGTTGAGGTCCAGTGACATCTCGGTAAAATCTTTGGCCGGCGAGGGGAACCCTGCAGCCACGGGGCTCCCGGCCAGCGGGAGAGGTTGTGCGGGGCTGGCAGGGTCGGGGGCGAAGAGTTCGAGAGAGGGGTGGGTTTTGTGTGCCATGGCCAAACGTGTTACGGAACAAAGATACGGCAGGACCCGAGAGAATGTTTCACAGCAGCACGTTACGAAATATAAAATGACAAAAACGACCGATTATGCAGTTTGAGATTCAGGAGGCGACTCTGGGAGAGTGGGGCGAGATTCAGCGAGTGGCTCAGGTGGCTTTTCCGGCTACTTATGCGCGGATTTTGTTGCCCGAGCAGCTGGACTATATGATGGATTGGATGTATTCCGAGGCATCGTTGCGGCGGCAGATGACCGAGGAGGGACACCGCTATTTCGTGGCGAGAGACGAGACGGGGCGTGCGGTGGGATATGTGTCGATTCAGCCCGAGGAAGAGGGGTTGTATCACCTGCAAAAGATTTATGTGCTGCCCGAGTGGCAGGGGTGTGGGGTAGGGCAGAGGCTCTTTGAGCGGGCTCTGCAGGAGGTTCGGGCGGCCCTGCCGCAGGGCGGACGGATGGAACTGAATGTGAACCGTTCGAATCGGGCGAAGGGTTTTTACGAACGGATGGGGATGCGGGTAGTTCGTGAAGGGGATTTCCCGATTGGCGGTGGTTTTTTTATGAACGACTACATTATGGGGATGGAGGTGTAGTCCCATAGTGTCCGAATATATTGCGTCGGGGCATACGACTGACAGAGGTCAGTCGTATGCCCCGACGCTTGTTATACCCCCGCGGGTCTTAGTAGGCCACCGTTACCAGCACCGGCAGGTGGTCCGACAGGTAGGGCACGCCGTAGCCAGAGGTAATCACCTCGTAGGTGAGCGGTGTGAGCCGCTGGCAGAAGATATGGTCAATCAGGTCGCCCTGTTCGCCGTGCCCAAAGCCGCGGTAGGTGACCGAGGGCAGCGAGTCGCCCTGAGGCTTGGTCTGTGCCGTGGCGCGCGCTTCGCAGAAGGTCGGAGCCGTCATTAGCGGAGCCAGCGAGGGGTCGGTTACGGGGTAGTTGAAATCGCCCATAATCAGCGTAGGAATCGAATCGCCGAAGGTGTGTACCCGTTCCAGCAGCAGTCGGGCGCTCTCGCGGCGCGCTTCGACCCCGACGTGGTCGAAATGGGTGTTGAAAACCAACAGTTCGTGTCCCGAAGCCTTGTCGAGCAGTCGGACCCACGTAGCGATACGGATGCACACTGCATCCCACCCCATGCTCGGGGTGTCGGGTGTTTCGCTGAGCCAGAAGTGGCCCTGTTCCAGCGGCGTGAAGAGCGAGTCGCGGTAGAAGATGGCGGCATATTCGCCGGCTCGGGCTCCGTCGTCGCGTCCCACGCCGACGTAGGTGTAGTCGGTCAACGCGGAGTCCAGAAAATCCACCTGCGGAGCCAGCCCCTCCTGAATCCCCAGAATATCGGGGCGGCAGTCGCGCACCATGCGGACAACCGCTTCGCGGCGGTTGTCCCAGTAGTCGGGTCCGTCGTCGGGGTTGGCATAGCGGATGTTGAAGGTCATCACGCGCAACGTGGCGGAGTCGGTCTGGTCAGCAGCCTGACGGGAGCCGCCGCAGGCGGCGGTGCTCAGGGCGAGGGTTGGCAACAGCAGGGCGGCCAGCAGGCTGCGGGTCAGCCGCAGCCGAAGGGAGGAGAGGTTGAGGGTCATGGTAGGATGGATTATTTGTTAGGTTTTTCAGTCGGTACAAACGGTAATTGCCGCAGGTAGGTGTTCGGGTCAAAGCATCCCTCCCGGACATCGGCTGCCATTTGCAGGAAAAGGTCGGAGAGCTGCTTGAATGCTCCTTCGGGTACATGGTAGCGCAGACTCCACAGTGTATCGTCGGCCGTGCAGCGGAAGGTCATGGTGTCGCCATCTAAAATCAAGCCGGGCATCGAGAGGGTATCTTGTGCTGCACGGAGCAGGCGCAGGGTCTCGGCATGCAGTCTTTCGGCCAGCTCGCGCGGGATGGGCTTTCGTAGCGTCTCTATCCGATAGGCTGCGTATTGGGCGGCGAAGTGTCGTCTTGTCTGGGTACGGTTATATTGCAGGATGCTGTCAGACTCCTGCTGGGAGAGATTGGAAATACGGTCGATGGAGAGCCCAATCAGCGGGTAGGCTTTTGAGAGCGAGTCTTCCACCTCCCAATAGTTGGTTACGTGCATCGCCTCCAGTGTGTCTGTCGAGTCATCCGTTCCCTCGGTGATGCGCATGCCGATTTTCGCATCGAACGACGGTTCATACAGAAATCCGACCCTTCCGGGGCGTGACCCGAAGAAGTGTCCGACCCACGGGTTTTGCCCCGTTTCGGTTATCTCTGTCGAGCCTCCTCGAAGGGGCGTGACGGTACGGACGTAGCGAATGGATTCGATAGGTTGAGCCGCGCTCGGAATCGTCTGGATGCCGAGCAAGACCGTGATACATCCAAGTAGAAATGTTTTCATGATATAAGGGTGTGAGACTGAGTTTTATTCTTTGGGGAGTCCCAGGCGGCGGAAAAACTCCCACAGCACCACCCCGCCGCTCACCGAGACGTTCAGCGAATGTTTCGTGCCGACCTGCGGAATCTCAATCCCGCCCGCGCACCGATTGACCACCTCTTGGGCCACCCCCTCCACCTCGTTGCCGAAGACCAGCGCATACTTTTCCTGCGCGCTGAAAGCCTGCAAATCCAAGGCCTCAAGCGCCACAGCCCCGCGCACCTGCTCCACGGCCACCACCGCGTAACCCGCCTCGGCCAGCCGTTCCACGGCCGTCACCGTGTCGGCCTCGTACTCCCACGCTACGGTCAGTTCGGCCCCCAAAGCGCTCTTGTGAATATCCCGCGAGGGGGGAGTGGCCGTTATCCCGCACAGCACGATGCGCTCAATCCCGAAAGCGTCACCCGTCCGAAAAAAAGCCCCTACGTTGTTGGCGCTCCGCACGTTGTCCAGCACCACCACCACGGGCATTTTGGCCATCCGTGCAAACTCCTCGGCCGTCGGACGGCCCAACTCCTGATTGGTAATCTTTTTCATGATTTGCTTTGCTTCGTCAAAACCGTTCCTTCACACAAAAATAACCTAAAAAACCATATCCACCGTGCCAACATATGGTAAAAAATCACTACCTTTCAACAGAAAATCCAACTAATACCCAAATGCTTATGAGTTCGAATATTCCTCTGATTTTCTGGCTCGTACCGGTGGCGGCGCTTGTGGCGCTGGGCTTTGCCCGCTACTTCTTCGTCCACATGAAACGCCAAAGCGAAGGCAACGACACCATGCGAACCATCGCCAGCCATGTCCGCAAAGGTGCCATGGCCTATCTCAAACAACAGTACAAAATCGTCGGGATTGTCTTCCTCGTACTGTGTATCTTCTTTGCCGTATTGGCCTATGGTTTCGGCGTGCAGAACCCGTGGGTGCCGTTCGCTTTTCTCACGGGCGGTTTCTTCTCGGGGCTGGCCGGCTATATCGGCATGAAAACGGCTACCTATGCTTCGGCACGGACGGCGCAGGCCGCTTCGGAATCCCTGAACCGCGGCCTGAAAGTCGCTTTCCGCTCGGGTGCCGTGATGGGGCTCGTGGTTGTCGGACTGGGGCTGCTGGACATCTCCGTGTGGTACCTGGTGCTCGAGTGGTTCTACAACGACATCACCACTACCCAGAAACTGGTGATTATCACTACCACCATGCTGACCTTCGGGATGGGAGCCTCGACCCAGGCGCTCTTTGCCCGTGTCGGCGGAGGTATCTATACCAAGGCTGCTGACGTAGGGGCCGACCTCGTGGGGAAAGTCGAAGCCGGTATCCCGGAAGACGACCCGCGTAACCCGGCTACCATCGCCGACAACGTGGGCGATAACGTCGGGGACGTGGCCGGTATGGGCGCAGACCTTTACGAAAGCTACTGCGGCTCTATCCTCGCAACGGCAGCCCTCGGGGCATCGGCCTTTGCGGCCGTCTCCGAAGAGATGCAGCTCAAAGCGGTGCTGGCGCCGATGCTGATTGCGGCCGTGGGTATC
Source organism: Candidatus Rikenella faecigallinarum (assembly GCA_019113395.1). Lineage (GTDB taxonomy): Bacteria > Bacteroidota > Bacteroidia > Bacteroidales > Rikenellaceae > Rikenella > Rikenella faecigallinarum. The sequence goes on along the minus strand of DXHL01000021.1, from coordinate 106,580 downwards.
CTCCTCTCGATTATCGGTATCTATCTGGTCAAAACCAAAGAGGGAGCCTCGATGAAATCGCTGCTCAAGGCGCTGGGACTCGGCGTAAACACCAGCTCGGTGCTGATTGCCGTGGCCACGTTCGTTATTCTCTGGCTCCTCGGACTCGAAAACTGGGTCGGCATCTCCTTCTCGGTGATTACGGGTCTGGTGGCCGGTATCATCATCGGACAATCGACCGAATACTACACCTCTCAATCCTATAAACCGACCCGCAAAGTGGCCGAAAGTTCGAAAACGGGACCCGCCACGGTAATTATCTCCGGTATCGGGCTGGGGATGCTCTCGACGGCTATCCCCGTGATTACCATTGCAGCAGCCATTATTCTGGCGTTCCTTTGCGCCATCCATTTCGACGTGGCCAATCTGCTGACCCCGCAAAACCTCTCCATGGGGCTCTACGGTATCGGGATTGCTGCGGTCGGGATGCTCTCGACACTCGGTATCACTTTGGCTACGGATGCCTATGGCCCGATTGCCGATAACGCCGGCGGTAACGCCGAAATGAGCGGTCTGGGTGCCGAAGTGCGCAAACGTACCGATGCCCTCGATGCACTGGGTAACACGACGGCTGCCACAGGGAAAGGGTTTGCCATCGGTTCGGCAGCCCTCACGGCACTCGCCCTGATGGCCTCCTATCTCGAAGAAATCAAAATCGGGTTGCAACACATCGGGGTGAAGACCATCGAGGTGCTGGGCAATGCCGTTCCGGTCGAAACGGCCACGCTGCCTGACTTTATGGAGTATTATCAGGTCAATCTGATGAACCCGAAGGTGCTTATCGGGGTATTTATCGGGTCGATGATGGCCTTCGTCTTCTGCGGGCTGACCATGAATGCCGTGGGACGTGCCGCGCAGTCGATGGTCGAAGAGGTCCGTCGCCAGTTCCGCGAAATCAAAGGAACCCTCACGGGCGAGGCTACGCCGGACTATGCCCGCTGCGTGGCTATCTCGACCAAAGGGGCACAACGCGAAATGCTCCTGCCGTCAATTCTGGCTATTGTGGCTCCCGTGGTGACGGGGATTGTCTTCGGAGTGGCCGGTGTGCTTGGACTGCTCGTGGGCGGCTTGGGCGCAGGCTTTGTGCTGGCCATCTTTATGGCCAATTCGGGCGGTGCCTGGGACAATGCCAAAAAGTACATCGAAGAGGGTAACCTGGGCGGAAAAGGCTCGGATGCCCACAAGGCAACGGTTGTGGGCGATACGGTCGGTGACCCGTTCAAGGATACCAGCGGCCCGTCGCTCAATATCCTTATCAAGTTGATGAGTATGGTGGCGATTGTGATGGCAGGGCTGACGGTGGCCTTCAGTATTTTGTAACGGGATACTGTCGATAGCGAAACGCTTTTTGAGCGAAGGGCTGTTCGGGATATTTCCCGAACAGCCCTTCGTGTGAATGGGAGAAGTGCTCTTTCGGGCACCGCTCGGCTTCTGTGCCGAGCGGTGCCTGCCTCCGCAGGCTTTAACTTAGAAGTGCCTATTTTCTATTGTTTTGGAACCGTCATGTCGTTACGATATGGCGCGGGAATCTTGCTAAAAAGCGCCACGGGCCGAAGCCAGCGGAGAGTGAAAATAGCTTCGGCTATTTTCGGTCCTCCGCCGGGGGGGCTTCGGACCGACGGGTTGCTTCAGCAACCCGGTACAGCTGGGCATCGAGCCTTCACGGGACGAGGCTGCGGCTCTCACGACTGCTACTGCAGTCGGCTTTGCTTCGCATTAGGATGTATTGTCGGTACTTCAACTGACACGTGTCTGAAAAAATCGGTTTCGCGAGAAACCGTGCAGGCCTCCGCTTCCGGGCGGCTTCGGCCTAAAAACTTTGCGGGTTGCGGGAGCGCGGATACTCGAGCCGACCCGTGTCTGAGAAAATGGTTTCGAAAGAAACCGTCGGTCAGGCGCCGGACGGCTTTCAGTCGTCGGGGGGCGGCGCCGACCGAAAATGGCGGAAGGGATTGTCCGAGAAGCTTCGGTGTCCTGAGAAACCGTCAGCCCGCACTCACCTCAGGCGAAGGGTCGAGCATTCGCTCCCAACGTAAGCTCTCCCTCCGCTGGCTGAGAACTGGTATGGATAGTGGAGGAATGGTGTGTGTTTGTGGGGGTGTTTGAACAGCAGCCTCACCGCGCGAAGGGGATTAGGAACTCTGTAACAAACACCGTAGCGTTACAACACATTGACCTCCATGGTGAGGTGAATGCCGAACTTCTGCTCGACATCGGCGATAATACGCCGAGCCAGATTCAAAATCTCCTGAGCCGTGGCCCCGCCCAGATTGATGATAACCAGTGCCTGTTTGGGATGGACGCCGACCGTGCCGCAGCGAAAACCCTTCCATCCGGCGCGGTCAATCAGCCAGGCGGCAGGCACTTTGACCTCACTGCCATCGGCACTCGTATAGCCCGGCATATCGGGATGTTGAGCCCGCAGTGCAGCAGCCTGTGCCGCCGGAATGACGGGATTTTTGAAAAAACTGCCGGCATTGCCCGTGACGGCAGGGTCGGGCAGTTTGGCCTGACGAATGGCAATGACCGCTTCCCGAATATGTGCCAGGGATGCTCCTCCCAAAGCCATGACTTTTTCGTGCAAATCGCCGTATCCTATATTATAGGTATAATTCCCACTTTTTTCATCCGTCAGGCGAAATTCGACGGCCGTCACAATCGCCCGACCACGCAGCGTCCCCTTGAAGATGGACTCGCGGTAACCGAACGCGCAGTCTCTTCCCGGCAGCCGCACGATTTGCAGGGTCTCGGTGTCGAGGTATTCTACCGTTTCGATGGTGTCTTTGGCTTCGGCACCGTAGGCTCCGATATTTTGCACCGGCGATGCCCCTACATATCCCGGAATGAGCGAAAGGTTCTCAAGACCGCCCAAGCCCTGTTCCACGCACCAGGCTACCAACTCATCCCATACGACGGCTGCTTCGGCGCGTACCAGCGTGGGTTCCGGTCGGGTAATGGTCCGGGCGGCCGGGTGAAGGATAACACCCGGAAAGTTTCCCGTCAGGATGATGTTGCTGCCGCCGCTCAGCACATACCATGGCAGGTCATGCTCCCGGCAATGGCGCACTATTTCAATCAGTTCGGCCGTCGAGTGAAATTCTGCCCAATAACGTGCCGTGGCCTCCAGACCGAATGTGTTGTGGCTTCGGAGGGAGAAATTGTCGAAAAAATTGGTCATCTTGTCGCTTTGGAGGTGGAATTTTGATACAAATTTAGAAATAATACCTAACTTTAGACTTTGGTATCACCATCGAAATCCGTAGCGTATGTTTACTCAAAAAGACCTGACACAACTGAACGCTCGGGGCATGAACCCCGCCACGGCAGAAGAACAACTCGAAGCGTTCCGAAACGGTTTTCCGTATCTGGCGATTGACCGTGCTGCGGTTGTGGGGGACGGAATCCGTAAACTCGACCCCGAAAAGGCGGCAGAACTGGCCGTCATGTATGGCAAGTCGGTGTGTCGGCTGACGGTCGAAAAGTTTGTTCCGGCTTCCGGGGCGGCTTCGCGGATGTTCAAGGAGCTCTACGAATATGTCGGGGAACGCAAGGCCAGTGCTGCGGTTGAAGCGGTGCTTTCGGGGCTCGAAAAGTTTGCCTTCTACGAAGACCTCGTCAAACAGCAGGTCAATATGAAGGACCCGAAGGCGATGGTGGCGGCGATTGTGGGCGGCGACCCTGCCGAAGGTACAGGATTGGGGCTGGGCAAAAAGCCCAAAGGTCTTATAAAATTCCATAAATATCCGCAGGGCGGGCGTACCGCCATGGAAGAACACCTGGTGGAGGTGGCGCTCTACGGGGGGAGTCCGGCGAAGATTCATTTTACCGTTTCGCCCGAACACATGGAGGATTTCAAGGCGCTGGTAGGGGAACGGTTAGGGGAGTATGCGACCAAGTATGGGGTGGAATATGAGATTACCTACTCGGTACAGGAGCCCTCGACCGATACGATTGCCGTCAATCCGGACAATACCCCGTTCCGCGAAGGGGATGCTGCCGATGGAGATATTTTGTTCCGCCCGGGAGGACACGGGGCGTTGATTGAGAACCTGAACCGTATCGATGCCGACCTGATTTTTATCAAAACGGTGGACAACGTGGTGCCCGACCACCTGAAAGGGGATACGGTACTCTATAAAAAGGCGTTGGGAGCGGTGGCGCTGGAACTCCAGCAGCAAATCTTCTCCTATCTCAAAGCCATTGACGGCGGGATGGCCGACCATGAGGCGTTTGTCTCGGAGGTGCGGCAGTTTGTCGAAGAGAAACTCTGCTATCGTTTCCCGGCCGGGGCCTCGGTGACGATGGCCGATTTGCGGCGTGTGCTGGACCGTCCGCTGCGTGTGTGCGGCATGGTGCGCAACGAAGGGGAACCGGGAGGAGGACCCTTCTGGGCGCAAACCTCGCTCGGGATGCCCGGAACACTGTCGCTCCAAATCGCTGAGTCGTCGCAGATTGACCCCGAACATCGGAAAGCACTGATGGGAGGCGGTACGCATTTCAATCCGGTGGACCTGGTCTGCGCGGTGCGTAATTTCCAGGGAAAAAAGTTCGACCTGACACAATATATCGACAAAAAGACAGGTTTCATATCCGAAAAAAGCAAAGACGGACGACCCCTCAAGGCACAGGAGCTGCCCGGACTGTGGAACGGAGCCATGGCCGACTGGACTACGGTTTTTGTCGAGGTACCCATTTCGACCTTTGCTCCGGTCAAAACGGTGGTCGATTTGCTTCGGCCGCAACACCAATAACTCTGAATTACTCATTTAGTCAAGCGTAAAAGCATCCTAATATCATGGAAAACAAACTCCAACAACTCACTGAAAAACTCTATAACGAGGGACTCTCGAAAGGGCGTGCCGAAGCAGAGGCAGTATTGGCCAAAGCGCATGCTGATGCGGAAAAAATCGTGGCTGAAGCGCAGGATAAGGCGCGTGAGATTACGGCTCAGGCGGAAAAAGCTGCCGCTCAGCTCAAAACCAATACCGAAAACGAGGTGCGGTTGGCGGCCGGGCAGCTGAAAAGCGCCCTGCGCCAACAGGTGGAAACGATGGTGCAGATGGAGGTCGTCACTCCGGCCGTGAGTCAGGCATGGCGCGACAACTCCTTCATCCAGCAACTGGCGGTAGAGGCCGTGCAAACGCTCGACCCGAAACAGGGACTGCGGGTGGTGCTGCCCGAAAACCGGGGGAATGAACTGGTTGAGGCTGTGAAAAATGCACTGGCTGAACGCTTCGGGGCCGATAACGGGATTGAGGTGGTCACCGATGCGCGCGTGCGGGTTCCGTTTCGCGTGATGGTGAAGGAGGGGGGCTATTATGTGAGCTTTGCCGATGCCGATTTCGATGCCCTGTTCCGTTCCTACCTGCGTCCGAAAGTGGCTCAGCTGCTCTTTGGAGACGAGAAGTAGAAGGGTGCGCGAAATCGCACTGTGAGAACGCTTCGTGCTCCGAACCGTAGGGGGAGAGCGTGGCTCGCGGGAGAAGATGACCCCGTCGGGAAGACGAAGCAAAACGGATTTATTTTACGTTGGAATCAGGACATTTATGCAGTATTATTATTTGATAGCGGGATTGCCGGACTATCCGTTCGACATTGACGGTGTCGTGGCGGGGACGCTCCGCATCGATGTCCCCCTCATCAAGCGGCAAATTATGGGTGAACTCTCACCCGCTGACCAAAGGGCCGTACGGCTCCTCTATACCTATTACGATATTGAAAACATCATCGGGTATATTCGGGGTTCCAAACTGCCTTTCAATCAGTTGGGGAATCTGACGCCCAAGGAGGTGGTGCTGCTGGTGGACCGTACGGTCGATGAGACGGACGGCGGCGGGCAGCTGTTGCCCGAAGAGTTGGCCGAACGCCTCGACCGACTGGCCGTACCGAGCTCGGTGAGACTCCTTGTCGACCGCTTCCGTGCACGAACAGACGAGGAGCAGAGCGTAAACCCCGAGGAGATGGCTCCCCTGTCGCTGGATGACCTGGAACGGGAACTCTTTATCACTTTCTACAACACGTGTGGGGCTGCATCGGGATATGCGACTTCAGCGGGTCGGTGGAGCGACCTGTGTCCGGCGCGGAGTGCGGTTCCTGCCTTCTTGCGGCAGTGGGCCGACTGCGACCGCACCGTGCGGAACATGGTGGCGGCATACAAGGGACGTCAGCTGGGCCTCGATGCGGAAACCCGTGCGGGGATGATTGTAGAAACCAATCCGGAACTGCGGGAGGCCTACCTGAACAGTGCAGCGGCAGATTTCGGGATGAAGGACACCTTCCCCTATGCCGAGGCACTTGTCCAGGTGCTCGAGACCGAAGATTTTGTGGAACGCGAGCGAAAACTCGACCAGTTGAGGGCTGACATTGCCGATACGCTGGCCGAACAGGACTACTTCGGTATCGGACGGGTGATGGACTACCTGATACGGCTCAACATCCTGCATCGCTGGGCGGTGCTCGATGCCGAATGCGGTCGGGGTACCTTCCGCGAACTGGTCGGCGGACTGACCACTGCGGATGCCATTAACGCCGCAGTCGGGGTGCCAAGTTTTACCTGATACATGACTGGCCGATGCGGCCATAGGAGTTTGCCTCGGCGGCGTTGCTGCCCGCACGGCAGCAACCCATCCAAACCAAGCATTCAAAAGTAAAAATAACCATACATGAAAACAACGGGCGAAGTAATTGGTATTATAGCCAACCTGGTGACGGTTCAGACTTCGGGTCCGGTGTCGCAGAACGAAATCTGCTACATCCTGATGGACGGCGGAGTACGGCTGATGGCCGAAGTCATCAAGGTGGTGGGCGACAAAGCGTATGTACAGGTCTTTGAAAGCACGCGCGGCCTCAAGGGGGGTACGCGGGTCGAGTTCCAGGGCCACATGCTCGAGGCAACCCTCGGGCCGGGTATCCTGACCCGTATCTACGACGGGTTGCAGAACGACCTCAAAGCGATGGAAGGGGTCTTCCTCAAACGCGGGGAGTACAACGACCCGCTCGACTTCGAATCGCGGTGGGACTTTACGCCCCTCGTGGCAGCCGAAAATCAGGAGGTGCGTGCCGGCGACTGGCTCGGGTGGGTGCCCGAAGGATGGTTGCAGCACAAAATCATGGTGCCGTTCAAGATGGAGGGTACCTATCGCCTCAAATGGATTGCACCGGCCGGGAACTACAAGATTACGGACGTGATTGCCACGGTGGTGGACGAAAACGGCGTCGAACACGGCCTCTCGATGATGCAGAAGTGGCCCGTGAAGGTGGCCATTACGGCCTACCGCGAAAAACCGCGCCCCTTCAAAACCATGGAAACGGGTTTCCGTGCCATCGACACCTTTAACCCCATTGCCGAAGGGGGGACGGGCTTTATCCCCGGTCCGTTCGGTGCCGGGAAGACCGTCCTCCAGCACGGTATCTCGAAACAGGCCAATGCCGACGTGATTATCGTGGCCGCCTGCGGTGAACGTGCCAACGAGGTGGTGGAAACCTTCGTCGAATTCCCCGAACTCGACGACCCCCGCACGGGTCGCAAACTGATGGAACGAACCACCATCATTGCCAATACCTCGAACATGCCGGTGTCGGCGCGTGAAGCGTCGGTCTACACGGCGATGACCATCGGGGAGTACTACCGGGCCATGGGGTACAAGGCGCTGCTGCTGGCCGACTCGACGTCGCGCTGGGCGCAGGCGCTCCGCGAAATGTCCAACCGACTCGAAGAGCTCCCCGGACAGGATGCCTTCCCGGTGGACCTCTCGGCCATCATCTCGAACTTCTATGCCCGCGCCGGGGTGGTCTACCTGAACAACGGCCAGACCGGTTCGGTAACCTTTATCGGTACCGTGTCGCCCGCCGGGGGTAACCTCAAGGAACCCGTGACCGAATCGACCAAAAAGGCCGCACGGTGCTTCTATGCCCTCTCGCAGGCACGGGCCGACTCCAAACGCTACCCGGCCATCGACCCCCTCGAAAGCTACTCGAAATACCTCGAATATCCCGAAATCATCGGATACCTGGACGAAAACTACGGTTCGGACTGGGTGACGCGTGTGCTGGCTTCCAAATCGCTCGTACAACGCGGGAAAGAGGCCTTCGAACAAATCAACATCCTCGGGGACGACGGGGTGCCGGTCGAATACCACGACCGCTACTGGAAATCGGAACTCCTCGACTTCATTATCCTGCAACAGGACTCGTTCGATGCGAACGATGCCAACTGCCCCATGGAGCGGCAGGTCTATATGTTCAACCTGGTAATGGACATCTGCGGACGCACGTTCCATTTCGATGACTTCGAGGCTTGTGTGGCCTACTACAAACGCCTCATCAACGAACTGCGGCAGATGAACTTCTCGACCTTTGACAGCGACGACTTCAAACGTCACTACAATGCTGTCCAGGACATCCTTAAAGAACAGAATAACTAACCCCCTCGAACGATATTCGAACAGACTATGGAGACTCAGGGATTTCAAAAAATATATACCCAACTCTCGGCCATCACCAAAGCAACGGTGACCCTCAAGGCCGAAGGGGCTGCCAACGACGAACTGGCCACGGTGGCCGGTCGTCTGGCTCAGGTGGTGAAGGTGGCGGGCGATACCGTGACCCTGCAGGTGTTTGCCGGAACCGAAGGGATTCCGACCGATGCCGAAGTGGTGTTCCTGCACCACCCGCCGATGCTCAAGGTGAGCGACCAACTGGCCGGCCGATTCTTCAACGCTTACGGCGAACCGCTCGACGGTGCTCCGATTGAGGGCGAAGAGCGCGAAATCGGCGGCCCCACGGTGAACCCCTATAAACGTAAACAACCCTCGGAACTGATTGCTACCGGGATTGCCGGTATCGACCTGAACAACACCCTCGTGTCGGGGCAGAAGATTCCCTTCTTTGCCGACCCGAACCAACCCTACAACCAGGTGATGGCCATGGTGGCGCTTCGCGCGAAGGTCGATAAGATTATCCTCGGCGGGATGGGGCTCACCAACGACGACTACCTCTACTACAAAACCGTATTCGACAATGCCGGGGTGCTGGACCGCATCGTCTCGTTCGTCAATACGACCGACAACCCGCCCGTCGAACGACTCCTGGTGCCTGATATGGCCCTGACGGCGGCCGAATACTTTGCCGTGGACAAAGGGGAAAAGGTACTGGTGCTGCTCACCGACATGACCCTCTATGCCGACGCGCTGGCCATTGTCAGCAACCGTATGGACCAAATCCCCTCGAAAGACTCCATGCCGGGGTCGCTCTACTCCGACCTGGCCAAAATCTACGAAAAGGCGGTGCAGCTGCCCAGCGGGGGCTCGATTACCATTCTGGCGGTGACCACTCTCAATGACGGCGACATTACCCACGCCATTCCCGATAACACGGGGTACATTACCGAAGGGCAGCTCTTCTTGCGCAACGATGCCGAAATCGGCAAGGTCATTGTGGACCCGTTCCGTTCGCTCTCGCGTCTGAAACAGCTCGTTATCGGCAAGAAAACCCGCGAAGACCATCCCCAGGTGATGAATGCGGCCGTGCGTCTCTACTCGGATGCCGCCAATGCCCGTACCAAACTCGAAAACGGTTTCGACCTCTCGGACTACGACCAGCGTACGCTGGCCTTCGCCAAAGAGTATTCGGAAGCCCTGCTGGCCATCGACATCAACATCGATATCAACCAGATGCTCGACACGGCCTGGAAACTCTTTGCCAAATACTTCTCGCCCAGCGAAGTGGCCATCAAGGAGGCTATCCTCAAGAAATACTGGCCCAAGGAAGATGCGGGTCGTAACGTGAGTGCCGGGGCAGCGGCGACGGGTGATGCCCTTGAAGCGGCTCCCGAAAGCTAATCGGGTTGTACCTTGAGTGCGTTCCGACAGCGGTGACGCAAACCCTTGGACAACACTATATTAAGCGGGAGAATGAACAATGATTAAATTTCAATTCAATAAAACGGCACTCGGCGAGTTGGGAAAACAACTCACCATGCGGCAAAAGGCCCTGCCGACCATCAAGAGCAAAGAGTCGGCTCTGCGCTCCGAGGTCAAAAAGGCCAAGGACCGCATGACCGAGCTCAAACGCCAACTGGACCGTACGATGGCCGAATATGACTACATGGTTCAGTTGTGGGGCGAGTTCGACCCGTCGCTCATCGAAGTGAAAACGGTCGAAGTCGGAGTGCAGAAGATTGCCGGGGTGGAGATTCCCGTGCTGAAGGATATTCAGTACACCGAAAAACCCTACAACCTCTTCAGTACTCCGCTCTGGATAGCCGACGGGATGCGGATACTCAAAGAGTTGGCCCGGCTGGGTGTCGAAAGCGAGTTCTACCAGAAAAAGATGGAGCTCCTCGAAAAGGCCCGGAAAAAAACCACTCAAAAGGTGAACCTCTACGAGAAGGTGCAGATACCGGGTTATCAGGAGGCGATACGGAAAATCAAACGGTTCCTCGAAGACGAAGAGAACCTCTCCAAATCGTCCCAAAAGATTGTTAAATCCAGATTGGAAGCGGAGGCAGCATTATGATAGAACCCATGATTCGGTACAACCTGCTGTTGTACCATGGCGATGTGAAGCCCTTTATGGAGCGATTGCGGGAGTTGGGGGTGGTCGATGTGACCTTCCGTGAGTGGGAGGCACCGACAGAGGTGCGTGAGTTGGCGGCTACGGTAGAGCGTTATCGTACGGCCTATCAGCGGCTCGGCTCTCTGAAAAAGGACGCAAAAGAGGAGCAGACGCTTCCTGCGGAGCCTTATGCGACCGTGGCGGAGGCTGTCGAAGCCTATGAGGCTGCGGCGGAACGGCTCGCGCAACTCGAAACGTTGCGCGTGAAGGCAACGGCTGAGTTGGACGAACTCGCCATGTGGGGCGAGTTCGACCCGCAGGAAATCAAACGGCTGCGGGATGAGGAGGGGATAGCGATTCGTTTCTTTGCCGTGGCGGCCAAACAGTATCGTCCCGAGTGGGAACAGGAGTATGCCATTCAGGTTGTGGCGCAGAATGTGGGTGGGGAGACCTATTTCGTGGTGGCGCAACCGCTCGCGGGTGAGAACGGAGCGGCTCCTGAACCGATTGACCTCGGGAGTGCCGTGGTGGAACTGAAGGCCCCTGAGATGACCTTTACCCAAAAAGAGGCTCAAATCGAAGCCTACCTCCAACAGGAAAAGGAACAACAGGCCATTGAGGTTCGGGCGGCACTCTCGCGTGAGGCGATACGTACCGAGTACCTGAACCTGCAGGAGCGCATTACGTTCGACGACGCGGTGAATGCCGGAGAGTCGTTTGCCGACGGGACGATTAAACTGGTTGAAGCCTGGTCGCTCGAAAGTCAACGGCCTCAGGTCGAAGCCTTCCTGAACGAACAAGGGGTGATTTATGAGTCGGATAAGGCAAAAGCAGAGGAAAATCCTCCCATCAAACTTAAAAACCACTTCTTTGCGCGGCTCTTCGAACCGGTCGGGGCACTCTACATGCTGCCCAAGTACAATGAGTTGGATATGACTCCCTTCTTTGCGCCGTTCTTTATGCTCTTCTTCGGGATGTGCTTCGGCGACGCTGGATACGGCATACTCTTTATCCTGGCCATTATCCTTTTCTGGCGGAAGATTCCCGTGAAGTTCCGCGACTATGCCTGGCTGGTGTTTTTCCTGAACCTCGGCGCGGTCCTGTTCGGGATGCTCACGGGCAATGTCTTTGGGCTGGAGCTGGCTAAAGTGCCCGCTCTGGTGCGATTCAAAGAGTACTTCCTCTCGAACGATACCATGTTCAATGTGGCCGTGGGACTGGGCGCTGCGCAGGTGCTCTTCGGGCAAATCCTCCGCATCTTCAACCGCTCGAAACAGAACGGAAGCTTTCTCTACGGACTCTCGACCCTGGGCTGGGTTATCCTGATGATTAGCGGGATTCTAGTCTTCCTGGGGCTCGTGCCGGCGACAAGCCTGCTCTTCTATGTCCTGCTCGGTGTGGCCGGCGTGCTGATTTTCTTCTTCAACTCGCCCCACAAAAACCCACTTATCAATGTGGGAGCAGGTCTGTACAGCTGCTACGAAATGGCTACCGGCGTGGTAGGCGACTTGGTCTCCTACGTGCGACTCTTCGCCATCGGCCTCTGCGGTACCATTATTGCGCAGGTATTCAATGCGCTGGCAGTTGGTCTCAGCGGGGATATACCCGTGGTGAGCTGGATTGTCATGGCTATTATCCTCCTTATCGGACACGGCCTGAACATCTTTGTCAGCGTCCTCGGGGCATTTGTCCACCCGGTGCGTCTGACCTTCGTCGAATTCTACAAAAATGCAGGATTCGAAGGCGGAGGACGGAAGTTTACGCCGTTCAAACACATTGAACGATAATCATCCTCTCGCATGGCTCCATGGTCGGAGGGTAAACCAACCACACGAAACAAATAATCAACAAATAAAAAACCAAAAACACACTAACAGTTATGGAACCAATCACAATTGCTTATCTCGGGGTAGCCATCATGCTCGTATTCTCGGGGGTCGGAAGTTGCTACGGGACGACCATCAGCGGTAATGCGGCTGTCGGCGCCATGAAAAAAAACAAAGGGGCTTTCGGTAGCTACATGATTCTGAGTGCCATGCCTTCGACGCAGGGGCTGTACGGCTTCCTGGGCTACTTCCTGCTCAAAGGTTTCCTGACACCCGAAATCACCATCGTACAGGCTTCGGCTATCCTCGGTGGCGGCTTGGCGCTGGGGCTGGTGAGCCTCTGGAGCTCGCTCCGTCAGGGACAACTCGCGGCCAACGCCATCACGGCTATCGGTAACGGTCACGATGTCTTCGGGAACTCGCTGATTCTGCTCGCCTTCCCGGAACTGTACGCTATTCTTGGCGTGGCTGCTGTCTTCTTCATCAGTCAGGCTATCTAAGCGACTCGGTTATTTCGAACAATAACGGACTCCAAGGGGTTCTGCACGACGTCCATTGTGCGTCGCGCAGAACCCCTTGGTAATTTTATGGTGTTAGGCATGGATTTTGCAGTATTTCCGTTGTTATCCACCTTCCTGACAGTGTGTCATCTCCATGGCAGTAGTCCGAAAAGCGGAAATCGATAATCCGAAAAAAACGTACTTAAATACACTTCGTTATGCTTAGTTCCAAAATGCAGAATGCGCTCAATGCGCACATCAATGCCGAACTCTGGTCGGCCTATCTCTACCTTTCCATGTCGCTCGATGCCTCGGCCAAAGGATATAAAGGTCTGGCAAACTGGTTTATGATTCAGTTCCGCGAGGAGCAGGACCATGCTCAACTCTTTATGGATTATGTGTTGGCGCGGGGCGGGCAGGTGGCTTTGGCGCCGATAGCCGAAGTGCCGACACAGTGGGAGTCGCCGGTTGCGATGTTCCGTGACACGTTGGCCCACGAACAGAAGGTGACCGAATTGATTAACGGGTTGTGCCGCACGGCCGATGAAGAGAAGGATTACGCCACGGCTAACAAGTTAGTGTGGTTTGTGAACGAGCAGGTGGAAGAGGAGGACAACGTACGCAGTATCCTGGACCAAATCAAGATGGTCGAAGGGAACAATATGGGTCTTTATATGATTGACAAGGAGTTGGGGGCACGGGTGTATAGTGCTCCGACTGCGGCTCAGTAGGGGAGGTGGACTGGAAATGCTCCATTCTGTTTCCGTCCACTCTGAATAAATAGCGTGCGGGGTTTGTTTCATCGATAAGAAACAAACCCCGCACTATTTTTTCGCAAAGAGTATAACGCGCGCGGTGTGGCACCCTAATTGACCACGGCCCGCTCCGCTGCCTCGCATCTCCGCAGTAAACAACCACTCTTGTATGTTAAATGAATAGCCTTCAGTGCTGCCGCTCTATACTATCTAAGCGAAAACTCGCCGTCATCTTTCAGAGTAATGCGGTATTTATCTTTTTTGTATAAGTTGTAAGACTCTTTCTTGTACCATGTGTATACTTGTTGGTTTGTATGGTCTAATAAGGCAAAAGCTATGGTATTGACTCGGGTAAGATTGTTGTCCATAATGAACGAAACATCCTTCACCGTTATCGTCTTTTGAAATGGCCCTTTATAGATTACCCCTTGCCGTATTATCATAAAGTCATAACTTATGGAAGCCAGGTCCATGGGAACTTCCATCTCAAAGACAAATGATATGTCTTTTACCAAGATAGAATCTGCTTTGTAGTTTTTCTGGAAATCAGCAGTTTCATAATGAAGATAGCCCCAATAGTCATCTTTTGATATAAGATGGTATTGGGGTTTTTGATGGGGAAAGAAAACCAACAAGCATATTACATATACTGACAAACCCAATAATACGTATATGTATTTACGCCATGACATCGTGATTTCCCGTTTGTTTAGGGCATAGAGGATACAAAAGTGCGCTAAAGGTACTCTATTTTACAAACGTTGTGGGTAAATCGACGCTTGTTGTGGTATTTGTGACGTTGAGCGAGTATGGTTGGACTAATTGACCACAGCCCGCTCCGCTGCCTCGCCATTGTCCTCCATCTCCATCTCGCGCTGAAGGGCCACCATCTTAATCGCCGTAGCTGCCGCCTCGTCGCCTTTGTTCCCCAGTCGTCCGCCGGCGCGGTCCAATGCCTGCTGCTGGTCGTTGGTGGTCAGCACGCCGAAGGCTATCGGCATGTTCCAACTCAGCTGCATCTGCTGAACTCCCATCGTAACCCCCTGACAAACAAAATCAAAGTGGCGTGTATCGCCCTGGATAACGCAACCCAGCACAATGACACCATCGACATTGGTGTATTCGGCAAAGTATTGTGCCCCCATGGCCAGTTCAAAGGTACCGGGAACCCATTTGACGTGGATTTTATCTTCGGGGCACCCTGCGGCTCGCAGAGTGGCGACAGCGCCGTCGAGCAGGGCGCTGGTGATGGCGTGGTTCCACTCCGCCACGACAATGCCGAACGACATTTCGGCTGCCGAAGGTACGGGGCGGTCAAAGACGGAGAGGTTTTTCAGGTTCGAAGCCATGATATGAAGTGGTATGTGGTGTGTATGGTACGCCGCTCTCAGACAATGCCCCTGTCGGGGCGGAGTGTGGGCGTGCCGTTGTATGTTTCGGATAAAATACAGAGTACGGTCCCGCGCGTCATGTCACCATACTTCGGAAACCGTACTCTCGTTAAGGTAAAGTAATCTGTAAAGGGGTGTCCCTTAAAGTTACATCTGTTGTTGTACGCGGGCAATGAACTTTTCGATATCCCGTGCCTGCATGCTCTGCGGGTAGTTGTTGCGGATAGTCTCGTATTGTTCCAATGCCTTGGCCAGGTTGCCCAGCTTTTCGTTTACCAGGCCGGCCTTTTTCAGGTAGAGCGGGGTAGTGCTGATGTTGTCGCTGAACGCAGCGGCTTTTTCGTAATATTTCGCTCCTTCGTCCAGTTTGCCCATCTCTACGTAGGCATCGCCCGTCAGACCGATATTTTGAGCCCCAATCAGGTTCCCGGCCGCATTGTCTTTCACTGCATCATAAGCCTCGAACGCATCGACAGCCTCCTGATACTGACCCAGGTAAAGGTAGCACAGACCGGCATAGTGGTTGGCCAGGTTCCCCTGCGGCGTATTCCCGTATTGGTCGGCGATGGTCAGAAAACCGTCGAACGAGGCGTTCCCGTTCAGGGCCAGCGCAAACGAATCGCGTTCAAACTGGTTCTGGGCTTCGAACATGGCAGCCGAGGCTTTCTCCATGCGCGGAGCAATGTAAAGATATTTGTACGAGAAATAACCACCCACCAGAACAATGATAATTCCCAGGATGATAAGCATCGTTTTACCGTTGCGCTCGATGAACAGCTCGAAACGACCCAAACCCTGCTCAATCACCTGTTCCGGGTCCTGTGTCTGCCGATTTTTAGCGGTTTCTGCCATGATAATTTTCGTTTTTTTCGTTTTGGGAGCAAAAGTAATGGTTTTTTGTCGAAGTTACGAACGGCCGAGGCTCTTTTTTTCGTCCGCAAACGCCTCCTGTGGGAAAAATCGCCTGTCGGCTGCCTGCCGTCCACGGAAGTCCCGCTAAAAAAAGTATCTTTGCAGGGTAATTTTTCTCCCCACGTTCCATACGGATGTTTCTCGAAAGACTCTCGATACTGAACTTCAAAAATATCGCCGAGGCGGAGTTGTCCTTCTCGGCCAATGTGAATTGTCTGGTGGGGGACAACGGCACGGGAAAAACCAATCTGGTGGATGCGGTGTGGTACCTCTCGATGTGCAAGAGTTCAGTGGGGCTGACCGACGGACAGTCGGTGCGTCATGGCGAGGATTTTTTCCTGCTCGACGGCCGTTATTCGCTCGAGGGCGGAGAGCGGCGCGAAGGGGTGGTGTGCAGTTTCAAACGGGGGGCCGGCAAGGTGGTCAAACGCAACGGCAAGGAGTATGACCGCATCTCGGAGCATATCGGGCTGCTGCCGATAGTGCTGGTGTCGCCGGCCGACACGGCGCTGATACATGAGTCGGGCGACGAACGGCGGCGGTTCCTCAATTCGTTTCTCTCGCAGACCGACCGGGAGTACCTCACGGCGCTGGTCAGGTACAACCACCTGCTGCAGGAGCGTAACCGGCTGCTGAAAACGCCTTCGGCGGCCTATGACGAGATACTGGAGGTGCTGGACATGCAACTGGTGGAGACCGGAACGCTGCTCCACGACAAGCGGGCTGCGATGATTGAACGGTTGGCACCCAAGGTGGCGGAGTATTATGCTCTGCTGTCGGAGGAGCGGGAGGCGGTGGAGGTCTCCTATCGGTCGGAACTCTCGGAAACGCCTTTTGAGCAGTTGCTGGCAGCCTCGCGTGAGAAGGACCGCATCTGCGGATTTACGAACTGCGGTATTCACCGCGACGACATCAAGCTGGAGATACTCGGTTTCCCCATCCGAAAATACGGGTCGCAGGGGCAGCAAAAATCGATGCTGCTGGCGCTCAAGCTGGCGCAGTTCGATATTATTCGAGACCTCAAGGGTCTGAAGCCTATCCTGCTGCTCGACGATGTCTTCGACAAACTCGACATGGCACGGGTCGAACAACTTATCGGAATGGTCTCCTCGGACCGTTTCGGCCAAATCTTCATCACCGACAGCAACAAGGTGCGGCTCGACGGGATTTTGGCGCAAATGACCGAAAACTACAAACTCTTCGAAGTGTCGGGGGGTACGTTCCAGGAACGGGACTGACCCCATGATGCCTCTGACCCATAACCCTTTCACCGCACGATGAGACGAACGGAACCGATGAGCGTCGGACAACTGCTCGACGAATATTTCCGAAACCGACAACTGGGGCCTGCTGCCATGGAGGGGCGGGCGGTTGAGTTGTGGGCCGAGGTGGTCGGAGAGTATGTGGCGCGGGTGACCGAAGATGTCTATATCCGCAACGGGGTGCTCTATGTGAGTTTCTCGTCGGCGGCCGTGCGGGCCGAAATCTTCATGCGGCGCAGGCTCCTGATGGACCAGCTCAACGCACGGCTGCGCGGACGGGTAGTGCGGAACATTGTGGTGCGATAGGGGAGTGCTGTGGGTTGGAGAACCGTGGTAAGACAAAACCTTTGGAAGTATAGCGATAGCAAAAAATATGAAAATCAGCATTGTCGTTCCGGTCTATAACGTCGCTCCGTGGATAGCGGGGTGTCTGCGTTCGATTTTCCGACAGCGTGAGGAGGCGAGTGACCTGGAACTGGAGTGTATCGTGGTGGACGACTGCGGGACGGACCGAACGATGGAGGTGTTGGAGCAGGTTGCTCCCGAAGCGAAGGGTGCCGGGGTGGATTTCCACGTGGTGAGCCATATCCGCAATCGGGGACAGGCGGCGGCTCGGAATACGGGTACTTCCGTGGCAACCGGAGACTATATCTTTTATCTGGACGGTGACGATGAACTGGAGGTGGGGGCATTGGGGGCCATGGCGGCGTGTGCTGTCGAGACCGATTTCCCGGACTGGGTGCAGGGCAACTACCGCCGTGTAACGCCCGACGGGCGGACGCGCGAAGAGACCCTCTATTACAACCCTGCTCAGCCGCTTTATGGTGACCGTCAGGCGGTGGTCGCCCACTTCGATTGTCTGAACTTTACCAACGCAACCAACAAACTGTTACGGCTCGATTTCATACGGGAGAACCGACTGGAATTTCGTGATGGACTGATATATGAAGATGCGCTGTGGTGTATGCAGGCCTACGAGGTGGTGGAACGCATCGCCACGCTGGAGCCGCTGACCTACCGCCACAACCTGCGGGAGGGTTCCACCATGCGCAGCGCCATGACCGAAACCAAACTCGACTCGCTGCTCTATATCGTTCGGCAGATGGCGGCCATGCCGCGTGACTGCAATGTCGAACATCGGGCGGTGTTCAATGCGGTCTACGGACTCAAGAACCTCTACATGGGAACTTTTCGCAGCGCGTACCGCCGGCAGTGGATGGAGGCACTGTGGGATACGGGCGTACAGCACATGGAGGGGGACTCTGCCGCGCTGCCGCCCTTCAGCCGCTGGGTGGCGCGGGCGTTGAACTTCCCGCTGGTCTGGGCTCGGGTGTACCTGTGGCTTCTGTTGTGTTTTTACCGTCTGTTCCGACGGCTCAGGGGAACGAAGGGGGAGCATTAGTGCTGTCCGACTGCGCGTAATAACTCGGGTAGGGAGATACAAGCCTGCGGGCGTGTCCTTCCTACTATCGTCTGAACTTTCCGACACCCGTCCGACCGAATGAAAAACAATGGCCCGCCCTGCGGCGACCGTGACCCAAAGAAAACGTTTTGAAACTCAAATTCGCACTCCTGATACTCCTTATGCTGCTGCTTGTGGCGGCCGATGTGCTGGTCGGCTCGACGGGGGCCGTATGGCCTTTCGGCGGGGCGGCGGACAATGAGATTGTCCGCCGCATTCTGTTCGACTTCCGCCTCCCGAAAGCTGCCGTGGCGCTGTTGGCCGGTGCGGCTCTTTCGGCCGGAGGGCTCCTGATGCAGACCCTCTTCCGAAACCCCTTGGCGGGACCCTATGTGTTGGGGGTCAGCTCGGGAGCCAGTCTCGGGGTAGCCTTCTTTCTGTTGGGATTCCCGATCCTCGGAGCCTTCGGTGTGGCACGCGACATTGGGGTGGCTGCAGCGGCGTGGCTCGGTGCTGCGGCTATCCTGTTGCTCGTCATGGCAGTCTCGTCACGCATTCGCGATATTATGGCTGTCCTGATTCTCGGGATGATGTTCGGCAGCGCGGCAACGGCCTTTGTCGATTTGCTCCAGTACTTCAGCAGCGATTCGGCCCTCAAAAGTTTTGTTATCTGGTCGATGGGAAGCCTCGGAGGACTCTCGCACGGGCAACTGTTGATTCTGACGGTCTGTGTCGTCGGAGGCCTTGTGATGGCGGCACTCTCCGTCAAACCGCTCAACCTGCTCCTGCTGGGCGAAGGCTATGCCCGCAGCATGGGAGTCTCCGTGAAACGGGTGAGGCTGCTCCTTTTCCTGGCTACGGCACTCCTGGCAGGCAGTGTCACTGCCTTTTGCGGCCCCATCGGTTTTGTCGGCATCGCTGTGCCCCACGTGGCCCGCATGCTCTTCCGTCGGGCCGACCATCGTATCCTGCTCCCCGCATCGGTGCTTATCGGGGCCAATCTGATGCTGTTTTGTGATATGGTCTCGCAACTGCCCGGAACGGAACTCATCCTGCCGGTCAATACGATTACTGCGCTGCTCGGGATTCCGGTGGTGGTGATGGTGGTTGTGAACAGCAAACGGGGGAGGGTCATGTGATGCAACTCAAAGTCGAAAACCTGACCCTCGGTTACCCTCAGCGACACGCCCCAACCCGCCTGCTGGTCGAATGCCTCGCGCTCGCCGCTCCCGAAGGGGAACTTATCGCCCTGCTCGGACGCAACGGAGTGGGGAAGAGCACACTGCTGCGTGTGCTGGCCGGGGTGCGTAAACCGCTGGACGGGCGTGTCACCATGGGCGGGAAGGATGTGGCAGCCCTTGCTGCCGCGGAAAAAGCCCGTCTCATTGCCTTTGTCACGACGGAACCCGTTACGGTCGCCCACCTGCGTGTACACGAGGTGGTGGCCATGGGACGGGCTCCCTATACGGGGTGGTTCGGCTCGCTGACTGAGGCCGACGAACGGATGGTCGCCGAGTCGCTCGAAAGGGTAGGCATGGCGGCTTTCCACGATAAAACCCTTGACAGCCTCAGCGACGGCGAACGCCAGCGGGTGATGATTGCCCGTGCCCTGGCACAGGATACCCCCCTGGTGCTGCTCGACGAACCGACCGCGTTCCTCGACCTCCCGAACCGTTACCAGATTGCCCTCCTGCTGCGTGACCTGGCCCACGAGACGGGAAAAACGATTCTCTACTCGTCGCACGACCTCTCGACGGCACTCGAACTGTGTGATACCCTCTGGGTGATGACCCCTCGGGGTGTGGCTGCCGGGGCGCCCGAGGATATGCTCCTCTCGGGAATGCTTGAAGGGATGTTCGAGGGAACACCGCTCACGCTGACCCCGCAAGGAACGGTGCAACTCAAACGGATTACTCGAGGAACGCTTCGGGTAGCTGCTGATGTAGAGCCTGCCGTGGCGCGTATGGTGGAGCGTACGGCAACTCGATTCGGCTACGAAGTGGTTGAGGATGAGAGGAGAGAGGCTGATGTGCTTGTCGGGTCTTCTGCCGTTGCCAGATGCGTACTGACCCGTACGGATAACCGCACGACCGTTGAGGTGCCCGATTTCCACGCGCTTGCCACACTACTGCGGTCGTTCCGTGTGCGATGACGGGATGTTTACGGGTGTCTTTGCCTCTTGCGCATGAAAAACCGCACTCAACCACCGGTCAATGGCCAGCAACTCCGCATCGCCCTCGGTGACCAGCCGCATCAACAGGGCATCGTCCAGAATATGCTCGTCCATGACTCTGCTGTTTTGAAGTTATTTATAAGTAATAACGTTTTACACGGCTAAACTATTTCCCGTTTTTCACGTTTCTGCATCCCATGATTCATGCTGTTTTCTTCGACATTGACGGTACGCTTGTCAGTTTCCGTACCCACACTATCCCCGACTCAGCACGTGAGGCCCTGCGCCAACTGCACGAACGAGGCATCAAACTCTTTATCGCTTCGGGGCGTCATCCGCTGGATATCTTTCCGTGTGTCGATTTCCCGTTCGACGGTTACGTGGCGCTGAATGGCGGATACTGCCTGACGGCGGACGGAGAGGTCATCTTCAGCCGACAAATCGACCCTTCGGACATCGAACGGCTGATTCGTTACCAGTCTGATTCGGGGCGTTTTGCCTGTGTGTTGGCCGGAGCACAAAACATGGTGCTCAACTATGTGGATGACCGGGTTACCCGCGTGCGTAAAATGATTGAAACGGAGAACAGGGCTCTTGTCCTCCCGCTCGAGGAGTGGAGCGCCCGTGCGCGGGAGGGGGTTCAACAACTTATTGCCTTCTTCGGGCCGGAACGTGAAGCCGACCTGATGCGCGACCTTTTTCCGCACTGCCGCTCCATGCGCTGGAATCCGCTCTTTACGGATATTGTGCCCCAAGGGGTCAGCAAGGCAGAAGGCATTGACCGTATGTTGGAGCATTGGGGTATTCCACTCTCGGACACAATGGCCTTCGGTGATGGCGGCAACGACATCCCCATGTTGCAACACGCGGCCCTCTCCGTGGCGATGGGCAATGCGGCTCCTGAGGTCCAACAGGCCGCCTCGTACGTCACAACCTCGGTCGATGACCACGGAATAGCACGTGCGCTGCGCCATTTCCAACTAATCGGGTAATGGCTCAATGGCCGCAGACGACGGGCGTTTGCCAGCCTGGCCTTATCTTGCGGCAGGGGGGCGTTTAAGGTGTTTTCTCGCGGGGTTTGCTCGCTACCGCTCGGTGCGTGAGCCGATTCGTATCAAGCCACAAAGGGGTCTCAGGTCGAAGCCGGCGGGGAATGCTCCGTCAGGAGCAGGCCTCCGCATGGGGCGGCTTCGGCCTGCACGACTGCTTGTGCAGTCGGCTTCGCTTGATATTAGGAGTTGATAAACTGTCGTTTAGCATGCCAGCCAATTCGTGTTTGAGGATAAGCGGTTGCGTGAGCAACCGTGTCAGGCCGGAGCCATGGGGCTGCGGAGGCCTGCGCTATATCGCGCGCCCTCCACTGGCTCCGTCCTAGTGTATTGCTCGGGTCCGGGTTTCCTCGCTTGGGGTTTATCTGCTCTTTGCGCTCTTTTCCCACCGGGAGAACCGGAGCTGCTCCCTGCGCCTTCCCTCTCTTCCCCTATACGGATACCCCTGCGGATTACTCCCCCCTTATCCCGCTCCTTCGATTCCCCACACGTTACTCCTGCACGCAACGAACGGATAAAGCCCATGCCCGGTAGTTGGTGTAGCCAGGGTTGACATCGCTCATATCGAAGCGTAGGTGCCTGGCATCCGTACCACTAATTGAAGCGGACCGGCAGCAGCCGATGCTGCCAACGACGCCAAAAACGCCACTATTGAAGTTGCGATACCCCGCCGCAGGAAACCACCCCATATGGATGTATTTCCTCCCGTTTGCTACATTCGTACCGGAACCCGATAGCGTCATGGTAACAGTAGAAAAGTCCCCATAGGTCTTAGATGCATCTGTTGGTACTCGCCATCCTTTTGGACAGGGGTCATAAGTGCTCTTTATACTCCCATCTCCCCATAATGTATTGTCCTGATTGATAGCCAATGTTGCATACCAGTCATAAGGAGTAGTTGTATTATAGATAAATGTAAGCGGGTTTTTAACAGAATAAATCATTGAGGTAGTCCCGTTGATAACTCCTGAAGTAGTAATGTTTATTTTTCTGTATCCCGTGCCATCTTCTGTTAATTCAGTGTTTCCATCAGCATCATAAATCGAGATTGTTTCTGCATTCGGGTCGGCTCCAGTTACTTGTGTTATCGTGCTGCCGTCGGCGCCCGGAAAACAGTCCTTGCGGCCCCAAACCCCTCCAAACCATAAAAAATGCGCGCCCACTACCTGTGGACGCGCACGAAACAACTCGAGACGAAAACTCCCTAGCGGTCACCCCGACCTCGACCCTCGTACCAGTCAATGTAGGCACGATTCACCAGTTTATTCCCGCCGGGAGTGGGATAATTGCCCGAAAAATACCAGTCCCCCGTATGGTTCGGACAGGCTCGATGCAAATCCGCAATGGTTTGATACACTACCTCTACCTCCGACGGACAGTCTGACGGAGTTATCATCCGTGCAATGCGGTCCGAGATGTCGCGGTCACTGAACGGTTCGTAGATGGCCTTGACGTGATTGACAATTTCTTCCTTGGGCAGATGTTCCTGAGCCTTGCAGAGTCGGTATACCTCGTCAATGCGGGAGGACATGCCCCGTTCCCGCAGCAACTCAATCGCTGCATTGAAGGCGATAAACTCACCCATGCTCGACATGTCGATACCGTAGCAGTCCGGATAGCGGATTTGGGGCGAGCTGGAGACAATCACAATCTTGCGGGGACGCTGGCGGCTGAGAATGTGTACGATGCTGCGGCGAAGCGTCGTGCCGCGGACAATGCTGTCGTCGATGGCTACCACCGAATCCACTCCGGGGCGAGTGGTGCCGTAGGTCGTGTCGTAGACGTGTGCGGCCAGGTCGTCGCGGCTGCTGTCCTCGGCGATAAAGGTCCGCAGTTTAATGTCTTTGAGGGCCAGTTTTTCGGTGCGTACCCGCATGGCCATAATGTCGGTGATTTCGGCTTCGGTCAGCGTCTCGCGCGAGGCCAGCAGGGCATGGCATTTCTGGCGGTTGAACCACTCCTGAAGACCCTCCATCATCCCCATGTAGGCCACCTCGGCCGTGTTCGGAATAAACGAGAAGACCGTGTGCGCAAAGTCATAATCGACGCGGCTCAGCACCTCTTCGACCAGCAGACGCCCCAACTCTTTCCGTTCGCGGTAGATGTCGCAGTCGCTGCCGCGTGAGAAATAGATGCGTTCGAACGAACAGGCTTTGACCTCACCGGCAGGCAGCACCTGCGCCAACCGCCATGCGCCCGACTGATTGACCAGCAGCGCCTGTCCCGGCAGCAGTTCGTGTACCTGGTCGGTGTCGATGTCGAAAGTGGTTTGCAGCACAGGACGTTCGGAAGCAACGGCAACCACATCGTCTGAGATGTAGTAGAAAGCAGGGCGAATGCCGTGCGGGTCGCGCAGCGAGAACATCTCACCGCTCCCTGTCAGACCACATATCACGTAACCCCCGTCCCACAACTGGGACGCTTCGCGCAGAATACGCTCGATATCGACATGAGTTTCGATGGCTGCGTTCAGCGGGGCGCCTTCCAGACCCTGTGCCTTGAAGTGTTGGTATTGGCGGTCTACTTCGCTGTCCAGCAGGTAGCCCAGCTGTTCGAGCAGGATAAAGGTATCGGCATTGTGGCGGGGGTGCTGGCCGCGCGAGACAATGTGGGCAAACAACTCATCCACATTGGTCAGGTTGAAGTTGCCGGCCAGCGAAAGATTGCGGCTGCGCCAGTTGTTACGGCGCAGGAAAGGGTGCGTATACGAAATGCCGGAACGTCCCGTGGTGCTGTACCGCAGGTGACCCATATAGAGTTCACCGACAAAGGGACGATGGAGCGGGTCGGCGGCCAGGTCGCGGTGAACGGACGAGAAAATCTCCTGAATGGCCCCGGTTCCCATGGCGCGTTCGCGAAAAATATACTCTTCGCCCGGTTCGGCGTGGAGCTTGACAGCGGCCAGACCGGCCCCTTCCTGGCCGCGGTTGTGCTGTTTCTCCATCAGCAGGTAGAGCTTGTTCAGACCCCACAGGTCGGTACCGTAGGTCTCCCGATAGTGTTCCAGCGGTTTCAGCAGGCGTACCATTGCTATCCCGCATTCGTGTTTGATGCTGTCGCTCATCGTATTAAATTGACTGACAATTGGACTATCTTCATCGGCCATTCGGAGGAGGAGAGGGTAGTGCGGAGTCGGGTGGGGCTGAGGTGAACGACAAACAACCGGAAAATCGTCTATCGGCCTCGGTAAATCACTCCCATCTCGCACGTCCCGCAGTGAAAAACCAACTCCAACCGGGTGCCGTTATTTTCTAAATACAGTTTTTCGTTTCGCAGTTCGGGGTATTCCCGAAGGCAGGTGCCCATCTCCCGTCGCAGGCAGTACGGTGTCCGCATCACTTCCCGTCCCTCGAAAACAGGATGGGGTTGGGCTTCCAGTGCCGCCTCTTCGACCGCTACCCCCACTGACCGATAAAATGCTGCGGCTGCCTCGTTCGATACATTGGCCCGAAAATCGGTGGCGGTGCCGGGGGGCAGGGAGGGGAAGAGGGCAGGGCGATGGTAAGGTGCAGGACGTTGGTAGGCCTTTAACCGTTCTGTCAGGAGCCGTTCCAGCAGGGTGCGCCGCAGTCCGTTCAACTCGGAGGCGGGCAGGAAGGGAAGGTCGCCTTTTGTCGGAAGCGTTACCTCGGTGGTGTGGAAAATCGTTCCGCCGCTCTTTATCAGGGCGTTGCGGATGTTGCGTGCCGCCAACTCCCGATTGGCGGCACGCTCACTGTCGGAACGCAGCGCGACCGACGCAGAGTGTCCGCTGCTGTCGGTCGCGCATATTTCGGTCGGGGTAAAAGCGACCGTGATGTCGATATGCCGTTGTGAGGTCGGGCGAAACGAGTGGTCGGCGTTCCGAAAGAGCTCTGTACCCCGAGGCAGTTCGACCGTCTTGTTCAACGTGATGCGGTTCCCCTCGACGCGATTGACCTGTGCCCCTTCCAACCGTCCCGACGAACCGATGAAACAGAGTCCGTCGCCGTTGTGCAGTTCAATGCCGGGTTTCAGCCGAAGCGTCAGCGTGTTCTTTTCGCACCGTTCCACGCTGCCCGTCGCCTCTCCGATGGAACGCGCCTCCGGAGCCATCACGCCCCGATGCCGTCCCGTCCAAAAGTAGGTGGTGAAACCGCGTGAAAAACTCTTTTCGGGATTGGGCTCAAAATCAAACTGCACCACACCTTCCGATGCACGCTCCACACCCAACTGTTGCAGCCGACGGTGATAGTGGGCCGTGTTGTTCACCACGTAGCTCTCCTCTTTGAGCCGTCCCTCGATTTTTAACGAGCATACCCCAGCTTCAATGACCTCTTGCAGGCGGTCGCTCAGATTCAGGTCGCGTACCGACAGCAGGTGACGGTCGCGCAACAGGAGTTCTCCCCGTTCGTTGTATAGGTTGTATTGGGCCCGGCAGGGTTGCGCACAGGCTCCACGATTACCGCCGCGGCCGCAGAGGGCATGTCCCAGGTAACACTGTCCGCTGTACGATACGCATATCGCTCCATGCACAAAAGCCTCCAGTTCGACCTCTTCGGGAATAGCGGCGCGAATTGCCTTGATTTGTTCCAGCGACGCACCCCGCTCCACCACAAGACGCGAAAATCCTGCGGCAGCTAAAAAGGCGGCCCGTTCCGGCGTAAGGTTGAAGGTTTGGGTCGAGGCGTGCAGGGCAATGGGCGGCAGTTCCATTTGCGTAAAGGCCATATCCTGCACAATCAGGGCATCCACGCCCGCTTCATACGCCTCGAAGGCGGTCCGTTGTGCCGCAGCCAGTTCCGAATCGAACAACAGGGTGTTGAGGGTCAGATAGACACGCGCACCGAACGCGTGAGCCTCTTGTACCAGCGTGGCGATATCCTCCATGGCGTTGCCCGCTGCGGTTCGGGCTCCGAAGCGCTCGGCACCGATATAGACGGCATCCGCTCCGGCATGAAGCGCTGCACGGCCGATAGCGAGATTACCGGCTGGCGCAAGCAGTTCAATGGGGTGTATAGACCGGAGGGTGTCTTTCACGGACGCAAAGGTAATGCGTTTCGCGTTTTATTATTTCTCGGGGGATGAATTTTGTCGTTTTCGGAGTGGCTGGGGGCTGACCATATCCGTTCGCAGGGAAAACGTCCCTTTTCCGGGCACCTCTTTCCCTTCGCTGGCTCCGTCTGGAGAATGGCCTCCATTTTCTCGGTCAGGGTATCCGCAGCTATCTTCCTTTACCCAAAACTACAACAGCCGCAAGCGTGCAAACTTCAGCAGAAGCGTCTTTACGCCCGCCCCCTCGAAACGTACCGTCACCTTGGTATCGGTAGCCGTCTGTTCAAAAGCGGTCACCGTTCCCACTCCGAAACGGTCGTGTGCCACGCGTGCACCTACGGTCAGGTCGCCCGCCGATTCGAGCGGCGTACCTTGCACCGCAGCCGCGGGACGCGACTCCACCCGTTTGAACCCCGCAGGCACAGCCGTGGGAGAGGAGGGAGAGGCTGTTTTTCGTTCGTAACGTTGGAAAGCTGCCCGAGCCTGTCCACCGGTTGCTGCAACACCGGCGCCGTTCCACCGACTGCGCAACCCTGCCACATCATCGTCCTCGCCCGTAGAGGCTGGGTCGGGAAGCGTCGGCATATCGAGGTATTTCGGGTCTATTTCCCGAATAAAACGACTCGCCTGAGAGGGCACCACACTGCCCCATTTGAACCGCGACAGAGCGAAACTCAACGTAGCCCGTTTTTCGGCTCGTGTCAGTGCCACATAGAACAGGCGCCGCTCCTCTTCAATCTCCTCGGCCGAAGAGGTGCCGTGCTGGCTCGGGAAGAGGTTTTCCTCCAGCCCGACGATATAGGTGTATTTGAACTCCAGCCCCTTCGAGGCGTGCACCGTCAGCAGCGTCACCCGCGGGGTGTCGTCCTCCTGTTCGTTGTCCATGTCGGTCAGCAGCGCCACATCCTGCAGCCAGCGGTCGAGCGTAACAGGGCGGGGAACCTCCTCCTCACGCTCCGCATCCGGCACATCGCCCGATTCGACCATTGCCTCGCGCTGCTCATCGACAAAGGTGCGTATCGAGTTTATCAACTCTTCGACGTTCTGCAACCGCGACTCATCCTCCACCGAAGGGCTGTTCTTGTAGTGGGTGACCAGCCCCGAACGCGCCATCACCTCCATGGCCAACTCATAGGCATCCATTTGCTTCGACTGCCGGAACAGCTCCGTAAAACTCTTTACAAAGCCGCCGAGGCTTTTGACCGCACCGCCGCGAATCCCGAGCTCCTCGGGAGAGTGGCGCAGCAGCACCTCCCACATCGAACACCCTTCGGCTTGTCCGGCCGCGATGATTTTCCCGACCGATGTTTCGCCGATACCCCGGGCCGGTACATTGATGATGCGTTTGAGCGACTCATCGTCGCGCGGGTTGATGGCCAGCCGCAGGTAGGCCATGGCATCCTTGATTTCGGCCCGCTGATAGAATGACTGACCGCCATAGACGCGGTACGGGATGTTGTTGCCCCGCAGGTACTCTTCGATAACACGCGACTGGGCATTGGTGCGGTACAACACGGCAAAGTCGTCGGGAGAGGCCTGTTGGCTGTATATCGTCGTATGAATATCGGCCGCCACACGCTGTGCCTCCTCCTTGTCGCTGAAGGTGCAGAAAACCCGTATCGGGTCCCCCTGTTCGTTCTCCGAAAAGAGGTGCTTGGGCAGTTTGCGGCTGTTTTTCTCAATCACGCTGTTGGCCGCCTCGACAATGGTGCGGGTCGAACGGTAATTTTGTTCGAGCTTGAAAATCTTTGCCTCGGGATAGTCTTTCTGAAACCGCAGGATGTTTTCGATGCGCGCCCCGCGGAACGAATAGATGCTCTGCGAGTCGTCGCCCACCACGCAAATGTTGCGCCGCACGTCGGCCAGTTTCTTGACAATCAGGTATTGGGAGTAGTTCGTATCCTGATACTCGTCCACCAAAATATACTGGAACTGCTCGCCGTACTTTTGGACAATCTCGGGGTGGTCGCGCAGCAGGACGTTCATGTAGAGCAGCAGGTCGTCAAAGTCCATGGCTCCGTTTTGCCGACACTGACGCATGTAGTGGGCATAGACTTCAGCCAGGCGGGGACGCTTGGCCCGTGCATCTTCGGCCATCAGGGTGTCGTTGGCAGCATAGGCCTCGGGCAGCACCAGATTGTTCTTGGCCAGCGAAATACGGGCATAAACCTCGTTGGGTTTATACTGTTCGTCGGGGAGTTCGAGTTGTCGGACGATGCCTTTGACCACGTTGCGGCTGTCGGCCGTGTCGTAGATGGTAAAGGCCTCGGGGAATCCGAGCAGTGCCGCCTCGACCCGCAAGATGCGGCTAAAGAGCGAGTGGAAGGTACCCATCCACAATCCCCGCACCGCCTCGGGCGGCAGGATACGGGTCACACGGTCGCGCATTTCGCGAGCCGCTTTATTGGTGAAGGTCAGGGCCATGATGTGGCGCGGCGAAACGCCCTGTTCCAACATATGGGCGATGCGCATGGTCAGCACGCGCGTTTTACCGGAACCTGCACCGGCGATAATCAGCGAGGGGCCGTTGTAGTTTTCGACCGCACTGCGTTGAGGGCCGTTGAGTCCTTTGAGATAATCCGTTTCCATGTAAATCCTGCGGCCGGCGGCCGCCTCCGACGATATAAGCTAAATAAAATAAATAGAGGGGTAGGAGTGGGTTTGCCTCGGGTCGAGGCTGAAGGGCATCGTGTGGGGTTACCACACGATGGGTTGCTGTCCGGTGGCCACGAGGTATTCGTTGGCGCGGCTGAAGTGGCGACAGCCGAAGAAGCCGCGGTAGGCCGACAATGGGGAGGGGTGCGGTGCCGTGAGGATACAGTTGCGGGAGGCATCGACCACAGCCGCCTTGCGCTGGGCATACGAACCCCACAACATATAGACGACCTGCGATTTTTGTTGGGCGATGACCCGCACCACGGCGTCCGTAAACTGTTCCCAGCCGTGTCCGGCATGCGAGGCGGGCTGATGGGCCTGGACCGTCAGCACGGCGTTGAGCATCAGCACCCCCTGTTCGGCCCAGCGGTCCAACTCGCCGGTGGCAGGCATCGGAGCACCCGTATCGTCGCATACCTCTTTGAGGATGTTTTGGAGCGACGGCGGAAAGGGTGTTCCCGGGGCAACCGAGAAACAGAGGCCGTTGGCCTGCCCCTCGTTATGGTAGGGGTCCTGGCCGATAATCACCACCTTCAGGCGGTCGGCCGGGCAACTGTTGAAGGCACGGAAAATCTGTGCCGCGGGGGGATAGACCACGTGCGACATATACTGTTCGCGCACGAATGCGGTCAGTTGGTTGAAGTAGGGTTTTTCGAACTCTTCGGCCAGGAGTTTCTGCCACGAGGGTTCTATCTTCACTTGCGCCATACGTTCTCTACATAGGGTGTTGGGCCGGGCGGGAAAGAGGCCAAAGACATCATACGCAACGGCCTCTCATGCACACAAGGTTCTGCCGGGATGCCGTTGCGGCGGCATCACACGCATGCTCGGCACAGGATTAGAACCATGTTCCGCCCGTGTCAGATTCCCCTTATTTGGCTGCGTAGAAGCAGCGTTTGGGGGATTCGGCCTTACCCTCTTTGACCAGGTTCTTGATGGCTTTGTCCACATCGGCTTTGGGCAGTCCCGTTGCTTCGGCCACTTCAGCCGATTTCATCGGCACGCCGCTTTTTTTCAGCGCGGCCAGTACTTTTTCTTCGTTCATGGTATTCAGGTGTTTATTATTTTCGCTTACAAGGAGCGAATCATCCCGTTCAGAGATGCCGGCTCCAATCCGCAAAAATCGTGAAAAATCGCACAAAGAGCCAATTAAGCCCCTTTTCTTCGGAACAAATTTAGAAAAAATGGTAATTTTATCACAAATTTGCACTCGAAAGTCATAAATTCAACAAAACAACCACACCCTTTTATGAAACGAAACCTGCGAATGATAGCCTTGGGCGGAGCCTTGGTTCTGTGGGGAGCCACGGCCGTACAGGCCCAAAAACCGTTTCCCGGCGAAACCGCACCGGTGGACAGCAGCGTACGGGTAGGGGTACTGCCGAGCGGCATCACCTACTACCTCAAACACAACGACAAACCGGCCAACCGCGCCGATTTCCACATCTATTACAAGGTGGGGGCCATTCAGGAAGAGGAGTCCCAGAACGGGCTGGCTCACTTTCTGGAACACATGGCCTTCAACGGGTCGGAACACTTCCCGGACAACTCGATGATTGACTGGTTGTCGAGCATCGGGGTGCGTTTCGGCGAGAACCTGAACGCCGCCACCGGCCAGGAGCAGACCACCTATATGATTACGAACGTGCCGCTGACGCGTTCGGGGATTATCGACTCGGCACTGTTGATACTGCACGACTGGGCGGGCCACATTACGCTGGACACGGCGGCCATCGACAAGGAGCGCGGTGTGATTCTGGAGGAGTGGCGTCAGGGGAACAACGCCCAGCGACGCATCTTTAACCAGCAGATGCCGGTATTGTTTGCCGGCACGCTGTACGCCAAGCGCAACGTCATCGGGACTCCCGAAGTGCTCCAGTCGTTCAAATACCAGGAACTGCGCGACTTCTACCACCGTTGGTACCGGCCCGACATGCAGGCCTTCGTGATTGTGGGTGATTTCGACGTGGACAGCATGGAGCAACGCCTCATCCGCACGATGGCCGACCTGCAGCCTGCCGCCGTGAAGACCCCGAAAGCCGTCATCACGGCTCCCGACAACGAGCAACCGCTCGTGTCGGTAACCTCCGACCCCGAACTGACCTCAACCTCCGTACAGGTGCTTTTCCGCGAGAAACCCCTCGTGGAACGTTACGACGGTATGGAACGCCTCTACCACAGCTACATCCATTCGCTGGTCGGACGGATGCTGAACGACCGCTTCAGCGAACTGGCCCGACAGGAGAATGCGCCTTTCCTGGGGGCAGGAGGCGGCTACACGCCGCTGCTTAAACCCTTCGATGCCTTTTTCCTGATGGGGTCGGCTCGTGAGGGAGAAGCCCTGCGCACGCTGGAGGCGCTTTACACCGAAGCCTACCGCATGCAGCGCGGCGGATTTACCCAGTCGGAACTCGACCGCGCCAAAACCGACATTTTGCGCGGCACCGAGAGCTACTACGCCAACCGCAACGACCGCAAAAACGGTGAATTTGTTGATGCGTTCATGGAACACTTCGAAAACGGCACGCCGTACCTGAGCCCTGAACAGGACCTGGCCATTACCCGCCGCCTGCTGGAGGCCATCACCCTGGAGGATGTCAATGCCGAGGTACAGGGATGGGTGCGCGACCGCAACAGCGCCATCCTTATCTCCATGCCAGCCAAAGAGGGGGTAGCGCTGCCGACCGAGGCCGAAGTGCTGGAGGTAGTCGAACGGGTTAAAAACACGCAAATTGAACCCTACCGCGAAACGCTCCAAAGCGGCGAACTGATGGATGCTTCGACCCTCAAAGGCTCCAAGACCATCAAAACCGAAGCCGGGAAATTCGGGTCCACCCTTTTCACGCTCAAGAACGGCGTGCGGGTAATTGTCAAGCCGACGCAACTCAAAGCCGACGAAATACAGATGACGGCCTTCCAAAAGGGCGGGATGTCCACCCTGGGCGATGTGACGGACCTCTACAATTTGGGGATGCTGCCCGCATACCTGGGCATGAGCGGTGTGGGCGACTACTCCCGTTCGGACCTCGACAAACTCCTCACCGGGAAAATCGCCCGCGTCAATCCGACTGTCGGGTCTCTGTCGCAGGGCTTCAGCGGCGGCTGCTCGCCGCAGGACCTCGAAACGCTGCTCCAACTCACCTACCTCTACTACACCGCGCCGCGATTCGAAACCAGCAACTGGAACGTGGTCATGAACCAGTACCAGTCCATGCGACCCAATGTGGTCAACAGCCCGAACTACATCTTCCAGGACAGCCTCATGAGTACGGTCTACGCCCACAACCCTCGCGTTTTCCAGTTGTTCGACGTACTGGACTCGGTATCCCGCGAACGTACTGTGGAACTCTACCACCGTTTCTTCTCGAATGCCGACCAAATGACCTTTGTCTTTGTCGGAAACGTCTCGGCCGATACGCTGCGCCCGCTGGCCGAAAAGTACCTCGGGTCACTCCCCTCGAAACGGAGTAAAACCCTCCAGTGGGGCGAACACATTGTGCTGCCGGTGGCCGGAAAGGTTGAAAACCGCTACCGCACGCCCCTCGAAACCCCCAAAGTCTCGGCCATCGAAATCTACTCGGGCGCACTGCCATACTCCATGGCCAATGATATCCATCTGGAGGCCATCCGCTACATCCTCGAAATGCGCTACACCAAATCCATTCGTGAAGAGAAGGGGGGAACGTATGGTGTGGGAGTCGGTCTGACCTACCAAAAGGTGCCGCTGCCGCGCTTCGCCTACCAGATTTTCTTCGAGACCGACACGGCCAAAGTGGATGAGTTGTTGCCGTTGGTGGTCAAAGAACTCGATGCCCTGAGCCGCGACGGTGCCACGGAAGAGGAACTGACCAAAACCCGTGAATTTTTCCTGAAACGCTATCGCGACGGGCTGATAAATAACGGCACCTGGATGGGTTACCTGACCAGTTGGTACCTGAACGACAACGACCGTTATACCGATTACGAAGCTACGGTCAATGCCCTGAGTTCTGAGAGTATCCGCACGATAGCAGCAGAGGCTTTCGGACAGGGTAATGTCTGCACGGTGGTTCAGTTGCCCACGGTGGAAGAGAAGTAGGGCGCTGTCTTTGTCTTATCGAATCGGCGGGGAAAACCATTTATGTGGTTTTCTCCGCCGATTCCTTTTTCGGGCAGCGTGGTGAAACCCAGCCTTGGCTTTTGCAGAAACAGACGCTGTATGGAGAGAATACTTTCGGAAAATATTTTCTTCCGGACAGAGAGAGGGTAAAAACAGCGCGGGGCACTTTTGAGAAAGTGCCCCGCGCACATTGAACGGATACTCGCGATAGGGAATGCTATTCTATATTGCTCCCACGTACGGGGCATATAGAGCCGCTACCTCCGTCTGACCGTACTGACTCGTAATCAGGTAGAGGTTGTAGAGCATCCGCAGACGGTCCATCATTTCGTTCTCAACCAAAGTCTGCTTGTTCCCTTTGAAACGGCTGTAGTAGTCCACATATTCCGTCAAAATGGTCCCCGCTTTCTGCGCCAGCGCGTTCCCTTTGTCATAAGCTCCGGCACGGTAGTAGGCCTCAATCAGGTAAACCACCATGTCATCCATGCGCAACTGTTCGAGCGGCAACTCGGTCATGGCACGGTCCACCACTTCGATAGCCCGCGTCGTATCGCCCTCGGCCGTGAGAGCGTTGGCCAACCGAGCAAACGACGACCGCAGTTGAGAGGTCAGCATCGTATTGGTCACAAAGTAATCCACATAAACCCTCGGGTCACGGATATTCCCGTAACGATACTTGTTCATGAGGTTGTCGTAGAGGGTCTCGGTGTCGATGCGTCCCACGCCGTAGATGCGGTCGATGGGTGACTTTATCGGCACCAGACGGTAGGTCATCCCGTCCTGTTGCAGATAGGACCACGAACCCTTCTCGCTCTGGCTATCATAGTTCACTAATCCCCATTTCAGCAGGTCGGCGGCCGAAGTGAAGTGAATTGGTCGGGTCCAGTCACCCGATGCAAGCATGTCAAGAAAAACCACATCGCCTGCCACCAGCGCATAACGGCTCGGGTCGATGTTGAGGTATATCGTATCTTCAATCAGGTCGGCATCTTCGGGACGAACGATACCGCTCCGGATGACATTCTCCTTGTTAACCGGCACGGCAATGCGACGAGCCGGAACAATGTTGTATTTGTTGCCCTCCTGGTCGGTGAGTTGGGTGCGGGGGTCGTCGCTGTTGATGACCTCCATCACCTCCTGCGCAGTCCAGTCGCTGCCGTCGGCTTTGGGAATCTCACGGATAATGAACTGTCCCGTGGCATCTCCGTAGTATTTGTGGCGCGGCATGGAGTGGGGGATGGCCTCCGACTCGTTGGCTTTCATGCGCATTTGGTCGATATACCAGTCGCCGCCGATGTAGGAGGAGTTCATGACCCGCACATCGGTGCGCACTCCTTCCACCTCCTGGTTGTACCACAGCGGGAAGGTGTCGTTGTCGCCGTAGTCGATGATAATGCCGTTGGGCAGAACGCCGCTCAGGTAGTTGTAGCCCATGTCACGCGCCACATAGCGGTGGCTGCGGTCGTGGTCGTCCCAGTTTTGGACGGCCAGTACCGTCGGTACCGAAGCGCAGACAACAAATGCTATGGCAGCCGCTACCCGTCCGCGTGTTTTGAAGACGCGGCGGCGCAGCAGGTCGTAGAGCCACAGCATGCCCAGACCAATCCAGATGGCAAAGGCATAGAACGACCCGGCGTAGGCGTAGTCCCGTTCGCGAGGTTCGAGCGGTTTCTGGTTCAGGTAGAGGATGATGGCTATCCCGGTCATAAAGAAGAGCAGGAAGACCACCAGGAAGTTACGTCCGTCGCGTTTGAGCTGGTAGAAGAAGCCGATAAGCCCCAGGATAAACGGCAGGAAGTAGTATGTGTTCCGCCCCTTGTTGGCCGCGATTTCCGAGGGAAGGTTGTCCTGCGGGCCGAGGTAGAGTTCGTCGATGGGGCGGATACCGCTCATCCAGTTTCCGTCGACGATGGTTTGGTTTTGGATGTCGCTCTGCCGTCCCACGAAGTTCCACAGGAAGTACCGCCAGTACATGTTGTTGAGCTGGTAGGAGAAGAAGAAGCGGAGGTTTTCGCCGAAGGTGGGTACGGTTACCATCGAGCCGTCCTGTGCCCGCACGCGACGCCCCTTGACATCGGCCCACCGCTTGTATTCTTCGATGTGGCGCGGGTTGTTGCTGTGCATGCGGGGAAAGAGCATCAGCGTATTGGGGTCGTAGGCGTAGTCGCTGACCGTTTGCATCGGTTTGTACTTGCCCTCATCGTCCACGAAGTAGGAGGCGTTGTATTCGTTGCCGACGGTGGGCGAGGCGTAGGACTGTCCGTAGAGCAGCGGCGGGGTGCCGTATTGGTCGCGGTTCAGGAACGACAGCAGCGTATAGGGGTTGCTGGGGTTGTTGCTGTTCATCGGCGGGTTGATGCTGGCACGGATGAGTACGATGCCGTAGGTCGAGATGCCGACGATAACCATAAAGGCCGAGAGGAGAATGGTGTTCCAGCCGGCTTTGCCGCGTTGGTGGGTACGCCAGACGCCCCAGCCGAGGGCGATGAGTAGCAGTACGACGAAGGTGGTGAGACCGCTATTGACACCCAGTCCGAAGCCATTGACGAAGATGCGGTCCACGAAGGCGCCGATGGAGACCACCGTCGGGGTGAGCAGGTAGAAAGCACCGGTCAGCAGGATGGAGACCACGCCGGGTTTCCAGAGGTCCGCTTTTTTGCGTCCTGGGAATTTTTTGAAGTAGTAGATGAAAACGAGTGCCGGGATGGCGAGCAGGTTGAGGATGTGAGCCCCGACCGAGAGACCCATGAGGTAGGCGATGAGCACGAGCCAGCGGTTGCTGCCGGGTTGGTCGGCCACGTTTTCCCACTTGAGGATGGCCCAGAAGACCACAGCCGTGAAGAGTGACGAGAGGGCATAGACTTCGGCTTCGACGGCCGAGAACCAGAAGGTATCGGTCCAGGTGTATGCCAGCGAACCGATGGCCGCAGCGCCGATAATGGCCCAGCTTTGGGCGTCGGTGAGTTCGTTCTCTTCCTTGCGGTAGAGTCGTCGTCCGAGGTGTGCGATGGTCCAGAAGAGGAAGGCGATGGTCAGGCCGCTTTCGAGCGCCGAGAGGGCGTTGATGGCGGCAGCCACGTTCGACGGGTCACCGGAGAAGATGGCCCCCAGACGATTTATGAGGAAGAAGAAGGGGGTTCCCGGGGGGTGTCCCACTTCGAGTTTGTAGCTGGTGGCGATGAACTCACTGCAGTCCCACAGGCTGGCGGTGGGTTCCATGGTGAGGAGGTAGGTGAGGCTGGCGATGACGAAGACTATCCATCCGCCCCACAGGCTTCGTTTGCTGAAACTGCTCATAAATGAGGGTTGTCTTGTTTTCGTAAGGGGTAAGGTGCTGGCCCATCTCTCGCGGACAGCGGATTTGAGGCAGCTAAGTTAATCATTATTTGTCAATTTGCCGATACTGCGGGTCACGAGGGGTGAATTGGTCGGGCGGTTCGGGGATTGACCTTCCAATTTGTCGCTGCGTTCGACGGGAAGGGACGGGGAGGCTATGTCCGAAGGGGCGGAGGGAGAGCCGACGTTTGGCATGGAGGTTTTACATAAACCGTACGGCTATACCCCAAAAACAACTACCTTTACGTCATACAAATACCTCATCTATGAAAATACTGATTGTGACAGTTGTTACAGCACTGTTCGGAACGGGTTCCGTTTGGGCCCAGAGCTACACGATTCAAGGTACGGCACCCGAGTCGGAAAACGGAAAAACAGTCTATATGACTGAATATGAGCACAACACTATTTTGGATAGCGCTGTTGTCCGCGACGGGCAATTTACCTTCACCCGCACCGATAGCGGAATACGTAGACTGGATTTGGGACGGGAATTGTATGCCAATCTGATTGCCGAGCCGGGCACTATTACGGTGGATATGAACAATCCGTTATCGGTGGGCGGTACTCCGCTGAACGATTCGCTGTCCGTCCTGCTCAACCGTCGCGAGCTGTATTTCGATACAATAGACCGGCTATGGGCCGACAGTATGCAGACCCGGGACGAAAAACAACGGCAGGACAAACTCTGCAGCGAACAGTATATGTCCCGGACAATCGCCGTCTATCGGGCCAATCGCACCAATTTCATGGGAGCCTATGTGTTGATGGACATCGCCTACGACATGGAACCGGAACGATACATTACGCTCTATGAAGAGGGGGGTACGACTATACGCAATTACGGACCGTTGAAAGATTACCTGAAGGCTAAAGAGTTTGAACTCATGACTTTGCCGGGCAAACCCTTTGTCGATTTCGAGGGGATGGACGCCGCCGGTCGGGTCATTAAACTTTCAGATTACGTAGGTCAGGGAAAATATGTGCTGGTAGATTTCTGGGCTTCGTGGTGCGGTCCGTGTCGGGAAGAGATGTCGGTGTTAGCCCGGGTATACGGGAAATACAAGGACAAAGGAGTGGAGGTTGTGGGGCTTTTCGTTTGGGACAAGCCGGAAAACCTTGCTCCGGCAGTGAGCGATTTGAAAATCACCTGGCCGCAGATTATCGACTCGAACTCCACGGTGCGTCATCTGTACGGCATCAACGGCATTCCGTACATTATGCTGTTCGGTCCTGATGGAACGATTTTGGCCCGCGACCTGCGTGGCGAACGAATCGAGCAGGAGATTGCCCGATATATTCCATAGGGCCGATACGGAGGGGGCATCCGGGGACAACGGTCTGCGGTTCTCCTTGGGTGAACGAGAGATGGGACACCTTGCCACTGCAAGGTGTCCCATCCTTATTTTTGGAGGTAGTATGAGATTTGACCGGCCTTTTGTCCGATTTGTCCGTGGGGCTGTGCTTAGCGCAAGGGGAGTTTGCGCGCTTCGACCCGCTCAACCCATACCCCGACCGAATCGGGGGTGTGTCCGCCGAGCAGGTGGAGGTACGAGGGCCCGTGTTCGGTGGCGTTTTGCAGCGGGAGGGTGGTCCGTCGCCGCCCGTCGACCATCAGCCGCGCCGCACGCCCTTCGCTCCACCGTATGGTGACGGAGTGCCAGCGGTCGTCGCGGATGCCGAGCGTGCGGCGGTCGAGCGTGGCGCGGTACGGTGCCGCGTACCGCGCCACGGTGTCCGTGGGGTTGAACCAGCGGTCGTTGAGCAGCAGCTCGACGGCCGCTGCCCCCTGCGGGATGCGAAGGCTGAGGGTTACCTCGCCCGACGGGGAGGCGGGAAAGTTCCACAGCGCCCCGTCGTTGTCCTGTACCAGCGAATCGTTGGGCTGATATCGGATGCAGAGGGCCTTTCGGGCGGAGTCGTCGGGGTGGGAAACCAGCAGCGGAGCCAGCTGGCGGTTGTAGCAGCAGTGGCCCGTGATGCCGCGATAGTAGCGGAAGGCGGTCCAGGAGTCGAGACCGTCGCTGAAATCGCAGGTGCGGACCGTGTCGTAGAGCCAATCGACATCGAAGAGCACCATGCGTCGGCTCAGCCGATGCTGTCCTGCCGATACGAGGATTTTACCCGGTGCTACCTCGATGGCTTGTGCCTGGTGGACGCTTTTGTCTTCGCCGTGGCGGGTGATGCCGTAGTTGGCGGCATTGCGGTCGGGGTCGAGCAGAATCTCGCGGAATCCTGTCCAACTCCGTCCGTCATCCTCCGAGACGGCAGCGTGGAGCACGCAACGGTTCGTAAAGACATCGTCCCAGACTCCGTTGGCCGTGGGCAACTCGGGCAGCGGGGTGGTGTTGCACCACAGGAAGAGCAGCCGCCCGTCCCCGAGCCGATGGAGCGTCGGCATCGTAATGGTCCCGTAGAAGGGTGACGGGGTAGCAGGAGTCCACGTTTCACCGCCATCCTCCGAGAAGGATTGGTAGTGATGGTCTTGCGCCGTCCGCATAATCATCCACAGCCGTCCGTCCTGCAGCTCGACAATCGTCGGCTCTACGGCACCGTGATTCCACCGTGTCCCCTGATGAAAGCCTCCTTTTTGGTGGTCGGGAGCGGTCACTTTTTGTGAGGCGTGCCATGTGCGTCCGTCGTCGTCCGAGATGTAGACAAAAGCTCCGCTGCGGTCGATGCGGTGTGCTCCCGAGATGACCCGTGTGCCGTTGCGGATGAAAATCGGCGGCTTGTTCATAATCCCGGGCACGGAATCAATCTTCGTAATGGTGCGGCCGCCCGCTAATCCCCCTTCGGTGCGCAGCGCGTAGACGTTCGACCCGACGCAAAACAACCGAATATACTCTCCGCTGAGGGGTGACCTTTGGTCGGCGGCGGGCAGTTCAGCCGCCAGGGACCGTGCGTGCCACGTGAGGCCGCTGTCGCGACTCGAGAGGTACCCGGGAGCGGGACTGGCGGGATGGCTGCCGTAGTTGTAGTGGCGTATCTCGCCGTCAGGCATCAGACACAGTCCGATAAAGGCATCGCAGGGCGGAATGCCTACCACTACGGGGGCGTGGATGGAATCTATCGTATTGGGGCGGGGGTTTTGTGCCGCTGCCGAAGCGAGCAGGGTGCATGCTCCGAGTGTCAAGGTCCAAAGAGGTTTCATGTGTGGAAGGGGATGAATGGAAAAGTCGCTCTGTGGGTCGAGCAGGTATTTTGCTCAAAGATAATAAAAACGAATCGGATAGTGCTTTTGTGGGCGTAGACCAGGGGGTAAAATGGAAAGAGGTGCAGTTGTTCGGGGTGTGTGCAGTCCGATGTCTGCAAAAAAAAAGCGGCCTCGCACAAGGGTTGTGCAGGCCGCTTTTTTTGCGACGGCAAATGTGGATTCCTAAGTCATTGGACCCGAGGTGGCCGTTCGCAAAAATAACCGATGGGTTGGTGTCGTATGGCGGTTGATATCCGCCGCACCCTTTTCGGTTCGTATGTATCCTGTCAGAGAGGGGGCGATTACTTCTTGGCGAAGAAATCCTTTACCTCTTCGTTGGGTACGATTTCGGTTTTGAAGATGTAAGCTCCGGTTTTTTCGGATTTCACCATCTTGATGCATTTGGTTACGTTCTTACCGTTCGCAGCGGTTTTGAGCGTAGCGACTACCTTCTTTGCCATGATTATTTAATTTCGCGGTGAATGGTTACACGTTTGAGTATGGGGTTGTATTTTTTACGTTCCATACGGTCCGGGGTATTTTTCTTGTTTTTGGTGGTGATGTAGCGCGACATACCCGGCATTCCGCTCTCTTTGTGCTCGGTGCACTCGAGAATCACCTGTACACGGTTACCTTTTTTAGCCATTTTCTGGAGTCAGACTAAGTGGATTAATAAACTTTGGGCAGCGCAGCGGCACCTTTGAGTGCAGCCGAGAGGCCTTTTTTGTTGATGGTACGCATGGCGGCAGCCGATACTTTGAGCGTCACCCAGCGGTTTTCTTCTTCGAGGAAGAAGCGTTTGCTCTTGAGGTTCGGGCTGAAGCGGCGTTTGCTCTTCTTGTTGGAGTGCGACACGTTGTTACCGACCTGTGCGCTCTTCCCGGTGATTTGACAAACTTTCATCGTTGTTTTACGTTGTTGTGAATAAACAGGTTGCAAATTTCGGTATTTTTCTCCGAATAATCAAATTTTTTCAATCGTGTGTTCCATTTCGTCGAGCGTTTGGGTCAGGTCGGTGTAGCGGAACGGAACGGCGCGCATGATTTCGGAGCCGTCGAAGCGTTTGTAGGAGTCGATGACGGCCGCCATCGAGGGCGAGAAGGGGAGTGTCAGCCGAAGCATCCAGCGGGGGATGCGGATGGTGGGGGCGGGGAGAGCGGCTGCGCGGGCCACTTGGGAGAGGAAACGGCGGTAGGTAAGGTTTTCGGCCGAGAGGATGTAGCGTTTACCCCAGGCCGAGGGGGTTTCGGCAAGCGCCAGCAGGGCGCGCGCCACGTCGTCGGCCGAGACGAAGGCCATTTCGCCCTCAATCCAGAAACGGTGGGCTCCCCGACGCATGGCGTGCAGCAGGCCGTTGAACCAGAAGCCCGAGTCGGGCGACATGGCTCCCAGAATGACGGCCGGATTGACCACGGCTACCGACAACCCGTGGGCCGCACCGCGCCACACCTCGTTTTCGGAGAGGAATTTGCCGCGGGCGTAGGCCGAGGCGCCCGAGAGGTTCTCCATGACGGCCTGTTCGTCGATGCAGCCGTTAGCCGAGGGGTGATTGCCGAGTGCGGCTATCGAGCTGACGTGGAGAAAGAGCGGGCGTTCGTCGGCCGGGAGTTCCAGGGCGGCGGTTATCAGGTTATGGACCATTTCGACGTTGCGCATCACCAGTTGCTCGTCGTTTTTCGTTTTGCCGAGTTCGATGCGGGCGGCGCAGTGAAAGACCACCTGCGGCCGCTCGTCGTGCAGCAGACGGCGACAGTCGTCCAGGTATTCGAGTTGTGCGGTGGTGCGCTGTTGGAGCCGGGTGGCAACGCCGCGGCGGAGCAGCACCCAGTCGAGTTTTCCCCACGATGCGTCGGAACGGGCCACTACTACGGGTGTGCCGTAGGTCGTGTCACCCTGTTGGAGGCGGCTCAGCAGTTCGGCGGTCAGGTGGCTGCCGACCAGCCCGGTGGCACCGGTTATCAAGACTTTTTTCATGGTTTCGGAAGGCGTTTGGTGGGGCGCGTGACAGGTGCCCGACTGTCGGCGCTATGTCTATAGCGGCATCTCGTCGGCCGGGATGTAGCCGTGCATCAGCGCATAGAGCGTCAGCCCCGATATGGTTTTAATGCCCAGTTTGGCGGTAATGTTCTTGCGGTGGGTCA
This sequence comes from Candidatus Rikenella faecigallinarum, assembly GCA_019113395.1. Taxonomy (GTDB): domain Bacteria; phylum Bacteroidota; class Bacteroidia; order Bacteroidales; family Rikenellaceae; genus Rikenella; species Rikenella faecigallinarum. Next base: position 64,277 of record DXHL01000021.1, on the reverse strand, counting down.
GGACGGTGTTGAGGCTGATGTTGAGCCGTTCGGCAATCTCCTTGTTGATGGCGCCGCTGACAACCAGTTGCAGGACCTGTACCTCGCGGGCCGAGAGCTCGTCCGAGGTGCTCCCCTCGTCCGCGGGACGCATCGGGGTCAGCACCCGTTCGATTTTCTCCAACAGGTTCTCCAGTCCGCAGCCCGTGGCAATTACCCGCGGCGTCTCGCCGCCCCGCAACTCCGGTTCCCGCTCTCCTCCCACCAGCACCACGCTTTGGTTGCGCCGCGGCAGGAAAAAATCGACGTGTGAGGCAAACGTGTCGCTGTCGGTAAAATAGAGGTCATACCCTCCGTTTCCGCCCTCGGCGGTCACCTCCTGCACCCGGGTGAAGCAGGCCACCTCGGCCGGTGAAAAATACCGCTCCAGAATGGCGGTCATGCCGGCTCCCTGCAACAGGTCGGGCAGTATGACGGCTATGCGTGGCATAAGGCGTGGATAACGGGGGTTAGGATACGGTTGCGAATGCGGTTGTGCTGGCGGATGTCGTGCTCGATGCTGTCCAGGGCGAATATTACGGCATAGGCCAAGTTGTCGTTGTACTCTCCGCCGAGGTGTCGTACCATGATGCTGCGCAGGTCGCGCAGCAGGCTGACGGCCGGGTCTTCGTCCTCGTTGTCGGTCTGGAGCGGGGGAGGGGTGACGGCGAGTGTCGGCTGTGCCTCGCCACGGCTCAGCGCCAGACAATAGGGGAACCACTCCCGGGTATCGTACTCAATCGAGGCGGTCAGGCTCTCCTTGAAGCGGGCAAAAAAACGACCGATAAGGGCCAGATTTTTATTCTCTCCGCCGCCGCTGGCGATGAGCGACCCGAGGTGCCGCTCGATGTTGGGCAGCTGTTGGTGGAGGTAGTAGGCGTTGGTTTTGTCGAGGTAATCGACCAGTTGGCTGACGTGGAACGATTTGAGTTTCTGCTCGGGAAAGTACTCTTCGAACAGATAGGTATTCATGAGGGTCAGCAGGAATCCGGGTTCCATGTGGTGTTCGGCGCAGACGGCAGCCACGGATTTCTCGCCCAGCCCGAGCCGTATGCCGAAGCGGCTGACCAGCGGAATGAGTGTCGGATGTAGTTCGAGGGCCGTGCTGAGCGGCATCTCAGAAGTTAATAGTGCCATGGGGGTAAAGTTACACATTTTCGCGGGTGTGGCGACAGTCCGATGCGTTCGTCCAGGAGAATGGGGACTGTGCAGGTGTTTCGTTTGGGTAGGGGCTTGTCGTGAACTCTCTGATGGTGGGCTATTGGGTGTGGTTCCGGCTATCTCAGGCTGCGGTAGATGATCCGTGCCACACGCGCCATGATGCGTGCATGGGTGGCCTCATGCTCCCGGGAGTCTTTGACCAGCACTGCCAGATAGCATCGCTCACCGTTGGGCAGGTAGATAACTCCGACATCGGTATCTCCTATCATAACTCCCTCGGCGGTACGGTCGGAATGGCCGGTTTTGTGTGCCAGGGGAATGTGGGGCGGCAGGCCGGCTTTCAGTTTGTTCTGTCCGGTGGAACAGGTCAGTAACAGATGCTCCAAAAAACGGAAATGTTCAGCAGTCAGCAACGGTTCGGTGTAGAGTTTCTCCAGCAACTGCACCACTGCCAACGGACTGCTTCGATTGTCGTAGCAGTTCAGGATGTCCTCGTGCATGGTCTTTTCCGTTTCGGTCAGCTGAAAAGCGTCAATCCCCAGGCTGCGGATATAGGCATCCACTCGGTCAATGCCTCCCGCAAAGTCAATCAGAAAGTCACAGGTATTGTTGTCGCTGTGCGACACGGTGTAGGTCAGCAACTCCCGATAGGTGGTGTGACGGGTAGCGATATTTGGGGCTTGGTCCCGCATCGGGCTGTATGTGTCGGGGTGCCAGTATTCGGGGCCGACGGTGACCGAATCGTCCAGTGCAATATGCACATGTTCCATCTTGTGCAGTGCAGCCATGGCAACGTGCACCTTGAATACGCTCATCAGGGGGTAGACCGGTGTATCTGCGAGTGCGAAGGCCTGGTCTTTGTATCGTAGTGCGATGCCGATGTCAGCCTTTTTGTGGCGGACGATGCGGCGTATTTTATTGGCAGGAAGCTCTCCGCAGGCCTGCGTCGGGTTGGCACACAATAGTATCAATAGGGCACTGACCGTGCAGAGGGACTGCCATCTCTTTTTGGTTCGGGGACGGAGCAGAGACTGTTGTTTCATGCGATTTGTGGGGTTGTTTCGGCCGGATGATGCGTGCGGTTTTTTCCCGCAGCAGGCGATTGAACACCTTTTTCCTGACTCGGTCTCTCAAAATTAGCGAATTTCAGCTAATTTGGGCAGGGAGTGTTCGTTCCAAGGCCGGGCCATGCGGTACGTCCGCGAAAATCACTACCTTTATCCCAATGAAATATGCTGTTGCACTCTCCCTGTTGCCGCATGTGGGACCCAAAAACATGCGGTTGTTGCTGGACACGTTCGGTTCGGCCGAACGCGCCATGACAGCCGATGTGGAGGAGTTGATAGCGGCGGGAGCCTCCCTGAAAGCAGCGCAGGAGATAGTCGGTGGCACCACCCTGTCGCAGGCGGAGAGCATTCTGGACCATTGTGAACACGCCGGGATACGGGTGCTGACCCGTGGCGAGGCGGATTTCCCGCAGGCTTTTGCCGAGTGTGTCGATGCACCGTGCGTGTTGTACGTCCGGGGAAATATAGACTTTAACAGCGGCCATTGGCTCTCGGTGGTGGGAACCCGCAAAGCCTCCAGCGCAGGGATTACCGCTACGGGCATGGTGGTGCGGGATGTGGCGATGCTCTTCCCCGATACGGTGATTGTCAGCGGACTGGCTTTCGGTATCGACAAGGCGGCTCATGCGGCCGCGTTGCAATACCGTTTGAAAACGGTGGCCATTATGGCGGGGTGGGTCGATGACATTGTGCCGCAAAGCCACTACTACCTGGCACGACAGATTCTCTCGGCCGGAGGTGCCATCGTCTCGGACCGTCCGCCGGGGAGCGTGATTGACAAGGCCAGTTTCCTGAGCCGCAACCGACTGGTGGCGGGGCTCAGTCAGGCTACGATTGTGGTGGAGTCGGCCGCGAAGGGCGGCTCGCTGGTGACGGCCGACATTGCGGCCGGATACGGGAAGGAACTGTTTGCCCTGCCGGGGCCGATTGGAGTACCGATGAACGAGGGGACCAATATGCTGATACGGTCGAGCAAAGCCATTATGTATCAGAGTGCGGAGGATTTGGCCGATACGTTGGGGTGGAAACGGAGTGTGCCGAAGCCGGTGGCTGTGGCGGAGTTGTCGCCGCGGTTGCGGCGGGCCTACGAGGCGATGCCCGACGGCGAACGGTTGGATGCCGAGCAGTTGGCCGAGCGGTGGGAGGTGCCGTTGTGGGAGGCGTCGAGTCTGGTGGGGCAGTTGCGGGCAAAGGGGCTGGTGGCGGTGGATGTGTATCGGTGTTTTTACAAGGTGTGAGGGGTCGGGAAATAGTTTGGGGTTCGGAGGCAGAAAACCGCAGTTTTCTGCCTCCGAACCCCAAACTGTATCAGGCGCACGACGCCCCTACATGCCCTGCAACTCGCTCAACAACGGCTGCACCCGGTCCTTCTCTGACAGCAATAACTCATCCATGGTCAGTCCGTAGTGTTCCAACCGCCAGTCCACTCCGATGGTCGGGTCGTTCCACCGCACACCGCCGTCAAACTCCGGATGGTAGTAGTCCGTACATTTGTAGAGAAACTCCGTTCCGTCGGCCAAGGTCAGAAAACCGTGGGCAAAGTGAGGCGGTACGTAGAACTGGCGTTTGTTTTCGGCCGAGAGCTCCACGCCGTACCACTGGCCGTAGGTCGGACTGCCTGCCCGCAGGTCTACCGCCACGTCGTAGACGGCTCCTGCCACCACCCGAATCAGTTTTCCCTGTGCATGTTGGGTCTGAAAGTGCAGCCCGCGCAACACGCCGCGTCGCGATTTGCTGTGGTTGTCCTGGACGAACTCGACCGAGCCGCCGAACAGCTCGTCATAGTCACGTTTGGCGTAGGTCTCCATGAAGAAGCCCCGTTCGTCGCCGAAGACGGTCGGGTCGATAACGATAAGTCCTTCGATAGGGGTTTCGGTTTTTCTGAACTTTTTCAGAGTGCTCATTGCGTTGTCGTTTCAAGTAGGTGTTGGGTGTGAACCCGCCGCTATTGCGCCATGGCTGCTTCGACCTCGTCGGGGGTTATCGGCGGGCGGTGTTTGCTTATCAGGCGGTTGCCGGTGGGGGTTATCAGGATGTTGTCCTCCAGACGGATGCCGCCGAAATCGAAATAGGCGTGCAGTTTCGGGAAGTTGATAAAGGCCGAGTTGATGTGCTCGCGTTCCCACTTTTCAATCAGCGCCGGGATAAAGTAGATGCCCGGTTCGACGGTCAGGACGTGTCCCGGCCGCAGGGCTTTGCCCATGCGCAAGGCGCTCAGCCCGAACTGGGTGCTGCGCGAGGTGGCATCGTCGTATCCCACATATTTTTCGCCCAATCCCTCCATGTCGTGGACGTCGAGCCCCATTTGGTGTCCCAGGCCGTGGGGCATGAAAAGAGCCGCCGCTCCGGCAGCTACGGCTTCGGCAGGGTCGCCGCGCATCAGCCCGAGAGCCGTCAGCCCTTCGGCAATGACCTGCATGGCTGCCTGATGAACACTCTGGTAGGTAACCCCCGGTGCAGCGAGTTTCTGTCCGCAGGCGTTGGCTGCCAGTACAATGTCGTAGATTTCGCGCTGCCGGGTCGTGAAACGGCCGCCCACGGGCAGTGTGCGGGTGTGGTCGCTGGCGTAGCCCATGGCATTCTCCGCTCCCGCGTCAATCAGCAGCAGCCGCCCCTCCTGCAGCCGTCCTTCGTAGCTGAGGTTGTGGAGCGTTTCGCCGTGCTGCGAAACGATGCTGCGGAACGAGGTGCGTCCCCCACCCTGAGCGGCAATGCGTTCCAACTCGGTGGCAATCTCCAGTTCGCTTACCCCTTCGCGGCAGAGGTGCATGGCGGTGGTGTGCATCTTGTAGCCGGTGAGGGCTACCTCTTCGAGTTGGGCAATCTCTTCGGGCTGTTTGATTTCGCGCATCGAGACGATGGCGCGAATCAACTCCCGCGATACATGGTCCTTGAGCCGTTCGACGGCAATCCCCAACCAGGCTGACAGTTGGAGCTTGGTCTCGGCGCGGTAGGGCGGTACGAAATGAATCTTGCGCCCCTTCTTGATGGCGCTGTTGAGGGTGGCGGCGAGCTCCTGAAGGCTTCCGGCCGATTGGACGCCGACCCGGGCAGCCTGTTCCCGTACGGTGGGCTGCGGACCCATCCATATCAGGTCGTCCATGGTCCATTCGTTCGCATAGAGGCAGTCGGTGTCGCGGTCCACGTCGATAACCCCCGCGAAACCCGGCTGTGACAGACCAAAATAGTAGAGAAAATTGCTGTCCTGGCGGAAACCGTAGGCGTTGGCCGGGTAGTTAATCGAGGCATCGATGTTGCCCGGCAGCAGAATCAGACCGCTCTTGATTTTCTTGCGCAGTGCCGCCCGACGGGCGGTATAGATTTCGGATGAAAACATAATCGGTTGAGGATGTTTAATCGGGTTGTTGGTATATATAACGTATGAAGCAACCGTTTTTGCTATTTTTGTGCTCTGTAAAAGTAGAAAATTTTGTGGCCTTTCTCAAAAATCATCTTCCGGCACTCGCCGTGGCGGCGGCTGTTGCGGTGCTGCTGAGCGTGGCACGCGGAATGGCCGGTTTCGACCTGCTCCTGTTGGACCGTTTCCTGCCGGGACTGGGATGGCTGCAAATTGCCGGAGCTGCCGTGCTCGGCTTCTGGCTTACGGGCAAATTCCTGAATCCCGCCACGGCACCTCGCTGGCGGAGACGGCTGTGGCTTCTCTTTGCGGGTGTCTTCTTCGGGCAACTCCTCCTGGGGCTCACCCTCTCGCCCCTCTTCCTGATGACCGGCAAACTCCACTTCCCCATTCCGATGGTTATCGAAGGAGGATGGGTCTATCGCGGTGAACTCTCCTTTATGCCCATTCTTTTTCTGGCCACCATCCTCCTCTCGGGTCCCGCCTGGTGCAGCCACCTCTGCTACATGGGAGGCTGCGACCTGAACCGCGCCCGGGCGGCAAAAGGCTTCAAAGCCTTTTCGCCGCCCGTCCGCGGACGGTGGTACATGCGTTTCGGGGCTGTGATTCTGGTCGGGGTTGTCGCCTGGCTCCTGCGTACGCTGGGGGCTCCCGGGTGGCTTGTGGTAACCCTTGTGGTGGTCTGGGGCGTTGTCGGGTGGCTCCTGGTGCTCTTCGTCTCGCCCCGAAAACGCCAAATGATTCACTGCAACCTCTTCTGCCCCATGGGAGCCATCGTCTCCCTCGTCAAATGGCTGAACCCCGTGCGGCTGCGCTTCTCGCGCACCCGCTGCACCCGCTGCATGCAGTGCGCCCGCGTCTGTCCTCACGCTGCCGTCACGGCGCGTGACCTCGACCGCGGGCGACCCGCCCTGAACTGCACCCTCTGCGGCGACTGCTACTCGGCCTGCCGGCACGGTGCCGTGGAGTACCGTTTCTTGGGACTTGCCCCCTCCAAAGCCCGCACTACCTATCTGGTCATTGTGGTGACCCTTTACGTGGTCTTCCTGATGCTGGCCCGCATCTGAGGCTCACCGGGGCGAAAATCTTTCTCCTCCACCCTCTCTGTTTCGAAATTCTCCCTCCTGAATAATTATTTATTCGGGCAAGCTGCCTTTTGAAATCTATTTTCTATATTTATAGGCAGAAATCCGCAGGGGTTTCTTGAAAATTAACCCATAAAACCCGCTCGTTATGAAAAAATACCCCACCAACGAAATCAAAAACATCGTCCTGCTGGGCGCCTCGGGGGCAGGCAAGACCACCCTCGTCGAAGCCATGGCCTACGAAGGGAAAGTCATCGAACGCCGCGGCTCCGTCGAGGGTGAAAACACACTGTCCGACTATACCGACATCGAACACCAAAACAAACACTCCATCTATTCCACGGTACTCTATACCGAGTTCAACGGCTACAAACTGAACGTTATCGATACTCCGGGGGCCGATGATTTTTGCGGAACGCTGTTTTCGTCGTTCAAAGTGGCCGACGTGGGGGTGATGCTGCTCAATGCCCAGAACGGTTTTGAGGTGGGGACCGAGATACAGGCACGCTATGCCCGGCGGCACGAAAAACCGGTGATTGCGGCCGTCAATCAGCTCGATGCCGAAAAGGCCAACTGGGAACAGACCATCGAAGAGTTGCGCGCAAACTCCGAAGCCCCGATTGTGGTGGTGCAGTATCCGGTGAATCCGGGTCCCGGTTTCGACAGCTTTATCGACGTGCTGATGATGAAGATGTACCGTTTCAAAGGCGATAACGGCGAACGCGAAGAGCTCCCCATCCCCGATTCCGAAATGGAACGGGCCAAAGAGCTCAACAAGGCGCTGGTCGAAGCGGCGGCCGAAAATGACGAGGCTCTGATGGAACTCTATTTTGAAAAAGGGACGCTGACTCAGGATGAAATGCGTTCGGGGATTAAACTGGGGCTGGCCAAACGCGACCTGGTACCGGTCTTCTGCCTCTCGGCGCGGAAAGATATCGGGGTCAAACGGTTGATGGAATTTATCATCAACGTGGCTCCGGGACCGCTCAAGGCTCCCAACTTCCGACTGATTGGAGGCGGCGACGTGCAGGCGGATGCGAATGGGCCCGTGTCGATATTTGTCTTTAAAACGGCAGTCGAACCGCACCTGGGTGAAGTGGCCTTCTTCCGTGTCATCAGCGGGACGCTCACCGAAGGGATGGAACTCACCAACATGGCGACGGGCAACAAGGAAAAAATCGGCCAAATCTTTGTCAGTGCCGGGCGGAATCGGACAAAGGTAACGGAACTGTGTGCCGGCGATATCGGTTGTACGGTGAAGCTCAAGGCCACGCGGGTGAACCACACGCTGAACGGTCCGGGTGCCGACTGGCAAATCAACCTTATCGGGTTCCCGCAGCCTCGTTTCCGTACCGCTGTCAAAGCCAAAAACAGCGCCGAGGACGAAAAACTGGGTGAACTGCTGTTGCGGGCAACCTACGAGGACCCCTCTATTGTCGTTGAGTATTCCAAAGAGCTCAAGCAAACGATTCTTTCAGGACAGGGCGAACATCACCTCAATATCCTCAAGAATCAGTTGGTCGGAACGCATAAAATCGAGGTTGAATTTTTCCCGCCGCGCATCCCCTACCGCGAAACCATCACCAAAACGGCAGCGGCCTCGTACCGTCACAAAAAACAGTCGGGCGGAGCGGGTCAGTTCGGCGAGGTGTCGCTGGTGATTGAACCCTACTACGAAGGAATGCCGGCACCGTCGAAATACAAAATCGACGGCCGCGAACAGGTCATGAACATCAAGTCGGTCGAAGAAATAGACCTCGAATGGGGCGGTAAACTGGTCTTCTGCAGTGCTATTGTGGGCGGGGCCATCGATGCCCGTTTCCTGCCGGCCATCCTCAAAGGGATTATGGAGAAGATGGAAGAGGGACCGCTGACGGGTTCCTATGCCCGCGACATTCGCGTGGTGGTCTACGACGGGAAGATGCACCCGGTGGATTCAAACGAAATTTCGTTCAAACTGGCCGGGCGTAACGCCTTCAAAGAGGCTTTCCGCAATGCGGGGCCCAAAATCATGGAGCCGATTTACCAAATCGAGGTGCTTGCCCCGAGTGACAAGTTGGGTGACGTGATGAGCGACCTTCAGAACCGCCGTGCCATGATTGAAGGTATGACCAGTGAGAAAGGGTTTGAAATCCTGACGGCGCGGGTGCCGTTGGCCGAAATGAACCGTTATTCGACGTCGCTGAGTTCGCTGACCGGAGGACGGGCTACCTACACGATGAAGTTCGTGGGATACGAACAGGTGCCCTCCGACGTGCAGGATAAACTGCTTAAGGCCTACTCCGATACGGACAAGGACGAGTAGGATTTTTCCTGTAGTTTGTTATGTTTGGCGCGCGTCCATCCTCTGGGGTGGACGCGCGCTTGACGTTTTTGGAGGCGGTTGTGTCTCTTTTGCAGGGGGGCTATGGTCTGCACGGCTGTCGCAATAGGATGTATGGTGCCCAATGCGGTCTAAATCGTGCCTGAAAGATGCGTTGCTTTTTCGGTCGGCGACGACCTCGAGCGGCAGCGCCGCTGGGCGCATGACCGACGGGTTGCTTCAGCAACCCGGTGCTGTGGAATTTTCGGGCTGACGACAGTTGTCGTTGTCGGTGCCGCTGGGCACTCCAGCCGAGGAGGCTCTGCCCCAATCTCCGCCGGCTTCAGCCTGAAAACCTTAACGGGCTGCGGATGCCGCTCGGCATTATAGCCGAACTGTATATCCAATGGAATGCGAATTGCTTGCAATGCCTGTCAGGCTACAAGGAGTGCACGCCGTTTGAGCATGGGTCGGATTATTGGGGCTGCTGCGGACGGCGCCAAAAGAGATAGGTCTTGTTCTCGTTTCCTTCGCGCAACCGTTTGATGTTTTTGCGGTGGGTAATCAGCAGGACGACTGCGACCAGTACTCCGAATCCAATTTTATAGGGAGCCCAGCCGTTGATGATGGCAATATAGAACGGGAAGAGAACCCCGCCTGTCATCGAACCCAGCGAGACATAGTGGCTTATAGCCAGTACAATGAAAAAGGTGGCCAGAGCCATCAGCATGGGAATGGGTGCAATGGCCAGCATACACCCGGCCATGGTAGCTACCCCTTTCCCTCCTTTGAAGTGGGCGAAGAGGGGGAAAATATGTCCCAGAATGGCTGTTGCGGTCAGGCCTATTTTCAGGAAGAAAAGGGCATCTCCCTCGAGCGGTGTCAGGTGGGAGAGCATCACGGCGGCATAGCCTTTGGCCGCATCGATAAGGAATACCGGCAGGGCGGCTCGTCGTCCCAGTACCCGTAGTGTATTTGTGGCACCGGCATTGTGGCTGCCGTAGTCGCGGACATCGGTATGGTAGAACCAGCGGCCAATCCACACGGCGCTGGGGATGGACCCCAGCAGATAGCCGGCTATGAGCAGAAGGCAAATGACTATCCAGGTCATGATATGGGGCAAATTGGGGGAACACCTCAATAGGGATAAACAGCCGTAAGCAGTGCCTGCCGGGGAGAGGCGGGTGTGACGGGGTCGGTTTATCCGTGTTTCACTCCTGCAAAGGTAGGGAAAGCCCTGTGAATCGCAAAAAATAGTTAAATTTGACCTCCCGTCATGCGTGCGGGCATTTATTCTTTCATGTTGCGGAAAACGCTGTATACCCTCGGACAAGTCTATCAGAGCGGCCGAATGGCGCTGGAGAACGTCGTGATTAACAAATTGCGGACGGCTCTGTCGTTGTTTGGGATTACGATAGGGATTTTTGCGATTATCACGGTCTTTACGCTGGTTGATTCGATGGAGATTAAGATTCGCCAGACGGTCAATACCCTGGGGAGCAATACGCTTTACGTGGGGAAATGGCCCTGGGACGGCTTTGGGGAGTGGTGGAAGTATTACAACCGGCCGGAGGTGAGCCTCGATGAATTTAACGAGGTGAGCCGTCTGCTGTCGGGGACCGAGGCCGTGGCCTTTATGACCTCCTTTACCCGAACCGTGAAGAACGGACCCTATTATGTCGAGCGGGCCGGGATTATGGGAGTAACCTATGACTACAATGCGATTCGCAGTTGCGAGGTGGTCGAGGGGCGCTACTTTACCCCGTTCGAGGCCGAACATGGGGCGCGGGTGGCCCTGATTGGGTATATGGTGGCCAACGAACTCTTCCCGGGTGAGAACCCCGTGGGACGCGAGATGCGCATTGGCTCGACGAAACTGACCGTTATCGGGGTGATGGAGAAGTCGGGGAGCAATGTGATGGGGCTCAGCATGGACGATAATGTGGTGATACCGCTGACCCTGGCACGCACGTTTGTCAATTTGCGGTGGTCCTCGAACGAGATGATGATTAAGGGACCCGACGGAGGGAGTGTCGATGATTTGAAGGCCGAAGTGACCTCCCTGATGCGGCGGCTCAGAAGGCTCAAACCGCAGGCCGAAGATAACTTTGCCGTCAATGAGCTGAGCATCGTCAGCAACATGCTGGACGATATGTTCCGGAAAATCGGCTATGCCGGCGGGATTATCGGGATTTTCTCGATTCTGGTCGGTGGATTCGGAGTGGCCAACATCATGTTCGTGTCGGTGCGAGAGCGGACGCCCCAAATTGGGATTCAAAAGGCACTCGGGGCACGACCTTACTTTATCCTGTTTCAGTATGTTTTCGAGGCGGTGCTGTTGTCCGTCGTGGGGGGGATAATTGGACTGCTTCTGATTTTTGCCGGGGTGACGGTGGTCAATGCCGTGACCGACTTTACGATAGTGCTGACCCTGGGCAATGTGGCGTTGGGACTGGTGATTTCGTCGGTGGTGGGAGCCGTGGCGGGATTTTTCCCGGCGTGGATGGCTTCGCGCATGGAACCGGTGAAGGCCATCTTCCACAGCTGATACGTGGTTCGCGCGGGGCATGCTTAATCTGAAAAACCCAAACTTACAATGAAGATACAACAATTTTGCGGGGTTGCTGCGGCGGCCCTGACGGTGGGGCTGGCAGCGTGTCAGAGCGCGGTGGCTCCGAAAAACGATTTGGTGGCGATGGTCAATCCGCTGATTGGTACGGACGGGCCGGGAAATGTCTATCCGGGGGTGAGTGCCCCGTTCGGGATGGTGCAGCTCTCGCCCGACAACGGGACCAGCGGATGGGACCGTATTGCGGGCTATTTCTGGCCCGATACGACGATTGCCGGATTTTCGCATACCCACCTGAGCGGGACCGGAGCGGGAGACCTCTACGACATTAGTTATATGCCTGCCGTACCGCCTTTCAAGCGGGGAACGGGCGAGTTGGGCGTCTATTCCACCTTCAGCCACGACCGCGAAGAGGCCGAGGCGGGGTATTACAGTGTGTGGCTGGCGGATTACGATACGCAGGTCGAACTGGTGGCCACCGAGCGGTGCGGCATGCAGCGATACTCCTTTCCGAAGAGTGCGGAGGCAACCGTCTTCCTGAACCTGGCCAAGCACATGAACTGGGACTACACGATGGGTTCGGAGTTGCGGGTGGTGGACGACCGCACCGTGGAGGGGTACCGTCTCTCCGAGGGATGGGCTCGCGACCAACGGGTCTATTTCGTGGCGCAGTTTTCGCAACCCTTTACCTCGTATGCGATTGATACGGTGACCTCCGTGCATGCCGACACGGCCTACAATGGTATTAAAAGCCATGTAGGGCGGTTTGTCTTCGATACGCAGGGGGGTGACCCCGTGTTGGTCCGCACGGCGATTTCGGCCGTGGATATCGAGGGAGCACGGAAAAATCTGGCGGCCGAGATGCCGACCTTTGCCTTTGACAGCGTGCGCTCGGCGCAACAGACGCTCTGGAATCGGGAACTGGCGAAGATTGAGGTGCGCGGAGGCACGGAGGCCGAACGGACAGCCTTTTATACGGCACTCTATCGGACGATGCTGGCTCCGACGCTGTTTGACGATGTGGACGGCCGTTACTTCGGTCCTGACGGGCAGGTGCACCGCGCCACGGACAGCACACGCAACTATTCGACCTTCTCGCTGTGGGACACCTATCGGGCGGCGCATCCGCTCTACACCTTCGTGCACCCGGCTCGGGTGCGCGACATGGCAGTTTCGATGCTGAACTTCCATGACCAGCACGGGATGCTGCCCGTGTGGCCGTTGTGGGGCAACGAAACCGACATGATGATAGGCTACCATGCGGTGCCGGTGCTGGCGGAGGCTGCCCTGAAAGGCGTTCTGCCCGACACGTTGGCACGGCGGGCGCTGGCGGCCTGTGTGGCGACGGCCAACCGCGACGACTATCGCGCTATCGGTCTTTACAAACAGTTTGGGTATGTCCCGGCCGACATGGAAGGGGAGTCGCTCTCCAAAACCCTCGAATATGCCTACGACGACTACTGTATCGCCCAACTGGCGCGGCATTTGGGTGAAGATGAGATTTACAACGAGTTTATCGTGCGTTCGAAAAACTACATGAACCTTTTCCAACCCGCATCGGGCTTTATGCAGCCGCGACTGGCCAATGGGGAGTGGGTGCCCGCTTTCGACCCGAAGGCCTACACCCGCCACATTACCGAAAGCAACGGGTGGCAGTATCTGTGGGCCGTGCCGCAGGATGTCGAGGGGTTGATTCGGTTGATGCGGGGTCCCGCGCAGTTCGAAAAACGGTTGGACGAGATGTTTACGCTTTACCCGTCGGAGAAGGATACGTTGCCGATTTTCAGCACGGGGATGATAGGGCAGTATGCGCACGGGAACGAGCCGTCGCATCATGTGGCCTACCTCTATAACTACATCGGGAAGCCCGAAAAGACCCAGCAGTATGTGTCGCAGATTATGCGCACACAATATTCGGACCGTCCCGACGGCCTCTGCGGCAACGAGGACTGCGGGCAGATGTCCGCCTGGTATGTCTTCAGTGCCATGGGGTTCTATCCCGTGGACCCCGTGAGCCTCAATTATGCCATTGGAACGCCGCTGTTCGAGGAGTCGGTGATTCACCTGCCCAGTGGCAAGACCTTTACGGTGCGTGCCCCGGGAGTCTCGGCCGAGCGGTATCGCATAGCACAGATGAAACTGAACGGACAGGCGCTCGGGACGCCATTCCTGACCTGGGATGACATCGTGCGGGGCGGGGTGTTGGAGCTGACGATGGCGGAGTAGGGGCGTGCCCGGTAGGCTATAAAAGGGAAGGGGTCGGAATGCAACCGGTTGCATTCCGACCCCTTCCCTTTTGCAGAGGCGGCAGGCTACTGCATCACCGAGCGCGGGCGAGCGTCGGCGGCCGACCCGAACGCCTCGTTCGGGGTCGGCCCCATCACGAGGGTCAGCTCTCCGCCATCCATAATGTCACGATAGGTGATGTATGCCTTTTCGTAGGGCTGTCCGTTGAGCGTAGCCGACTGGATGTAGATGTTTTGCGGGCCGTTGTTTTCGGTGACTACCGTGAATGCCTTACCGTCCCCCGCCGGGAAGGTGACGCGGTCGAAAACAGGGCTCCCCAGCACAAAGGCTCCGTTGGCGGGGTTGGCCGGGTAGAAGCCTAGCGCGTTGAAGACGTACCAGGCGGACATCTGCCCGCAGTCCTCATTCCCGCACAGGCCGTCCACCGTATCAGAGAAGTATTCGTCCATCACCTGCCGTGCCAAACGAGCGGTCTTCCACTGTTTGCCGAGGTAGGCATAGGCATAGATGGTCGAGTGGTTCGGCTCGTTGCCCTGTGCGTACTGACCTATCAGCCCCGAGATGTCGGGCGAAGCGTTCGGACCGCCGTTGTAGGGTACGGTAAAGGTGCTGTCGAGCTTGGCTTCGGCAGCCGCTTCGCTGGGGAAGAGCGCAAAGAGCCCCTCGAAATCGTGCGGCACCATCCAGGTGTATTGCCAGGCGTTTCCTTCGCAGAAATCGTCGCCGCGGTGGGTCGAGTAGTCGGGGTTGAAGGGGGTGCGCCACGACCCGTCGGCCAGACGACCCTTCATAAAGCAGTCCGTGGTGTCGAAATAGTGGCGGTAGTTTTTGGAGCGTTCGAGGAAGTATTCGTAGTCGTCCGTTCGGCCCAGTTGCTTGGCCACTTGGGCGATGCTCCAGTCGCTGATGCAGTATTCGAGAGCTTTGGCTACCGATTCACCCTCCTGGTCGGCTGCGATATAGCCCTGTTCGCGCACCTGTTTCAGCCCCCGGTCATCGAGTTGGGCATAGGCCTTGATGGCTTCGTAGGCCTTGGCGGTGTCGATGCCGGGAATCCCCTTCAGGATGGCGTCGGCAATCACCTGTACCGACGGGACCCCCACCATACAGTCGGTTTCATTACCCGCCAGATGCCATACCGGCACCTTCCCCTGCTGTTCGTAAATCCGCACGAAACTGTTTACCATGCCGCTAACCCGTTCGGGTGCCGTGATAGTAAAGAGCGGGTGAGCCGCCCGATAGGTGTCCCACAGCGAAAATATGGTATAGATGTCGGTCGTATCCTGATGGATTTTACCGTCCGCACCCCGATATTCACCCGTCACATCGTTGAAGACGGCCGGATAAATCGAAGCGTGGTAAACTGCCGTGTAAAAAGTCCGCAGGCGGGCCGTATCGCAGCTCTCTACGCGCATGTGTCCCAACAACCGGTTCCAAGCCCCACGAGCCGCTTCGTGCACCGCATCGAATGACTTGCCCGCAGCCTCGGCAGCCAGGTTGGCGCGTGCACCTGCCACACTCACCCCCGAAATTGCTACCCGTGCCTCAATCCGTTCCCCGTCGGCCAGCGGCCCGAAATCCAGCACTCCGTAGGCATTCGGAATAATGACTGTTTTGGCTGGCATCTTTCCGTTTGCCGCTACCTGTGTCGTATCGGCATAGAGAGTCAGCGCTTTGAAAGGTCGGGAGAATTCAGCCACAAAATAGACCCTGTCGTCCGGAGCCCATCCCTTCGAAAAACGGTAGCCTTCGACGGTCGAGTCATTGACGGCCACGAGCTGCAGCTCGCTGGCCGCATCCCATCCGATGCCTTTGTAGAGGTTTATCAGGATGCCGGCCGAATCGGTCGCAGGATAGGTATAGCGATGGAAACCCGTTCGCGTTGTAGCCGTCATCTCGGCGTCGATGCCGTAGCGGTCCAGGTGGGTCTTGTAATATCCGGCCTGAGCCGTTTCGTTGGCGTGCGAGTAGGTCGAGAGGTAGTTGGCTGCTTTCACAGGAGTGCTGACGCTGCCGGTAATCGGCATGAACAGCACGTCACCCTTATCTCCGATTCCCGTACCGCTCAGGTGGGTGTGGGCAAAACCGATGACGGTCGTGTCACTGGCGTGGTAGCCCGAACACCAGTCCCAGCCTTCGCTGATATTGGTGGGGCCGAGTTGCACGGCGCCAAAGGGGACATTGGCGCCGACAAAGACGTGTCCGTGTCCACCCGAACCGATAGTGGGGTCTACGAATTGAGTGAGGTCAGCAGCAGTTTCTGCTGTGGAGGCTGATGATGAGCAGGCCGTCAAGGTCCCTGCCATCAGTACGGCACTGAGGGTGCCGAGAAGAAATGGTTTATGGTACATGGGTTAGAAAATAGATGTCAGAAGCAATTGTGCAGCCACGTATGTGCCTACTCCGTAACCAGCAGGCCGTCGCGCATCGTGATGCGGCGGTCGGACATGGCGGCCAGCTCGTTGTCGTGGGTGACGATGACAAAGGTGTAGCCAAAGCGGTCGCGCAGGTCGAAAAACAACCGATGCAGTGTCTCGCGGTTGGCGCTGTCCAGGTTGCCCGACGGTTCGTCTGCAAAAATGACCGAAGGCTCGTTCATCAGGGCTCGTGCCACCGCGACCCGTTGTTGCTCCCCGCCCGACATGGCGGCCGGTTTGTGGTCGGCGCGGTCACCTACGCCGAGCAGTTCCAGCAGCATCGCTGCGCGTTCGGCGGCTGCCGAACGCGAACGGTGCGCGATAAGGGCCGGTATCATCACATTTTCGAGTGCCGTAAACTCCGGCAGCAGGTGGTGAAACTGGAACACAAAGCCAATTTTCTCGTTGCGCAGCCGCACCAGTTCGGCTCCGCGCAGTGACCCGGTCTCCTGTCCTGCAATCTCAACGCTGCCCCGGTCCGGGCGCGAGAGGGTGCCCAGTATCTGCAGCAGCGTGGTTTTCCCGGCTCCGCTGGGGCCGACAATCGTAGCCACCTGCCCGGCTGGAATTTCCAGGTCGATGCCCCGCAGTACTTCGAGCGTTCCGAATTGTTTGTGAATGTCCGTACAACGTATCATAGCAGGACAAAGATAGCGTTTTTGGAAACAAATACGGGTTGCTGCTTCGATAAGCAGCAACCCGTAGAATAGATGCAAGAGAGCGTCGGTCTGGTCGAGCTATGCGGCCAGGGTTTTCTTGGCGTTCTCTTTTTTGTCCTTGCGGCGCTTCATGTCGTATGCCACCGGCGTAGCAATAAACACGGAAGAGTAGGTACCGATAACCACCCCGAAGAGCAGTGCGAAGACAAACCCGCGAATCACCTCACCCCCGAAGATGAAGATGGCAATCAATACCACGCAGGTCGAACCTGCCGTATTGATGGTACGTGCCAAGGTACTGTTGATGGCGTGGTTGATGTTGTCTTTGCGCGAGCGGCGCGGGTAGAGGTACATATTTTCGCGGATACGGTCGAAGATAACCACGGTGTCGTTAATCGAGTACCCGATGATGGTCAGGATGGCTGCGATAAACGACTGGTCTACCGTCAGGTTGAAGGGCAGCAGGCCGTAGAGCAGCGAGAAGATACCGATGGTGAGGATGGCATCGTGGAAGAGCGATACGACACCCCCCATCCCGTACTGCCAGTTTTTGAATCGGATGGCGATGTAAATCCCAATAGCCAGCAGCGAGAAGATAACGGCAATGAACGAATTGACTTTGATGTCGTGTGCAATGCTCGGCCCTACCTTTTCGGCACTGATAATCCCGTACGGATTGCTTACGGTGGTGGTAAAGTCGTCGATGGAGATTTTCTGTTCGTAGAGCGGAGCCAACGCCTTGTACATCATTTCGTTGATTTCGTTGGTCACACCATCGGCATCATCAGCGTATTTGTACTGGGTGACGATACGCATCTGTTTCTGGTCTTTGTTGCCGTACTGTTTCACTTCGAGTCCGTCGGTGAAGACTTCTTCGAGGGCAGCACGTACTTCATTGGCGGTCACCTGTTTGTCGAAGCGAACCACATAGGCGCGTCCGCCCGAGAAATCGACACCGTAGCTCAGCCCTTTGGTTGCCAGCGAGACAATCATAATCAGGATAACGATACCCGATGCGATGTAGCTGAATTTACGGATTTTGATAAAGTCGATTTTGGTGTTGGCCAGAAAGTGTTCGGTCCAGCGGTTCCAGAATTTGATGTTGCGTCCTTTTTCGAGCATCCCGACGAAAATCAGACGGGTGATGAAGATGGAGCAGAAGAGCGAGGTGATGATACCGATAATGAGGGTCGTCGCGAAGCCCTGTACCGGTCCCGACCCGAAGATAAAGAGAACGATACCGGTAATAAGGGTGGTAGCATTCCCGTCGATAATGGCGGAGTATGCGTTTTTGAAGCCGTCGGCAATGGAGAGGCTGATGCCTTTTCCGGAGTGTATCTCCTCTTTGACGCGTTCATAGATAATCACGTTGGCATCGACGGCCATCCCCATGGTGAGGACGATACCGGCAATCCCGGGGAGGGTAAGCACGGCACCGAACGAGACGAGCACCCCGAAGAGGAAGAAGAGGTTGGCCAGCAGGGCGATGTTGGCTACGAACCCGGCCGTGTGGTAGAAGAAGAGCATGTAAATCAGCACCAGAACGAAAGCCAGCACGAAAGAGGTCATCCCGGCGTTGATGGATTCCTGGCCGAGCGAGGGTCCTACGACGGCTTCCTGGATAATTTGTGCAGGAGCAGGCAGGCGGCCCGACTGGAGGATGTTGGCAAGGTCTTTGGCTTCGGCGATGGTGAAGTCGCCGGTGATTTGGGAGTGGCCGCCGGTGATTTCGCCGTTGACGATGGGGCAGGAGTAGACGTAGCCGTCCAATACCACGGCAATATAACGACCCACATTATCGGCGGTCAGACGAGCCCAGACCTTGGCACCGGTGGCATTCATGCTCATGGAGACTTCGGCTGCGGAACCGGTTTGGCCGTATTGGCCGACGGCATCGGTAATCACGCTACCGTCCAGAGCGGGACGACCGTCGCTGCTGCCTTTGATGGCGTAGAGTTCGAAGACGGTCGGATTGCCTTTGATGCCTTTGATGCTCCACATGAAGCGTACGTCGCGCGGGAAGAGCGACCGCACCTGCGGCATATTGAGGTAGGTATTGACCTGAGCCGTGTCGTACGACTGTGCCATCCCGATAACGCCGCCGTCTTCCATCGGTTGGAAGATGCTGAAGAGTGAGGTTGCCTGAGCGGTCTCCATGCCGTCGGGTACATTTTCGCCCTGTGCCGTTCCGAGGTTGGCGAGCAGGTCGGTCGTGTCGTTAGCGGCAGGCGCAGCGGTGGTTTGTTCCGATGCGGTGTTTGCCGTCGTATCGGTAGCGGCTGCCATCAGTTTGGCCACCTCCTGGTTGGCCTGCATCATCATCGGCAGCAGTTCCTTGGCGGTGTAAGTGGTCCAGAATTCGAGGCTTGCCGTTCCCTGGAGGAGTTTGCGCACGCGTTCGGGGTCCTTGATACCGGGCAGTTCGACGAGGATACGTCCCGTATTCCCTACCCGTTGGATGTTGGGTTGTACCACCCCGAAGCGGTCGATACGGGTCGAGAGGACGTTGTACGAGTTGGCGATAGCGGCATCGCACGATTCGCGCAGCACGCGAATCACCTGTTCGTTGGTCGATTCGGGCGTGATTTTGTTGCGGAGTTCGTAGGTGCCGAAGATGGCGGCCAGACGTCCTTCGGGAGCCACGTTGCGGTAAGCGTTGGCAAAGAGGGTGATGAAGTCATCCGTGCTGTTGCGCATGGCTTTTTTCGCATCGGCCATGGCTTGTACGAACGCGGGGTCTGTGCTGTTGTTGGAGAGTGCGGTGAGGACATCTTCCACAGCGATTTCGAGGGTGATGTTCATCCCCCCCTGCAAGTCGAGACCCAGGTTAATCTCTTTTTCCTGGCATTCGGCATAGGTGTATTTGACCAGTCCGAGGTTGTAGACGACTTGCGACTTCATGGAGTCGAGGTAGGCCTGTTCGACGGCGGAGTTTCCGGCGGCGATTTTGGCGGCATCGCTACGGACGCTGTGCGTCACGAACGAAAACGAGAGCTGAAATGCGCAGGCGATGGCCAGCATAATGGCCAGAAACTTGAGTGCGCCTTTATTCTGCATGGGTAGTAAAAATTTTTATTTTGTTTTGTTTTTGTCTGTGTTACTGAAGTTGCAAATATACGTTTTTTTCTTGAGACAACCCCATTTTTTGCGTTTTTGGGGGTGATGTTGGGGGATGGGAGGTGAAATGACGAGCGCAGCGCATCTTTCAGCTGAAAGATGCGCTGCGCGGGATAAAAGGGGATGCGCTGTGTAGTCTCAGGCCTTGAGGGTCTCAATCACCTGCGGCATCAGCGTCCAGAGGGTGTTTTCGGTCTGTGCGGTTAGAAAACCTCCGTTCACGACAGAGGGTTCGTTGGTAGCCGTACCGTATTGAACGGCTCCTTGTACCATGGGGTGAAGGGCGAGCCGTTTGCCGTGGGTGATGCCGGCCATGTCGAACATCAGCGCGGCGGCACAGTGCCCAATCATCACTTTCCCGGCCTCTCCGAAGCGGCGGATGACCTCCATCATATCGACATTCCAGGGTTCCGAGGCGTGTTGTTGGAAGACCGGAACGGCATCTCCGCACGAGAAGACCAGAGCGTCGTATTCCGACTCATGGCCTTTCAGGTCGGCGATGGTCCCCTGAACGGTTAGTTCCATGCCGGAATTGGTCCGGATATGCGGGGTTTGGGCCACGGCGTAGACCGTATAGGGGATATGGTTTTCGTAGAAAGCCTCCAGATATTGGAAGAGTCCCAGTCCATTGACGGGATTGACAGCCAGTACAGCGACACGTTTTGCCATAGCGTTATTCAGTTAAAGGGTGAGAAAACTTTGGTTACTAAAGGTAAGCGGCTTACTTTTGTAAAGCAAAGGTAGGGTGTCGAACGGCAAAAAACAAGAACGCACAGCGGCATAACCTACTAACACCGAGGTAACTAACGTTGAAGTTCAGGAAGATGGCAGTCGAAAAAAATGTACGGAATTTTCAGGCATCGGGCAGTTGCCCGATACGGAATGTGTTGAGTCGTTTGAGTGAGAAGTGGCCGATGCTGGTTTTGGTGACGCTGCAGGCCAACGGGAAGATGCGTTTCAACGAGTTGCAGAGAGCCATTGGCGACATTTCGCAGCGGATGTTGTCGGTGACCTTGCGCACGTTGGTTGCGGATGGGTTGGTGTTGCGAGTGGCGCATGCGGAGATTCCCCCGCGGGTGGAATATGAGCTGACGGGCTTGGGGGATAGCCTGATGCCGCACATCAATGCGCTGATAGGGTGGGCACAGCAGCATTTTTCAGAGGTGACGGCCAGGCGGGGAATGGCGGATTAAAAACTCAGCGAGAAGCCCACGCCGTAGTAGAACGAGGTGTTGGAGGGCGAGGCCAGCGTGAGAGTGAAGGTAATGGGGGTGGTGCCGCCGGCGGCATTCACTTCGAACCCGATGTCCCCGCCGTAGGACCAGATATCACGTCTCTGGGTCGTTCCGCCCGGGGCAAAGTAAGCCCCGCGGCTGTAGTCGCCAAAGAGGTTCATCCAGATGCGTTTGAGGTAGAAGAGGCCGTTGATGCCGCCGTCGGGGTAGCAGACCGGGAAGGTGTAGTCGAAGGCTCCGGCGGCATAGTATTTGGCCGCGGCGCTGTTGAATGCGCCGCGCGGGAAGAGCGGTTTCTGGGTAAAGCCGAGTTCGGATTCGGTTTGGTACATTCCTCCGGCCTTGAGGGTCATGCTGTGGTTGCGCATAAAACCCGGCAGGTAGGCGCGTGCGTAGAGGCTGTAAATCATGCCGAAACGACGGTTGAAGGCCCCGATGACATCGGCCCGCAGGGCATAGCCCAGCCGGGGCGTCAGACAGCGGGTCGAGGCACGGCGGTTATCGCTCCACCACAGCGAGGCCTGGTATTTTTGGTATCCTTTGGTGAAGTGTTCCCGTGCGGGGTCGTAGAGCAGGGAGTTGTAGTGCACGACCGAGAAGGAGGGTTGCAGCAGCCGGTAGTGGCTGCCGCCCGAGAACGACAGTGGAACGGCCAGTGTGGCTTGGGCATGGAGGTAATTTTTGCGGTTGGTCGGGGCTTGTACCCCGTTGGCGGCTGCGTCCACCGGGATATAGACGCCCTGTTTTCCTCCGCCGTATTCCACGGCTGCGGTCAGTTGGACGGGAAGGCCGGCATAGGTCCAGGAGGCCTGGAGCCAGTTGTCGCCGTGGAGGCGTCCGTAAGTGGCCGACCCGTAGCTGTCGCCCATGACGCTTTGGAAGAATAGGCTGGCTCCGAAACCGATGTTAAGCATCCGTTCGTCGAAATTGAGCAGGTCTTCGATGTCGGCCGTAATGGGGGCCCAGCTGTGCACGTTGAACCAGCGCAACCCTTTGTGGTATCGTTGGGTCGGGTGGGTGGTGGTGGAGTCATCCATGGGGATGGTGGTCATGGTCGGAACGTTCCAGGAGGGGGTGGACAGGTTGAGCAGGTTGCGCGGGAGACGGCTCCAGCGAACGGTATCCTGTACGGAGTCCACCGACGAGGAGGCGACCATCGGTCCGTGGGCGGTGTAGGTGGTGAAGAGGATGTTTGCCGTATCGGCCGACGGGGTATAAGCCCCGAAACGGGAGGTAGTCATGCGCTCTTCCGTGCGGGAGGAGTCGGTGAGGTCGAGACGGTGTATTTCATCTTTTCCGGATTGGATGGAGCTGAAGTAGAGGTGCCCGGCTCCATCGGCCGAGAGTCCGCTGAGGGTGGTCATCGAGGGTGCTGTGAGCTCTTCGACCGGGGTCAGGGTCCCGTCGGAGGTCACCGAGCAGCGGCAGAGTTGCATCCCTTGTTTCCCGAGGCGGATAAAGGCCAGCGAGCGGGTCGTACTGTCCCACGCCATGCCGTGGAGCGTAGTGAGGGCGTCGAAACGCAGGCGGTCGGTCTCCTGAAACGGCTCGGCGCGGTGCAGCACCAGGTCGCTGCCCCCGAGGCTGTCGGGTGAGACGGTGGCTATCCACAGCGTGCTGTCTGTTTGTATCGGCGTGGCGAAGTAGTTGGCCTGCCACCGTCCGTAGGCTTTGCGTTTGCCGCTGGTCAGGTCAAGGCTCCGAATAACCGAATAGGTTTTGTATTCCCAGACGGGATGGGGCTTGAATTCGGTCCACCACAACTTGCCGTCGGTCAGCACGGGGCGGCTCGACGGGGGAGCTATCCAGCGCAGGGTGCGGTCCCGTTTGGCGGCGGTGGTATCGACCACTACAAAACGGGGCGGCGTGTCGTAGTCCGTCTTGGTGGCCACCACGCCCAGCGGCGTATGGAGCGGGTCCGAGTAGGTCGTATAGGCCTTGCCGTTGCGCGTCGGGCAGGTGAGGGTCGGATAGCTGTTCGGCACCGCCGAATAGGGTTTCCAGTGTTCGTAGAGCTCGGTGAGCATCGAACGGCTGATGTCGCTCAGATGGGCGTTGTAGTGGCGTTTGAGGTATATGCGCATCGGCACGATAAAAATCGGCCACTTGCCGGCGTACTCCACGGCTGACCCCCACAGCTCCGGGCCGTAGTACCGTTCTCCGGCGGCCACCATCTGATAGCCGTATTCGTAAACGCCGGGAATATACGTGCGGTAGGAGCCGGCGCTCCAGCGGTCGCTTTTGATGCGGACGTTGGCACTGTCCTCGGCGAGCAGCGCCCGCATTCCGACGGTGAAGGAGGGTTGCAGGGCACGGCCGAACTCCGAGAACTGTGTTTCGGCCAGGGTGGCATCCCCTTCGAGGAACCATTTGGGTACGACCAGCATGCCGACGCAGGTGCCTGCTTCGCCGAAGATCCACGAGGCGACACGGGTAAGGCCGCTGCGCAGCGACGAGAGTTGTACCACATGGCGGCTTTCGTGGACGGTGAGCTGTTTGAGCCACGGATCGGCATAGATGTCACCGGCCGGAGCGGTGGTCATCAGTTCCATGCGTTTCGGGGCCCAGACCACTTCGCCGTTGGAGTAGAGGTTTTCGGTGTGGAGAAGAATGGGGAGTCGTTGCGGTGTGCGGGTAAAGCCTCGGGTGATGTGCGGAGCGATGCTGTCCAGAAAACCGGCCATGGCTACCGCCGTCGGCTCGTAGTAGTCCGGGTAGACCAGCTTATAGGCAGGGCTTTTGATTTGTTTCCACCGCAGGTCCATGGGACCTCGCCCGTTATAGTAGAACTGTGCGCGTGCAAAAGGTGCTCCTGCTGCCGCAACCAACAGCAGCAGAACGATACGGCGTAGAACGAAACGGGAGACGGAACAGCACATGGTCGGCACAGGGCAGAGGGGGTCAGATTTTGCGAGCCTGATAGCCGGCCTGGGTGAGTATTTGTACGATTTTGTCGCGGAAGTCGCCCTGGATAATGATTTCGCCCTCTTTGGCGGTTCCTCCGACACCGCATTTTTGGCGGAGCATTTTGCCGAGTTCTTTGAGGTCGTCGTCGGAGCCGACGAAGTCGGCGACGATGGTTACCTGTTTTCCGCCGCGGTTCCGACGGTCGAGAGCCACGCGCAACCGCTGGCGCGACGGAGCAAGGGTCGTAACAGGCTCCGACGTGTTCTCGGTCGTGTATGAATAGTCGGGATTGGTGGAGTAGACCATTCCCAGACGCGATTTCCAGTCGTTGTTGCTCATGGCTGTTGAAAGAGGGGATAGGTGATGCCGGCCGTCGGGCTCGGCTGAGGGTTATATAACGTTCTGCAGCGGGAAAATAGTACGTGGCAGGTCGTACGTCAAGAAGGTTAGAGCCGGTCGCCGCCCCACATCGAGGGCTCCCAGCGCCAACTGTCGTGGACGGCCTCTTCGAGCACTTTGCCTGAGAAGACCAGCAGGATGCTGTCGGGTTCGGTGGCACGGATGCAGTTGGCGTAGCCCGGCGGCAGGCAGAGCAGTTCGCTGCGTGCCGCCGTCAGGGTGAATATTTCGGGCTGAAGGTCGGGTGAGGGGTTCTCCCAGTTGTCCGGCCGCACGAATGCCAATCGAAAACCGCCCTGCAGGCACTGGAACCATTTTCCTTCGTGTTGGTGTCCGTGCCAGCCGCGGATAACCTCCGTCGAATCGTGTTTGATAATGTAGTATCGGTGTGCCCCCTCGAGATGGAAGTCATTGACGTGCATCAACTCACCGCGATGGTCGCGGAAGATGCCCCCCTGTACGATACGAATATCACTCATAGTGTGCTGTCGATGCCTATTTCTCCTCTTTGATGCGTGAGAGCAGGTATTGTCCGTATTGGTTTTTGGCCATGGGCTGCGCCACTTCGCGCAGTTTGTCGGCCGTTATCCACCCTTTGCTGTAGGCGATGCCCTCCAGACAGGCCACCTTCAGCCCCTGTCGTTTTTCGATGACTTCGATGAAGGTCGAGGCTTCGGAGAGCGAATCATGCGTACCGGTATCGAGCCAGGCAAAGCCTCGCCCGAGAAGTTGCACCTTCAGCTGGTTGTCGTGCAGGAACTGTTCATTGACCGTGGTGATTTCCAATTCGCCGCGTGCCGAGGGCTTGATGTTTTTGGCCACCTCCACCACACGATTCGGGTAGAAGTAGAGTCCCACCACGGCATAGTTGGACTTGGGATGGGCGGGTTTTTCCTCGAGCGTTTCGGCATTACCGTCCTTGTCGAACGATACGACGCCGTAGCGTTCGGGGTCGCTGACCCAGTAGCCGAAGACGGTGGCTTTGGGGTTGGTCGGGTCTTCGGCTGCTGCTACGGCCTCGCGCAGCATGGCCGAAAAACTCTGCCCGAAGAAGATGTTGTCGCCCAGCACCAGACAGGCGGCATCCGAGCCGATGAACTTTTCGCCGATGATAAAGGCTTGTGCCAGTCCGTCGGGTGAGGGTTGTTCGGCGTATTCGAAGCGGACGCCGAAGTCGCTGCCGTCGCCCAGCAGGCGGCGGAAGCCCGGCAGGTCGTGCGGGGTCGAGATGATGAGTATGTCGCGGATTCCGGCCAGCATCAGCACCGAAATCGGGTAGTATATCATCGGTTTGTCGTAGATGGGCAGCAACTGTTTGCTGACCCCTTTGGTGATGGGGTAGAGGCGTGTGCCCGAACCCCCGGCCAGAACGATACCTTTCATAGTCGGATGGTTTATAGGTGTATAACGGGTGTTATTTGGCGCAAAGATAGCGATTTTCCGTCAGTGCGGCGGTTCCTCCGGGGGCAGAATGCGCGGAAACGGTCAAATTTGGTTCCGGAAAAACGAGTTCAGGGGAAAACCGTGAGGTTTTCCCCTGAACTGACTTGTGAGAAAATAAGCCGTCGGGCGGTATGATATGCTCCGACGTTAGACGGTCATGATTTCCTTCTCCTTGGCAGCCAGCACGCCGTCGATTTTTTTCGAGTAGTCGTCCACAATCTTCTGCACTTCGTCTTCTCCGTCTTTGGCTACGTCTTCGGGCAGCCCGTCGGCCTTCACTGCCTTTTTGATGGCTTCGATAGCCTCGCGGCGGACGTTGCGGATGCTGACACGGGCCGATTCGGCTTCGGCCTTAATCTGTTTCATCAGCTCCTTGCGCCGTTCTTCAGTCAGCGGCGGTACGTTGAGGCGGATGGTCTCACCGTTGTTCGACGGGGTCATCCCCAGATTCGAGTTGATAATGGCCTTTTCGATAGCCCCCAGCAGTGTTTTGTCCCACGGCTGAATCAGAATGGTGCGCGCGTCGGGCACCGTTACGCTCGCCACCTGATTGACCGGCATCTGCGAACCGTACGATTCGACCAGCACCCCGTTCAGTACGTTGGGGCTGGCTTTCCCCGCCTTAATCGAGGCGATTTCCTCTTCGAAGTGGGCGAAAGCCTTTTCCATTTTGGGTTTCGCCGCGTCGATAATCACTCTTTTTTGTCCCATATCGTGTTGCGTTGTTATGATGCGTTTAGTTGTGTACCAGGGTGCCGATAGCCGCCAGTGCCGAAGCATCTCCGCCCGTGACTTTGGCCAGGTTGCCCGGGGTGTCCATGTCGAAGACAAATATCGGCAGGTTGTTCTCCATACACATCGTGAAGGCCGTCAGGTCCATCACCTTGAGCCGTTGGGCAATCACTTCGGAGAAGGTTATCGAGTCGTATTTGCGGGCCGAGGGGTCTTTTTCGGGGTCGGCAGTGTAGACGCCGTTCACGCGGGTTCCCTTCAGCAGGACGTCGGCCTCTATCTCCACGCCGCGCAGAGCCGATGCCGTGTCGGTCGTGAAGAAGGGGTTGCCCGTCCCGCCGCCGATAATCACGGTGTAGCCTTCGTTCATCAGTTCGATGGCCCGAAACTTGGAGTAGATACCCGCTCCGACAGGTCCCATCGGGATGGAGGTCAGCACCCGTGCCTTACCCCCTGCATTCTCGATGGCCGATTGCAAGGCCAGCGAATTAATCACTGTCGCGAGCATCCCCATCTGGTCGCCGCGCACGCGGTCGAAGCCCTTGCCGACACCGCTCATCCCGCGGAAGATGTTACCGCCGCCGATGACGATGCCGATTTGGACGCCGCTGTCGGCTACGGCTTTGATTTGTTCGGCATAGGAGGCCAGCATCTGCGGGTCGAGGCCGTAGCCTTGTTGTCCCTGGAGCGATTCGCCGCTCAGTTTGAGGAGTATCCGTTTGTATTGGGTCATGGTGTGTCGTTCGGTTAAGTGGTTTGGATGTCAGGTCGTTTGTGTTGGGTAGGCTTGTGGCGTGCGGACAGCGGTGCTACTCGGTTCCGCCCGTAATCCTTCCGGCTTCGCCCAACAGCTCCATCAGGCGGTCCATGTCGGGGGTCAGAATAATTTCGGTGCGGCGGTTTTGCGCCCGTGCAGCCGAGGAATTATCGGTGGCCACCGGAGCGTACTGGCTGCGTCCGGCTGCCGTCACCCGTTTGGGAGCAATCCCCTTGTTGCGCAGGAGAATACGCACCACCGCGGTAGCCCGATGGACGCTGAGGTCCCAGTTGTCGATAATCTGGTCGCCCTCTTTCGAGCGGTACGGAAGGTTGTCGGTGTGTCCTTCGACCATAATCCGAATGTTCGGGTTGCGGGCCAGCACATCGGCCACCTTCAGCACGGCGCGTTCCCCTTCGGGCGACACTTCGGCCTTGCCCAGCTCGAAGAGCAGTTTTTCGTCCACCGACACATATATCATTCCGCCGCGTTCCGACACCGAGAGTCCCTGGCTGTCGAAATCCTGCAGGGCTTCGCTCAGCAGAGCCCGCACTTCGGCCAGTGCCTGTGTCCGTTCGCGCAGCAGCGCCCGCAGCTCGGCGTTGGTCAGCCCCTCGGCATAGTGGGTCGAGTCCAGCGCGCTGTACTGTGCTTCGAGCGAAGTGCGTTGTTCGTGCAGTTGTTCGATTTCGGCCCGGAGCGCCGCGGAGTTCTGTTCGCACCGCAAGGCTCGCTGCTGTGTCTGGCGATAGGTCTTCATCGAGACGCACGACACGCTGCCGCACACCACCATGGCCAAAGCCCCTGTCAAAACGGTTATTTTTCGGGTTTTCATAAGGCGAAGGTACAAAATTTCTATCTTTGTCCTTACTATCCCTATCCGAAATGACGGCCAAAGCAACAAAATATCTCCATCGAATCAACTCTCCGGCCGACCTGCGGCAACTCGCAGTGAGCGAGTTGCCGGCCTATTGTGCGGAGTTGCGGGAGTTCATTATCCGCGAAGTATCGACCAATCCGGGTCACCTGGGGGCGAGTCTGGGAGCGGTGGAGCTGGCTGTGGCCATCCATTACGTGTACGATACGCCGAACGACCGGCTGGTGTGGGATGTGGGGCATCAGGCCTATGCTCACAAGATTATTACCGGGCGGCGTGACCGCTTTTGTACGAACAGGAAGTTGGGGGGTATCAGCGGTTTTCCGAAGATGAGCGAGAGCGAGTACGATGCTTTCGGGGCGGGTCACTCCTCGACCTCGATATCGGCTGCTTTGGGGTTGTCACGGGCGCTGCGGCGCGAGGACGGGACGGGACCGAAGTGTGTGGCGGTGATTGGCGACGGGGCGATGACCGGGGGGCTGGCTTTCGAGGGGCTGAACAATGCGGGAGCCGACCCCGACAACGATATTCTCATTATCCTGAACGACAACCGCATCTCGATAGACCCCAATGTGGGGGCGTTGAAGGAGGCGCTGCTCGAAATCAGCACCTCGCAGCACTACAACCGGGTCAAGGATTCGACCTGGAGGGCGTTGAACCGCCTGCCTCGGATGCGGCGGGTGATACAGAAGATGCTGAACGGGGCCAAGTCGTTCTTTCTGCATCAGAGCAATCTTTTTGAGTCGTTCAATTTCCGTTATTTCGGGCCGGTGGACGGGAACGATGTGGTAGGGTTGGTCAGGGCGTTGCGCGACTTGCGGAAGCTGCCCGGACCGAAGATACTGCATGCGCTGACGGTTAAGGGGAAAGGATACGCTCCTGCCGAACAGGACCAAACGGAATGGCACGCTCCGGGGCGGTTCAATCCCGAGACGGGCGAACGGCAGGCGGCCATGCCGGGTGACAAGCCGAAACGGTTGCGTTTTCAGGATGTTTTCGGGCGGACGCTGGTCGAATTGGCCGAACGGGATTCGCGGGTGGTGGGCATCACGCCTGCCATGCCCACGGGCTGCTCGATGAACCTGTTGATGGAGCGGATGCCCGAGCGGGCCTACGATGTGGGGATTGCCGAGGGGCACGCCGTGACCTTTGCAGCGGGACTGGCCGCAGGAGGTAAGGTGCCGTTCTGCAATATCTATTCGTCGTTCATGCAGCGGGCGGTGGACAATGTGATTCACGATGCGGCGTTGCAGGAGTTGCCGGTGGTGCTCTGTCTGGACCGTGCGGGGCTGGTGGGCGAGGATGGGGCGACGCACCACGGGGCGTTTGACCTGGCGCTGTTGCGGGGGGTGCCGAATGTGACGATAGCGGCGCCGATGGATGCCGTGGAGTTGCGCAGCGTGATGTATGCGGCTTCAGCGGGAGATACTGGGATGTGGGTGATTCGTTATCCTCGGGGCGGTGCCTTCGGGGAGGAGGTGATGGAAGCGCCGCTGACGGCGGTGCGGCGTGGTGAGGGGCGTGTGCTGGGGGAACCCGAGGGGGCGAGGGTGGCTGTTTTGTCGGTGGGGGCTATTGGAACCGAGGCGACAGCGGCGGTGGCACAACTGGCGGAGGAGGGGATACCCGTGGCACACTATGACCTGAGGTTCGTCAAACCGCTCGATGAGGCGTTGCTGGAGCGGATTGTCGGGCGGGGCTGCCATACCCTGATTACCGTCGAAGACGGCGTACGGGCTGCGGGTGCCGGGAGTGCCGTGCTGGAATACCTCGCCGATAAGGGATACACCTCCAAAGGGTTGCGCGTGGTGCGTCTGGGGCTGCCCGACCACTTTGTGGAACAGGGAACGGTGCAGCAGTTGCGAGCCTTGTGCGGCATCGATGCCGAGGGCATCGCCCGTCGGGTGCGCGAGGCGTTGCAGGAGTAGCAGACAAGATAATGAGTTAAGGTAGGGGTGCCCTGCACTGGCGCGGGAAGAAAAACGTTCGGGGGATGCAAATCAACAGATTTGCATCCCCCGAATTGCTGTTTCGGAAGTGGGGCTGTCAAAGGAAGACCATTATCCTTGCGAAACCGCGCAGACCCCTCCGTCAGAAGAGTCCTAATAAAAACGCCGAATCCCCATAATCTCCCGCACTTCGGCCACGGTCCGCGCAGCGCTCTCCTGCGCCCGTTCGGCACCCATCCGCGCTACCCGCGACAGATAGGCCTCATCGGCCTGAATGGCCAGAATGCGTTCCCGAATCGGGGCTACCGTGGCGATAATATCCTCGGCCAACTGTTTCTTGAGGTCGCCGTAGCGAATCGAACAGTCGGCATACTTGTCGCGGAAATATTGTACTGTGTCGGGCGTCGAGACAATCTCCAACAGCGTGAAAATATTGCGAATCACCTCGGGCATCTCCGAATTGGGTACCGTGGGGCCGCTGTCGGTCACCGCCTTCATCACCTTCTTGCGAATATCCTGGTCACTGTCAATCAGGAAAATCCCGTTCCCCTCGCTCTTGCCCATCTTGCCGCTGCCGTCCAGCCCCGGCACCTTCACCAGTTCCGACCCGAAGTTGTAGGGCTCCGGCTCCGGAAAGTACTCCACCCCATATTTGGTGTTGAAACGCCGTGCATATTTGCGGGTCATTTCGAGGTGTTGCTCCTGGTCTTTCCCTACGGGCACCTTGTTGGCCTTGTGAATCAGGATGTCGGCCGCCATCAGCGTCGGGTAGGTGAGCAGGCCCGCATTGACATTCTCGGGTTGTTTGCGCATCTTGTCCTTGAACGAGGCGGTACGCTCCAATTCCCCGATATAGGCGTGCATGTTCAGCAGCAGGTAGAGTTCGGCCACCTGCGGCTGGTCGCTCTGGATGAAAATCACCGACTTCTCGGGGTCCAGCCCGGCGGCCAGATATTCGGCCAGAATGTCGCGCACGTTGCCGTGCAGCGCCGTCGGGTCGGGATGCGTGGTGAGCGAGTGGTAGTCGGCAATGAAAAAGAAGCAGTTGGCCGCATCCTGCATCTTGATGAAGTTGCGCAGGGCACCGAAATAGTTGCCCAGGTGAAGATTACCGGTCGAGCGGATGCCGCTGACTACAGTTTCCATAGGAGTTCGAGGTTTGTGGGTTGTTCGACAGACGCTTTTGCCGCACAGCGGGCGGCAAAAGCGTCACAAAAATAATCAATGCCGTGCAATTCTGCATCCGTCCGTGCCGGAAAATTACGGCAGCGCACCGCAGCAATGCACGGGGCTCTTTAATGACGAAAAAGGTCAGGTCAGCCTTTCCCCGCTTGCTATGCGGCCGACGGATAGGCCACCCGAACGTGGTAGATGTTGTTCAGTTTGGCTTTGAAGAGCTCCTTGAGGCGGGTGACCTCGGCAAACGAGAGCTCGGCCTGGCTGAACTGGTGTTCGGCAATCTGTCGGTCAACGATTTTTTCGACCAGCGCGTCGATGGATTCGCGGTCGTAGCTGCCCAGCGACCGCGAGGCCGCCTCAATCGAGTCGGCCATCATGCAGATGGCCACCTCACGCCGTACGGGTTTGGGGCCCGGATAGGTAAAGTCGTTCGGGTTCTCTACCGAACCGTGTTTCTGCATCTCTTCGGCATAGAAGTAGTAGAGTTTCGAGGTGCCGTGGTGGCCGGTGATGAACTCCTGAACAATGGCCGGCAGACGGTGTTTGCGCGCCAGCATAATCCCTTCGGTGACGTGCGAACGGACAATGGAAGCACTCTGTACGGGGCTCAGCATCGAGTGGGGGTTGAAGTTCCCGGTTTGGTTTTCGACAAAGTAGAACGGATTTTCCATTTTCCCGATGTCGTGGTACAGGGCTCCGGTGCGTGCCAGCAGCGGATTGGCTCCAATCTCCTTGGCGGCACTTTCGGCCAGCGAGGCGACCTGTACCGAGTGTTGGAAGGTGCCGGGGGCTTTTTCGGCCAGTTGGAGCAGCAGGGGTTGGTTGGTGTCGGAGAGTTCGAGGAGGGTGATGTCGGAGACAAAACCGAAGAGGCGTTCGAAGATGTAGATAAGCTGGTAGAATCCCAGCATCAGGAAACCATTGGCCACGAACCACAGGATGCCGAGATAGTGTATTTTGAGGAGCCCCTGCGTCATCCACATGAAAGCGATGTAGCTCAGGGCACCGGTCAGGATGGCGGCTCCGACGGCTTTGAAGACGCTGTGCCGCTGGTAGTAGTGTCGCATGACGAAGATAGCGACCATCCCGGCGAGGAAGTTCACGGTGAAGAACTCGAAGCTGAAGCGGACAAACAGCGAGGCCAGCAGCACCACGGAGATATGTCCGTAGATGGCCACGCGGGTGTCGAAGAAGGCCAGCAGCAGGATGGCGACCACCGGCAGCGGTACGATGTAAGGGCTCAGGAACTGGGTCCGCACGACCAGAGCCATGAAGGCGGCCATGAGGGTGTAGAGCAGGAAGACGAACAGCAGCGGTTTCCATCCCGTGAAGTGTCGGGAGGAGAAGTAGTGGAAAAAGACATAGCTGACGCTGAGAATGGCTGCCACCGCAAGGAGTTTCCCGAGAAAGAGGATAAGACCGCTGGTGCCCTGTCCGAGTCGGTTATCGTACTCCCGCTGGTAGGAGGTGAGGCGTCGGGCGGTGTTCTGGTCAATCATCTGTCCGTTCGAGACGATGACTTCCCCCGTGCGGATGATGCCTTCGGTTTGCGAGAGGCGCGAGAGCAGTTGTTCGCGGAGGCTGGCGTTGAGCGAGGGGTCGTAATGGAGCGACGGGGTGAGGTAACGTACCATTTGTTCGCCCTCCACGCCCTGTGTCCGCAGGTAGTTTTGTGCGGTGGAGGGGGTGAACAGGTCGGTGGCGTAGCAGGTCTTGAGCGTGTGGGCACTGTCGATGCGTACCAGACGGTCGGCATAGTCGGCCCGTTCGCCGTCGCTCACGATACCCCGTTGATATATGTGGCGAAATTCGTTGTATATCATCTGTCTCCGCTCGGGCGAGAGCGACGGGTCGGACGACAGGTCGGCTCTCAGGTTGCGCAACTGGGTCGAACCGACCAGGGTGTCGAGCCGAAATACGGGCTGGAAGCCCTCCAACAGACTTTTCCGGTCGGCAGCCAGTTGTTCGGCGCTTTTATATATCGGGATGTCGAACGGGGCCGTGAGGGTCTCCTCCTCCCACGTCTCTCCCGGGGAAAACGAAGCGTTGAGGGCGGCGCGGCGAGACATCATCAGGGTGATGAGCAGCGACAGCCCTGCTAAAAAAGCAATTTTCCGTATCATGATTTTTCAAAGGTTTTGAATCCCTCGCCCAGCGTCTCGTGGGCATCGACCACAATCATAAAGGCATTGGGGTCTACCGTGCGGATATGGTCGCGCATGAGGGCCACCTCGCGGCGCGACACCACCACAAATATCATCTCCTTGTCGGCTCCGGTGTACATGCCGCTGGCTTTGATGTAGGTGCCGCCCCGTTCGAGGGTGTCGAGAATGAAATGGCGTATCTTGTCGTGCCGGTCGGAGAGGATGAAGAGCAGTTTGTCACCCGAGCCGCCGTCCACGATGTAGTCAATCACACGGGATGAGACGAAGATGGTGACCAGCGAGTAGAGCGGCAGTTTCCAGTCGCCCAGCACCACCAGACCGAAAAGCACCACGGCCGAATCGACGTAGAGCACCGAGCGGCTGATGGGCAGGTGGACATATTTCGAGACAATCATCGCCACGATATCCGTTCCGCCCGATGTAGCGTGGTTTTTCAGGAGCAGTCCGACGCCGGCTCCCATGAGTGTCCCGCCGAAGGTGCAGCTGAGAAGGATGTCGTTCGAGAGGTCGATTTTTCCGCCGAGCATGGTGGCGGGGTCGGAGCCGATGGCCAGTGTCATGCCGTTCATAATCAGCGGGGTGAGCAGGGCCGCGACGATGGTTTTTGCCCCGAAGCGGGCACCGAACAGCTGAAAGGCTATCAGCAGCAGCGGAATGTCCATCGAGAGGCCGTAGGTCCCGACCTGTATCTTGGGAAAGAGGTAGTTGAGTACCACCCCCATGCCGTATACTCCGCCGGGTACAATGCGATAGGGGGTGATGAAGAGGACGAATGCCGTGGCAATAAGCACGGCGCCGACCACGACAAAGAGCCACTGACGGATAGTCTGTCTTTTCATAGGCTGGGGTAGGGTGACAGACAAAGTTAGGGAAAGAATTGTAAAACGATAACAGGTTGGGTGGTAAACATCCCTTCGCAGGCCTCTTCTTTCTCTGTTGTAGGAGAGGTTCACGAACGGCCTGGATGGTATATGGAAGATATGAAGTTCCGTGTGGCATTCAACCATTCTCCGTCTTGTATCTGAAGTGGGATACAGCGAATACTCGTTCCCGTGAGGTTTCTTTCGTGGTCGTTTTCTGTACTGCGTGACCACAAAAATGTGTTTTGCTTTGGGAAAGTCAAATCTTTGACCCACATTTGCACTCAGAATTACCACACACATATTTTTTATCCTCATCGGAGGGCTGTGAAAGCCGGATAAGATGACTGGTTATACCGTCATCTTATCCGGCTTTTAGTTTGCGGCCTAACAGGCATAATCTAAAACAACGAACAAATATGGGAGAACAAGTAATTGATTTTAGAAACGGAAAAATCACGGTGCTGTTCAAACAACTGTTTTTTCCGACAGTGTTGGGTATGTTGAGCATGTCTGCCGTGACAACCATTGATGGTATTTTTGTGGGTCATGGTGTCGGGAGTGACGGAATTGCAGCCGTCAATATTTGTGTCCCGCTCCTGATGGGGCTCATGGGGGTCGGATTGATGATGGGGAGCGGATGCTCGGTCATGGCTTCCATCTATTTGTCCCAAGGGAAACGGTTGTTGGCGCGTATCGGTGTGACTCAGGCATTACTGTTTGTAACGCTCATCTCGCTTATTGCAGGGGGTGGAGTGATGGTTTTTCCGGAGAGAGTGGCCCGTTTGCTTGGCGCGTCGGAACTCTTGATGCCAATGGTGGTTGATTATTTGGTGTGGTTTGCACCATCCCTGCTGTTTGAGTTATGGATGGCGGTTGCCTTGTTTGCCTTGCGGTTGGATGGTGCTCCCAAATTGGCCATGTGGTGCAATGTGATTGCTGCCGTTGTGAATATTCTACTGGATTGGTTGTTTATCTTTCCGTTCGGATGGGGTGTCAGGGGAGCGGCTCTGGCTACATCGGTCAGTTGTCTGGCCGGAGCTGCCGTGGCGGTGGTGTATTTGGGGGTATTTGCCCGTAATACGCGTCTGTGTGTCTTGAGGTTGAACCGAAAAGACTGCCTCTTGTGGATACGCAATACCGTTGCCCAATGCAAAATAGGTTTGTCTACGTTGTTCGGAGAAATGACGATGGCACTCCTGCTGTTTGTCGGAAACCATGTATTTATGCACTACCTGGGCGATGAGGGTGTTGGGGCCTTTGGGCTCAGTTGCTATTTTTTGCCCTTTGTTTTCATGATTGGTAATGCCATAGCACAGTCAGTCCAGCCGATTATCAGCTATAATTTTGGGACTGGAAGCAGGGAACGGGTACACACAGCCTTACGCGTATCGGTGATGGCGGCCGTTGGTTGCGGGGTAGTCTCAACGGCTGGATTTGTTTTCTTGCCGGAGGTGCTGGTGGGGGTGTTCCTGCCTTTGGACGATGCCGCAGCACGCATTGCAATAGACGGATTCCCGTATTATGGGGTCGGATTTGTCTTTTTTATCCTGAATCTGACGATTATCGGATATTATCAAAGCATAGAACGGATTAAACCGGCCATTACATTTGCCATGTTGCGCGGGCTGTTTTTTTTGGTTCCCTGTTTTGTGGTATTGCCTAAAGTGGCAGGGGTGACTGGCATATGGCTGGCTTTGCCTGTGTCGGAGATTCTGACAAGTCTCTGTATGGTTGTTATGTTGTGGAAACAATCCCTTTTGCCCCACTCTCCGTATGGCAATACTCATGTTTTTGAATAAGGGCTGCTCTGGCGCAAGGCATAAAATCCCCCAATGGAGCGAGGACCCCTTCCTTCATGGATGCGTGGCGGATTGGTGATGGTGACCGCGGAGGGTCTTAGCAGAGCGGCGTACCGATAAGCGTGGCCGACGAGCAGTCCGTAATCAACACGTGCACGTAGTCGCCCGGGCGGTAGTTCATGCGCGGCAGAACCACCACCTTGTTTTGTGACGTGCGGCCGAATATCTCCTCTTCGGAACGTTTCGAGGTCCCTTCAATCAACACTTCGAAATGGCGTCCCACATCGCGGCGGTTCGACTCCAGCGAGAGTTCGTTCTGCAGGTTGATGATTTCGGTCAGGCGGGCGGTCTTCACCTCTTCGGGAATGTCGTCCGTCATGGTGCGTTGGGCTTTGGTGCCGGGGCGTTCGGAGTACTTGAACATATAAGCGAAGTCATACCCCACTTCGCGCATCAGCGACAGGGTTTGGGCATGGTCTTCGTCGGTTTCGCCGCAGAACCCGGCAATCAGGTCGGTCGAAATGGCACACTCGGGCAGCCGTTTCCGAATGGCCGCAATACGGTCGAGATACCACTCCCGGGTGTATTTGCGGTTCATTCGTTCGAGTACGGCCGAAGAGCCCGACTGAGCCGGCAGATGGATGGCCCGACAGATGTTCGGCCATTTGGCAATGGTCTCGATAAGCTCGTCCGAGAGGTCTTTGGGATGCGAGGTGGCGAATCGCACCCGCAGCAGCGGCGATATCTCGGCCACTCGTGCCAACAGTTCGGCAAACGTGATGTCGCCGTAACGGTAGGAGTTTACGTTTTGTCCGAGGAGTGTCACTTCGCGGTAGCCGCGCGCAAAGAGGTCGCGCACTTCGGCCAGAATGGTCTCGGCATCGCGACTGCGTTCCACGCCCCGCGTATAAGGCACCACACAGTAGGCACACATGTTGTTGCAGCCGCGCATGATGCTCACAAAGGCCGTCACGCCGTTTTTGTCGAGCCGCACGGGGCTAATCTCCGCATAGGTCTCCTCGCGCGAGAGAAGTACGTTCACGGCTTTCGTGCCGCTGGCTGCTTCACGCACGAGGGCCGGCAGCGAACGGTATCCGTCGGGACCCACCACAATATCTACGGTTTTCTCCTGTTCAATCAGTTTGTCCTTGAGGCGTTCGGCCATGCAGCCGATAATCCCGACCAGCAGCCACGGCTTCTGTTTCTTCAGCCCGCGAAATTCGGCCAAACGACCCCAGATGCGTTGCTCGGCGTTGTCGCGGATGGCGCACGTATTTATCAGAATGATGTCGGCTTGTTCCAACGTGGCGGTATATTCGAATCCCTCCTGCTGCATGACGGCTGCAACGACCTCGCTGTCGTTCTGATTCATTTGGCATCCGTAGGTCTCGATGTAGAATTTGCCCTGTCCTTGTTGGACGGCAAGGTTGAAATGGGGTTTTGCCATATCCGCTGTGGTTGGTTGTCAGACAAAGAATGTGGGCAAAGATACGTTTTTTCCGGGTTGGGTAAAACCGATGGTATGCAAGTGATTTTTTGTCACAAATTCACATTGTTGTGGCGTATGTCATATATGATTGCTCTCTTTGCGGCTGTGGTTCAGGGTCTTAAATTTTGTAAAAAAATCGCGATTGGGTGTCAAATTGCGAAAAAAGGTATATCTTTGCAGCGGTTTTCAACAATAATTCAAAACATACCGCTATGAAAAAACTTTTCCAATTCGCATGCGTAGCAGCTATCGCTGCCGGTTTCGCAGCTTGTGGCAACAGCGCCGCTACCTCTGAAAACGCAGACTCTACCGCAGTGGTAGAAATGTCGGAAACGGTTGTTGTAGACAGCGTAGCTGTGGATACTGCTGCTTGCGACACGGTAGCCTGCGACTCAGCTGCCGTAGTAAAATAGTGCACGGCTGCCGATAGGGCAGCAGTCTCTGTTTTGCTTCGCAGGAATTAACGAACGCAAAAAGAGGGGGGCTTCGGAACATGTTCCGAAGCCCCCCTCTTTTTGCCATCTTTAGTTGTTTCCCGCTGTGTGGAGCCGAATCACATTAGTAGACTACGACCTCATCCGTGAAAATCCAGGCCGAACCCCCGGCACGCGGATGTCCTTCGGGTAGTGTCCCCATATTGGTTGCCCGGATGCGAACAAACCGAGCATCCTGTGCCTCGCCAAAGGGGATGTCGAACGAGCGAATCATCACTTCGGAATCGGTATCGGGTTCGATGCCCCAGTCGGCTACTGCCTTATACTGATTGCCGTCGGTGGAGGTCCAGATGGTCACTCCGGTCGGCAGCATCACCGAGGTCGAGGCAATGTGTTGCAGGAAACGCAGTACTACTCCCGAAACCGATTGTACGCTGCCCAGGTCCAGGGTCAGTTCCATGTCGGTTTTTTCAAAACCCTGCCAAGCCTTGTCATCGCCCCGTTTGAAGGCGTAGCGGTTGTCCACCAGCGCACTGTCACCGCCTCCGGTATAGGCAGGACTGTACGGAGTGGCATAGGTGACCGCTGCCCGTGTGGCTTTGTTGAGCAGGTAGGGAACCTCGAGAACGCACCCTACGGCACTGCCGTTGCGGTAGGTCAGGGCGGTCAGTCGGGCCGGCCCGTCGATTACGATGGAATCGGCATAAAGGGTGGATTCATCCGTGGGTGTAGTGCCGTCCAGCGTATAGTAAATCGGATAACCGTCAAGCTCTGTGGCCAGTCGGATGGTCAGCGAACCGTCGTCGTTGAAACGTTGTTCGGTGATATAAGGTGTGAATGCACTCTCGGCGTAGTTCCACCCCTGCTCGGCATAGCGGTCGTACTGGCGGTCGAGTTTGCGTTCAAAACGTTTCCAGTCGCGAGCCGTCGTGTCGCTCCAGAGCGCTTCCGACAGTGCGGCCAACCGCGGCAGCAGCATATATTCCACGTGTTCGGGTGTGCGGATGCTTTCGGTCCAGAGGTTGGCCTGACCGCCAATGACGTGGTGTACCTTGTCGGGAGCGATTTCGGGCCGTACGGGCTCAAACTCGTAGACCCGTTTTACACCGTTATATCCGCCCCACGCCTGCGGTTCACAGGGGTTCTGTCCCTGGTAGTGGTCGAAGTAGACGTAGTCCAGCGGCACCATAATCACATCGTGCCCCGCATTGGCCGACTTGATACCCCCTTGGAAACCGGTCCACGACATCACGGTGGCGTTCGGAGCCAGACCCCCTTCGAGAATCTCGTCGTAGCCAATCATCGCTTTGCCTTTGGCGTTGAGGTGCTCTTCGATGCGGTGAACGAAATAGCTTTGCAACTCGTGTTCATCCTTGAGTCCCTCGGTGCGTTTGCGTTGCTGGCACAGCGGGCATTGGCTCCACTGCTCCTTGCCCACTTCGTCGCCGCCGATGTGGATGTAGGGAGCGTCGGGGAAGAGTTCAATTACCTCGTCCAGAATATCGGTCAGGAAAGTAAAGGTCTCTTCGCGTCCGGGGCAGTAGATGCCGCTTCCGGGCTTGGCTGTCGGACACGCATATTCGGGATAGGCAAAGGTGGCCGCTTCGGAGTGGCCCGGCATTTCGATTTCGGGGATGATGGTGATGTGACGCTCTTTGGCATAAGCCACAATCTCGCGCACGTCCTCCTTGGTATAGTAACCGCCGTAGGTGTCCGAGCTGTCGCGACGCGATTCGTCGCTCAGCTCGAGCCCCAGCCACGGCGATTTGG
Source organism: Candidatus Rikenella faecigallinarum (assembly GCA_019113395.1). GTDB lineage: Bacteria > Bacteroidota > Bacteroidia > Bacteroidales > Rikenellaceae > Rikenella > Rikenella faecigallinarum. The sequence continues at coordinate 24,279 of DXHL01000021.1, read as the reverse complement.
CATCCTTCACTTTGCGCCAGGCGGCCTTTTGGGTCAGCAGCGGGTATTTGTCGATTTCGAGCCGCCAGCCGATACCGTCCGTCAGGTGCCAGTGGAAGGTGTTGATGCGGTGGTAGGCCAGCATGTCGATGTACTTTTTGATAAAGTCTTTGGAGAAGAAGTGACGGCTTACGTCGAGGTGCATGCCGCGCCACGGGAAGCGTGGAGCGTCTTCGATGGTGACCACCGGAACATAGTCGGTTCCGTCACGCAGCTGGTCGAGCGTCTGGAGACCGTAGTACAGCCCGGCTTCGCTCCCTCCGACCACTTCGACCCGTCCTTTGTCGGCCGTCAGCCGATAACCTTCAGGGTTGGTGAGGGTGGTGTCGATGCGGGTGGTGAGGTTATCCCCCTTAAGGTGGACATAGCCTTTGCCCCGCGTCATGTGGCTGGGTTGGGGAATGACGTTGATTTCGGCGGGTTTGGAGGCGCAGGCCGTGAAAAGGGCTGTTATCGCCGTGCTCGCCAAGAGGTAAAAGAGTTTAGAGTGTGTCATATAAGAGTTTTTTTGTGTCAGGTTTATTGCGGCCCTCGCATCGGTAGTTGGATGGGAACTCTTGCCGCGAGTTCTGCAGTACGGTTATTTCCGAAAGCGCAGAAAGACCCCCAGCGGCAGCTGTTTGCCGAAGGAGTCCTCCACGAAGAGCTCCCCCTGTTCGCACTGCGCCCCGTTGAGCTGCGGGAACGAGGCTTCGGCCAGTGTCCGCGCCAGGAGTGCCGAGAGTCCCATCGAATAGAGGTTCAGCACCACAAAACAGTGCTCGTCGGCCAACAGTTCAGCACAGCAGGCGAGCATCTCGCCGATATGCTCTTCGAGGACCCATTTTTCGCCGTCGGGTCCCCGTCCGTAGGAGGGCGGGTCGAGGATAATGCCGTGGTAGCGGCGTTGTCGTCTCACCTCGCGACGCACAAACTTCAGGGCATCCTCCACCATCCACCGAATCCCGTCCAGCCCCGAGGCCTCCATGTTTTCGCGCGACCAGGAGACGGTCTGTCGCACCGAATCGACGTGGGTCACTTCGGCACCCGCCGCGCAGGCTGCCAGCGATGCACCCCCCGTGTAAGCAAAGAGGTTCAGGACGGCGGGCCGTTCGACGCCTTCGCGGCGTAACGCCTGTACCGTATCATAAATATAGTCCCAGTTGGCGGCCTGTTCGGGAAACAGCCCCACGTGTTTGAACGAGGTCAGCCCCATCCGCATCCGCAGGTTCAACCCCGCGGGGTTGCGATAGGTCACGAACCACTGTTGCGGCGTGCCGGGGCGGAGCTGCCACTGCCCGCGTTCGTCGCTCCCCCTGCTCCGTTGAAATACCGCTTCGGCCCGTGCCGCCCACTCGGCCTCGGAAAGCGATGTCTTCCACAGGGCCTGCGGCTCGGGGCGCGCTGTCACCACACGGCCGAAACGCTCCAGCTTGCGTCCCTGACCGCTGTCCAATAGTTCATAATCCTCCCAATGCGCAGGAGTCATGAGCGACAATTCCTTCATAATTTTTACCGTTCCACGGTTAGTGAGTTAAAAGTAGCAATAAATTTCAATATATTTGCGTTGTATCGACCTGAACTCTATGAAAAAACTTCTGCTGACCGTTGTTGCAACGGCTTTTTTCGTCTCGTGCGGGCAATCTGACCCGGCACAATACGTGGACCCGTTTATCGGAACCGATGCCCACGGACACACCTTCCCCGGTGCCACCACGCCTTTCGGTCTGGTACAGGTCTCTCCCGATACGGATACGCAAGGCTGGGACTGGTGTTCGGGCTACCACAGCAGCGACTCGAGCATCATCGGCTTCTCGCATACCCACCTTAGCGGAACAGGAGGGGCTGACCTGGGCGATATTTTGCTGATGCCCGGTGCCGGCGCTGTCAAACTGGAGCCGGGAACCAAGGCCGACCCCGGGTCGGGCTACCGCTCGCGTTTCAGCCACGGCAGCGAAAAGGCATCGCCGGGCTATTACAGCGTATACCTCGAAGACCCCCGTGTGCGTGCGGAACTGACCGCTACACCCCATACGGGCGTGCATCGCTATACCTATGCCAATGCGGCCGAACAATACGTCATCATCGACCTGCGCCACGGCATTCAGGACAATGTCCACAGTGCGGCCTTCCGTCAGGTCGATGACCGCACCATCGAAGGGTGGCGACGCTCGAACGGCTGGGCATCGGACCATACGGTCTATTTCCGTGCGGAATTCTCGCGCCCGATTCGTAAAATCCGGGCTCGCATTGACGGGGTGGATACAACGGGAGTGCAGGCGGGTGAAGGGAAACGCCTTGTGCTGGCCGTATGCCCCGACGGACACTCCAAAGAGTTGGAGGTGCGAGTAGGTATCTCGATGGTTGATTTGGCGGGTGCGGCAGCCAATCTTCAGGCTGAAGCGGCCGGTCTGAAATTTGACAAACTCGAAGACAAGGCTCGGAAACTTTGGAACCGTGAGTTGGGCAAAATCCGCGTCTCGGGCGGTACGGCCGAAGAACGGACGGTCTTCTATACGGCACTCTATCATGCGTTTGTAGCGCCCAATCTGCTCTCGGATGTCGATGGACGCTACGTGGGCGCCGACCGCAACGTACATGCCAAAACACAACAGGACTCGCTCCCGAACTACGGCCTCTTCTCGACCTGGGATACGTTCCGCGCCCTGCATCCGCTGCTGACGCTCGTACAACCCGAGACCAATGCGGCCGTCGTGCGTTCCATGCTCCGATACTACGAACAGACCGGGCGTCTTCCCGTGTGGGACCTCCATATGAACGAAAACAACTGCATGATTGGCTATCACTCGGTGCCGATTATCGTGGATGCCTACCTGAAGGGACAAATCCCCGATTCGCTGGGGGCGTTGGCTCTGGAGGCGGCTGTTCACAGTGCCATGCAGGATAGTTACGGTGGGCTGCCCTACTATCGCTCGATGGGCTATCTCCCTTCAGACAAGGAGAACAACTCGGTCTCAAAAGCGCTTGAATATGCCTACGATGACTGGTGTATCGCTCAGCTGGCCAAAGAGTTGGGGAATGACAGCATCTACCGCGTCTTTATCCGCCGCGCCCAGTTCTACAAAAACCACTTCGACCCGCAGGATGGGTTCTTCAAAGGGCGTGATGCTACGGGACAGTTCCGCACTCCCTTCGACCCGACTGAAATCTCCATCCTCGGCCAGGGTGACTTTACCGAAGGAAGCGCCTGGCACTACCGTTTCTTCGCGCCGCAGGATGTGAATACACATATCGCAATGCTGGGCGGTGACAGCGCCTATATCGCTGCGATTGACACGATGTTCACATCGGCCTCGACCACGGCTGACCACTCTCCTGACGTTTCGGGGCTTATCGGGCAGTATGCCCACGGCAACGAACCCTCGCATCAGGTGGCCTATCTCTATGCTTATGCGGGTGCCCCGTGGAAAACGCAGGAACGGGTGGCTGAAATTAAACGCACCATGTATACGGTGGCACGAGACGGACTGTGCGGAAACGAGGACTGCGGACAGATGTCGGCCTGGTATGTGCTGAGTGCCATGGGATTCTATCCGGTGACGCCTGGTTCGGGTATTTACGTGCTGGGCACACCGACTTTTCCCGAAGTGACCCTGCGCATGGACAACGGTCGGGCATTCACCGTGGCGGCTAAGGGGCTGAAAGGGGAGGGAGACTCCAAAAATATCTATATCCAGTCGGCCGAATACAACGGGCAACCCTATACCAAAGCCTATATCACGCACGAGATGATTGAATCAGGCGGCAAACTGGTGCTGCACATGGGGAATACGCCGAATACGTCGTTCGGGTCGGCCATGGAGGACCGCCCCGTATCGCAGATTCCGACCGATGATGCGCTGACCTCGGCGAAACTGTTGGAGGGGGTGGTTTTCGAGCCCTATCTGCGCGATACGCTCCATGTCTTCGGGCCTACGATGGTTGTTTATCCTCAGCTCTATATGGCAGAACCGGGAACCCGTATCGTCTACACAACGGATGGCAGCGAACCCTCTGTGAACTCTCCTGTGGCGTCGGCTGCAGGCATTCTGCTGATGCGAGATACCGACCTCAAACTGCGTGCCGTGACGGTCGATGGGCGAATCAGCAATACCAAAGAGTATCGCTTCTACAAAAGCCTTCTGCATGACGCAACCGTGACGCTCGATAAGGAACCGTCGGCTCCCTACGTCAATGGCGGCGCGGCTGCCCTGGTCGATTTTGCACTGGGCGGCAACAGCTACGTTCGGCCCCAATGGATTGGGTTTGACGGCGAAAACCTCTCCGGAGTTATCGACATGGGACGTGTACGCTCGTTGAGCCATGTCGGTTTCAATGCGGCCAATGAACCCGGTTCGTGGATTGTGCTGCCGCGGGATGCCATCTTTGAATTTTCGGTGGACGGAACGCACTATTATCGTCCGGTGGCCATTACTACGGCCGACAGCCGCACGGCCGGCAGTGGGGCGCATTACTTCGGGACGTCTGTTCCGGGCGGGGTGACGGCGCGATACATCCGTTTTGCCATTCGCAACGGAGTGTTGCCCGAATGGCATATCGGCGCCGGTAATCCTTCGTGGATGTTTGTGGATGAAATCATGGCCTATTAATCGGCCGAGAGATACTGTTTACAGGAGCGGGAGGACGGATAAACATCCGTCCTCCTGCTGACGTTATGCCGAGGAGAGACGGTCGTGGGCAGGATGATTTTTGCCGTCTGGGAAGGCGCCACCTGAGGACCGCAAAGTAAACTCCCAGCCGACATGTCTTTGCTTAAAAATTCGGTTTCGTCAGAAACCGTGCGGGCCGCAGCCTCGCCCCGCGAAGGCCCGCAAAGATAGTCTTCCGCCTATCTTTCCGTGCTCTTCGCAGGCTGCGACCCGAGGTGCTGTCGGCCATCCCAACAGAAGAGAGTTCATTATAAAAAATACGGTTGCGCAGCAACCGTGTCAGGCCGAAGCCGCCTCCAGCGGCACCCTTCGTGGGGCGAAGTTACGGTCGACGGTTGCTTGCACAACCGCACCTTGCAAGCAAAAACAAAAATCCCGAACCGGCCTGCACCGATTCGGGATAGTTATAAGACTGGTATTGTCAATCCTACTGCTGCGACGAGCTAAACTCCTTCGTGGCAATAGCCTTGGCATCACTGACCGAGTAGAGGTCGTAGCTGATATAGTAGGTACCGCCGTAAGCGTCGAGTTGTGCTTTCTCAATTTTGGCCATCTCGGTGTTGAAACGCGTGATGGCTTCGGCATTGGCTTCCGTCAGATTGTCCGCCGTGACGGTAAAACCTTCGGACAGATTCAGCGAAGAGAGATACGAAATAGGCCCGAGTAACGACGACCCGGTGTATTGATAGTCCTCCATCCCAATGGTGTAGATGAACGTCTTTTGGTCAGTGGATTCTTCGCAACCGGTGAAGGCCAGTGACAGCATTCCAGCCACGGCAATCAGCAGCTATTTGTTCATCAGTTTTTTCAGTTTCATAGTGGTAAAGGTTTAAGGTTGGTTTGTCTGTAGTCAGTGTGGAGACGAGGGTTTTGCATCCCGCATATCGCAAGCGGGCCTCCTTTCTCCGAGTGCCAAAGATAATGCTTTTTTGGAAAGAGGCGGATAGAAAGCCTGAATACTATATTATGTTTATATTTTAATACTGTTTTCTCTCCTGTGAGCCGTCCTCGACGCCCGTACGGCGGAAGAAAATCGGCTCAGTGTGCGAAAAGGTATTGAAAACCAAAAAATAATGCCTATCTTTGCAGTCCGATTTTGTGTAACTAAAACAAAAGAGAAAAAACAAAATGCCAACTATCCAACAATTAGTACGTAAAGGAAGGACCGACGTGGCGTACAAGAGCAAGGCGCCCGCTCTGGAAGCCTGCCCGCAACGTCGTGGTGTTTGTGTGCGCGTGTACACCACCACCCCCAAGAAACCGAACTCGGCTATGCGTAAAGTAGCCCGTGTGCGCCTGACCAACGGCAAGGAGGTCAATGCCTACATCCCGGGCGAAGGCCATAACCTGCAGGAACACTCTATCGTATTGGTTCGTGGCGGTCGTGTGAAAGACCTCCCCGGGGTACGTTACCACCTCGTGCGCGGTACGCTCGACGCTGCCGGCGTGGACGGTCGTAACCAACGCCGCTCCAAATACGGCACCAAACGCCCCAAAGCCGGCGCCAAGAAATAGTCGCCGAGCCGCGTAACGGAAACGTAAAACAAAATTAACCAAACACTCATCCACAGCCGCCCGCCCAAATCTACCTTTACGATGCGGAGGCGGCGAAACAAAACACCAAAATGAGAAAAGCGAAGCCTAAAAAGCGAATTCTACTTCCTGACCCCAAGTATGGAGACGTACTGGTAACCCGGTTCGTCAACAACCTGATGTTAGACGGTAAGAAGAGTATTGCATACGCTATCTTCTATGACGCAATAGATATCGTAGGCGAGAAGATGAAGGACACGGAAAAGGCTCCTTTGGAAATCTGGAAAAAAGCACTCGAAAACATCACCCCGCAAGTCGAAGTGAAATCACGCCGTGTGGGTGGTGCTACCTTCCAAGTACCGATGGAAGTGCGTCCGGAACGTAAAATCTCGCTCAGCATCCGTTATCTGCTCCAATTCTCGAGAAAACGCGCCGGCCGTTCAATGGCAGAAAAACTCGCCGCCGAAATCATCGCGGCATACAACGAAGAGGGTGGTGCCTTCAAACGCAAGGAAGAAATGCACCGTATGGCCGAAGCCAACAAAGCATTTGCCCACTTCAGATTCTAACCGGTAACTCACAGGAAACACACATTTATGGCAAGAGACCTTAAATACACCAGAAATATCGGTATCATGGCCCACATCGACGCGGGCAAGACTACCACTTCGGAACGTATCCTGTTCTACACCGGGAAAACACACAAAATCGGAGAAGTTCACGAAGGCGGAGCTACCATGGACTGGATGGTTCAGGAGCAGGAACGCGGGATTACCATCACCTCGGCCGCTACCACCGCTTTCTGGAACTATAAAGACAACACCTACCAAATCAACATCATCGACACCCCGGGCCACGTCGACTTTACCGTCGAAGTGGAACGCTCGCTGCGTGTGCTGGACGGTGCCGTGGCTACCTTCTGTGCCGTCGGCGGCGTAGAACCCCAGTCCGAAACCGTTTGGCGTCAGGCTGACAAGTACAACGTGCCGCGTATCGGGTATGTCAATAAAATGGACCGTACGGGGGCTGACTTCGCCGGTGTCTGCGCCCAGGTGCATGAACGCCTCGGCGCCAATGCCGTGCCCGTAGTGCTCCCGATTGGCTCGGAAGATAAATTCCAGGGGGTGATTGACCTGGTATACAACCGCGCATACATCTACTTCGATGACAAAACCGTGCGCGACAACTACCATATCGAAGAAATCCCCGAAAACCTCAAGGCTGAAGCCGCTGCGGCGCGTGCCAAACTCATCGAAGAGGTGGCCGCTTCGGACGATGCCCTGATGGAAAAATTCTTCGAAGACCCCGATGCCATTACGCCCGACGAAATTATCGTGGCCCTGCGCAAAGCAACCATCAACATGTCGGTCGTTCCGATGCTCTGCGGTTCGTCGTTCAAAAACAAAGGGGTGCAGCTGCTCCTCGACTCGATTATCGCTTACCTCCCCTCGCCCCTGGATGTCGAAGCCATCGTAGGTATCGACCCCCGCACCGGCGAAGAAACCAAGCGTCACCCGAGCGAAAACGACCCCTTCTGTGCACTTGCCTTCAAGATTGCTACCGACCCGTTCGTAGGTCGTCTGGGCTTTATCCGTGTCTACTCGGGTAAACTGGACGCCGGCTCATACACCTTCAACAGCCGCTCCGGCAAGAAGGAACGTATCAGCCGTATCTACCAAATGCACGCCAACAAACAGAACCCCATCGACTTTGTCGCTGCCGGTGACATCGCGGCTGCCGTAGGGTTCAAGGATGTGCGCACGGGCGATACCCTCTGCGACGAAAACAACCAAATCGTCCTCGAATCCATGACCTTCCCCGAACCGGTGATTGGTCTGGCTATCGAACCCAAAACCCAGAAAGACCTCGACAAACTCGGGGTAGGGCTCAGCAAACTGGCCGAAGAAGACCCGACCTTTACGGTGAAAACCGACGAAGATTCCGGTCAAACCGTTATCTCGGGGATGGGTGAACTCCACCTCGAAATCATCGTGGACCGTCTCAAACGTGAATTCGGTGTCGAAATCAACCAGGGCGCTCCGCAGGTGAACTACAAAGAGGCTCTCACCGGCACCTACGAACACCGCGAAGTCTTCAAGAAACAGACCGGGGGTCGTGGTAAATTCGCCGACATCATCTTCGAAATCGGTCCGGCTTCCTCGAAAGAGGTCAGCGGTCTTGAATTCGTCGATGTGGTGAAGGGTGGTAACATCCCGAAAGAATTTATCCCTGCCGTACAGAAAGGGTTTACGACGGCTATGGCCAACGGTGCCCTGGCCGGCTACCCCATCGACTCGATGAAGGTCACCCTCAAGGATGGTTCGTTCCACCCGGTCGACTCGGATGCCCTCTCGTTCGAAATCTGTGCCCGTAACGGTTTCCGCCATGCGGCCATCAAGGCCAATCCGGTGATTATGGAACCGATTATGTCGGTCGAAGTGGTAACTCCCGAAGAAAACATGGGGGATATCATCGGTGACCTGAACAAACGCCGCGGTCAAATCTCCGGGATGGAAACCAAAGGGAATGCCCGCGTGGTGAAGGCTAAAGTGCCGCTCGCCGAAATGTTCGGGTACGTGACCGTGCTGCGTACCATCTCCTCGGGTCGCGCTACCTCGTCCATGGAATTCTCGCACTTCGAAGCCGTGCCGGGTAACGTCTCCAAAGAGATTATCGAAAAAGCCAGTGGTAAATTCAAAAACGAAGACGAATAATGAGCCAGAAAATCAGAATAAAACTCAAATCGTACGACCATAATCTGGTAGACAAGTCTGCCGAAAAAATCGTCAAAACCGTCAAATCGACGGGGGCTGTGGTCAGCGGGCCGATTCCGCTCCCCACCAACAAAAAAATCTTCACCATCAACCGTTCGACCTTTGTCAACAAAAAGTCGCGCGAACAGTTCCAGCTCTCTACCTTCAAACGGATTCTGGATATCTACAGCTCGACCTCCAAAACGATTGATGCCCTGATGAAACTCGAACTCCCGAGCGGGGTGGAAGTGGAAATCAAAGTCTGATTCTTCGGATATCAGGGAGGCATATTGATTGATGCAACCCGTGAGCGTGTCTTCTGCCGTGGCAGGAGACACGCTTTTTTGTATTTATTGTGAGGCCCGGAAAGGAGTGCCGACGGGCGATGAAGAGGGCTTGGGGGTGTTTTTTTTTTGGGCAGCACTTTCTCTTCCGTTGGCTACGGTCCCCTTTCTCTGCTACTCCTGCAGACTGGTAATCAGACCGCTGTGCGAAAAATTGTTCGAAAAAATTTGATTATCAAGGGAAAAGCACTAACTTTGCAGTCGCCTTTGCTCTTGTTATGCAGGTAACTGACTGAATGTTAGAGAACTTGTCGATGACACGAGTTGAAAAGGACTTAACCATTTTACAAACCTTTTATTCACAAAATGTCAGGACTAATTGGAAAAAAAATCGGAATGACATCCGTGTTCAGTGCCGAGGGGAAAAATATCCCATGCACTGTTATCGAAGCTGGTCCGTGTGTGGTTACGCAGGTCAAAACCGTCGAAAAAGACGGATATGCCGCCGTGCAACTTGCCTATGACGACAAAAAGGAAAAACACACCAGCAAACCCATGATGGGGCACTTCGCCAAAGCGAATACTACCCCCAAACGCAAAATCGCCGAATTCAAATCGTTCGAAAACATGCCTAACCTGGGCGATGTTATCGGTGTCGATGTCATCGAAGAAGGCGAATGGGTCGACGTGACCGGCATCTCCAAAGGGAAAGGCTTCCAGGGGGTTGTCAAACGCCACGGCTTCGGCGGTGTCGGCGGACAAACCCACGGCCAGCACAACCGCCAACGCCACGTCGGTTCGCTCGGCGCTTCGTCTTATCCCTCGCGCGTGTTCAAAGGCAAACGTATGCCCGGACGTACCGGGGGCGAGCAGGTCAAAGTGCTCAACCTCAAAGTGCTCAAAGTGATCCCCGAAAACAACCTCCTGCTCGTCAAAGGTTCTATCCCGGGGGCCAAAGGTTCTTATCTCTTAATCGAAGGCTAAGAAGGGGGATTAATGCTATGGAATTGAACGTACTCAATATCGCCGGCAAAGAAACCGGTAAGAAAGTGACCCTGAACGACGCCGTTTTCGCGCTCGAACAGCCCAACGACCACGCCATCTACCTCGATGTGAAACAATACCTGGCAAACCAACGCCAAGGTACCCACAAATCCAAACAACGCAACGAAGTAGCCGGCTCGACCCGCAAACTCAAAAAACAAAAAGGTACCGGTGGCGCCCGCTCGGGCTCTATCCTCTCGCCGTTGTTCGTGGGTGGCGGTCGCGTGTTCGGTCCCGTACCCCGCGACTACAGCTTCAAACTCAACAAAAAACTTAAACAACTCGCCCGTCGCAGCGCCCTGACCTACAAGGCTCAAAACGCGGCTATCACCGTTGTCGATACCCTCGAAATGCAACCCAAAACCAAAGAGTTCATTGCGGCTGCCAAAAACCTCGGTATCGCCGACAAGAAAACCCTCGTGGTGCTCTGTGGCGACATGAACAACGAAGGCGTTATCCTCGCTTCGCGCAACCTGCCCAACGTCAAAGTTATCCAGGCCCAAAACCTCAATACCTATGACGTGATGAACGCAGCTCACCTGCTCGTGGGCGGTGAAGGCGCACTCGCTGCCATGCAGCAAGTTTGTGGAATCCAGTAACGATTACGACTCACTCAAATCATGGAAATCTTAATTAAGCCGATTCTAACCGAAAAAATGACGGCTCAGGGCGAAAAACTGAACCGCTACGGTTTTATTGTAGATCCGCGCGCCAATAAACTCCAAATCAAAGCTGCGGTGGAAGCTATGTACGGCGTTGTCGTTGCCGAAGTCAATACCTGCAACTACGACGGCAAGTACAAGAGCCGCTACACCAAAGCCGGTTTGCTCGAAGGCCGCCAAAACCGCTTCAAAAAAGCAATCGTTACCCTCGGGGGCGATGACAAGATTGATTTTTACAGTAATATCTAAAAACGATGGCAGTTAGAAAATTCAAACCGATGACCCCGGGTCAGAGACACAAAATTATCGGCACGTTTGACGATATTACTACCTCGACCCCGGAAAAATCTCTCGTAACTCCTCTCAAATCTACCGGCGGACGTAACAATACCGGTAAGATGACCATGCGCTACATCGGTGGTGGACATAAACGTCAGTACCGCATCATCGACTTCATGCGCAATAAAGATGGCATGACCGCTACGGTCAAAACCATCGAATACGACCCCAACCGCAGCGCACGTATCGCTCTGGTGGTGTACGCCGACGGCGAAAAACGTTATATCGTCGCTCCCGTAGGCCTCCAGGTGGGACAAACCATCGTCAGCGGAGCAGGGGTCGCACCCGAAGTGGGCAACACACTATTCCTTTCGGAAATTCCTCTTGGTACCGTTGTGCACTGCATCGAACTCACGCCCGGTCGCGGAGCCGCCATGGCTCGCTCTGCCGGGACTTACGCTCAGCTGCTTGCCCGCGAAGGCAAGTACGCCATTATTAAACTTCCTTCCGGCGAAACACGTATGGTGCTTACCACCTGTCGGGCTACCATCGGGACCGTTTCGAACCCCGACCACAACCTCGAACAGAGCGGTAAAGCCGGTCGTAAACGTTGGCTCGGTCGCCGTCCGCGTAACCGCGGGGTCGTAATGAACCCTGTGGACCACCCCATGGGTGGTGGTGAAGGTCGCGCCTCCGGGGGTCACCCGCGCTCGCGTACGGGTGTGCTGGCTAAAGGGTACAAAACCCGTAACCCCAAGAAAACGACCTCTAAATTCATCGTTTCTCGTAGGAATAAATAGTCTAAAATCAGCGTAAATGAGCCGTTCACTTAAAAAAGGACCCTATATCGAGCCGAAACTCGAAGGTAAAATTCTTGCCATGAACGAAAGCGGCAAGAAATCGGTTATCAAGACCTGGTCGCGTGCCAGCATGATTTCTCCCGATTTTGTCGGACACACGCTCGCTGTGCATAACGGGAATAAATTTATCCCCGTCTATGTCACCGAAAACATGGTCGGACACAAACTCGGTGAATTCGCACCGACCCGCAGCTTCCGCGGTCACGGAGGTAACAAGAAAAAATAGTGTTAAAAAAGTAATTCATTATAACTAATGGGTGCACGAAAAAGATTGAGAGCTGAAAAGCTCAAGGCAGAAAAGCGAGTGACCGCTATCGCGTCGCTCCGCGATTGCCCGACATCTCCCAGAAAAATGAGACTGGTCGCTGACATGATTCGAGGCGTGGAAATCAACAAAGCCCTCGGCATGCTCCGATATAGCAAAAAAGAGGCTTCGGTACGCCTCGAAAAACTCCTCCGTTCGGCTATCGCCAACTGGGAAGCTAAAAACCAGGGCCTCTCGCTCGAAGATACCCCCCTCTGCGTTAAAACCATCGCTGTCGATGGCGGACGCCAGTTGAAACGTATTCAGGCTGCCCCCCAGGGACGCGCGCACCGCATCCGCAAACGCTCGAACCATGTGACCATCATCGTGGACCGCATGGCTCCCGCTGAAACGGCTGCGAAAACTGCAGCTCCGGCTGCTGAGGCTGCCCCCAAGGCTGCTCCGGCCAAAAAAACGACTGCTAAAAAAGCAGCCGATGTGAAACCTGAAAACGCTGAAAACTAAGATGGGACAGAAAGTTAATCCGATTGCCAACCGACTTGGCATCATCCGTGGCTGGGACTCCGCTTGGTACGGCGGTAAGGATTTCCCTGCCAAACTCGTCGAAGACGCTAAAATCCGTAAATACCTCGGAGCTCGTCTGGCCAAAGCCAGCATCTCCAAAATCGTCATCGAACGTACCCTCAAACTGGTGACCGTGACCATCAGCACCTCACGTCCCGGTATCATCATCGGTAAGGGCGGCGCCGAAGTCGACAAACTGAAAGAAGAGCTCCGCAAACTCACCGGCAAAGATGTGCAAATCAACATCTTCGAAGTGAAACGCCCGGAACTCGACGCCGTGATTGTATCGAACAACATCGCACGTCAGGTTGAAGGCCGTATCTCCTACCGCCGCGCTATCAAAACCACCATCGCATCGACCATGCGTATGGGCGCCGAAGGGATTAAAATCCAAATCTCGGGCCGTGTGGGCGGCGCCGAAATGGCTCGCTCGGAATCCTACAAAGAAGGACGTATTCCGCTGCATACCTTCCGCGCAGACATCGACTACAACCTCGCTGAAGCCCTCACCAAAGTGGGTCTGCTGGGTGTGAAAGTCTGGATTTGCAACGGCGAAGTCTATGCCAAACGCGACCTTTCGCCCATCGTAGGCATGAGCGCCTCGGCTGCAGGTACCGCCGGACGCGGTGAACGCCGCGGGAGCGACGACCGTCGCGGTGGACGCGGTCGTGGCGAACGCCGTGATGACCGTCGCGGTGGACGCGGACGAAACAACAATCAGTAATCTGTTGTCAGACGTAATAAAAGGAACTAACCATGTTACAACCAAAAAAGACGAAATTTCGCAGAATGCAGAAAGGCCGCATGAAAGGTCTGGCACAGAGAGGAGCTGAACTGTCTTTCGGTTCGTTCGGTATCAAAGCCCTGGAATCGGCCTGGATTACCGGACGACAGATTGAAGCTGCTCGTCAGGCTATCGTGCGTCAAATGAAACGTGAAGGTCAGGTGTGGATTCGCATCTTCCCCGATAAACCTATCACCAAAAAACCCGCCGAAGTGCGTATGGGTAAAGGGAAAGGTTCGCCCGAAGGATTCGTGGCTCCCGTGACTCCCGGACGTATCCTCTTCGAAGCCGAAGGGGTGCCCCTCGAAGTCGCTCAGGAAGCCCTCCGACTCGGAGCACAAAAACTCCCCATTACCACCAAATTCATTATCCGTCGGGACTATACCGAAAACTCAATCTAACACGAAGCCATGAAAACATCTGAAATACGTGAACTGACGGCTGGCGAAATCATCGAACGTGTGGAGACTGAGAAAGCTAACCTCCTCAAGGCTAAGCTCAACCATGCGGTTTCCCCGGCTGAAAACTCGACTACCATTAAAAATATGCGCCGTGACATCGCTCGTTTGCTGACCATCCTGCGCGAAAAACAATCCACCACTAACAAGTAGAGGCCATGGAAGTAGTAAGAAACCTTAGAAAAGAGAGAATCGGGGTGGTCGTCAGCAACAAAATGGATAAATCGATTGTCGTTGCTGTCAAACGTAAAGTGAAACACCCTATCTACGGCAAATTCGTTAATAAAACCACCAAATTCGTCGCCCACGACGAAGAAAATACCTGCGGCGAAGGGGATACCGTACGCATTATGGAAACCCGACCCCTCAGCAAAAACAAACGGTGGAGATTAGTAGAAATCATTGAAAGAGCTAAGTAACCATGATACAACAAGAAAGCCGGCTCTCCGTAGCCGATAACAGCGGAGCAAAGGAAGTTCTCTGTATCCGTGTACTTGGCGGTACAGGACGTCGTTATGCCTCTATCGGCGACAAAATCGTCGTCAGCGTTAAAAGCGCTACTCCCTCGGGAGATATCAAAAAAGGAGCTGTCTCCAAAGCCGTTGTCGTGCGTACCAAAAAAGAGGTACGTCGCCCCGATGGCTCATACATCCGCTTCGACGATAACGCTGTCGTCCTGCTCAACAACGCCGGCGAAATGCGCGGTACGCGTATCTTCGGCCCGGTGGCCCGCGAACTCCGTGACGCCAATATGAAAATTATTTCTCTGGCTCCCGAAGTCCTCTAATTCACCTACTTAACCATTACACACAGAAATGTCTACCAAATTCCATATCAAAAAAGGGGACACGGTGTACGTCAATGCCGGCGATAACAAAGGACAGCAGGGTAAAGTGCTCGAAGTTATCGTCGATAAACAACGTGCCATCGTCGAAGGCGTGAACATGGTCAGCAAACACACCAAACCCAACGCCGCTAACCCGCAGGGAGGTATCGTGAAACAGGAAGCGCCGATTCACATCAGCAACCTCCAACCCCTCGACCCCAAATCGGGGAAACCAACCCGCGTTGCACGCAAGAAAAACGATAAAGGTAAACTGGTCCGAGTGGCCGTTAAATCTGGGGAGGAGATTAAATAATGGCATACGTACCTTCGCTCAAAACCAAATACAAAGAGGAAATCGCTCCCGCGCTGATGAAAGAATTCGGGTACAAAAGCATCATGCAGGTGCCCAAACTCGAAAAAATCGTCATCAACCAGGGGATTGGTGCTGCTGTGGCCGATAAAAAACTGGTCGAAGTAGCCCAAAACGAACTCACGGTCATCGCAGGCCAACGCGCCGTGCAAACCCGTTCGAAAAAGGATATCTCGAACTTCAAACTCCGTAAGCAAATGCCCATCGGGGTGCGCGTGACCCTCCGTCGCGAACGCATGTACGAGTTCCTCGAACGTCTGATTGCCGTGTCGCTCCCCCGTATCCGCGACTTCAAAGGTATCAACGACAAATTCGATGGACAGGGCAACTATACCCTCGGTATCCAGGAACACATCATCTTCCCGGAAATCGACATCGACAAGATTACCAAAATCTTCGGCGTCGAAATTACCTTCGTAACCACCGCTCAAAACGATACGGAAGCTTACGCCCTGCTCAAACAGTTCGGGCTTCCCTTTAAAAACGCTAAAAAGAACTAAGCCATGGCAAAAGAATCAATGAAAGCCCGCGAAGTGAAACGGGCAAAGCTCGTGGCACGGTATGCCGCTAAACGCAAAGCGTTGAAAGAAGCCGGCGACTATGCCGGACTCGCTAAACTCCCCAAAAACTCGAACCCCATCCGTCTGCACAACCGCTGCCAGATTACCGGGCGTCCGAAAGGGTATATGCGTCAGTTCGGGATTAGCCGTATCCAGTTCCGCGAAATGGCATCGGCAGGCCTCCTGCCCGGTGTGAAAAAAGCCAGCTGGTAGGGACTTCCCTTGGGTGGGGGAGGGGATTGTGTTCTCTCTCCGGACCTGAACATCTCATCAGTCGGCTGAAATATCGCCAAGCGTTCCGCACCAAACAAAGGTGCGGAACGCTTTTTTTATCCCATTACGTCATACGCTAATTTGGCGGAAAAACACACCCCTCAGCCACACAACCACCCTCCGCTCAACGCAAAATCCACTCCCGGGTGCTCAAAAAAAGATTGTAATAATTTGATTATTAAGGAATAGTTTGTAACTTTGCAACTCTTTGTGGCCCCATATGCCATCGGTGTGTCCGTTGGTTTGGTGGGTAACACATTGAAAACAAAGGAAATACACTAACAACTTTTTTCAAACCATGACAGATCCGATAGCAGATCTTCTGACTCGTATCAGAAACGCGGTGAAAGCCAACCACAAAGTGGTTGAAGCTCCCGGCTCGAAAATCAAGCAAGAGATTGTCCGTATCCTCCACGAACAAGGGTACATCCTTGCTTACAAATTCGGAACCAACGAAAAAGGCTTCTCGACAATCAAAATTGCCCTGAAGTACCACCCCGAAACCAAAACCCCCGCCATCAAGGCACTGACCCGCGTGAGCCGTCCCGGCCTCCGTCAGTATGCCAGCGTTGCCGAAATGCCGCGCGTGATGAACGGCCTCGGTATCGCCATCGTCTCTACCTCCAAAGGTATCATGACCGACAAACAAGCCCGCAAGGAAAACGTCGGCGGCGAAGTCCTCTGTTACGTATATTAATCCTACAAACCAGACAATACAATGTCAAGAATCGGAAAATTACCTGTAAACCTGCCTAAAGGCGTTACCGTTACCGTGGGCGCCGATAATGTGGTTAGCGTGAAAGGCCCTCTTGGACAACTTTCTCAGAAAGTCGATCCCGACATCACCGTGACGGTAGAGGGAGAACAAATCCATGTGACCAGACCTACCGACCAACCCCGCCACCGCTCGATGCACGGCCTCTATCGCGCCCTCATCGCTAACATGGTACACGGCGTATCGGTCGGCTACGAAACCAAACAGGAACTCGTAGGGGTCGGTTTCAAAGCCGAAGTCAAAGGGCAAATCCTCGAACTCAGCATCGGATACTCGCATGACATCCATATCATGCTCCCCGCCGAAATCAAAGCCGAAGCTTTCGCTGAGAAAAAAGGAAACCCCATCCTGACGCTCAAAAGCGCCGATAAACAACTCCTCGGACAGGTGGCTGCCAAAATCCGCTCGCTGCGTAAACCCGAACCCTACAAAGGCAAAGGTATCAAGTTCGTAGGCGAACAACTGCGTCGCAAGGCCGGAAAGTCAGCTAACTCCAAATAATCCTTAAGAAGACAATGACACTTACTAAAATAGCACGACGCGCACGTATCAAAATGCGCATTCGCAAAATCGTAAACGGGACCGCTCAAGCCCCCAGACTTACGGTTTTTCGCAGCAACAAGCAAATCTATGCCCAGCTGATTGACGACCAGGCCGGTAAAACCCTTGCTGCCGCTTCGTCGCTCGACAAAGAAGTCGCCGAAGCTGCCAAAGGCAAAACCAAAACCGAAGTCGCTGCCATCGTAGGAAAGGCTGTCGCTGCCAAAGCACTCGCTGCCGGGATTACCAACGTGGCATTCGACCGTAACGGGTACCTCTACCACGGCCGCGTGAAACAACTCGCTGAAGCAGCTCGCGAAGGCGGACTCAAATTCTAATCCTGAATTAACGAAAAACCATGTCTGTAAACAACATAAAAAAAGTACGCACCAGCGACATCGAACTCAAAGACCGGCTGGTTAGCATACAACGCGTTACCAAAGTGACCAAAGGGGGACGTACCTTCACCTTCTCGGCTATCGTGGTCGTAGGAAACGAAAACGGTATCGTCGGCTATGGCCTCGGTAAAGCCTCCGAAGTCACCACCGCCATCGCAAAAGGCGTGGAAGACGCAAAGAAAAACCTGATTAAAGTACCTGTTCTCAAAGGAACCATCCCCCACGAACAAACCGCTAAATTCAGCGGCTCGCGCGTGCTGCTCCGTCCCGCCTCGCCCGGTACCGGGGTGATTGCAGGGGGTGCTATGCGTGCCGTGCTCGAAAGCGTCGGCGTCAAAAACGTCCTCGCCAAAAGCAAAGGCTCCTCTAACCCGCACAACCTCGTCAAAGCGACCGTCGCTGCACTCGCCGAACTGCGCGACCCGGTGACCATCGCCGAAACCCGCGGTATCTCCCTCACTCAGGTCTTTAACGGGTAGGGAAACTCCGGATGTGGTGCAACACCGCACCCCTCCACTACCTTTCCATTAACCTTACTTTGAACCTTAAGCGAAATGGCAATAATCAAAATCACCCAGGTGAAAAGCCGTATTGGTGCCAACAAGCAGCAACGCGCTAATCTGGACGCACTCGGACTCCGCAAAATCCGCCAGTGCGTGGAACACAACAAATGCCCCGAAATCCTGGGCATGGTCGAGAAAGTAAAACATCTCGTCGCTGTCGAAGAAGTTAAATAACCGATTCCTCTTAATCACAGACCAATACTATGAACCTCAGTAATATTACTCCCGCTAAAGGCTCTACCCACAGCGAAAAACGCATCGGTCGCGGCCAGGGCTCGGGACACGGCGGTACCTCTACCCGTGGACACAAAGGGGCGCAATCCCGCTCCGGTTACAAACACAAACGCGGCTTCCAGGGCGGACAAATGCCGCTCCACCGCCGTCTCCCCAAATTCGGCTTTACCAACATCAACAAAGTCGTATTCAAAACCGTTAACCTCCTCTCTATCGAAGCGCTCGCTCAGAAAGGAGTTACCACTATCGGTCAGGAACAACTCGTTGCCGCCGGACTCGTATCCAAAAACGATGTCATCAAAATCCTCGGCACCGGTACCCTCTCCAAAAAAGTGGACGTGACGGCACACGCCTTCTCGAAATCGGCTCAAGCCGCTATCGAAGCACAAGGCGGTACCGCTACCAAACTCTAAACTACCACCCCTTTCTTAGCTCAGGCTCATGAAAAAACTCATTGATACCATTCGGAACATCTTCAAGATTGAAGAGCTGCGGAACCGCATCCTCTACACCTTGGGGCTGCTCCTTATCTATCGCCTGGGGAGCTTCGTCGTGCTGCCGGGGATTAACCCCGAAGCACTCACAGGCTCCGGACTCCAACAGCAAACCCAAGACGGGATTCTGGGACTGCTGGACATCTTCTCGGGGGGGGCATTCTCCAATGCCTCGATTTTTGCCCTCGGGATTATGCCCTACATCTCGGCATCTATCGTAATTCAGCTGCTCGCTATCGCTGTCCCCTACTTCCAAAAACTCCAAAAAGAAGGGGAAAGTGGACGGCGGAAAATTAATCAATGGACACGTTATCTGACCATTGGGATTCTCCTCCTGCAAGCTCCGGCTTACCTCGCCAATCTGAATTACCAACTCGTCCCCTCGGCGTTTGTCCTCGGCAACTCGTTCCTCTTTACCTTCAGCGCTACCATGGTGCTCATCGCCGGAACGATGTTTGTCATGTGGCTCGGCGAAAAAATTACCGATAAAGGGATTGGTAACGGCGTCTCGCTTATCATCATGATTGGGATTATCGCCCGACTCCCCCACGCCTTCCTCGCGGAAGTCAATGCCCGCTTTACGACGGCCGGGGGCGGTTTCGTCATGCTGATTGTCGAACTGGTGCTCCTCTTCCTGGTCTTTGCTGCTACCATCGCACTCGTGCAGGCTGTCCGCAAAGTCCCGGTACAATACGCCAAACGTATTGTCGGTAACAAACAGTACGGCGGCGTACGCCAGTACATCCCCCTCAAAATCAATGCCGCAGGGGTGATGCCGATTATCTTTGCACAGGCTATCATGATGCTCCCGCTCATCTTCACCAAATTCGAAGCTACGCAAGGCCTCGGTGCTGTGTTCGGGAATGTCTATGGGTTCTGGTACAATCTCGTCTTCGGGATTCTGGTCATGGCGTTTACCTACTTCTATACCGCCATCACCATCAATACCAACCAAATGGCCGATGACATGAAACGTAATGGCGGGTTTATCCCCGGTATCAAACCCGGGAAACAGACGGCTTCCTACATGGATACCATCATGACCCGAATCACCCTCCCCGGCTCGATTTTCCTCGCCATTATCGCTATCCTCCCTGTCTTTGCACACCTCATCGGTGTGGACGGACAGTTTGCCCTCTTCTACGGAGGGACCTCGCTCCTCATTCTCGTAGGGGTGGTGCTCGATACCCTGCAGCAAATCGAATCACACCTCCTGCTCCGTCACTACGACGGCCTGATGAAGAGCGGACGCATGAAAGGACGCCTGAACTAAACGCATACGACGGTGCCCTCTCCACCCTCTAATCGAGTGGGCACCTTATGCGTTTGCGGCGATTCCCTCTCTGCGACGGAACCAAACCCATTGAAAGGTTCTTTTATATATACATAAATGATATACCTGAAAACCAAAGAGGAAATCGAACTGCTCCGACAAGCCAACCAACTCGTCAGCCGCACACTCGCCCTCGTCGGACGGAACATCCGCCCGGGTGTCACCACCGCCGAACTCGACACGCTGGCCGAAGAGTTTATCCGTGCTAACGGTGCAGTACCGAATTTCAAAGGTTACGGAGGTTTCCCTGCTACACTCTGCATCTCGGTGAACGAACAGGTGGTGCACGGATTCCCCTCTGGGTATGCCCTTCAGGAAGGCGACATCGTGTCGGTCGACTGCGGCGCATTTATGAACGGTTTTCATGGCGACTCCGCCTACACTTTCCCCGTAGGAGAGGTGGCCCCGCGTACTCGGGAGCTGCTGGATGTCACCAAGGAGGCCCTTTATAGAGGTGTCGCGCAGGCTAAAGTGGGAAATAGGATTGGCGATATCTCCCACGCCGTACAGGATTACGCCCAAAGCCACGGCATGACCGTCGTCCGTGAACTCGTCGGTCACGGCCTTGGACGAAGCCTCCACGAAGAACCCCAGGTGCCCAACTACGGCAAACGGGGTAGCGGTACCCAACTCAAAGCCGGTATGGTGCTCTGTATCGAGCCCATGATTAACCTCGGCTCCAGAAACGTAGTCTTTGAACGGGACGGTTGGACCGTCAGAACCGCCGACCGTAAACCCTCCGCCCACTTTGAATTCGCTGTCGCGATTACGGACGAAGGGCCGGATGTCCTCACCACGTTTGAGTATATCGAAAAAAATCTGCCGATTGACTGAACGGGGTTTCACCAAGGGAGGACTTAACGTCAGACCCGACCGAAATCCCAAACAGTTGACGACAGGTGGCAATGCTTAAAAAACCAACACTGAATGGCAAAGCAAGCTGCAATCGAAAAGGACGGTACCATTATCGAAGCCCTCTCCAACGCCATGTTCCGCGTGGAATTGGACAACGGCCACGTAATCACCGCCCACATCTCCGGTAAGATGAGGATGCACTACATCAAGATTCTCCCCGGAGACAAAGTAAAGGTCGAAATGTCGCCCTATGACCTCACCAAAGGACGCATCTCGTTCCGCTACAAGTAAACGTTTCGGAAGACGCACCTTAGGGTGTGAACACCCAGGAACGCCTTCCCAACCAAATCACTCAAACCACGATGAAAGTTAGAGCATCCATCAAAAAACGCAGCGAAGACTGCAAAATCGTACGCCGCAAAGGCCGTGTGTACGTCATTTGCAAGAAAAACCCGAAACTCAAAATGCGTCAGGGATAATCCCTTTTGTCCCATACCCAACGCTCCTGTGCACCCGGCGCACATCGCACCCCCGCACAGACCGAGATTCTGGTACTCACTGAGTTTTTAAGAACTTCAAAGAAAAAGAAAACTACTTATGGCACGTATTGTCGGAGTCGACTTACCCAAAAACAAACGAGGCGTTATCGGCCTCACCTATATCTACGGCATCGGACGCAGTACCGCCGCCGTTATCCTCCAAAAGGCCGGTATCGACCAGGATACCAAAGTGAAAGACTGGACCGATGAACAGGTCGGTGCTATCCGTAACGTGATTGCCGCTGAGGGTATACGTGTGGAAGGTGAACTGCGCTCGACCATCCAACTCAACATCAAACGCCTGATGGATATCGGTTGCTACCGCGGTATCCGCCACCGTCTGGGTCTCCCCGTGCGCGGTCAAAGCACCAAAAACAACGCACGTACCCGTAAAGGACGTAAGAAAACCGTTGCAAACAAGAAAAAAGCAACGAAATAGTTAATCGCTTATCCTAACTCCATTTAGGCTTACACACACATTATGGCAAAGAAAACTGGATCAGTTAAAAAGAAAGTCGTCAAAGTTGACGCACTGGGCCAAGCACATATCCACTCGACCTTCAACAACGTTATCGTTACCCTTACCAACGCTGAAGGACAGGTGATTAGCTGGAGTTCTGCAGGTAAAATGGGATTCCGCGGCTCAAAGAAAAATACCCCCTATGCAGCCCAAACCGCTGCCCAGGACTGCGCGAAAGTAGCCTACGACCTCGGCCTCCGCAAAGTCAAAGTATACGTCAAAGGACCCGGCTCGGGACGTGAATCCGCTATCCGTACCATCAACGGTGCCGGTATCGAAGTCATCGAAATCATCGACGTTACGCCCCTGCCCCATAACGGTTGCCGTCCGCCGGCACGTCGTCGTGTCTGATGCCCTTGCGGCTATGGCGGCTGCCTGACCTTGTGCTCGGGTCGTATCATACACCCCCCTGCGCAACCTCATCAGCCCACAACCGCAACGCATCCCAAGCGGATTTACTTTTACCTCATTTACTCTTAGAAAAAAAGGAAAAACAAAATGGCACGTTATACTGGACCTAGAACCAAAATCGCCCGTAAATTCGGCGAACCCATCTTCGGCTCGGACACCTCGTTCGAAAAGAAAAACTACCCCCCGGGACAACACGGCCTCAACCGCCGTCGTAAAAAAGTATCCGAATACGGGGTGCAGCTCAAGGAAAAACAAAAAGTCAAAGCCCTCTACGGCATGCTCGAAAAACAGTTCCGCCGCACCTTCGAAGCGGCTGAACGTGCCGGCGGTGTGACTGGTGAGGTGCTCCTCCAACTCCTCGAGTCCCGTCTGGACAATGTGGTGTACCGGCTGGGTATCGCCCCCACCCGCGCGGCTGCCCGTCAGCTCGTATCGCACCGCCACATTACCGTCGATGGTGAAGTGGTGAACATCCCCTCCTACTCGCTGAAACCGGGTCAAACCGTCGCAGTACGTGAAAAGGCTAAAGCCCTGGAAGTTATCCAAAACGCCCTCGGCTCTACCCAACGCAGCCGCTTCTCGTGGCTCGAATGGGATGCCGCTTCCATGACCGGGAAATTCATGCAAAAACCCGAACGCGCGGAAATCCCCGAAAATATCAACGAGCAACTCATCGTCGAACTCTATTCTAAATAGTCATTAACCCAGGAGCAATAACACTATGGCAATATTAGCATTCCAGAAGCCCGACAAGGTGATTATGCTCGATGCCACCGCCTCCTTCGGACGGTTCGAATTCCGCCCCCTGGAGCCCGGCTTCGGTATCACCGTCGGTAATGCACTCCGCCGAATACTCCTGTCATCTCTCGAAGGTTACGCCTTTACAACGGTCCATATCCCAGGCGTTGACCACGAGTTCGCTTCCATCCCCGGAGTGATGGAAGAGATGATAGAAATTATCCTGAACCTCAAACAGGTTCGTCTGGTGCGCACCGTCGAAAATGTGGACGCTGAAAAAGTAACCGTCAATGTCGCAGGAGTAACCGAACTTACGGCCGGTTACCTCTCCAACTTCATGACCGGATTCAAAGTCCTCAATCCCGACCTGCTGATTTGCCGCCTCGAACCCGATGTCAAGTTCCAAATGGAACTCACTATCGGGAAAGGTCGGGGATATGTCCCCGCCGAGGAAAACAGACCTGCAGATGCTCCTTTCGGACTCCTCCCGATGGACTCGATTCATACCCCCATCAAAAATGTCAAGTATGCCGTCGAAAACTATCGGGTCGAACAGAAAACCGACTATGAGAAACTGACCATCGAAATCACTACCGATGGCTCAATCCATCCCAAAGACGCCCTGAAAGAGGCTGCCAAAATCCTTATCTTCCACTTCATGCTCTTCTCCGACGAG
>DXHL01000001.1 GCA_019113395.1 Candidatus Rikenella faecigallinarum | reverse complement strand
GTAACGGTGGCGGTATACTCCACGTTGCCCACTACTTCGTCGAAGTATCCATTGTCTTCCCATATCGTCGTGTTTTAGTAGTTTTGTTGAATGATTACACCCTACAAAGGGGTAGTTAAGTCAGGTGACTCTATTCCGTTTTACGCCAAAGGCTGGCAGAACTTGGATTGTTATCCAAATTTAAAGTCGGCTGACTCATACCAATCTTGTCAAGTTCAGCGCAACGCTATCTCTCCCGAGAAACATTCCCATGCGGTTTGCAATCATAAATCTTACCCTATTCATATCGTCATCATCTTGGTTTGCCACTAGCATTCGTTCGTAATATTCAGGAAAATGATTTGGGAACGCATTGGTAAAGGTGTGAGAGTCGAATTCCTTATCCGGAATATGTCGATAGATGTAATCTCTCAAGTTGACATACCCCAACTCTTTCTGAATGGAATAAGCCGTGATAGATGTATTCATAGCAACAATGAGTTTGTTGCCATTCGACTCCATATATGGCAGATTTTATAAAAAGAAAAAAAGTGTGGAGTCGTTAGTTTGTCGAATAGAGGCTCTGACAAAGCCCGAAGGAAACAAACCAAGCAATACCCCACACCTGTATAGTATGCATGGAATAACATACAGATACAGATGATTGAGTGTTGCTGTCCTTCCTTGGATTGAAATTGTCAGATTTCTATTCAGGACAAAAGCTAAACACTTTCATCAATATGTACGCCGTTTTCACGACATAGCAAAGATAAAAATGTTTGACTGTTTTCACAACACTCATGGGGTATTGCTTGGCAAATTTCGGATTTCACCGTACAAACTACCTCTACTAATAGAAATGAAATATAAGCAGTGTCTTCTTACATATTTCAACAAATACCTTGAATAATAAAATTAATATTGTTTGAAAGTCTATTGACAGTCGCTACAATTACCTCACAAACACCTCTGGTATAAGATTATGTTTCCTCATATGTGAATCCCCTAAAAACAGATGCACATCATATATACATCATATCACAAAAATTTCCAAATCCTTTCAGATTTCAACCCTATCTTTGTACCAACAAAACCAATCAACACTGACACCATGAAACAACTGCGCATCGCTACAATCTGTATCGCCTTGCTCGCCACATTCGGACTCTACAGCTGTGACGACGAAAAAAGCATCTCTTTTGACAAACTCCCGCAAGCTGCTCAACAGTTCGTACTCCAAAACTTTCCCACAACTTCCGTGGTACGGGTGATACGCGAAAAAGATGATGGACGGAAAGACTACGAAGTGACCCTCAACAACGGTACCCAAATCGACTTCGACGAATCCGGAGCATGGACACACCTCGAAAGCCACTTCAATCCCCTGCCGCTGACTTTCCTGCCCCAGGCTCTGCAGACTGACCTCGCTCAACGGTATCCTACCAACACGATACACGAAATAGACCTGCAACTCGGCGGTTACGAACTCGACCTCAACGACGGACGGACGGTCTACTACACCTCGGCCGGGGCATTTGTCCGCGAAGAGACCCCGAACATCTATTCTTAAGCCTCGATTAACTATTGAACAATCTTCAGGGTCGTTGAAAGTATCTCTTTACTTTCAACGACCCTGAACCATTTTACACCGGTATCCCCGCTGCGCTACCCCACTCTCACTTCACCCGCACCTGCAACGGATGGGCACTCTTCAGACTCTGGTCGAAAATCAACTGACTCATCACCTCTCCTGTCGGCACATCCGCACGACTCCAGCCTGCTCCCATCAGGTAGGTAAACGGTACACCCTCCTCCACCGTGGTACTGGCCAGCAAATGCCCCAAACGCGTCTCCACCTTGATTTCGCACGGGAAGACCAACCCAATGGTCGTATGGCCGTTATCCGTTCCATTGTCCGTATTGAGCGGTTCCCAATAGCCCACCATCGTTATCGGTTTGTTCAGAATATCCAGTACACGACCACCCGGACCTCGTAACACAACCCCCGCAGCCACAGGCATTCGCTCGAAATCGCCCGTATAGAGTTCCGTGATGCGATTGAAACGGGCATGAGCATCCAGCGTTATCATCCGACGCTCGCGCACCATCACGCTATCCACGGCAAACGGCGCATAATCCAGTTCGAACGAAACCCGTATTGGGCCGCAATCCAAAACCCGACACGACACGTAATTATTCCCGAGCCACAACTTACGCCCTTCGTACGGCGCCATGGCACCGGCTCCCAAGGTCCGTCCCACCTTGTAACAATCCAGCCCCTCGCCCGAATCGATATGGTAGTTATACCCACCCGAATACCATTTGTTGATAATCAGGCTGTCGGTTCGTTTCAGCCAAATGTCAATGCCGTTGCTAATCTCGCCCGTAGCCTCCAGCGCAGGGCCATAGACCCGATAGGCCATGAGGTTGTTCTCCCACGCAAAGTCATCCATCCGTTCAGGCACCGCACGACCATAGACCAGAGACGGGTAATCCTCGCGCTCACCCACACGCAACCGATATGTTTTCGATGCATTGCCGGCCACTGTCGCCTGGAAAATCAATACCTGAGGCTCAGTACCGCCGTTGTAGAGCACTTGCGACGGCTGCTGCTCTCCGTCTGGCGACAGCACCACAATATTCTCGGGCGTTGCTTTGGGAAGCCGCTCCTGCACATCGGTCCACGGCACTTCGACCGTTTCGTTATCACGGGCCATGTCGAGCGGATTGCTCACCTCGACACGCGTCCCGCAAGCCGTCAGCATCAGCGCTGACCACAACCACACGATTTTTTTCATCTCCATCATTGTCCTATCGTTAAAGTGTTTCGTAGATTTCGTTATTGACCTGCGCGGAGCGACGAGGCCCGCACCACCAACTCGGGAGCTATCACAATCCCGACCTGCGGTTCGCCCTTCAGACGGTCGAAGACCATCTTGCCGGCCATATATCCCATTTTGTAGCTGAACTGGTCCACCGAACTGAGCGGCGTAGCCAGCCACTGACAGAGCGGTTCGTTGGCAAAACCGACCATCGCCACATCCTGTGGAACGCGTACTCCGGCCTGCTGCAACTCCAACATGGCACCCAAAGCGGCAAAATCACCCGTAAAGAAAACGGCATCGGGCAACCGACCGCTCTCCAGCAGGTGCCGCGCATAGCGACGTCCCTCGGCTTCCGACGTATTCCGCCCCTCAAACACCGCCTCATCCCCCACACTCAGACCGGCCTGGTGCATCGTATCGAGATAGCCGCGCAAGCGGTTCTGCCAAATATCCACCACCTGCGGCCCCGCATAATGATAGATGGTTCGGCAGCCCTGGTCAATCAAGTGCCTCACGGCCATCACAGCCCCCTGGTAATCGTCCACAGTCACCGTACCCGCCTCGACAGCCGGAGCCGTGCGGTCAAAGAGCACTACGGGCACTCCCACGGCCGTCAAACTGTTGTAATAGGCGTGGTCCGTGGTGTCCGCAGCAATGGAGGCTATCACCCCATCGACCTTTCCGGCCAACGAACGGACTATCCGCGCCTCCCGTTCGGCCGAGTCTTTCGACTGGTATATCAGCACATCGTACCCCTCTTTATAGGCTTTGTCTTCGATGCCTTCGATGGCTGACGAGAAAAAACTGCGATTGATACCCGGCACCACCACCCCGATGGTCCGCCGCCGACCCGTTTTCAAATTCACCGCCACGGAATTGGGGATATAGTTCAATTCAGCAGCCACGGCACGCACGCGTTCCTTCAGGGCCGCGCTAATCGAGGGGTGGTCGCTCAGGGCCCGTGAGACGGTCGAGACCGAGACGCCCAACCGTTCGGCAATGTCGTATATCGAGGTGCGTTTGACGGTCATGGGGTAAGATGGGGAAACTGTCGTGCAATCGTTTGTGCAAAAATAGGTAATTTATCGCGCCTAGGGGCACTGATTTTGAATACAACAGACCATTACTCCTCTGAAATCCCTATCTGACAATCTTTTACATACTCGTTTCTTTCCACCCGTTTCTTTATGCCCTTGACAAACCAAGATAAATTCCTACCTTTGTGCAATCGGTTGCGTAAATGATTATCAACCGATTACAAACCTTTGTTTTGAAAATTTTTACATAACCCACTCTTCACTGCTACCTGCCATGTTCCTACGGACCCTGACCGCCACTACCCTGCTGGTCACCAGCCTGAGCGCCGCTGCCCCCCTCACAGCACAAAACCACAAAACAGACCCCATCATCACCCGCAACGTGGAGTTTGCTACACAACAAGTGGGCCTGATGGTGGATACCATGAACACTTTTCGGCAAATCCCCAGCCCCCGCACAACCGACGAACAGGGTCGTTTGGTCTTCACCACCCTTGACGACTGGACCAGCGGTTTCTTCCCGGGAACGCTCTGGTACCTCTACGAGCTGAGCGGCGACAGCGTCTGGCTGCAACCCGCCATCCACTATACCGAGGGAATGGAACGCATCAAATACTACCGCGGGAACCATGACATCGGCTTCATGATTTACTGCTCGTTCGGCAACGGTCTGCGCCTCACCCAAAAAGCAGACTACAAAGATGTCATTGTGACGGCAGCCCGAACCCTCTGCGAACGCTACCGTCCCGGCGCCGGCGTTATCCAGTCGTGGCCGCGTCAGCGCGGTTGGGACTGCCCCGTGATTATCGACAACATGATGAATCTCGAACTGCTGTTCGAAGCAACCCGTATGAGCGGCGACTCGTCGTTCTGGAACATCGCCGTTTCGCACGCCGACCAAACCCTCAAACACCACTACCGCCCCGACATGAGCTGCTACCATGTGGTAGACTATGACTCCGAAACGGGCGCCGTGCGCAGCCGCGTCACGGCGCAAGGATACGCCGACTCGTCGGCCTGGGCCCGCGGACAGGCATGGGGACTCTACGGCTACACGATGTGCTACCGCTACACCCGCGACCCGCGCTACCTGAAACAGGCCGAAGCCATTGCCCGCTTTATCTTCACCCATCCCAATCTGCCCAAAGACCTGATACCCTACTGGGACTATGACGTGCCGAACATCGAACAGGAGCCGCGCGACGCTTCGGCTGCTGCCATAACGGCATCGGCTCTCTACGAACTTTCGACCTACGTCAATGCCAAAGAAGCCAAACAATACAAAAAACTGGCTGACCGAATTATCAAGTCATTGAGCTCACCAAACTACCGCGCTACTTTAAGTACAAACGGCTATTTTATCCTGATGCACTCGACCGGGAACAAACCCGGACCGAACGAAGTGGACGTGCCGCTGGTCTATGCCGATTACTACTTTCTGGAAGCCCTCAAACGAAAACGAGACCTGGAACAAAAGTAACCCACACTCCCATCCTACTACCCCCAACTCAACCTCCCCATCCCATGAAAAAAATCATCCTTATGGCGACCGTGTGCCTGTTATGGTGCATGTGCTGGCAGGTCGGTGCCACCCCCGCACGCGATGAGCGGGCCATGATTCGCGCAGCACGCGACCTTATCGGGCGCGTAACGCCCGGCTACGAAAAGCAGTTCGCGCTAGAAATTATTCCGGCCGATACGGCTCGCGGTGAAGACGTATTCGAGATTGACAGTCGCAAAGGCAAAATTCTTCTGCGCGGCAATACCCCCGTAGCACTGGCCTCGGCCTACCATTGGTACCTGAAATAC
Organism: Candidatus Rikenella faecigallinarum; assembly: GCA_019113395.1. GTDB lineage: Bacteria > Bacteroidota > Bacteroidia > Bacteroidales > Rikenellaceae > Rikenella > Rikenella faecigallinarum. The sequence goes on along the minus strand of DXHL01000001.1, from coordinate 12,141 downwards.
ACCTGCGGAGCGCAACTCTCCTGGTTCGGCGACCAACTCTCTCTGCCCGCCCGACTGCCGTTGCCCGCAGCCCCCGAACGACACACCATCAACGGCCGCTACCGCGCTTACTTCAACTACTGCACCCTCTCGTACACTGCTCCGTGGTGGGACTGGGAACGCTGGCAACGCGAAATAGACTGGATGGCCATGAACGGCATCAACATGCCGCTGCAACCCATCGGCCTGGATGCCGTATGGTACGAAACCCTGCTCCGAATGGGGTTCACCGACCTCGAAGCACGTTCGTTTCTGGTGGCTCCGGCTCACCAGGCCTGGCAATGGATGCCCAACATCGAAAGTTTCGGCGGGCCGCTCCCAAAAAGCTGGATTGAGAGCCACACCGACTTGGCCCGTCGGATTTTCGCCCGCGAACTCGAACTCGACATGCACCCGATTCAACAGGCATTCACGGGCTACGTTCCCAAACTCCTGAAAGAGAAATATCCCGATGCCCGCATCGCCCAACAACCCGAATGGTTCGGTTTTGAAGGGGTGTCACAACTCGACCCGCTCGACCCGATCTTCGACCGCATGGGACACCTCTTCATGCAGATGCAGGATTCGCTGTTCGGGTCGCACGGTATCTATGCCGCCGACCCGTTCCACGAAAGCGCGCCGCCGGTCAATACGCCCGAATATCTGGCAGCTGTCGGAGAGACCATCAGCCGCCTTATCAACGATTTCGACCCGAACGGCATCGTCGCCATGCAGGCATGGAGCATACGGGAGGCAATTGTCCGGCAGTTCCCCAAAGAACGATTGGTAGTGCTCGACCTGAACGGTTCGACCTACGGCGGACACCAAAATTTCTGGGGCTACCCATTCGTGGCAGGCAATCTCCACAATTTCGGCGGACGTATCAACCTGCACGGCGACCTGCCGCTGCTCGCCTCGAACCAATACCTGACCGCCCGACAAAAAGCCTCCAATGTAGTGGGTTCAGGCCTCTTCATGGAGTCCATCGTACAAAACCCGGTTTACTATGCCCTCGCATTCGAAATGCCTTTCCATCAGGATACAGTAGCGCTGGACAAATGGCTGGACAGTTATGTGCTCCGCACATACGGCGACTCCTCGGCAACGGCCCGTCAGGCTTGGGACATCCTGCTGAAAGACCCCTACAGCCGAGGAACCAACGGAGTGGAATTCAGTTCCATCATTGCCGCACGCCCTGCGATTCGGGTCAAGAAATCGGGGCCGAACGCCGGCTTCCACATCCCGTATGACCCGCAATCACTGCTGGAGGCCGAGCGGCTGCTGCTCGCCGACGCCGAAAAACTCAAAGCCTCTGAACCCTACCGATTTGACGTGGTGGATGTGCAGCGGCAGATTATGTCCAACCTGGGACAGGAAATCCACCGTGCCGCTGCCGATGCCTACCTGCCGGAGACCTCGCGGCATTTACCCTGCACAGCAACCGTTTTCTGGAGCTGCTGCTGGATGTCGATACCCTGTTGGCCACCCGTACGGAGTGGAACTTCGACTGCTGGGTGACAGATGCCCGCCGCTGGGGCACTACATCCGAAGAGAAAGAGCTGCTCGAACGCGATGCCACGGCACTGGTCACCTACTGGGGCTTCACCCCGGGCTACACCTGCCGACAGTTCGACTACTCGTGGCGCGAATGGGCCGGCCTGATTCGGAGGTACTACTACGCCCGCTGGAAGATGTTTTACACCATGCTGACCAAATCGCTGCAAAACGGCAAACCCTACTCCGAAGAGGGCATCCCGCTGAGCCACGGACGTGAAGCATTCCGCGCCAACGACTTCTACGACCAATTGGCCGACTGGGAGATTGCCTTCGTAGCAACCCCAAAAACTGATATCGACCCGTCCCCAAAAGGCGATGAAATCAAGCTGGCCACCCGTATGCTCCACAAGTATAGCAAACTGGCAAAAGAGTATTACCAATGAAACACCTCTGTATCATAGCATTGGCTCTGCTGTGCAGTCTACCTGCCACAGGGCGTAAACGCACCACAATGCCCCCAAAAACAGACCGCGAAATATGGGCCGAAACAGCCTATAAAATAGCCTATCCTGTACTCTCGAACCTGGCTGACGGAACCCTGCACAAAAATATGCCTGTCGAACAACGCGGCCCCTCACATCCCGAATACGGCGCCTACGGTGACAGAACCAAATATGCCTATCTGGAGGCCGTTGGGCGTACCATCTGCGGTATCGCTCCGTGGTTGGAATTACCGGTGGATACGACCACCCGCGACGGCCAAATGCGCAAAGAGCTCCTGGATTTGGCCATTCGTGGATTGACCAACGCCATGGACACCGCCTCGTCCGACTACATCAGTTTTTCGGTCGGTTATCAGGCACTGGTCGATGCGGCACACTTGGCTCAAGGGCTGATGCGTGCTCCGAAAAACCTTTGGGGAGCACTCGACCCGCAGACGCAACAACGGATTGTCTACGAAATGAAGCAGACGCGCAAAGTGCGCCCCAACGTGAGCAACTGGCTGATGTTCACCGCACAAATCGAGGCTTTCTTACGTTCTGTCGGTGAAGAGTACGACCAGGTACGGGTAGACTATCCATTGCGTCAAATGGAACAGTGGTACAAAGGAGACGGAGTGTACGGAGACGGCGAACCGTTCCACTGGGACTATTACAACAGTTTCGTTATCCAGCCCATGCTAGTCGATGTCGTCCGAGTGATGGGCGACGGTTTCCCGGGAATGCAACAACGTGTCCTGACACGTGCCACCCGATATGCCGAGGTGACCGAACGGCTGATTTCTCCCGAAGGGACCCTTCCTCCGCTAGGCCGCTCACTGCAGTATCGCACAGCCACCCTGCAGGTACTTTCCCAAATGGCACTTCTGCACCACCTTCCCACCAGCGTCAGCACAGGGCAGGTCCGCTCAGCCATGACAGCTGTCATTCGTAACTTTTTCGAGCAACCCGGAACATTCGATTCAGAAGGCTGGTTGCAAATCGGATTCTGCGGCCACCAGCCCGAAATCGGCGAAGCCTACACCTGCACGGGTAGTCTATACCTATGCACCACAGGATTCCTAGCCTTGGGTCTTCCCGAAGATGACCCCTTCTGGACCTCCCCGGCCGAGCCGTGGACTGCACAAAAAGCGTGGAGTGGCTCATCATTCCCGCAAGACCATGCACTAAGCAACTAAACTACCGTCCTGCAACCTGCGAAAGCGAAAGCGCACACACGTCCTGAAACAAAAAAAATCTGAGCCAACTCCGGCATGACGGTTTTTACAAAAACCGTATCACGCCGGAGCCATGGAGCTGCGGAGACCTGGTGCCACTGAGCACTCTTGCCGACTGCGAGGAATACGTTTTGCATGCTCGGGTCGCAGCCTGCGAAGAGCGCGGAAAGATAGGCGGGAACCTCTCTTTGCGGGCCTTCGCGGGGCGAGGCTGCGGCCCGCACGGTTTCTGACGAAACCGAAACGGAATGACATGAGGGGGGTGTATCGTTATGGCGATGTCTTCTCCCTTCTCGTATCAGGATTTCCTTACATGGGATTTATCTGTTCTTGGCTCTCTCTTCCCTCCGGGAGAGGCTGAGCTGCTCCCTGCGCCTTCCCCCTCTTCCCCTAACAGGATACCCCTGCGGATTACTCCCCCCTTATCCCGCTCCTTCTCTTCCCCTTACGCTACTCCTGAATGCAACGGACAGTCAGCCCTGCTGCACGTGCCTCGTCAGGTTTATAATTAGGGTACACTCCGTTAACCGGATTAAAATTAAAACGTGTTGACGGTGTAGACGACCAATAATTGCCTCCATAACCAACACTTCTCAGTCCTCCATTCCCAGTTCCTGCATTGCGATATCCACACGCTGAATACCACGCAAAGTCTTTATAAAGTAATCCATTAGTAGCACTATTGTCTCCCAAAGAAGTAAGATTTCCTTGCGTATGGTAATGTGCTGTTTCTAATGTAAAATCATTCCATGTGTTATCTAATGGCATTCTCCATCCTTCTGGACATGGGTCGTAATTACTTTTATTATCTTTTCTCGTCCACAATACGTCATTTTGATATTGCTGGTCATTTGTATACCAATCTCTTAATGATAATATATTATAAATAAATGTTAAAGGATGTTTAATTGCATAAGTGAAAGATGTATTGTTATTGCCAATCACTCCAGATGTCGTAACATCTATTAACTGTAGACCCTCCTCACTACCTTCAGCCAGTTCATTGTCTGTGGCTCCGTACATTGGAATAGTTTGTGCATTGTTTGCACTTGTTTCTTGTGTTATCGTGCTACCGTCGGCGCCCGGGAAAGCGTCCTTGCGGCCCCACTGGTACAACAAAAACAGCTAAAACAACTCCAAAAACTTACGCGGCACAGGTGTCGAAAAGTCGTGACGAACACCGCTCACAGGATGAATAAAACTCAATACCCCGGCATGCAACGCCACACGACCTATCAATCCCCGACGAGAACCGTATTTCTTGTCCCCGATAATGGGATGGCCAATGTACTCCATGTGAGCACGAATCTGGTTCTTGCGTCCTGTAGCCAACTCCAGCTCCAGCAGAGTGACATGATTGCGAACCGAACGCTTCAAAACCCGAAATCCTGTGTGCGCAATTTTACCCTCTTCCCGCTGGGTTACATAAACCTTCATGGCGCGACTCTCGGTCAGATAGGTCGAAATCATACCGCTTTCTTGCTCTATCAGACCTTCAACCACCGCATAATATTTCCGTTCGACCACCGTCTCTTCCCAATTTCGCTGCATCTTCAGTTTCACGGCTTCACTCTTGGCAAAAACCATCAGTCCAGACGTCTCTCGGTCCAAACGATGCACGACAAAAATCTTGTTCCGCCCGTCAGACTCCTTGACATACTCACTCAGAATACTGTATGCCGTGCGCATGATTTGTTTGTCGGTAGCCACAGAAAGCAGCCCGTTGCGTTTCTCGACCACTATCAAATCATCATCTTCATACACAATGCGCAGCATGGGATTCGACAGACCGGCACGGGCTCGACCGAAAGAGACCTCGACCCGGTCCCCTACCGACAACGGCGTATCGAATTGTGTAGTGATGCACCCGTTCACCACTACCTGGCGATGGGCGAGATAGGATTTTACGGTTGTTTTGCTTCGGTCTGAAAATGACGCAAAAAGGAAGGGTAACAGGGTATTCGGTTCACGAACCTCCAGCGTAAGGGTTTCGGGCAACTGTTTTTTCATATCGGCAAAGATACGAAATCCCACTCTTCCTTGCCGACATGCCTCGAAGAGACAACAAAGAATTATGCTTGCACGTTTTTACTACTGACCGAAAATCCGCATCTTTGTACCAAACCACCTCGAGAGATGAAACACCTGCTTTTTACCGAACGGATGAAGATGGCCGACCTGATTCATGCCAACTACCGCCTGTTGTTTGTGTTGCCACGTTTCGGCATTCGGCTGGGGCTGGGCGACAGAAGCATTGGTGAAGTGTGTCGGCAACACAACGTCTCCACCACCCTGTTTCTGTTGGTATGCAACATATACACCTACGACGATTTTTTACCCGAGGTCGGAGAGTTGTACTCCTTTTCGGCCGAGGAACTCACCCAATACCTGCACTGCTCGCATGAAGATTACATTCAGCATCAGATTCCCGAGATTCAGCAACAGGTGAAAGCCTTGATGGAAAATTGCGAAGCCAAAAACGCCACCATTCTTCAGGAATTTTTTGATGGTTACTGCCGCGAGGTGACCAATCACTTTCAATACGAAGAGAGTGTCGTTTTTCCCTATGTCCACAATCTGTCGGTCGGAGAGTCGGCCAACAGAGGATACTCCATCGGACAGTTTGAAGAGAATCACAGCAACATCGAAGAGAAGCTGAGTGACCTGAAAAACATTCTGATAAAGTATCTGCCGGACTCCAAAGCGGGAGGCGTTCGACAAAAGTTGCTGCTCGACTTGTTTTTATTGGAGGATGACCTGAACAAACATTCACTCATCGAGGACCGTATTCTGGTACCGCTGGTCGAACAACTGGAGGGAGGCATGCGATGAACCACACACCAAGAAAAAACCGCCGAGTAGTTCTTGTCGAACCGTCGGCCATTATCACGGCTGGTCTGAAGAGTATCCTGAGTGAATCGGGCAGTGAATTTGAGGTTGTCGGGTGCTTCGAAGAGTTGAGCCATTACCTGGAACGGGCTCCGTTGTTGGAACCGGAAGTCATCCTGGTCAATCCGGTTGTATTTGATTTCGCGAAGCGGACGCTGCTCCACACCTATTTCGAACAGCAGCCCGACGCTGTGTGGGTGGCTGTTGTGCATGGATTTATGGAGCCCGAAGTGCTGCGGCAGTATCATGGTGCCGTGTATCTGTATGATGACAAGCACAAAATTATTCGCCAGTTGCGCCAGTCGCTGGAAGAGCGACAGCAAAACAGCGAACCGACCGCCGACGGGTATGAACTGACCGACCGTGAGAGCGAGATACTGGTATCGGTTGCCAAGGGAATGACCAACAAGGAGATTGCCGAGGCCCATCACATTTCGGTTCACACCGTGATTTCACACCGCAAGAACATCACCCGAAAGACAGGGATTAAAACGGTATCCGGTTTGACGGTTTATGCTCTGCTGAACAACCTGATAGACCGTTCGGAAATCGAATAGAGCGAGTTTCGCCTACGGTATCGTAGCGGCCGGTATCCCCACAAATGGGGATACCGGCCGCATCATTTTCCTCACATATGGGGGTTGCCCGGCGGCACGATTTGCCCGACCTTTGTCATGTCAAAGAAACAGTAGTCTGATTGCTTCGAGAATTTATTTTGTAAGCCAACTCAATAAATGCCGAAAGCTCCCGCTGCTTAGGAAGCCATGCCGAGCCGCGGGAGTTTTTTATGAGCGGGACCCGACCTCGCCACGTCAGTTTCACACCTGACGTAACGTAACAAAGGAAAAAATAGCATTCCGATTTGCATTTTTGAATTTTTGCGTATATTTGCTCTCACACAAAAGACAACAAAAAGACAAATAATCCATGAAACAAATTATGTTGGGTCAAGCATGGTGGTGGCGCACGATTTTTCACACAAAGTCGTGACGTGACTGCTGTATCCTGAACCAACAAACACTACATCATAAACCAGGAGGGCTGTCGGACGCACGACAGCCCTCCTGGTTTTTTAACGCTTCCCACAAAGAGAATTAATCATTCAAAAAACATAACACCATGAAGTACAATCCTGACAAAAACGGTTATTACGGAGAGTTCGGCGGAGCCTTTATCCCCGACGAGTTGCGCGAAGACATCGGCCAACTGACCGACCGCTACGTAGAGATTATTGAGAGTCCGAAATTCCAGGCCGAATTTTCCGACCTGCTGAAAAACTATGCGGGCCGTCCTTCGCCACTGACATTTGCCCCCCGGTTGAGCGAGCGATACGGAGCGCGCATCTACCTCAAGCGCGAAGACCTGAACCACACCGGCTCTCACAAAATCAACAACGCCATCGGCCAGATACTGTTGGCACGGGAGATGGGCTGCACACACATTATCGCCGAAACCGGTGCCGGCCAACACGGTGTGGCCACCGCCACCGTCTGCGCCAAACTGGGCCTGAAGTGCACCATTTATATGGGTGCTGTCGATGTGGAGCGGCAGGCATTGAACGTAGCCCGCATGAAAATGCTCGGAGCTGAAGTCGTCCCCGTCACCCAGGGCGGTGCCACGCTCAAAGATGCCGTCGATGTGGCGTTGGACTACTGGGTTTCTCACCCCGAAGCCTACTATCTGCTTGGTTCAGCCGTTGGACCTCACCCCTTCCCCGACATTGTGGCCCGACTGCAATCAGTCATCAGCCGAGAAATCCGCTCCCAACTCGAAGAGCAGGAGGGGCACCAACTGCCCGATTACGTCATTGCCTGTATCGGCGGGGGGAGCAATGCCATCGGAGCATTCTACCATTTCCTGGAAGATGACTCCGTGCGGTTGATACAGGTCGAAGCCGGAGGCCACGGCACTAACGGTAACGAACATGCCGCATCACTCACCTGCGGACGCGAAGGGATACTGCACGGCAGTCGGTCGATGATTCTTTTCGACGAAAAGGGCGAGGTACGCGAGCCCTATTCGATTTCGGCCGGGCTGGACTATCCGGGTATCGGGCCGCTCCACGCCTACCTCGCACAGACGGGTCGTTCGACTGTGTTGGTGGCCACCGACCGCCAGGCTCTCGAAGCAGCACACGAACTGGCACTGTTGGAAGGCATCATTCCCGCCATCGAATCGGCACACGCCCTGGCCGCCCTGCCCCAACTTACCTTCAAACCCAATGATGTGGTGGTCGTAAACCTGTCGGGGCGAGGCGACAAAGACATGCCCACCTACCTGCGTGAACTGCATCTCTAAAAATCTGAAAGACACACTTATGTTACAAAAGTCCCGACCGCCATTCGGTCGGGACTTTTTTCTTTCCTATCCCTTGCCCCTCTGAGGGGAAACTGCCGAAAAGAACTCCGAAAATGAACAATCCGCAACTGCAAAATTAACCCTATCTTTGTGCAACGGTTCAACCAAGCCGAGCCCCTGTTGTGCACGCTTAGTCTGAAACCGTTTCAAGTTGCACGCTCCATGACACAACAAGCCTCACCCCAACTGCTGGGAACCGAAAAAATCTCTACCCTGCTGCTGCGTTACGCCATCCCGGCCATCATCGCCATGACCGCCTCGTCACTCTACAACCTCGTAGACAGCATCTTTATCGGTCGCGGCGTGGGAGCACTGGCACTCTCAGGGCTGAGCATCACCATGCCGCTGATGAACCTCGGAGCTGCTTTCGGCTCGCTGGTCGGCATCGGCGCCTCGACACAACTCGCCATCAAACTGGGACAAAACGACCAAAAAAGCGCTCAACTGATTCTCGGAAACGTCATCATCCTGAATATCCTTATCGGGTTGGCATACACCGCCATCTGCCTGCCACTGCTCGACCCCATCCTCTACTTCTTCGGTGCCAGCGAAAATACCATCGGATATGCCCGCAGCTATATGTGGATTATTCTGGCCGGTAATGTGGTCACCCACGTCTACCTCGGCCTGAACGATATGCTGCGCGCATCGGGATACCCGGGACGAGCCATGGGTATCATGCTTACCGCCGTGATTCTCAACTGTATCCTGAACGGTATCTTTATCTTCGGATTCGGCTGGGGCATTGCCGGTGCCGCCTGGGCTACCATCGTTGCACAAGTCGTAGCCATGAGCTTGGAACTTAACCACTTCCTCAATCCTAAACATTTTATCCACTTCAAACGAAACGCCATCCGACTCAAAGGCTCCATCGTCCGAGCCATCCTTTCCATCGGTATGGCTCCGTTCCTGATGTATGTCTGCTCGAGCGTCATCGTTATCCTTATCAATAAATCCCTTATGCAACACGGCGGAGACCTATATATCGGCGCTTACGGAGTCGTCAACCGTATCGTGATGCTCTTTGTCATGGTGGTCATGGGCCTGAACCAGGGAATGCAACCCATTGTGGGATACAACTTCGGAGCCCGAAAATTCGACCGCGTCAATAAAACCCTTAAATATGTTATCTTTTGCGCGGTCAGCGTTACCACTACCGGATTTATCGTGTGCGAACTCTTCCCCCAATATATTACCATGCTCTTTACGGACGATGCTGAGCTGATTGATATCTCAAGCCACGGACTCCGTATCGTACTGGCCATGTTCCCGTTCGTCGGATTCCAAATGGTCACCTCCAACTTCTTCCAGTCCATCGGCATGGCACCCAAAGCCATCTTCCTCTCCCTCACCCGACAACTGATTTTCCTGGTTCCATTCCTGCTGATACTCCCCGAGTTCTTCGGAGCCAACGGAGTGTGGATGAGTATGCCGCTGGCCGATACGGCCGCCACTACACTGGCCGCTATCCTGCTGTGGAGACAGTTCCGAAAATTCCACCAACTCCACCTCCAAGACCAAGCCCTCAAACAAGCCCAATAAACCCAAACCCCTTACAACCCATATGAAAACACCGCACTTCACCATAACCATCGGCCGACAATTCGGCAGCGGCGGCCGCGAACTGGGCCTCAGACTGGCCGAGATGTTCCAAATCCCGTACTACGACAAGGAGCTTATCACCGCCGCATCGAAAGAATCAGGCCTCGACCCCAAGTACTTCGAACGTACCGACGAACAAACGCCCGGCAGCCTGATACGTGCCCTGACCGCTAACCTAATGATGAGCGGCGGAGCCGTCGGTGCCGAGAATGCACTCGCCGGAGAAAATATCTTCAAATTCCAATCGGACGTTATCCGTACCGTAGCCCGAAACGGGTCGTGCGTCATCGTGGGACGTTGCGCCGACTACATCCTCCGCAACGAACCTCTCTGCATCAGCACGTTTATCTACGCCTCGGACGAAGACCGCATCGAACGCATCATGCGATGCCACGGCGCCAAAACCCCCAAAGAGGCACAAGACATGATGCGCAAAACAGACCGCAAACGGGCCGGATACTACAATTTCTATACCGACAAAACATGGGGCGCCGCTACCAGCTACGACCTGTGCATCGACTCTTCCATTCTGGGTATCGAAAGAACTGCGGAGATTATCCGCCAATACGTAGCACAACGCATCGCCGCCGCGGAAACCGCCGCCCGATAAAGCTGCCCCACTCTTGCATTACTCATGCCCGTCACATATCCTATGATATGTGACGGGCATTGTATTGTTCACAAGAAGGATGCGGTTTTGCAAAAACCGCCGACCGATGCGCCCAAGCGGCTTTGCCGCTTCGGGGGGCTGGGCGCAAGGTCGGTGCCGTTCGGCACACGAACCGATTCGTGTCTGTCAGTAGATTGCAACTTTGTGAAGACCGGAGCCGGCGGAGGGTGCCGCTCGGCACTCGAGCCGACTTGTGTCTACCCCATACTTCGCAGGCTGCGTCCCGATATACCACTCGGCATACGAGCGGACTCGTGTCAGTCCACTATGTGTTTCAGGACGGAACCAGTGGAGCGTGCGCGAAAAGCGCAGGCCTCCACCGGGGATGGTTCCGGCCTGACACGACTTCTGACGAAGTCGCACGATACTCTTCATATCCTGTGCTACGTTTATCTCGGTCGGCGACTACCCTCCCAAGCGGCTCTGCCGCTGGAGGACAAACTGACCTGTGTCTGAAAAATGCGAATGGCTTGCCATTCGTGTCAGGCCGAAGGTGCCACGGGCACACCGACGGAGAGTTTGCTCGGCGAACGGGCGGAGGTCTGGTGCCGCTGGGCACCCCAGCCGAGTAACCTCTACACTAAGCTCAGTCGGCTTCGACTTGGTTTCGGGTCGCAGTCGGCGGAGAGGCGTGAAAATAGGCGGGAGCCTATTTCTGCGGTTCTCCGCATCCGGGCGGCTGCGAACCGCAACGACTGCTTCGCAGTCGGACTGCCGCGGGTACCTCAGTCGAGTAAACCCGAAAATCGTTCTCGGGCCGAAGCCAGCGGGGAACGAGAATAGCTCGGGCTATTTTCGGTCCTCCGCCTGGGGTGGCTTCGGACCGACGGGTTGCTGAGGCAACCCGATGCAGCCCGACACTATGCAAGAGAACGGCGCTATCTCAGGCAACACCCCAAGTCGGCGAAGTTTAGGATAGAGGCGCGCGGCTGAAGTCCCCATAACAGCACTACCCCACCGAGCGGAATGGTCGAAAAATGAAAAAAGAAAAATAAAATTAGAATGGCGGGAATCCCGAATGAGAGGAGAATGAGAAGAAAAAGGGCGGGAAAAGAGAAGAAAAGACGACAAATGAGCGATAAGTATGATACAAAAAAGCCCTCAGGCGGTATGCCTGAGGGACTTTTCCATGACACATTATTGTGTCATTAATTATCTATTTGTGACATTTAGAAGGAGTGTCTCAAAATTTTGGCGGCCTTACGGCCGCCTTTTTGTTCTGCCGGGATTCCCGAGTGTCAGGGTTTCCTCGCTTGGGGTTTATCTTCTCTTTGCGCTCTCTTCCCTCCGGGAGAGGCTGAGCTGCTCCCTTCGCCTTCCCCCTCTTCCCCTACACGGATACCCCTGTGGATTACTCCCCCTTATCCCGCTCCTTCAATTCCCCCTCACG
>DXHL01000020.1 GCA_019113395.1 Candidatus Rikenella faecigallinarum | reverse complement strand
TACTCTTTACCGGCTTCAATCGAAGGCAAATAGTTCTGACCATCAGGCAATACATTTTCACCCGTAGCCGACTTGTCCAAACGAGCCGTGAAGACTTCAGCCTGCGTACCGCTACCTTTGGTGATGCGAATCTTGGCATCTTCAATACCCGTAGCCGGAATCAGATAACCCGTTACATACGATTCTGAAGTTTGAACACCAGCACCCCCTTTGGTTTTAATCAAATTTTGGAACTGATACGACATGGCCGTTGAACCCGAACCGGTACCATCCAACTTCGTTGCTGCACCTTGTTTAACTACTGCCGGCATTGCTTCGTCAGCCTGAGTCAAATCAAAGGTATACCCCTGATACAGCCCTTCACTGGCAAAAAGTTCAATGGCAGTAATATCATCAACGATACCAGCGTTTTTGTCCATCTTAATCGTAAGGCTCAACTTGGCATTGGCATACTTGAACGACAGGTCAACCGGAGTACCCAGCGAACCACTGGCCGGAGCCTTGTCAGCCGTGTCATAGTAAGCATACATCATCGGACCAGGATAATCCGTAGCCTTGGTTACAGCCAACGAGCTGTTATCCTGCGAAAAGAGCCCCGTTTGTTTGGCAAAATTGTTACCCGTTTCTTCGAACGTAAACGACGAAGTATTCATCAGTTTGCCACTGATGGTCGAAGTCGGGAAATAAGCGTAGTAGTTGTAAGCCTGCCCCCCCGGGAGATAATAAATCTTGTTATCTTCGTCCGTAGCTTCGAAAGTGGCTTTGTAAGGGTCAGCTTCTGCTACCGACGTAACCTTAAACAGTTTGTTTTTATACTGTACGCTGGTGTTGGTCGGGAAAGCTTCATCTTCATCGATTTTTTTGCCATCCATCACTGCATAAATGGCCACTTCATCGTTGACCTCAAAAATACTCCCCTTCACCGGGTCAGTCGTTACCTTCGAGTCGGGCGTAACACCTACCGAACCACTCGAAAATTTCACTTCGTTCGGGTCAGCTTCGTACGGGTCGTAACCCATCTCACGCTTCGAGCAACTGAAAGCTACCAAAGCCGCAGCTGCCAAGAGAAAAGACTTTTTCATAATCATTTGGATTTGTTTGTTTGTGTTTCTTGTGTTGCTTATTTATGTCACTCCTGCTCGACTTACCGAACAGATAACAATCAAAAACCTCTAATGTGCCTCAATCGTCGGAACATCACCCGCAGCTACCCACTCCTCTATCGTACCGCCAATACCTACCTCCACAGCATCCTCTATCGACACCTGATACGTATATGCCATCCCGGCCTGATACACCACCTTCGAATCCGTCGTCGGAATGCGACACGTATACACCTTCGGCACCGTTCCGCCAAAAGTCAACCGTATCACCGGATTAATCGCCGTACCGGGAATAATATAGCCTTCCGTATACGTATTCTCCTTCAGCGGCGAAGCAAAACGATACGGAGACTGCAGCGTGGCCAACGTGTTTCTGCCCCCATTGGTTGCCAACGAAGCGTAATCCACATTTTTCAGGTCAATCACACACTCACGAAACAACCCTCCATCCGCGTAAAACTCAACCTTGCTCAACGTATCTCCCATCATCACAGGGTCATAGGCCACATCGACCGCTATCTTCGAGAAGATGTTCTTAAAACGCAACATCACCACCCCGTCACTGGCCTTCCTTGATGTCGCATTATTCGAATAGATATAGGGAATAACCGCCCCCTTTACACGCTGGTCCGAAATATCACCCAAATCAATCTTGAATGTATTTCTGTCAGTCACGGCATACTTGGGAGCAGGTCCCTGAGCAGGATAAACCGCATAAAAATCCAGAAGTGTAGATGCGGTCGAATAACGTATTTTGTCACCATCCGTCTTGGCGGTGAAATTGTTGAAATTGTCGGCCACATACCGACAATCTACCGCCTTGCCGGCCACCAAAGTATCGTATTGCCCGTCTATAGTTTCTCCGGCCAATGGTGCAAAAACGGCAATTTCGTCTCCTGCGTCGAAGTTCGTACCGGTCACCTTGGTCATACCGTCCTGATAGGCGGCAAAACGAACCGTATTGTCCCCCATCTCCCATGCGTTTTTCTGGCAAGCAGAGAGGGCCAACGCAGATAGAAATCCTATGAAAATCCTCTTTTTCATCGTTATTCAATTTCAGGTTCACCGATAATCGGCGGCATCCCGCTATTTCCCGGCACCCACTCTTCTATTGTGGTATTCCCAATCACAACCTCCCCACCGCTTCGTAATGTCAGGTTATAGGTATACTGCAATCCCGCTTCATATGTAATTGCCTTGGGTTGAGCCACAAAGGTGTGGTAAGGCGTCACTACCGTAATGGTCGGGTCCGCCACACTTTGAGGCAAAACCGTGGCTACGGTTCGTTCCAGCCCCGGTGCCATTTGATATCCCTGGAGCGATTCTACGCCTGAGGTCGTCACTAAACTCCCATCTTCCACGTGAAAATCAGCAACGTTCTGCATTCCCGTTCCGTTGAACACCACCGACGTAATATCTTTCATATTGGCATTCGGAATATCTGCATCATCGAACGTAATATTGACAATCACCTGAGCCATCAAATAGCGATACTCAAGTTTCACATACTCAGCTGTTCGAGTAATTCGCTGTGCATTATTCGAATAGAGAATTGCTTGAGCCGGTCCTTTGGTTTGGTCTGCCAGGTCCACTTGGAGCACGCCGTCGGCCGACAAAGCATCCGTATAGGGATAGTAACTGATAAAGGTCAGAGGCAGACTCTCATCCAGCGGGAAATAGATGGGCGTCCAACCATCCTGAGCCAACAATTCACCTTCGGCCTGGTATACATAAGGCACATTGCCATGGGTAAATTCACCCGTTCCAAACATCGCCTCATCCGAAGGATAGGAATATATCCCAACCACATCGCCTTCGTCAAAATTTTCACCTGTCACTTTCGAGTCAGCTTCCGGATTTTTCACCAGGGCCTGACAGGCAAAATGGACCTGATATTTCATTCCGCCCTCACCTCCTTGCTCGACGGAGCGTTTGTCACATCCCGTCATAACCGTTGCCGCAGCACTCAGGAGCAATACGAATATTTGAAAACGTTTCATAGTCAGAATCCCTTATTAGTGCCCGTCCACATCTTCACCCGAGCCGGGTTTCCAATCGATAATAATGGTTATCAAACCGGCATTGAGTTGGACCTCAAGATTTGCTTCCACATAAATGTCAACTACGTCATCTCCTTCCGCTTCCTGCATCAGGTCAGTTATATCTTCCTCTTGCGTGATGGTACGCCCGGAAGAGGTTTCAAATTGCAAAAGCAGGTTATTACGCAGTTGTTCATTGGTTTCGGCAGCATTACCGAAGATGAGCATGGTTCCGGCAAGCGTTCCATCCTCCTGAGGCGTAAGACGGAAGGGCGATGCAGCCTGATATTCTCCAAGAATTTTGCTTTCGGGTAAATTGACCGCTGCTGCCACATTATCAAGTGCACCCCATACCGATTGAATCTCATTGGTTAGGCCAGTCACCGTAAAATTGAAGTTTACCACTTTAACGGTACGATGCATGGGCATGACAATCGTAGAGAGGGTATTTTTGTCATCGGTAATAGCCGGGTCACCCACTTTGATTTCGGGCATGCTACTCGAATAAATCCAGCCGGGCTGATAAATCAGGGAAGAGGTGATATCATCAATTGAGGTTGAGAGTGTTCCTGTGGAAAGAGAAAGTTCTTTAGCCACAATTTGCGTCGATTCATATGTATTGGCATTGAGCAACTGGACACGGTCAGTCAGATTAACGCATATAGCTTTGTATGTTCCCACATCCAGAAGACCGAGCATTTGTCCGTCCTTGGATATTTCATATTGTGCCTGCAGGGTACCATCCTCTCGGAAGAGGAGGAGTTTGAGGGTCTCAGGAATGACATCCGCCTCACTGAGAGCCGACCAGTCGAGTTTCACCTGAAGCGGGATTTGGGCAATGCGGGTATAGGGACGTTTTTTACATCCACCGAGCGTCAGCACGAGGGCAAGCACCAGCATCATTCGCCACCATGCTGAAGCACAACCATATTTAGATTGGTTTTTCATCCTTATTTATCCTCGTTACAGTTCGAGTCGGGAACAGGTATCACCCACGAGTCTCTTTCTTGAGCGAAGCACATCCCAACACGAGATTTGCATTTGTCACAATTAATTTTTGTCACAAAACACTGTACACCAAACACTTGGAAAACCTTCATCGGTCTTCCTATCCATCACACAACAAGCCCTCCTAACGGAACAGATGCCTACTTATGCCCGATACGGAAAATCGCAGTCACACGCGCTTTGGTAGGCCCAATCCACGGTTTGGTGTTGTATTCCATCCACAGGTTCTTCTTCACAATCGGATTCCATTTGTAGACATCCGTTTTATTGCTCAGGTAGCCCAGCCCTATACCGAACTCAAATGCCCAGCGCCGTCCTACCGGGAGGTAATACCCGTAACTAATCCCCCCACCAATCGACGTACCCTGGCGTCCTTTGTCGCTGAGTTTAATATCGAAATCGGCATACTGTCCGTAGAGCCCTATCACGTGTCCCGGCTTAGAGCGGTCATCATTGAACCAGTATCGGAATTCAGGACCACCGCCGGCCACGTATATCCCTTTGTCACCATTATCCGTCTTTTTATTCCAATAGGTAATGGCACCTTCAACCAAAATGGAGAAGTGGCTGCCGATATGGAACTCGACTCCGCCATTGGGAGCCAACATCAACCAATAGAGGGCATTGGTGCGCAACGACATGATTTGGTTAATTGGCCCGGTGTATTTTTCACGTTCGACCAGGCTCCGCATACGGTCATTATTCCGTTTGGCCACCGTTCGAGGTTGCCATACCGGATAGGGGTTTGTCACATAGGCCTGTTCCTGGCGATAGCGTTGTGCTTCGGTCAGGGTATCAGAGAGCAGCTGCGTCAATTCCGAGGTCACATTGAATTGTGCCTGCATTTGGGTAGCGGGGTCATAACTGTTTGCAGCATTCAGGTATGCCACAAAATCCACGCGCCGCACTTTGTTATATACATCGTCACCCGCCAGCCAGGGGTCATCCGTGGGGCCGACAATTTGTTGTTCGTCGTCTTCGACGGATGCCGGCCGGATATGCGAAAGAACGGCTACGCCACCGAGTTCGTTATGTTCGAGGGTACGGATAACATAATCTTTCACGGCTACCAGTCGCGCTTCAGCCAGTTCGATGCTTCCGATTTGGCTGTCGTTAGGCGACGTATAAGCCGTCATCACCACCGAGTCAATGGCAGCGCCCTGCATGAGAGCCACTCGTTTAGCCAGCGAGTCGAACTGTTGGCGTTGCATGAGGTTCGGACCGTACTGGAAGACCAAATCGCTACTTCCCATGACGAAGTAGAATTTGAGTTTTTGGGGTTGGTTCAAGTTGACGGCAACTTGTTCCGGGTATTCAAAAGCGCTGTTTTGGGCAAGCGCGACAGGGAGGGTCAGCACAGCGGCCACACCCAGCATGGCGCAAGTCAGCAGACGTTTCCAGTAGCGTATCATTAATCGCTGCATACAATCAATTTTCCGGAGCGGCACAATACATCAGCCTCCGTATGTTTTACATCATCATTTGTAAGAGGTTGACACCGGAGTCTATCGCATTTCGGCGCCTACTCTCTGTTTCGGGTAGCGACACATCCCGCATTCGTTTCATCGAAGGACCCGATAGCAGAATTCGCACCTGACTTTTCGGGGCAACACATTGCAATCACGCCTCAGACATGGCAATCCGCTACAGGCACAGGGAGCCGGCCCTTTATCCTCCTCACAACAATTTGAGGACACCTGACATCCAGCCCATGCTATCACCAAAGACTTTCGGCAGGAATCAGGGGGCGTCCCAAAACCTTTCACATCTTCCATATCTGACAGCAAAAATACTGAAAGAAATTCCAAATGCAAATTTTTTCACACATAAAAACACACCCGCTTTCAAGGAGAGAGGAAAAAATCTGCCAGCAATAACACAACCCTCTATTTTACAAGCAATTGCCCGACTCTGACTTCGAATCGACTTTTCGCAGATAAATGACAGAATCTATTTTGCCATACCACGAGATACCTCATCGGAAGACAAGAGAAAAAACGTATCTTTGCTCCATTACCTACCCACAACGAGCCCCATGCGTATGAGACATCCCTTGCTGACTTCCTTGTTCTGTCTGATAACGATTTCGGCCTGCAACACCGAAGGAGGAAAAACCACTCCGCCACACTCGAAATGGATATCCCGCATCACGGAATACCACCCGGCACCGGGACAGTTTATCAACACCGCACTGGGTGACATGGAGGCTGCCGAAGGAATCGTTGGCGGGAAAAACGGCTGTGTCTCGTTAGGGGGTTACGGCGGTTATATCATTTTCGAATTCGACCACGAAGTGCAGAACATCGCCGGGAGTGATTTTGTGATTTTCGGCAATGCGTTTGACGGCAACTCGGAACCGGGCATTGTGGAAGTCAGCCCCGATGGTGAGAGGTGGTACCGGTTGAAAGGGTCGGAAGAGCACACCGAAGGCACCCTGCTGGACTATGCGATTACCTATACGCGTCCCTCACAAATCACGCAGGCGGAATCGGTGGTTTGGACTGACAATCATGGAGAAACTGGAGAGGTGAGCGCCGTATCCTTTCACTCGCAAAGCTACTGGCCGCTCTTTCTCTCCGACGACCCGCAAACCTTGAATTTCACAGGGGTCAAACTGCCCGACAACTCCTCCTGGAACGGGGTTAAATACGTGCAGGCAGCCTTTGCATGGGGATATGCCGACAACTGGTCGGCCGATTACGGCGAGACGGTCGGCGATGACCCGGATACGAAAAACAGCAACAAGTTCGATTTGGACAACGCCGTGGATAAGGACGGAAATCCGGTACACTTAACCACCATCCGGCAAATCAAAGTATACACCGCCATGAATCAGGTGGTTGGCGGCGGCGTGGGAGAGACCTCGACGGAGGTCTGCGGCGCGCTTTCACTGTCGGCTAATTTGTAATCTCCCCGAGAGCGGGAACCGCATCCCCTGCTCCGAAAGGCAATGTGTACTGACCACATTGTTCTCCCTATAACTCGACGTAAGCTGCATCAACGTACTGCACTCTGAGCCAGAGGAGAGATAGCCCTATTTGTGTCACTTATTTCTCTGCATCAGCGCCTCCGCGGCCATCCATCCGTTCTCAGGTGCAGCGTTGGCTTCTCAACAGCCCCGCACTACCCTCCTCAAACAAAAAACAGGGACAGAATGCTCCATATATGGCATCCTGTCCCCGACTGATGAAAAGGAGACCCGTGGCCACACACAAGTCCCACAAACGGTCCTTGTCGCGCGCCCGACTCCGACCTGACAGAAAATTATTTTTCGCAGGTCATTTTAATATAGGTATGGTGCGGACCAAACCGTTCAAATGCGGCCTTATCCAACTCTTCCTGATGCGCCGGATTAGCCACGCTAATCACGAGTCGAGCCCGTTCCTGCAGGGTTTTACCATACAAGTCTACGGCTCCGTATTCGGTCACGAACCAGTGCATGTGGGCACGCGTAGTCACCACCCCGGCACCCGAATTGAGCACGGGAGCGATTTTGCTAATCCCCTTGTTGGTTGTCGAAGGCATGGCCACAATGGCTTTCCCGTTTTTCGAGAGTGACGAACCGTAAATAAAGTCAATCTGGCCGCCGACACCCGAATAGTGTTTCGTGCCTATCGAATCGGCACACACCTGCCCGGTGAGGTCCACCTGCAGAGCCGAGTTAATGGCCGTAAAGTTGGGGTTTTGAGCAATCACGTACGGGTCATTGGTGTATCCGACATCCATCATCATGACACCGGGGTTATCATCGATAAAATCGTACACCTTTTTCGACCCCATCAGGAACGTGGAGACCATTTTACCCTTGTCGGTCACTTTATTCATGCCGTTGATAACGCCTTTTTCCACCAGAGGTAATACGCCGTCCGCAAACATTTCGGTGTGAATCCCGAGGTTTTTGTGGTTTCCGAGTTGAGCCAGAACGGCATTCGGGATAGCCCCGATACCCATTTGCAGGCAGGCACCGTCTTCAATCAGCGCGGCACAATGTTTCCCGATGGCGGTTTCGATTTCGTTGGGAGCCGTAAAGGGAGCTTCAATCAGGGGTGTGTCGTCTTCGCACCAGATGTCGATTTCCGACATCGGAATCATGGCCTGTCCGAAAGCACGCGGCACGTGCTTGTTAATCACGGCAATCACCGTTTGGGCACACTCGACGGCGGCCAGCGTGGCATCGACCGACGTACCGAGCGAGACATAGCCGTGTTTGTCGGGGGGCGAGACCTGAATCATCGCCACGTTAATGGGCAGCGCCCCGCAGCGATAGAGTTTCTGTGTTTCGCTGAGGAAAACCGGGATATAATCGGCATACCCTTCCTGAGTAGCTTTCCGCAGGTTACCGCCGACAAAGAACTGGTCGGCCTGGAAGATTCTCTCATACTTGGCATCCGCATAGGGAGCCGGTCCTTCGGTATGGAGGTGGTGGATATGGACATCCTTCAGTTCACCGCGGTCGCCGCGTGCACACAACGCCTTTATCAGGCACTGAGGGGCACTGGCCACTGAACTCAAATGGATATGGTCCCCGCTTTTAACAACTTTCACGGCCTCGTCAGCCGAAACAATGTGGATGTTTGGGTTCATGGGTAGTTTAAGACTGCGTTAGGATTTTGTAGTGTAATGGTTTGTTCAGATTGACAAATTTAAAGAAAATTAATTAACTTTACGGCAAATATCATGAAATAAACAAGCAATGAAACACCTCCGATGGTTTGCCGCAGTCTGCGGGAGTATGCTGCTCCCGGTAGCTGCCTCCGCACAACTCCCCGAAAACGCTCAGAAAACCACCGCAGAACAAATATATACCGTCACGGAAGGTATCCGTTTCAACGAAGGCACCCTGCCGCTGAAAAACGGAGGCATCCTGCTGACCAACTTTGGGACCGAGACCCTCAATCCTCTGAATCGTGACGGAAAAGGATATGTCATTCTGCTCGACAAACAATCCAAAGTGTTGTTCCCGGCATCAGGCGTGCTGAACGCCCCGAAAGGAATGGCTGTCAAGGATGACTGTCTGTTTATTGCGGATGTGGGGTGCGTTGTGGTTTACAACATGAAAAAACCGGACCTTCGCCCCGTAAAGATAGCTTTCCCCGAAGGCGAACTGTTCGTGAATGACATTGTTGCGCTGGACAATTTCCTGCTTGTTTCTGTCACAAATACGGGACACCTCTATATGCTCGATGTCAAAAATTGCAATGACATTTGGAGCGCCGACCGTCCCAAGCCCCAAAAAGTGGCAGATATTCCCGGAGCAAACGGTTTGACCGAACATGAAGGGACACTCTACATCGCCTCATACGACCCGAATGAAAATCCGGGAGAACAAAACGTCATTTATGCCGTGGACATCACCGACCCCGCTAACAAGCCGATGAATTTACTTGGGAAACGTTACGGCCAATATGATGGGCTTGCCGTCACTCCGGACGGTTCGCGACTCTATTTCAGTAATTGGAAAAATGCCGACGGAAAAGCCGAAGTGGGTTATATCGACCTGCGTCCGGGACAGAACAATGCCGTTACTATCCTAGATATGGGAGTTGAGTTGAAAGGCCCGGCAGACATTTGTATCTCGGATGGTTATCTGTTCATTCCTGATTTGCCTGCCAACAAGTTGTATATTATGGCACTGTAGGGAATGTTGCGTGGATTCATCTTGTTTTAGCGGGAGGCTGTTTAAGCCTCCCGCATTTTTATTACCCTAATAAAATGGTTATCGCTCCGGTTCGAGAACGTCGTATTGTATAAAATAGGTGCAAAGGCACAGTAGTCGGAAAGGCTTTGCGACCTAAAAGAGTCGGCAGCCTACCGTCCCGGATGGAAGGGCGGATTTCTCAGACTCCCGTATGGAGGTGGCTTCAGTCTGCACGACTGCTCTCGAAGTTGTAAATTACTCTCCATACTCTATGCTACGTTTATCTCGGTCGGAGGCCACCCGGACGGATGAAAGCTGTCCGGCGCCTGACCGACGGGTTGCAGGCAACCGGATGCTGCTCGGCACACAAGAAGAACCGTATCTGCTGGGATGTTTCGGTTTCGTCAGAAACCGTCAGCCCGCAGGTGCCACGGGCACACCGACAGAGAGTTTGCTCGACGAATATGCGGAGGCCTGGTGCCGTCCCCTTCGCTGGCTGCGGGTGCCGAGCGGCAAACGAGCTGACTTGTATCTGTCAACAAAATGCAACTTCGTCAGAAGTCGTGCAGGCCGAAGGTGCCACGGGCACTCCGACAGGGTGTTTGCTTGACGAATAAGCGGCGGCCTGCTCTGAGGCGAGCATGCTCCGCCGGCTTCGACCTGAGGTGTTAGTTCCACACATCCAACTAATTAATATTCGGCAAAGGCGGTTGCGCAAGCAACCGTTGCGGTTCGCAGCCGCCCGGATGCGGAGAACCGCAAAAATACGCTACCGCACATTGTTGCATTTCTCCGCCGGCTGCTCCCGAGGTGCCATTTGGACAACAAGTCGCTCTCCCGTCCCGTATTAGGGCTTCCTCGCCTGGGGTTTATCTGCTCTTTGCTCTCTCTTCCCTCCGGGAGAGGCTGAGCTGCTCCCTGCGCCTTCCCCCTCTTCCCCTACACGGATACCCCTGCGGATTACTCCCCCTTATCCCGCTCCTTCGATTTCCCCCACGCTATTTCTGAATGCAACGGACAACATAGCCATTCATACGATAGCTGGTAGCGCTAGGATTAAGAGTACTATAACTGAAGTATAGACGTTTGGCAGAAACTGTACTACCTGCTGAAGCAGACCAATAGCAGCCATAATCACCTACAAAAGATAAAGAGAAACTATTGAGGAAGAGCCCCCCTGCTGCAGGAAACCACGACATATTAGCATATGTTCTCCCAGCATATACAGTATAGTTCGAACCCGATGCAGGCATTGTTTCCATTGAAAAATCTCCATAAGTTGTAGATGAATTATTCGGAACTCTCCAACCAACAGGACAGGGGTCGTAAGAACTTTTTTTCTCCCCATTTCCCCATAAAACATCGTTCTGATAGGTTTCATCATCGGTATACCAATCTTTTGGGACCTTGGTACTGTAAATAAATGTCATGGGGTTTTTAATAGTGTAAATCTGAGAAGTGTTCCCGCTCAGCACACCGCTTGTGGTGACATTCTCTAACCGGAGTCCCGTTATACTCCCTCCAGATATAGTGGCACCATCTGAGTCATAAATCGAGATTATTTCTGCATTCGGGTCGGCTCCAGTTACTTGTGTTATCGTACTGCCGTCGGCGCCCGGAAAAGCGTCCTTCCGGCCAAAAAAATACCACCACACAAAAAACAACGAATAAAAACTACTTTTGCAGAATAACACTGCCACACTCCCTCCACCCTCAAATCAATCCCTTACGCCGACAACAACATGCGAAATATCGCCCGTACCTCCAAACAATTCATCCTGTTTTGGGTCACAATCCTGATAACTGCAAGCTATGCCGCCGCACAACACCATACCCGCCTTATTGTTACGTGCGGCAACAGTTATACCTTCCCTTTCGACCCGCTCACAAACCGATACTGCTCAGGGTCATTGCTGGCCGCTGCTTCGTTTGCTGAACAATGGAAGAAAGAGTTGGGAGCAAACAATGTATATTGGGTGGATATCCCGCTGCGAAAATTGCCGCTCGGAGAGGCCGTTTATCATCATTTGGGAGACAGCACCCTGCGGCAACGTGTCATGCAGCACGGAGGGTGCCTAACCGGTCCATCCGGTGACTCCCTGCTGACTCGCTTCAGAGTAGAACAAACGGCCGTGGACTCACTCGACGATACGGAGTGGCTTATAGTAGACCGCTACGAAGTGGGCGGAGAGACAGCGACCCAAGCCAAACGATACGACAACCGTAACGCACGGCCGTCACAGGAGGCCGAAAATCAATGGCGAACCGAGGAGCAGCAGGTGAGAGCCTTCTTTGCCGCACCCGTGACACAACTCGACACAACCATTACCACACGGGATTGTTTTTTCGGTCCGTCGACCTTTGCGGAGCTGTTCCATCGGTTTCAGTTCGAGACAGCGCCCAAGGCGGACATATCGCTCTTTGCCCCGCCCGTCATGGATGCTGCGTTACCGGCAGGTGAGGTGCGGTTGGGGGATATACTGCGCTGGTTTCGCTATGACAATCGACTGGTAACGGTACGGCTAAGCGGAGAACAATTGCAGCAGTTTTTGGAAAAGTTGTTCGGGATGCGCTATTTCCGCATCAGCGGACCGGAGTCTGACCTCGTGAGGCTTAAGGTTCCGTATTACCTGCACGATGATGTAACCGGGATTCGATTTCGGGTCGATTTGACAGCACGCTACGGCCATCGGGTCACCATTTATGAAGACGAGCAGGGCAACGCCTTCCAACCTAAAGGCGAATACACCGTGGTACTCAATTCGTTTCGGGCACGCGACCTGGAGCAGATGGGGCTCGCGGTACAAACCGCAGCCGAAGATTATCGGCTGGCACTGGCCGCATGGCTCATGCAACAGGAGTGGCTGCGGCCACGGGCCCGCGACAACTGGTCGGCAGGACCGGAACGCTGGGTACGCGCCATTGCCGAGCGGGAACGGAGGACAATTTTTCAGCCCTGACAACGTTTTTCTCACAGGTAAAGCCGGAGGCAACGCAGCATATCCACAGAAAAAACACCGCCTCGGGACAGGAGTTTCTATGCGATTCCGCCTCTTGCAGATTCCGCAAAAAGAGTTGTATCTTTGTCAGATTAAGACGCACAAAATTTTACACAATGGCTCAGGATAAATTTGTCAATCGCCATATCGGCAACGGACCCAAAGAGGTCGAAGAGATGCTCTCCGTTATCGGAGTCAAATCGGTTGGAGAACTTATCGACCAGGTGGTTCCGCCCCAGATTCAACTGCCCCGCCCGCTTGACCTTCCCGAAGGGATGAGCGAATACGATTTTGCCGCCCACATCCGCGAGCTCGGCAAAAAGAACAAACCGCTGCGTTCCCTGATTGGGATGGGGTACTACGGCACGGCATCGCCGGCCGCCATTATCCGCAATATTTTTGAAAATCCGGCGTGGTACACCTCCTACACCCCGTATCAGGCAGAGATTTCGCAAGGACGACTTGAAGCTCTGCTGAACTTCCAGACCGTGGTAAGCTCACTGACGGGGCTTCCCGTGAGCAACTGCTCGCTGCTGGACGAAGCTACCGCCGCAGCCGAAGCGATGATTATGATGTTCAACCTCCGTTCGCGCGAAGCACAGAAAGAGGGACGCAACATCCTGTTCGTCGATGAAAATATCTTCCCGCAGACGCTCGACCTGCTGCTAACCCGCTCGGAACCGCTCGGCATTGAACTGGCGGTAGACTCTTACCGGGAGTATGAGTTTACGGGCAAAGAGTTCGGTGCTGTGCTGCAATACCCCGGTGCCAACGGTGAGATTGCCGACTACACGGCCTTTGCGGCCACGTGTCATGAACGGGGTATGCTGGTGACGGCCGTGGCCGACATTCTGTCGCTGGCCGTGCTGAAGGCTCCGGCCGAATGGGGAGCTGACATTGCGGTGGGTTCGACCCAGCGTTTCGGTATCCCGATGGGCTTCGGGGGACCCCATGCCGGCTATATGGCCACGCAGGATGCCTACAAACGAAACATGCCCGGACGTATCATCGGCGTGTCGGTAGACCGCCTGGGGAATCCCGCGCTGCGCATGGCGCTCCAGATGCGCGAACAGCATATCAAACGCGAACGGGCCACGTCGAATATCTGTACGGCTCAGGCTCTGCTGGCCACGATGGCCGGGATGTTTGCCGTTTATCATGGTCCGGAGGGGCTGCGGCGCATCGCCACGCACGCCCACGCCCATGCACACACGGCGGCTGAACTGATTAAGGGGCTGGGGTACGAACTGGCCTCGGACAACTATTTCGACACGATTGAAGTGGTTGCCGATGCCGAAAAAGTGGAAGCCATTGCCCTGCAAAAAGGGTTGAACCTCTTTTACCCGAATGAAGATTGCGTACACATCAGTTTCGATGAGGTATCGACCCTCGACGAGGTGAATACCGTGGCAGCCATCTTTGCGGAAGCGGCCGGGAAAGCGGCTCCGGTGGCAACCGCAGTGGAAGAGGGACTCTTCTTCCACACGGATTGCGGCCGTCAGAGCGCCATCCTCACCGAATCGGTCTTCCACAAATACCACAACGAGACCGACCTGATGCGCTACATCAAAAAACTCGAACGCCGCGACATCTCGCTGGCCAACTCGATGATATCGCTCGGGTCCTGCACCATGAAACTCAACTCGGCCGTCACGATGATGCCGCTCTCGCTGGCCGAATGGGGCAACGTACACCCCTTCGCACCGCTCGACCAGGCCGAAGGCTACATGGAGATGATTCACGGTCTGGAACACGACCTGGCCGTGATTACCGGTTTCGATGCCATTTCGCTGCAGCCCAACTCGGGGGCTGCCGGGGAATATACCGGTCTGATGGTCATCCGCGCCTACCACCACAGCCGCGGCGACTACCACCGCAACATTGCCCTGATTCCCGCCTCGGCACACGGAACCAACCCGGCATCGGCAGCCATGGCCGGCATGAAGGTCGTAGTAGTGGCTACGGACGCCAACGGCAATGTGGATGTCGAAGACCTGCGCAAGAAGGCCCAAGAGCATGCCGCCAACCTCTCCTGCCTGATGATTACCTATCCTTCGACCCACGGGATTTTCGAAAGCAAGATTAAGGAAATCATCCAAATCGTGCACGACAACGGCGGACAGGTTTACTTCGACGGAGCCAACATGAATGCTCTGGTGGGTCTTTCGTCGCCGGGCTATATCGGTGCCGACGTCTGCCACCTGAACCTCCACAAAACATTCGCCATCCCGCACGGCGGTGGCGGACCGGGTGTAGGTCCCATCGGGGTGGCCAAACACCTCACCCCGTTCCTCCCCTCTCACTCGATTGTCAAAACGGGCGGCACGGACGGCATTACCGCCGTCGCATCAGCTCCGTGGGGAAGTGCCCTGGTGCAGATGATTTCCTACGGCTACATCAAGATGCTGGGGGCCGACGGGCTGCGTCAGGCTTCCGAAATGGCCATCGTGGCAGCCAACTACATGGCTTGTGCCCTCAAAGGACACTACGGCATCGTCTATACCGGTGAAACGGGTCGCGTCGGACACGAAATGATTGTGGACTGCCGCAACTTCCGCGCCGATTACGGGGTCGAAACGGGCGATATCGCCCGACGGCTGATGGACTACGGGTTCCACGCTCCTACCCTCTCGTTCCCGGTGCACGACACCCTGATGGTCGAACCCACCGAAAGCGAGCCCAAAGCCGAACTCGACCGTTTCCTCGAAACCCTCATCGCCATCAAAGCCGAATGCGAAGCCTCCGTCGGACAGGAAGACCATATCGTGCGCAATGCCCCGCATACGGCCGTTGAATGCTGCGGTGCGGACGGCGAGGGCGGATGGAACCACCCCTACTCACGGATGCAGGCGGCCTTCCCGCTGCCGTGGGTGGCAGAAAACAAATTCTGGCCCTACGTCTCGAAAATCGATGCCGGGTATGGCGACCGCAATCTGGTCTGCACCTGCGAACCCCTCGAAACCTATCTCTAAAACATCACGGCACACCCTGCCGAGACTCATTAGCAATACAAAACAACCTCAAAAGGAATAGATGAAAATTTCGGAAAACAAATTCGTATCGTTGGCATACACCCTGACCGTCGATGGACAGGTGGCCGACCAGGCAACGGCGGAACGCCCGTTGGAGTTCGTATATGGTGTGGGGATGCTCCTGCCCAAATTTGAAGAGTTTATTGCCGGCAAGGAAGCGGGCGACAAGTTTGAATTCGTGCTGACCCCGGCCGAAGGATACGGCGAAATCAACCCTCAGGCAGTGGTCAATCTGCCGAAAGATGTCTTCATGGTGGATGGTGCCATTCCGGACGACATGCTGGTAGTGGGCAACGTACTGCCGATGGCTGACCAGGCCGGGAACCGCCTGATGGGTACCGTCAAGGCTGTAAACGAAGCGGACGTGACGATGGATTTCAACCACCCGATGGCCGGCAAAACGTTGAACTTCACGGGTGAAATCCTCGGGGTGCGCGAAGCCAAACCCGAAGACATGATGCCGATGGGCGGCGGTTGCTCGTGCGGCTCGTGCGGTTGCGACGGTGGAGATTGTGGCGACGGCGATTGCGGCAGCGGCTGCGGATGTCATTAATACAGGCGGTTTGGAGGAGCATGCTCCTCCAAACCCCATAAATAAAAATTGAACAGAGGTTTGCACGGGGAATGACGGACAGGTCATGGCAAGAACCGAACGCAAGCCTCTTTTTTCGTATCTTTACCTGCGGTATGTATCGTCGTTCCCTTGTCCGTTTATGTCTTTTGCTCTGCCTGGCACTGTCGGGTGCGGGGCACGCATTGGCTGTGGAATCTCCGCAACAGAAGGGGCTGACCTACTACGGTTCAGACCCCTATGCGGCACTGCCGGTGGCCCGCCAACAAGGCAAGTTGCTGCTGGTGGAGTTCTACGCCGAATGGAACTACCGCAGCCGCTGGATGGCCGAACGGGTGTTGGGCAATTCCTCGGTACGCGCACTGATTGAGGAGCATTTTGTGGCGGTCCGCGTTCCCACGGACACGCCCGATGGAGCCGACCTGGCTGCCCTCTATCAGGTAACCGGCTATCCCACACTGGTTATCTTCAGCTCGCGGGGGGATGTGCTCGACAAAATCGATGTCACGCTCGATGCCGACGATTTCACGCAACGTATCGAGGCGCTGCTGATGACCCTCGAGGGCAAGAGCACCTGGCGGCTGCGGCAGGTCTATGCCGCAGCCGAAACGGCCGACCCGGAGGCTACCGATGCGGCCGTCGAGCGCCTGCTCAGCGGAATGACACCTGCCGAGGCGGCCGGGAGCGTAATATGGCCGATGTTCGAAAACAGCATCGTGATGCGCTACGGCTCAGTGGCTTTTGACTATTTGGTGCGTCACGTCGAAACATTCCGACAGGAGACAGGAACAGAGGCTGTCGATAACCTGCTGACCGAGACGATGTACCGAGCCATGATGCCCTACGTGGTAGGCAGCCTCCCCCTTGACTCGACCGTCGCCCGCCAAATCATTCTGACAGCCCGACAGCTGGAGTTGCCCGCAGTGCTGGCGCTGGAATCGATGGCTGAAGTGGCCTCCCTGCGTGATGCCGATGACCTGACGCACTACGTGGCACGCATCGGCCTGCTGATAAATCTTATTCCCGAAGAGTATCAGCTGCAACTGGCCATGGCGCTTGACATTGTGGCTGAACGGGGTTCCCACACGGCAAAACAGGAGGCTGCAAAAACGGTTGCTCACATACAAACCACCCTCCGTTCACCGGCCAACATCGCCATCTTGGAGCAACTCATCCTCCGTTTGAAATAATTTTTCTAATTTTACGCGTTAAATGTTACCCTTGTAGGAGGGCAACGATGTGCACCGCGAGAGGTGTTTCTTGTTTGTACTCCGGAGGCACTTCGGATGTTTCCTCTCGTCGAATAACTACGAAACTAACAGACTGCCAAGATGAAAATCGCTTACAACTGGTTGAAAGATTATGTCAAAACCGACCTTACGGCCGAAGAGGCTGCGGCCATTCTGACGGCAGCAGGACTCGAAATCGAAGGGATTGAAAAGGTCGAAACCATCCGCGGAGGTTTGCAGGGGCTGGTGGTGGCCGAAGTGCTGACCTGCACGGACCATCCCGACTCGGACCACCTGCACGTGACCACTGTATCGACAGGCGAAGGGACGGAACCGTTGCAAGTGGTGTGCGGCGCGCCGAATGTGGCCGCCGGACAGAAGGTCATCCTGGCTCAAATCGGAACCACCCTCTACCCTACGGGCGAAGAGGAGGGATTCAAAATCAAAAAGTCCAAAATTCGGGGCGTGGAGTCGTTCGGGATGCTCTGTGCAGAAGATGAGATTGGCGTTGGGACAGCCCACGACGGAATTATCGTACTCGACCCGGCAACCAAAGTGGGGACGCCTGCTGCGGAGGTATTTCATGTGGAGGATGAATACGTGTTCGAAGTGGGTTTGACCCCGAACCGTATCGATGCCGCTTCGCACTACGGGGTAGCCCGTGACCTGGCTGCCTACCTGACCGCCAACGGAACACCTACGGCAGCTGCGTTGGCCGATGTATCGGCTTTCCGGGTCGATGACCCGAAAGCGCTGCCCGTGACAGTGCGGGTGGAAGACCCTGCGGGTGCTCCGCGCTATATGGGCGTGACGGTCAAAGGGGTGAAAATCGGCCCCAGCCCCGAGTGGCTCCAAAAACGGCTGCACGCCATCGGCCTGAACCCCAAGAACAATGTGGTGGACATCACTAATTTCGTGATGTTCGAATGCGGCGAACCGCTTCATGCCTTCGACATGGCGAAAGTGGCCGGACACCAAATCATCGTCAAACGGGCGCAGGAAGGGGAACCTTTCACCACGCTGGATGGTGTGGAACACAAACTCTCGGCCGAAGACCTGATGATTTGCAATGCCGAACGGCCGATGTGTCTGGCCGGCGTCTTCGGCGGGCTCGACAGCGGGGTGTCGGACACCACAACGGATGTCTTTATCGAAGCAGCCTACTTCAACCCCGTGACGGTGCGCAAAAGCGCACGCCGCCACGGCCTGAGCACCGACTCCTCGTTCCGCTTCGAACGCGGAACCGACCCCGACATGCCGGCCTATGCCCTGCGGCGGGCGGCCCTGCTGATGAAAGAACTGGCCGGGGGAACCATCGCCTCGGAAGTGGTCGATATCTATCCCGAAAAGATTGGACCGTTCGAATTCTCCATTAATCTGGGACGCATCAATCGGCTGATTGGGGCCGATATTCCCGCAGCCACGGCCAAGGCCATCCTGACGGGGCTGGAAATCGAAATTCGCCGCGAGAGCGTGGCTGAGAATGGAGATACACTGCTCGATATTGCTGTTCCGGTCTACCGGGTCGATGTGCAGCGCGAAGCCGACATTGCGGAAGAAATCCTGCGCATCTACGGCTTCAACAACGTGCCCAACCCGCACCATATCAAAAACGTTATCACCTACGGCAACCAAAAGACGCCGGACCGTATTATCAATACCGCTTCGGATTTGCTGGTGGGACAAGGGTGCGTCGAAATCATGAGCAATTCGCTGACCCGCTCGGCATACTACGATGAACTGACGGCCTATCCTGCGGCCCATTGCGTGCGCATCATCAATCCGCTCAGCAACGAACTGAATGTGATGCGTCAGACCCTGCTGTTCAATGCCTTGGAAGCGGTTGCGTTGAATGTCAACCGTCGCAACGGTGACCTGCGGCTCTTTGAATTCGGGAACTGCTACTTCTTCGACCCGGCCGCCGCAGAACAGGAAGGGGCCAAAGGCACCCTGAAACCCTACCGCGAAGAGCGTCGGCTGGCCATCACCGTCACGGGGTTGGAACACCAGCCCAACTGGAACCGCCCCAAACCTCAGCCGTCGGACTTCTTCACCGTAAAATACCTGACCGAACAACTGCTGCAACGCTTCGGAGTGAATATTTACGAAGGCTATTACGAAACCCTCTCCTCCGACCTGTATAGTGAAGCCGTCTCGTACAAGATTCGTGGCAAACAGCTCTTCGAAATGGGCGTTGTCTCCTCGAAACTGGCCCGCAAGACCTTCGACCTGAAACAACCGGTCTATTTCATGGAGATGAACGTCGCTCACCTGCAAAAGATTGTCGAAACGGTTCGGGTTCAAGCCGTTGAACTCTCGAAATACCCCGAAGTGAAACGCGACCTGGCCTTGCTGGTTGACAAAGAGGTGACCTTCTCGCAACTGCGCGAAGCCGCCTCCAAAGCCGAAAAGAAACTGCTCAAATCGGTGGGTCTGTTCGATGTATACGAAGGCGACAAACTGCCCGAAGGCAAGAAATCCTATGCGCTGAGCTTCGTTATCGAAGACACGACCAAGACCCTGACCGACACCGAAATCGACCGTATCATGACCAACATCGCAGCTGCGCTGACCAAGGCAACGGGCGCACAAGTGCGCAGCTAAGGTTGATTATCGGCGGAAAAATCTGTGTAAAGGGATTGTAAACGAAAAAAATATCGTACCTTTGCCGCACCTTATGTCATTCTACGGAATGGCATAAGGTGTTAATACATAATGTCTAACCCGTTTAGTTTCATTCCAAACAACACAATGACTACAAACGCAGAAGAAACGAAGGTGCAAAAACCTTCAAACGCATCGATTCCCAACGACCAGTTCAACTGGGATGCCTTTGAAACCGAAGCAGCCGTTTACGGCGGCGAATCGAAAGAACAAATTGCCAAAGAGTACGACCAGACCCTCTCGAACATCCAGGCCGGCGAAGTGGTGGAAGGTACCGTGACCGCCATCGACAAACGCGAAGTGCTCGTCAACATCGGCTTCAAATCCGAAGGCGTTATCCCCAGCAGCGAATTCCGCTACAACCCCGACCTCAAAGTAGGGGATAAAGTGGAAGTGTACGTAGAATCGGCAGAAGACAAAAAAGGTCAGCTGCTGCTCTCGCACAAAAAAGCCCGCCAGCTCCGTTCGTGGGACCGCGTCAACGAAGCGCTCGAAAAAGACGAAATCATCAAAGGGTACATCAAATGCCGTACGAAAGGCGGTATGATTGTCGATGTATTCGGTATCGAAGCCTTCCTGCCCGGTTCGCAAATCGATGTCAAACCGATTCGCGACTACGATATCTACGTGGACAAAACCATGGAATTCAAAGTGGTCAAAATCAACCAGGAATTCCGCAACGTGGTGGTGTCGCATAAAGCCCTCATCGAAGCCGAACTCGAACAACAGAAAAAAGACATCATCGGCAAACTCGAAAAAGGCCAAATCCTCGAAGGGACCGTTAAAAACATCACCTCGTACGGTGTATTCATCGACCTGGGCGGTGTGGACGGTCTTATCCACATCACCGACCTCTCGTGGGGCCGCGTGAACCATCCCGAAGAAATCGTTCAACTCGACCAGAAACTCAACGTCGTTATCCTCGACTTCGACGATGCCAAAAAACGTATCGCACTGGGTCTGAAACAGCTCACCCCGCATCCGTGGGATGCACTGGCTGCCGACCTCAAAGTGGGCGACAAAGTCAAAGGGAAAGTCGTTGTGATGGCCGACTACGGTGCTTTTGTGGAAATCGCTCCGGGTGTCGAAGGGCTTATCCACGTCAGCGAAATGAGCTGGTCGCAACACCTCCGCTCGGCTCAGGACTTCATGAAAGTCGGCGACGAAGTGGAAGCCGTTATCCTGACCCTCGACCGCGACGAACACAAAATGTCGCTCGGTATCAAACAGCTCACCCCCGACCCGTGGGAAAATATCGAAACCAAATACCCGGTGGGTTCGCGCCACACCGCACGTGTGCGTAACTTCACCAACTTCGGTGTTTTCGTGGAACTCGAAGAGGGTGTCGATGGCCTGATTCACATCAGCGACCTGAGCTGGACCAAGAAAATCAAACACCCCTCGGAATTCACCCAAATCGATGCTCCGATTGAAGTGCAGGTGCTCGAAATCGACAAGGAAAACCGTCGTCTGAGCCTCGGCCACAAACAGCTCGAAGAAAATCCGTGGGATGTATACGAAACCATCTACACTCCGGACTCGATTCACACCGGTACGATTACCGAAATCAACGACAAGGGTGCCGTAGTGACCCTCGCTGAAGGAGGTGAAGGTTTCGCTCCGGCTCGCGGTCTGGTGAAAGCCGACGGTACGACTGCAACCAAAGGGGAAACCCTCGAATTCCGCGTACTCGAATTCGGTAAAAACAACCGTAAGATTATCCTCTCGCACACCCGCACCTTCGAAGAAGCCAAAGCCAAAGAAGATGCCGTGAAAGAGGCCTCGACTCAGGAAGCTGTGAAGAAGCTCTCGTCGTCGATGGAAAAAACCACGCTCGGGGATATCTCCGGTCTGGCTGAACTGAAAGCACAGCTCGAAGGGAAAGAATAATGACCTTTCGGCTGACCATACTGGGATGCAGCTCGGCTCGTCCGGCGCCTTCCAGGCACCATACTGCTCATGTACTGAACGTACATGAGCAGTTTTTTTTGGTCGATTGCGGTGAAGGTACGCAGTACCAGATGGCTCGTTACGGGATTAATCCCCTGAAGATTAACGTGATTTTCATCTCCCACCTGCACGGCGACCACACCTACGGGATTTTTGGACTGCTCTCGACCATCGCCATGATGGGACGGCAGCGTGCACTGGAGATTGTGGCTCCGAAGCCTTTTGCCGAGATGCTCCACAGCCATTTGGCCTTCTATCAGGTTGAACTGCCCT
Source organism: Candidatus Rikenella faecigallinarum (assembly GCA_019113395.1). Classification (GTDB taxonomy): domain Bacteria; phylum Bacteroidota; class Bacteroidia; order Bacteroidales; family Rikenellaceae; genus Rikenella; species Rikenella faecigallinarum. The sequence continues at coordinate 15,617 of DXHL01000020.1, read as the reverse complement.
ACCCGCTCGAAATCCACGAAGTGGATGCAAGGGAGAGTATTATGGTGTGGGAGAATCGTGTGATGACGGTCACTACCCTTCCCTTACGGCACCGGGTACCTTGTTGCGGGTATCTATTCCGAGAAAAAGAACCGGGACTCAATGTGCAGAAAGAGGCCATTGAATACTACGGACTCGACCCGAGGCAACTGGCTGCACTGAAAAGGGGCGAAGATGTGGAGTTGGCCAACGGGATGTCGCTGCCCTGCGATGAGGTTACCTATCGGCCCTACGAGCCGCGGAGCTACGCCTACTGCAGCGATACGACCCCGTCGGGCAAGGTCGCCACACTGGTACACGGCGTCGATTTGCTCTACCACGAAGCCACCTACCTCCACGCCGACAAAGCATTGGCCGCCAAAACAGGACACTCTACAGCCCTTCAGGCGGCACGTATTGCGCGGAAAGCTGAGGTCGCGACCCTGCTGTTGGGACACTACTCTTCGCGCTACAAGGAGCTGCAACCGCTCTTGGAAGAGGCACAAACCGAGTTCGCCCATACGCTGCTCGGAGAAGACGGCCTCATCCTGACCCTCGAAAAAGACCATTCGCTGAAAATCGGTGAGAAATAGACAGTCGCAGTGGCCGATATTTCCGCCGAATGGTGTACCTTTGTCTATCATACCTAAATTACTTCGTATGCAGGAAAAAATTCTTATCCTTGACTTCGGTTCGCAGTACACGCAGCTCATTGCGCGGCGCGTGCGTGAATTGAACGTCTATTGCGAAATACACCCGTTCAACCACTACCCCGCCATCGACAGTTCGGTACGGGGGGTGATTCTCTCGGGCAGCCCCTTCTCGGTGCGCGACAAAGAGGCTCCGCAAATCGACCTCAGCGGTATCAAAGGAAAACTGCCGCTGTTGGGAGTATGCTACGGGGCACAGTACCTGGCTCATCACTTTGGGGGGGAGGTAGCACCGTCCAACTCGAGAGAGTATGGGCGGGCCATGCTATCGAAAGTGCAGCCCGACAATGTCCTAATTCGTGACCTGAGCGACCCGACGCAAGTGTGGATGTCGCACGGCGATACGATTGTCAAGGAACCGACCGGATGTGAAATCATCGCCAGCACGGAAGATGTCCGCGTGGCGGCTTTCCACATTGCAGGTGAAGAGACCTGGGGGATTCAGTTCCACCCCGAAGTGTACCACTCGACCGAAGGGATTATGCTCCTGCGCAACTTTGTAGTGGATATCTGCGGCTGCCGGCAGGACTGGACGCCCGCTTCGTATATCGAAACCACGGTGCGCGAATTGCGCGAAAAACTCGGCAACGACAAGGTGGTGCTGGGGCTTTCGGGCGGTGTGGACTCCTCGGTAGCGGCTGTGCTGCTGCACAAGGCCATTGGAGCCAACCTGACCTGTATCTTTGTCGATATGGGTCTCCTGCGCAAGGATGAGTTCAGCTCGGTGCTGGATTCCTACAAAAACATGGGGCTGAACGTGATTGGCGTCGATGCCGGAGATAAGTTCCTGAGCGACCTCAAGGGCGTTACCGACCCGGAACAGAAACGTAAAATCATCGGCCGTGACTTTATCGAAGTCTTCGACAGCGAAGCACAAAAACTGACCGAAGTGAAGTGGCTGGCTCAGGGGACGATTTATCCTGACGTGATTGAATCGGTATCGGTAAACGGGCCGAGCGTCACCATCAAATCCCACCACAACGTGGGAGGGCTGCCCGAAAAGATGAACCTCAAGATTGTTGAACCGCTGCGACTGCTGTTTAAGGACGAGGTACGCCGCATCGGACGTGAATTGGGCCTGTCGGAGCTGCTGCTGGGACGCCACCCCTTCCCGGGACCGGGGCTGGGAATTCGCATCCTCGGTGAGGTGACGAAAGAGAAGGTGCGGATTCTGCAGGAAGCCGATGCCATCTTCATCAATGCCCTGCGCGAATGGGGCTGGTACGACAAGGTTTGGCAGGCCGGTGTGATGCTGCTGCCGGTACAGAGCGTAGGGGTCATGGGAGACGAACGGACCTATGAGTCGTGTGTGGCTCTGCGGGCCGTAACCTCAACCGACGGGATGACGGCAGACTGGGCACACCTGCCCTACGAACTGCTGGCCAAGGTATCGAACGATATTATCAATAAGGTGCGGGGGATTAACCGCGTTGTGTACGACATCTCGTCGAAACCGCCGGCAACGATTGAGTGGGAGTAGTTTACTCTCATACTTCCGGCACCAGTAGCCAATCAAAAGATTTGGGGCGACAATCTTACGGATTGTCGCCCCAAACTGTATTCAGAGTTCTGCGTGATAGCAACCACTACTCGGCCGCCTCAGGCCGTTTGCGCAGCAGACGGAAGGTATCCGAAGCAATCACCAACTCTTCGTTCGTGGTGGCTACCACTACCTTCACCCGAGAGTTAGGCAGCGAGATAATCGCATCTTCGCCAGCAGCCGCCTCATTGGCCTGGTTGTCCAGCTCGATGCCCATACATTCCAGCCCATGGCACACCGTATGGCGCAGTTTAGCCACATTTTCAGCGATACCGCCCGTGAAGACCAGCAGGTCGGCCCCTTCGAGTTCAGCCATATAGGCCCCGACAAAGCGTTTCAGGCGGAACATATACATATCCAGCGCCAGTTGTGCCCGGTCGTTGCCGTTTTCGGCCGCTTCGCGTACATCGCGCCAGTCGGACGAGATACCGCTCACCCCGAGCAGCCCCGACTGTTTGTTAATCAGGTCGGTTGCCTTCTGGGTATTGAGCCCCTCCTTGTCCATAATTTCAAGCAGAACCCCCGGGTCGATTTCACCGCTTCGGGTCCCCATCATCAGCCCGTCGACCGTCGTGAAGCCCATCGAGGTATCGAACGACTTGCCGTCCTTAATGGCCGTAATCGAAGCCCCGTTCCCGATGTGGCAGGTAATCACCTTCGAGTGTTCAAAGTCGAGGCCGGTCATTTTACACCCCTTCTGCGCCACATATTTGTGGCTCGTCCCATGGAACCCGTATCGGCGGATGCGGTCTTCCTCATAATATTTGTAGGGAATGGCATAGAGGTAGCATTCACGCGGCATGGTCTGGTGGAACGAGGTGTCGAAAACCGCCACCTGCGGAATGGTCGGCAGCAGACGTTCGATGGAGAGAATCCCTTTCAGGTTAGCCGGATTGTGCAACGGAGCCAGTTTGAAGCAGCTCTCAATCTGTTGTTTTACCGTGGCGTTCACAATGGCGCTGTCCGAGAAGTATTCCCCGCCGTGCGTTACGCGGTGCCCGGCAGCCGAGATTTCACTCAGACTCTTAATCACACCGTGGTGCTCATCGGTCAGGGCGTCCAAAATCAGGTTGATGCCCACCGAATGGTCGGGAATGCTCTGTACGAATTCAAATTTGGGTTTCCCGGTCGGCTTATGGGTCAAAATACCATCCGTCAGACCGATACGTTCCACCAAGCCCTTGGCCAGCAGCTTGTGTTCGGTCTGGCTGGTCATCTGAATCAACTGGTATTTGATGGATGAACTGCCGCAGTTCAATACAAGAATAATCATGCGAATCTTATCGTTAAAAACTGTTTTTCAGAAAGGTTCGGAGAGGTTGTATCCCGGCAGCCATCTGCCCCCGTCGCACCACCCCTCCGACAAATTGGACTATTTCCGTTCGGCCTGCGCCTGACAAGCCGTGATGGCAATCAGGTTCACAATGTCGCTCACCGAGCAGCCGCGCGAGAGGTCGTTAATCGGCGCAGCCATCCCCTGAAGAATCGGCCCGATGGCTTCGGCATCGGCCAGACGCTGTACCAGTTTGTAGGCAATGTTACCAACTTCGAGGGTCGGGAAGACCAACACATTGGCCCGACCGGCAATCTTCGACCCCGGAGCCTTTTTGGCACCGACACCCGGCACAATCGCCGCATCAGCCTGCAATTCGCCGTCGATTTTCATATCGGGAGCCATCTCCTGCGCCAGTTTCGTCGCTTCGACCACCTTGTCCACCATTTCGTGTTTGGCTGACCCTTTGGTCGAGAAGCTCAGCATGGCAATGCGGGGCTCCATCCCCACAATCGCACGGGTAGTCTTACCGGTTTCCACGGCAATCTGGGCCAGTTCCGGTGCCGTGGGGTTGGGATGCACGGCACAGTCGGCAAAGACCATCATGCCGTTTTCGCCATAGTGTTTATCCTTCAGCAGCATGATGAAGGCTCCCGACACCACCGAAATACCCGGTTTGGTCTTCACATACTGGAATGCCGGGCGCAGCACGTCACCCGTTGCATTCCCCGCCCCGGCCACTTCGCCGTCGGCATCGCCCGCCTTAATCATCATCACCGAAAGGTAGAGCGGATTGAGAATCAGTCGTTCGGCCTCTTCGCGAGTCAGCCCTTTGGCCGCCCGCAACTGAAGCATCAATTCGATGTATGCCTCTTTTTTGGGGTGGTTGGCCGGGTCGATAATCGGAATATCGCCGTTGGTCACATGTTCAAGCCCCCAATCGGCCGCCAAGCCTTTGAGTTCGTCGGGATTACCGATGAGGGTAACGTTGGCAATGCCCTGTTCCACTACCTCGTTGGCCGCACGCATGGTGCGTTCTTCGTTGCCTTCCGGCAGCACGATATGCTGTTTGGCAGACCGTGCCTGTTCTCTGATTCTGTCTAAAAGTTCCATTATTTAGTGGTTTTTATTGCAATTCCCAGAAAAGTAGCCCCCATGCACAGCACCAGGCTAATGGCGATATAGAGCAGCGCCGTCGAGGCGTGTCCCTCGCGCAACAGCCGGACGCTCTCGAGCGAAAAGGTGGAGAAAGTGGTAAATCCGCCGCAAAACCCCACCACTCCCAGCAAATGCTGCGTCGAGCCCTGCTCGACATGGCGCAGCAGCATCCCGATGAGGAACGACCCCACGACATTGACCGCCAGGGTCGCCACCGGGAACCGTCCCGCGCCACCCCGCACCGCAGCCAATGCCGCCACCCCCACACCGACCCCGTACCTCAACACCGACCCCACAAAGCCGCCCAGTCCGACCCACAGCAAATTGTTCCACATGGTATGCGATTTTACGTTCTCAACAATAATGCTAACAAAGGTACTGTTTTCCGTTCGAAAAACATACGATAATATTCCGGTAATTAATTTGTACCTTCGCAGGCAGTATACCACTACAAAAAAACATCTCATCATGAGCAAAGGACCGATTTCACAGTTCATTACACACCACTATCGCCACTTCAACGCTGCCGCGCTGGTGGATGCCGCCAAGGCTTACGAAGCACATATCAATGCGGGCGGTAAAATGATGATAACGCTCGGCGGGGCGATGTCCACGGCCGAACTGGGGATTTCGCTGGCCGAGATGATTCGCCAGGACAAGGTGCAAATCATCACCTGCACGGGTGCCAACCTCGAAGAGGACCTGATGAACCTGGTGGCACACTCGCACTACAAACGCGTACCCCACTACCGTGACCTCACCCCCGAACAGGAACGCGAACTGCTCGACAACCACCTGAACCGCGTCACCGACACCTGTATCCCCGAAGAGGAGGCTTTCCGCCGCCTGCAGGGACACATGGAAAAAATCTGGAAAGAGGCCGACGCCAAAGGCGAACGTTACCTGCCCTACGAATTTATGTATAAGCTGATTCGCAGCGGCGAACTCGAACAATACTACGAAATTGACCCGAAAGACAGCTGGATGCTGGCCGCCTGTGAAAAGAACCTGCCGATTATCGTCCCGGGGTGGGAAGATTCGACCATGGGCAACATCTTCACCTCGTATGTCATCAAAGGCGAAATGAAGGCTTCGACCGTCAAGGGCGGTATCGAGACGATGATTTTCCTGTGTGACTGGTACAAGAAAAACAGCGGTGGCAAAGGCGTCGGTTTCTTCCAAATCGGCGGGGGTATCTCGGGTGACTTCCCGATTTGCTGCGTGCCGATGATGTATCAGGACCTGGGATGGGAAGAGACCCCGTTCTGGGCCTACTTCTGCCAAATCTCCGACTCGACAACCTCTTACGGTTCCTACTCGGGTGCCGTGCCCAACGAAAAAATCACCTGGGGCAAACTCGACGTGGACACCCCGAAATTCATCGTCGAAAGCGACGCCACGATTGTGGCTCCGCTGATGTTCGGATATATCCTGGGCTGGTAGGGTCGTTCCCCAACAGTTCGATTAGATTGATAGTCGGCGCAGTTGTTTTCTGCAGAAAACAACTGCGCTTTTTTACGTGCCTGACCGAACGAATAGAGACTCCATCCCGGAATTTGCCTACCTTTGTACATTGCGTGACTATCATACATAACAGGAAGACCCATGAAAAAGATAATCGCCTTTATCCCGAATCTGCTGACCCTCTGCAACCTGCTCTCGGGCAGTGCGGCAGTCGCTGCCCTGCTCACCCGACACGATTTTTACACCGCCTTCTGGTTGGTCATCGCGGCTGCCGTCTTCGACTTCTTCGACGGCTTCGCTGCCCGCATGCTCCACGTCAGCTCCCCCATCGGCAAAGAGCTCGACTCGCTGGCCGACATGGTCAGCTTCGGATTGGCGCCCGCCACGGTGGTCTTTGTCCTGCTGAGCAACACCGCCACCGCAACCTATGGCTTGCCCTGGCTCGGATACTTCGGCTTCCTGATTGCTGCCCTGTCTGCCCTGAGGCTCGCCAAATTCAACCTCGACGAACGACAGACCGAAGAGTTCCGCGGCCTCCCGACACCGGCCTGTGCCCTCTTCTTCGTCTCACTGCCCATGCTGGTCAAAGGAAACCCCTCGGCAGCATACCTCCTGACCCATCCGATAACCCTGGGGCTGCTGACGCTGATTTTCTCGAGCCTGCTCGTCTGCGACATGCCGATGTTCTCGCTCAAATTCAAAAACTTCGCCTTCAAAAAAAACAGCCTCAGATACGTTTTCCTGATTCTTTCCGTTATTCTCATCATAGGATGGAGAATGGCGGCACCGGCTCTGATAATCGTGCTCTATATCCTGATTTCAGCCGGCCGTGCCCTGCTCCGCCACAAAAGCGTAAAAGGTTGAGAATGTGAATCTTGTTGATTTGCAGAAAATTCCCTACCTTTGCCCCCGTTTTGTGCCGTCCCGCCACGGAACAGCACCTTACCTCTGATACCGATGGGAATTACCCGGGTTCGAACATATCTGCCGCAAGGACTGCTGATGGCGCTGCTGTTGCTGCTCCCCCTCGTCGGACGGGGACAGAACAACGGCTCTACCATCATTCGATACCCCGTGGACAACAGTTCCAGCAACTCCTCGGGGTTGCTGCCCAGCCAGATGATTGAACGGGACACCATCGACAAGGCCCGCCGGCCGCGTAAACCCCTCGAATCCTTCTACTTCGACGACTCCACACGGGCGCGGCGCATCTTCTCGTGGACCGTGTCGCTCGAGGACAACAACATCACCCTGCAGGATATGGATACCACCATCGCTGAATTTCAGCGGGACTATCCATTCATGCGTGAAAATGTGGGGAGTGCCAGCCTCGGGAACCTGGGGGGAGCCACCATTCCGCTGAACTACTTCGACCGTCCGCAATTCCAGAATTTCTCGTTTGTACAGGCCTGGGATGCCTATCTGATGACTCCGGAACGGATTTTGTTCTACAATGCCCGGATGCCTTACACCAACATATCGTACCAAATGTCGGGGCAACGAGCCAAGGAGGAGCAGCTGTTCCATGCGGTCATCTCCCAAAACATCTCGCCCTCGAGCAGTTTCAACCTCGACTACAACGCCGACGGGATGAAAGGCCAGTATGCCCAGCAAAAGGCTCTGGACCGCTACTTCTCGACCAACTTCGCCCACACCGGCAAACGCTATGCAATACACGGCGGATACATCTACAACGTAGGAGACATTCAGGAGAACGGTGGTATACAGGACATGCGCGACGTGACCGATACGGTGATGGACATGACCGACAACATTCCCGTGCGGTTGGATGCCTCGGCCAATGCCCACAACCTATATAAGGGGAATACCTTTTACTGGACCCAGTCGTACGGGATACCGCTTCGGCGCCAACGCGAATCGGACGACCTGACCCTCTCGAAAATTCCGACCATCTTTATCGGCCAGTCGTTTCAATACACCACCTTCCGCAAGACCTACTCCGACGACCTAACCGCCCCCACCGGCACCGAAGAGACACCACCGTTCTACGAAAACTACTACATCCGTACCGACGGCACCAGCGACTCCATCCGCCAATCGATGATGGACGTCAAACTCTTCGTCCAACTCCAGCCCTACAACCGCAACGGAGCCTTAGGGTTGGTCACGGCCGGCATCGGTAACGAAACCAACACCTACAACTACTTTGTGCCCGAAGTGTACCGCGGCGTGTACGGTCCGGGCGGCAAACAACGCAAGAATTCGATATACGTGTACGGGCGCCTGGAAGGCGCCGTTAGCCGATACCTCCAATGGTCGGCCAACGCCAAACTCTACACCATCGGGTACCGAAGCGGCGACTTCGACCTCGGGGGACGCCTCTCGCTCTCGGCATACATCAAAGAGCGACCCCTGACCCTCGACGCCTCGGTGCGCTTCACGCTGCGCGAGCCGGACTTCTGGCAGCAGAACTACTTCTCGAACCACTACGCGTGGTCCAACCGTTTCTCGAAAGAGAAAACTACGCTCATCACCGCTGCTTTTCGCGTCCCGGATGTGGGACTCGAACTGGGCGGGAACTACGCCCTGACCAAAGACAAAGTATACTACGGTCTGAACGTGGTCCCCGAACAGTACCGCGAAATGCTCAGCGTGATGGGGCTGTATCTGCGCAAGGACTTCCGCATCGGCGGATTGCACTTGAATCACAGGGTGCTCATGCAATGGAGCTCGAACCAGACAGTTGCTCCGGTGCCTCTGCTCAGCGCCGACCTCTCCTACTTCTACGGCTTCGATGTCGTGAAAAAGGTGTTGTACCTGCAAATCGGGATTGACGGACGGTATAATACAGCCTATTATGCCTATGCCTACGACCCCGCCATCGCACAGTTCTACACCCAGGACCAGGTCAAACTGGGCAACTACCCTTCGCTCGACGCCTTCGTGTCGGCCAAGTGGAAAAGACTGAGGCTGCTGCTCAAACTGCAGCACTGGAACTGCAACCTCTTCGGCGGAAACCGCTACTTCGAAGTGGTGAACTATCCCCAAAACCGAATGATGTTCAAAATTGGACTGTCCTGGGCGTTCTACGACTAACAGCTCGCAGGGTATGGGAGGACTCACCCGACCAACAACCCATTTATGAACCTTAAAAAAATTGTTTCTGTTTTTGCCTTACTGTTGATTTTGGAATTGACCTTCATGGGGTGTCTGACCTCCCGCTCCGGCCTCACCGCAGCGGCTGCCCCCACGGCTCTGGAGATTCAAATAGCCAGCCAGGGCCAAATCTCGCCCTACGACCCCATCATGCGTCAGGTGGCGAAAGAGGAGGGAATGGATTGGCGTCTGATAGCTGCCATTGCCTACCAGGAGTCACGATTCGACCCCAACGCCCGTTCACATCGCGGAGCACAAGGCCTCATGCAGGTGATGAAAAGCGTGGCTCAAGATTTCGGCATTCCCGAAAATCAACTCACAGACCCGAAAACAAATATTCAAACGGCTGTCAAACTGTTCAAACAAATCGAAAATTCACTGCGGTTCGGACAGAACACCTCGGACGAAGACCGTATCCGCATTGTGTTGGCCTGCTACAACGCCGGCATCGGACACATCTACGATGCTCGACGGCTGGCCGTGAAACACGGAGCCAACCACAACTCCTGGGAACAGTTAAGCCCATACGTAGCCCTCAAGGGTACCGACCAGTGGGCCCATGACGAAGCGGTGCGACACGGCACGTTCAACAGTACCGAAACCCTCCAATTCGTCGATAAAGTGATGGCTCAATATGCGAAGTATTGCAAAAATTATCAATAAATCTGTTGCGTCTTTCAAAAAAAGCCTATATTTGCAGAGATGTTTGCCGAGCGTCATTCGGTGAACACCACAGACGACAAAGCATGAAACGGAATATCGGACATATGGAGGGCTTTTATTCGCCTTTTTATTATTACTGCTGCACACAGGTGGAGCGGACCGATACCTCTTTGTCGAACGTGAACATGTAGAACACACGATTTATGACCATAGAGAGCCGGCCTTCTCCACAGAAGGCCGGCTCTTTTTATAACACAACACCGGAACGCATCATGACCAAACCCCTAACCGTCGCCATTCAGGGATACGAAGGCTGTTTCCACCATATTGCCGCCGAGGGATACTTCGGACGGGAAATTGAAATCCTGCCCTGCGCCACCTTTCGCGGCGTGGTGCGTGCCCTCGAAGAGGGAAGCGCCGACACGGCCGTCATGGCCATTGAAAACTCCATTGCCGGCAGCATCCTCCCGAATTACGGTCTCTTGCAGGACCGACGGCTGAGGGTCGTCGGAGAACTGTACCTGCAAATCAAACAAAATCTGCTGGTACTGCCCGATGTGGAGCTGGAGGAGATTCGTGAGGTGTGGTCCCATCCGATGGCCCTGTTGCAATGCGCCGACTACCTCGACAACAAGGGATGGCGGCTGGTCGAAACCGAAGACACGGCTCTCTCGGCACGGCAGGTGGCTGAACAGGGCGCACGACATGCGGCCGCCATTGCCGGCGAATTGCCGGCGCGGCTGTTCGGGCTGAAGGTAATTGCCCCCGAAATCAACACCATCAAGAACAACCACACCCGTTTTATGGTGCTTCGTCGGCGGGAGGATTGTCCGGAGGATGAGAATCGGGATGCGATTAACAAAGCCTCGCTGTTCTTTCAGGTGGGCCATCACCGCGGGTCACTGGTGAGTGTGCTCAACACCATGGAGCGTTACAACATCAACATGACCAAGTTGCAGTCCTACCCTGTTCCGAGCGACCCGTTCCACTACCTCTTCCACATGGACATGGAGTTTCAGGACGTGTGGGAGTATCGCGAGGCGGTGATGCACATGAGCTCGGTGAGCGACAGCCTGACCGTCTATGGCGAATATACGCGGGGGCAGCACATTTAAGACAAACCGATACATTACGATAATCGAATCCGAACTATGACAGAGATTGCAGTAGCCGAACGACTCGGCGAGGTCAAGGAATACTATTTTTCGAAGAAGTTGGCCGAGGTGGAAGCCCTGCGTCGGGCAGGACACGACATCATCAGCCTCGGCATCGGGAGTCCCGACCTGCCGCCCCATCCATCGGTGGTCGAGGCCCTCTATCGCGGTGCGCAGGATGCCCATACCCACGGCTATGCCAACTACAAAGGTGAACGCGTACTGCTGGAGGCCATCGCCGAGTGGTACCGCACACGCTACGGCGTCACCCTCGACCCCGCTGCCGAAATCCTCACCCTCTACGGCTCGAAAGAGGGACTTACGTACCTCTGCCAAACCTTTATCAACCCTGGCGACAAGGTGCTGGTTCCCAACCCGGGCTACCCGGCCTACGCGGCAGCCGTCAGACTGGCCGGAGGCGTGGTGGACAACTACCTGCTGACCGAAGAGAACGGTTGGATGCCCGACTTCGACGCACTGGAAAAGAGCGACCTGCGGGGCGTGAAGATGATGTTCCTGAACTATCCCCACATGCCTACCGGTACGGCTCCTGCCGAAGGACTCTTCGAACGATTCGTGGCCTTCGCCCGGCGGCACAACATCCTGCTGGTACACGACAACCCCTACAGCTTTATCCGCAACGACCGCCCGCAGAGCCTGATGGCCGTACCCGGCGCTCGTGAGGTGGCCATCGAGCTGAACTCCCTCAGCAAAAGCCAGAATATGGCCGGCTGGCGCGTGGGTATGATGGTCGGACGGGCCGATATCCTGACGGCTGTACTGCGCTGCAAAAGCAACCTCAATAACGCCATGTTCATTCCCATGCAACAGGCTGCCGCCGTGGCACTGGGACTGGGTGACGACTGGTATGCCACGGTCAATCAGACCTACCGCCAACGCGAAAAATACGCTGTACAGATTTTGGAAGCGTTGGGATGTGCCGTGCGCCCCGGACAGATGGGGCTTTTCGAATGGGGACGGCTGCCCGAAAGTGCACTGGCCGACGGCACCGACTGCTACGGCTTTATCGACCGCATCCTGGCCGAGAAGGAGCTCTTCATCACCCCCGGAGGTATCTTCGGCAGCGCCGGTGAACGCTACGTGCGGGTATCACTGTGCGCCGACGAAACCACCCTGCAACGCGCATTAGAGAGATTAACACACTAAGAAACCGACACACACAATGATTGCCACGGTAATCGGATTGGGGCTTATCGGCGGGTCGTTCGCCCTGGCCCTCAAAGATAAAGGATTGGCCGAACGGGTCATCGGCGTGGACAACGACCCGAACCATGCCGCCAAAGCGCTGGAGTTGGGACTGGTGGACGAGGTACTGCCGCTCGAAGCGGCTACCGAGGCGGCTGACCTCATCGCCATTGCGATTCCGGTCAGCGCCATCCCCATCACCGCAATCAAGGTGCTCAACCACGTGCGGCACCAAATCGTCATGGATATGGGTTCGACCAAAGAGGAGCTCTGCGAAGTGATTGCCCAGCACGCCAAACGCAACCGTTTTGTGGCGACCCACCCCATGTGGGGGACCGAATATTCGGGGCCCGAGGCGGCCGTCAAAGGAGCCTTTTCCGGCCGCTCGGTGGTCATCTGCGAGCGCGAAGCGAGCGACCCCGAGGCGGTTTCAATGGTGGAGGACATCTACCACACCCTCGGCATGCCGATTATCTACATGGAGCCCGAGGAACACGACCTGCACGCGGCTTACGTCAGCCACATTTCGCAAGTCACCTCCTATGCGCTGGCTCTGACGGTGCTCGAGAAAGAGCGCGAGGACGAAACCATCTTCGCCCTGGCCGGCGGGGGATTCGAGAGTACGGTGCGTCTGGCCAAGAGTTCGGGCGAGATGTGGATACCGATTCTGCTCAAGAACAAATACAACGTACTGGACGTCCTGCGTGAACATATCCACCAGCTGCAAATCATGCGGCGCATGATTGAGCGGGACGATGCCGAGGGGCTGCGCAGCGCCATCGGGCGGGCCAACTCCATCCGCCGAATTATCCATTAACCCCGGTGTTCCCCTCCGTCACCGAAGAGGAGCTCCGCCCATACCCGAAAACAAATAAAACACAACAAATAGATGGAAACCAAAACATTCAACCTGAAGAGCAAACGCCCGCTGATTATCTCGGGCCCGTGCAGCGCCGAGACCGAGGAGCAGACCCTCGAAACCTGCCGCCGTTTGGCCGCCACAGGGGCGGTGGACGTGCTGCGCGCCGGCATCTGGAAACCCCGTACGAAGCCCGGCTCCTTCGAGGGTGTAGGGCTTCCCGGCCTCTCGTGGATGGCGCAGGCCAAGAAAGAGACCGGCCTCCCCATCGCCACCGAAGTGGCCAACGCCAAACATGTCGAAGGGGCTCTGGAATTCGGGGTCGATGTGCTGTGGATTGGGGCGCGTACGACGGTCAATCCCTTCAGCGTGCAGGATATTGCCGATGCCCTGCGCGGGGTGAATATCCCGGTGCTGGTCAAAAACCCCATGAACCCTGACCTTGACCTCTGGACAGGGGCCGTACAACGGCTTCAAAAGGTGGGTATCGAAAACGTGGGACTGATTCACCGCGGCTTTTCGTCATTCGGCCTCTCGAGATACCGCAACAACCCCATGTGGCCGCTGGCCATCGAAATGAAGATGCGCATGCCCGAAGTGCCGATGATTGGCGACCCGTCGCACATCACCGGCCGCCGCGACCTGCTCAAAGAGGTGGCTCAGGAGTGCGCCGACCTGAACTACGACGGGCTGATTATCGAGAGCCACGTATGTCCCGACAAGGCGTGGAGCGATGCCGCTCAACAGCTTACTCCCGAAGACTTGGGCGAGTTGGTTCGCAGCATCGTATGGCGGAAAGAACAGGTGGACAGACCGGAGTTTCAGATGTCGCTCGACAAACTCCGCAGCCAAATCGACCAATACGATGCCGAGCTCTTCACCATCCTCAGCAAGCGGATGGATGTGGCCGAGAAAATCGGCGAGATTAAGCGCGACAACGAGGTGATGATACTGCAGAGCGCCCGTTGGGACGACATTGTGAAACGGGTGCTGGCCATGTCGGACGAGCTGAAGCTGAGCCGCGAGTTTCTGAACATTCTGCTGAACTCGATTCACATGGAGAGCATCAGCCGTCAGAACAAGGTGATGAACAAACGGTAATTCCCTTTTGCCTGGGTCGGTCACGGCCAGTAGGCTGAAAGCATTCGGGGGCGCAAACGTCACATGACGTTGCGCCCCCGAAATATTATTTTTACAGGGAATAGAAGCCGCGTCAAAGGTCAAACAACCCCTCGGGCAGCAACGCCTCCAGCCGTTTTTTCCGCTCATTGACCGCCACAATCACCTCATCGGCCACGGGCACCATCACCTCCTGCCCGTCAAAGTCCACCCCCAGCAGCGGGTTTCCCGGATAGTCATAAAAGGCCGTCACCCGTCCCGTCCGTCCACTCGCCCAGTCGGTCAGTTCAAAACCACACCACGCCTCAAAATCATCCCCCTCCTCATCCTCTCCTTCCTCCTCGGTATTCCCTTCCCGATAGAGCACCTTTCCCACCAGCATCGTCGCCTGCTCCTCCCACTCGAAGTCGTCAAAGCGTATCACGGCACTTCCTGCCCCCTTTCGCTCTATCGCAGATACAAAAAGCGGAACCGCCAGAGAGTCGATTTCGACCCACAGCGGTTCCGCACTATTCCACGTTTCCGGGAAAGTATCAAAGAGCGTCACCCAAAGGTCACCGCTCCGCTGCCCGTCCCCCTGCTCCACCGTCGAGCCATACCCTTTTTTAATACGTCCCACGGCATGAGCCGAATCGGCAATAACCGCTTCGGCACGAGCCATATAGGTAAACGGAGTCTGTTTTCCCATCTTCGTTCATCTCCCGCTGTTGTACCTCAGCAGGAAGAGTAGGCAGGGAGTATCCCTGCCATCAAATTATTCAGCAGCAGCTTCTTCAGCAGCTTCAGCCGGAGCTTCTGCATTTTCAGCAGCTTCCTCTTCGGCAGCTTCAGCGGCAGCGGCTTCGGCAGCCTTGGCAGCTTCAGCCAGTTTGGCAGCCAGCGCAGCAGCCTTGGCTTCTTTCACTTTGGTTTCGGCTTCGAGGCGTTCTTTGGCCGTTTTGGCTTTGGCAGCGTCCACAGCAGCCTTGGCAGCAGCAGCCTTAGCCTCTTTTTCGGCTACCCATTTGGCAAATTTCTGTTCGGCCACCTCTTCGGTAAAGGCACCTTTTTTCACCCCGCCGTTCAGGTGGTTGCGATACATTACGCCCTGTTTCGAAAGAATCGAACGAGCGGTATCAGTCGGTTGAGCCCCTACGCCAATCCATTTCACGGCGCTTTCGAAGTTCAGTTCAACGGTAGCGGGGTTGGTGTTGGGGTTGTAGGTCCCGAGTTTTTCGATGAAACGACCGTCACGCGGCGAGCGGCTGTCGGCAACAACAATGTGATAGAAAGCGTGGCCTTTTTTCCCGTGGCGCGCGAGTCTGATTTTGGTTGACATGAGTGTAAGTAAAATTAT
>DXHL01000019.1 GCA_019113395.1 Candidatus Rikenella faecigallinarum | reverse complement strand
TTTACTTCTAAAAGTATAAAAAGTATTTAATATTGTGAAAATGCAATATATTACATTTGGTTGTATTAAATAGTAGTCTAGCTTAACAAATTACTATGCATTTTGCTAATTGGAATAATTGAAAAGAAAGTAACCAAAAATACAATGGTGCTCTCTTCTGTAAATTTTAGTAATTAAATTTAGAGTTTTTTCTTTTCTGCTTTTGGGGTGTTTTTAGAGATCCAACTGAAACTTGTTAAATTGCTTTTGAAACATTTACTATTCGGTTGTTTATTTGTCTGAATGTTTGTTGTCGGTAGTATTTTTTCGGATAGGTGCTGGTCAAAAACAATCGGGAATATATCCGTTTCCTGCAAAATGCGTTGGAATAGTCAAATATTTGACTATTCCGCACCCGTGCCGTATCTTTGCATCCGGAATCTGATAAAACACCCACCCCATGAACATGCCCGGTAACGACTTCCGTACGCTCCAAATCGAAATCGTGCGGATGCGCATCGCTTTTCGACAGTGCGTGATGCGTCTGCTGAAAAATCACGGGGTCGGAATCTCGTATGAAATGGTGCAGGTGATGAGCAGCCTCTGGCGCGAACAGGGCGTCTCGCAACAGGTCCTGGCCGAGAGAACCGCCAAGGGAAAAGCGACCCTGAGCAGCCTGATGAACAATCTGGAGCGCAAAGGCTATATCTACCGTCGGGAAGACCCCGCCGACCGACGAAACAAACTGGTCTTTATGACGCCCGAGGGAGAGGCCTTCTGGCATCGGATTTTACCCCTGTTGAACGAACAGTATGCCCGGTTGGAACAGCACCTCGGGCTGCAACGGATACAACGGATGACCCGTGAACTAATGGAGATAGAGGATGCTTTGCAGAAGGCTTAAAATATGGAGTTTCGTGCTGCTGGGTATCGGAGACTGTCTCGGAGTACAAGCACAGCCTGGCGATACACTGCAGCTCTCCGTGGAGCAGCTCTTTGAACTGGGGGTGGCCAACAGTCTGGTGCTCCAGGCCGATGCCTTGGAGGAGGAGGTGGCCGGACTGCAACAGCGAACGGCACGCGCAGACCGCCTGCCCGATTTGAACGTCGGGCTGCAGGGGGCCTATGTGGGGCAGCCGGTGATTTTCCGCCGTGGACTCAGTGACCCGTATCATCCTGATGTGCCGCGGTGGTCGCAAAACTATGCCGTCGATGTCAGCCAAAAGATTTACAGCGGAGGCAGAGTGAAATACACCGTGCGCAAGGCCGAGTTGGAGGCTTCGTTGGCGGCGTTGCAGACGGGCGGTGACCGTTCGGCTGTGAAGCTGAGCCTGATGGGGCAGTACCTCGAACTCTTCAACCTCTATCGGCAGGAGCAGGTGCTGAACCGAAACATCGAGGAGTCGGAGCGGCGGTTGCAGGACATTCGGCGCATGAAGCGTGAGGGGTTGATAACCACGAACGACGTCTTGCGCAGCGAGATGCAGCTGACCGACGACCAGTTGGCGCTGCAGCAGACCCGCAACAACCTGCGGATTGCCTCTCAGCAACTCGATATTCTGTTGGGGCTGGAGGAGACCCTGATGCTGGTGCCCGACACGACACTCTTGTCCGAACCGCTGCCGGTCGGCAGTTACGAATCCTATGTGGCCGAGGCGTGTGACCTCGACCCGACGCTCGCACAACTGCGGATGCAGACCGAACTGGCACGGAACGAGGTTCCGCTGGCGCGGTCGGTGCTTCTGCCCGACCTGTCGGCCTATGCGTCGAACACGCTGGCGAGGCCCATTGCGCGGACACAGGAGGACCTCTACAACAACGGCTGGAACATTGGGCTTTCGCTGACCATGCCGCTGTCGAACCTATACAAGGAGAACCACCGCATCCGGGCGACGGGGCTGGGAGTGGCGTTGCGGCAGAATGCCGAGCAGCAGCGGATACAACAGTTGCGGGTGGAGGTGCGGACTGCCTATCTGCGCCACGAAGAGGCGTTGCAGGAGGTCGAAGCCCTGCGGCTCTCGGCGCGGCAGGCGCGCGAAAACTACCGCATCATGCAGAACCGATACCTCAATCAACTGGCCATCCTGACCGACCTGCTCGACGCCAATGCCGTGCTGCTGGAGGTGGAACTGCAACTGACCGCTGCGCGGACACGGGTGATTTATACCTATTATCAACTTCTGGAGGTCACGGGACGACTCTAAGAATCAGACGGATTTTCGACTATGGGCGATTGGAGAAAACAGCAGCAGCGGCTGCGAAAACACCGCATGCGGAACATCGTGCTGAACACGGTGTGTATTCTGCTGGCGGGGTCGGGATTGTGGTTTACGGCCTCCTATTTCTGGCGTTACATCCACTACGAGGTGACCAACGATGCCTATATCGACCAGTATGTGGCCCCGCTGAACATACGGGTGGCGGGTTATATTCGTGAGGTGCGATTCACGGAGCATCAGTATGTGCATGCGGGGGATACGTTGCTGCTGCTCGACGACCGCGAGTACCGCATTCGGGTCAAGGAGGCCGAAGCGGCGCTGCTCGACGCACGGGGGGCACAGGACGTGGTGCATTCGGGTGTCCGTACTTCGCAAACCAACGTGGCGGTGCAGGATGCGAACATTGCCGAGGCCAAAGCCAAACTGTGGCAGACCGAACAGGACTACCACCGTTTCGAGCGGTTGTTGCGCGAGGAGTCGGTGCCCGAGCAGCAGTACGAACAGGCTAAGGCGGCCTATGAAGCGGCACGGGCGCGTTATCAGGCCATTGTCGAGCAGAAGCGTGCGGCCGAGTCGCAGTACCACGAGGCCGACAAACGCACGGTGAGCGCCGAGGCAGGAGTAATGCGTCAGGAGGCAGACCTGGATATGGCTCGGCTGAACCTCTCGTACACGGTGCTGACAGCACCCTACGACGGTTACATCGGTCGTCGGACGCTCGAACCGGGGCAGTTCGTGCAGGCGGGGCAGGCCATCTCCTATCTGGTGCGCAGCCGCGACAAGTGGGTTACGGCCAACTACAAGGAGACCCAAATCGTACACATCTACCTCGGACAGGAGGTGCGGGTGAAGGTGGATGCGCTGCCCGGACGGATTTTTCGGGGGCGGGTGACGGCCATTTCGGAGGCCACGGGCTCGAAATATTCGCTGGTGCCGACCGACAATGCGGCGGGCAACTTTGTCAAGGTCCAGCAGCGTATCCCCGTGCGCATCGACTTCGAAGGGGTATCGGATGACGATATGGCGCTGCTGCGGGCCGGCATGATGGTCGAAACCGAAGCCCTCAGACGATGATTACGGCCGAAACCCTCGAAATACCCCTGCGCCGATGGGTGCCCGACTGGGTGGCGGTGGTCGCGCTCTTTGTGGTGATTATCCCCATCACGATGCTCAACGGCTCCTACACCGGGAGCATGCTCGAGGTCTCGAACACCCTCGGCACCGACACCGAAGATATTACCATGGGCTACTATGCCGCCTCGGCAGGCATGGCGGTAGCATACCCCATTATCCCCAGGGTGTTGCGTGCCTTGTCCTCGAAAGTCTTGTTGCTCGGCGACCTGCTCCTGCAACTCGTGCTGAGCTGGATTTGTGCCCGCTCACACAATGCCGATGTGCTGATTGCCTGCAGCTTCGCCATCGGATTCCTCAAGGCATTCCTGATGCTATGGGGAATCCACCGCCTCCAAAAAATATTCAGCCCGAACAACGTCCGTAGCGAATTCTATGCCTACTTCTACCCGCTGGTCTTCTGCGGCGGGCAGCTCTCGATGATTATCACCGCCGAACTGGCCTACTACTACAACTGGCAGTATATGTATTACTTCATGATGATACTGCTGCTGGTGGCTATTCTGCTGGTGGCGCTCTTTTTTCGTCATGACCGTGCGCTGGAGAAAATACCCCTCTCTGACCTCCACCTGCGCGAAATGCTCCTTATCTCGGCCGGACTGCTCATGCTGATGTATGTCATCAATTACGGGAAACTCCTCGACTGGATGTCGTCGTTCCGCATTCGGCTATACATCGTACTGGCACCGATGCTTATCGCACTCTTTGTCTGGAACCAGTATCACGCCCGCAAACCCTACCTGAGGCTCGAACCCCTCTACCAGCCCAAAGCCATTGTCGGGTATCTCTACATGATGATAGTCATGTTCTTCAGTACCTCGACTACCCTGCTGACCAACTACATGACCTCCATCCTGCAGGTAGACCCCACACGTACCTACACGCTCTATATCTATCTCCTGCCGGGCTACTGCCTGGCCGCATTCGTCTGTTTCTGGTGGTTCCGCTGGCAGCGGTGGCGGTTCCGATTCCTGATTGCCGGTGGAATGGCCTGTTTTGCCCTCTTTTTCGGAATGCTCTACTTCGGCATTTCGCCTGACAGCACCTACGAAAGCCTCTTCTTCCCCATATTCATCCGAGGCCTCGGCATGCTGACCCTGATTATTGCCTTTGCCCTCTTCGCTGTCGAGGAACTCAATCCGAAATTCTTGATTTACAACGCGTTTTTCCTGATTACCTTCCGTTCGGCGCTGGCTCCCGTGATGGCTACATCGTTCTACAGCAACCTGCTCTACCACCTGCAGCAAAAATATACCCACTCGCTGGCCGATAACTTTACGCTGCTAGACCCGTTGGCCGCCGAACGATACCAAACGGCGCTGAACGGTGCCCTGGCTCAGGGACATGGCTATGCCGAGGTCAACCAAATGGCGATAACCCAGTTGCATCAGATTGTCCAGCAGCAGAGTCTCTTGCTGGCGCTGAAGGAGATTCTGGGATGGTTGTTCGTGGTGTCGCTGGTGATAGCCGTCGTCTCGCGTTTTATCCCGTTCCACAAGACGATACGTGTCAAATACGCCAAAACGGGCGACGACATGGTGTAGGCGGAAGTGGGGATGTGTTTGGATTTGGAAGTTACCTTTTGGTTACATATCTTTGTAACCGAAAGGTAACTTTTGTTTTTGCTTATGGAAAACGCAAAATTGCGGACGGAAAAAGACAGACAGACAACCGAAAAGGCCCTGTTGCAGGCGGTGGGCGAGATGGTGGCCGAGAGCGGTTTCGAACAACTGAAAGTAAATGCCGTAGCCGAACGGGCCGGGGTATCAAAAGTGTTGATATACCGTTATTTCGGTTCACTCGATGGGCTGATAGCCGCCTATATCGAGGCGCATGACTTCTGGATTAACTATCGTTCGGAGTTCCCCGGCAAACGGAAACAACTGGCACCCTATCTGAAAGCCCTGTTTCGCGCCCAGGTGGACCACCTGCGGCAGGATGTGACGTTGCGGCGGCTCTATCGGTGGGAGTTGAGCGGAGCGAATGCTGTGGTGGCAGCGCTGCGGCAGCAGCGCGAAGCCACGGGGGTGCGGCTGGTGGAGGCTGTCGCCGCCCTGACGGAGCGGCCGACAGCCGAAGTAGCTCCTCTGGCGACGCTGGTGGCGGCGTCGGTCAGTTATCTGGCGCTACTCGAGGAGAGTTGCCCGACCTACAACGGGATTGCCCTGCAGACACAGGCAGGGTGGGAAGAGTACATCCGCGGCGTGGAGGAGGTGATTGACCGCTGGGTGGAGGATAGTTTGGCCAAACGGAAAAGCAAAGCGAAATAACCCTTAACGGAATACGGTGAGCGGAAGTTCAGGGGAACTTTTGGGAAAGCGGGCAGAAGGAGAGGATGATTCGGAACCCAACTCCATGAGCCGAAGAATTGTGCGAAACATTGCAATCGTCTCGCAATAAGTTTTCTCTATCTTCCTTTTTGTCATAACTATTTCATTTTTCAGGGGAAATGTGGCATAATTCTTGATAAAACTCTTTTGCTGCGGTAAACCTGTGGTAGCTGTTGCGTGGGAAATGTGGGCGTTTTTAGGTTGGATTGGAGATGGCCAGAACCCGTGAAAATGGCCAAAATGGCGACAGTGGTGGTCGCTTTTGGGTGAAAAATGCGAAATTTATACCAAATGCCAACAAAAAATACTACCTATGCAGTGGTAAACCAACCGCAGTGGCAGGTTGTGTAAGAATTGCTATCTTTGTGGCCTGATTTTCTGACAATTATTTGGGTGCATCAAGCGGCAGGACAACACCATACCTGAACCTTGCAGCACCCAAGCGGAAAATTTGGTGCCGCTCCTCACAAAAAAACGGAACCGACCATGAACAAACCTTATCCTTGGCTTATCCCGGTCACGCTGCTGCTGGCAGCGGTTCCTGTGCGTGCCCAAAAAACCGCACTCCTTTCGTTCGGAAATTTCGACCAGTGGGTCGTGCGTGAAATCGAAGAGTCTTCCGTTATCGGAGGAAAAACCCGTTATCTCTATGAAATCGCCCCGCACGACACTATTCGGGGCAACATCCCCTATCGCCGCAGCAGTCGTTCGCCGTGGCGTACCTCGAACGTGCTGGCCAAAGTGAGCGGCATTACCAAAGGGAGTGTCACGGTGGTGCCCGAACGGCGCGGAAACGGCTACTGTGCCCGACTCGATACCAAACTGGAAACGGTCAAGGTGTTGGGCGTTATCAATATTTCGGTTCTGGCTTCGGGGAGCATCTTCCTGGGCGAGATGCTCGAACCGGTCCAGGATACCAAAAACCCGCAGGCAAAACTCAATCAGGGGGTTCCCTTCACGGGACATCCCACGGCGCTGGTGATGGATTACAAATACCATACCGACGGCTCCTCCAACCGCATCAAGGCCACCGGCTTCAGTTCCCAGAAGGTGGTGCCGGGGCGCGACTATGCTGATGTGACCCTGATGCTCCAAAAACGGTGGGAAGATACCGACGGAAACGTCTACGCCAAACGGGTGGCCACGGCCAACGAGCGAATCGGACGAAATACCGCCGACTGGATAAACGGACACGCCATACCGATTCACTACGGGGATATCACGGGGCAAAGCTATTTCCAACCCCAGATGGGGCTGGTGCCGGACGCCCAGGCCAACTGGTGCCGCAACAGCAAAGGAGTGATGGTTCCGATTCACGAAGTCGGGTGGGCCGATGCTGACGAGCAGCCCACGCACCTGATGCTCCAAATCACCTCGAGCTACGGCGGAGCCTACGTGGGAACCGTGGGCAACAGTTTGTGGGTGGACAACGTGAAACTCCAATATTAATGCCTGTCAGGGCTTATTCTTGAACCTCCTTATGCGTATGATTCGATTCCGCCATCTCTTTTTCTTGACGGTCATTGCGGTCGGTCTGGCTCTGCAGCCGACCGAGGCGCGGGAATCGGTGGGCATGGAGCCGGCCGGAAAGGAGAGGCGCAGAACCGATACTCTGCAGCGTGGTGCCGAAAGACACTTCGCGAACGATACCCTGACCGTTGCTGACAGCCTGACCGTTGTGGGGGCGGATACCACGCCCGCGCGGCTCACCGGCTGGCAACGCTTCATGCGTTTTTTCACCGAGTCCAACCAGGAGAAACGCGACAAAAAATTCGACTTCAGCATTATCGGGGGACCGTTCTATGCCAATGATATCCAGTTCGGACTGGGTATCGTGGCCTCCGGGCTTTACTATACCGACCGCAGCGATACGCTGTTGCAACCCTCCAATGTCTCGCTCTTCAGTTCGGTGGCCACCTCGGGCTTCTATGTGGTGGGGATTCGCGGAACCAATATCTTTCCTCGCGAGCGGTATCGGCTCAATTACGTTCTCTACACCTACTCGTTCCCCAGCGCTTTCTGGGGTATCGGCTACGACCTGGCACGCGACGATGCCAATGCCAGCGGATACACCCGAAAACAAAACCAAATCAAGGCCGATTTTCAATTCCGCATCGCTCCGAACCTCTATCTGGGGCCCGTGGCCAGTTTCGACTACGTGGACGGCATCCATTTCGAACGCCCCGAACTGCTCAACGGACAGCGGCAATCTATCCTGAGTTTCGGGATGGGTTTCGTGCTGAACTACGACTCGCGCGATGTGATGACCAATGCCTACAAAGGGTGGTACGTACGGCTCGAACAGTATGCCAATCCCCATTGGCTGGGGAACAAATATGCCTACGGCCGTACGGACCTGATTGTGGACTACTACCAGCAACTGTGGAAAGGGGCCGTGCTGGCCTTTGACTTCCACTCCCAGCATAACTATGGCGATGTGCCCTGGACCATGATGGCCGAACTGGGCGGTTCGTACCGCATGCGCGGCTACTACCAGGGACGCTACCGCGACCGCAACCTGAGCGAAATCCAAATGGAACTGCGGCAGCACATCTGGCATCGCCACGGCATCGCCGCATGGGTCGGTGCCGGAAATGTGTACCACGACTTCAAAACATTTCGCTGGGGTCATACGTTACCTAATTTCGGTATCGGATACCGCTGGGAATTCAAAAAACGTGTGAATGTCCGCCTGGACTACGGCTTCGGCAAGGGACAGAGCGGATTCCTCTTCCAAATCAATGAAGCATTTTAGTCACCTCATACAGCTCCTCAAAACCAGGCTCGCCGACCAGCGAACCTACTACCGTCTGTTCCTGACGGTGCTGCTGATACCCAATCTCTTTCTCTGCTTTACGGAGCCGATGCCCTGGCTGGGGCGTGTGGCGCTGATGGTGGTGCCGGCGGCGCTCTGGATGGTGGTGCTCACCCTCAGCCGGAGACCCGGCATCTCCCTCTGGTGTCTCTTCCCGATACTTTTTTTAGGTGCCTTCCAACTGGTCCTGCTCTACCTCTTCGGCAACTCCATTATCGCCGTGGACATGTTCCTGAACGTGGCCACCACCAACTCCGGCGAGGCTATGGAACTGCTCGGAAAACTGGTGCCGGCCATCGCGGCCGTGGTGGTGATTTATGTTCCGACCCTGATTCTCGGGGTGATGTCCATTCGGACGGCAGACCGTTTGACGTCGGCTTTTCGCCGTCGCCAATGGCGATGGGCTGTCGTACTCTTTGCAGTGGGAGCTGCCGCAGTGCTCGGAGCACGCTGGCAGGACCCGCATTATCGGGTCAAACTCGACCTCTGGCCCGCCAATGTAGCCTATAACCTCAAACTCGCCGTCGAACGCTGGGACCGCAGCGACCGATATGCCGAGACGTCCCGCTACTTCACCTTCGAGGCCCAGGCGCAGCACCCCGACTCGGTGCGTGAGGTCTATGTGATGGTGGTGGGGGAGACCTCGCGGGCGCTCAACTGGCAACTCTACGGTTATGACCGTCCCACAAATCCGCGCCTGAGCCATATGCAGAGGCTGGTCTGCTTCCGGGATGTGCTGACACAGGCCAATGCCACCCATAAAAGTGTCCCCATTATGTTGAGTGCCGCTTCGGCCGAAAACTTCGATATTATCTATTCCCAAAAAAGCATCTTCACTGCCTTTCATGAGGTGGGATTCTATACTGCCTTTTTCTCGAACCAGCTGCCCAACCGCTCCTTTATCGACTATTTCGGCGCTCAGGCCGACACGACGCTCTTCCTGAAGGCCAATCAACAGGCCAAAGGCGAAGAGTACAATCCCTATGATGGCGTTTTGTTGCGGAAAGTCGATGGGCTGCTGGCCGACACGTCGCTGCGAAAACTCTTTATCGTGCTCCATACCTATGGCTCGCACTTTGACTATCAGGAACGCTATCCGGTGAATGACATCTACTTTCGTCCGGCCAGCTACGAGTCGGTGGGGCCCGATAAACGCGATATTCTGCTCAATGCCTACGACAACTCGATACGCGAAACCGACAAACTGTTGGCCGACCTTATCGAACGGTTGCAGGCGCTCCCCCAAACGGCATCGGTGGTGGTGTATGCGTCGGACCACGGTGAAGACCTCTACGACGACCGCCGCAATCGTTTCCTGCACGCTTCGCCCGTACCGACCTACTATCAGTTGCATATCCCCTGTTTGATGTGGTTCTCGCCGCAGTACAACACCCTCTTCCCCACGGCTTATGCCCAGGCTCGGGAACATAGCGGGATGCCGATGACCACTAATGTGATTTTCCATACACTGCTCGAGGTGGCAGGGGTCGAGACACCCTATCGAATCGATTCGCTGGCCGTCACCTCTGCGCGCTTTACGGTCACCCCTCGACACTATCTCAACGACCACAACCAACCCGAAACGCTCGACCAGGTGGGCTTCAAACCGCTCGACGTCGAGATGTTTCGTCGGATGGGGTTGCAGTTCCCTTTCCCGAAAGAGGCGGCCGACGAGTAGAGTTTCCAATAAAATTCTTATTTTTGGCGCAATGGGTACATGCTCCGTTTGAGAGATACCCGATTGATGCCTTATGACCGCCTTCCGCCGATATATTGCCTTCTCAGCCGTGCTCTTTGCCTGCCTGGTGATGATGGTCCACGCCGTCGTGCCGCACCACCATCGGGCGTCGGATCTGGCGGTCTGCATGGAGTCGTTGCACCCGTGCGAACACGCTCTGACCACCTCCTCGGCTTCGGAAAGCTCCTGTGCACTGGACAGCTCCTGCTGTGGGTGCCACGGCGTGACGTGCGCCGTCTCGCGCCCCTTTACGCTGCGCGACACGGCGGACGAAGAACGCTCCGTAAGGCCTCTGGTTCAGCCTCTTTGGCAGCATGCGCTGCTGATGGTCGGGTGGATGGCAGAGGGCGGCGAAAATCCCTTGACGCGGCGAACGACAGGCTGGTGGATAACGGACTGTCATCTCCGCGCACAATGCGCTCCTGCTGCGCTCGCAGGACGCGCTCCTCCTGTTTTACTCTTTTCATAACGTTCGGACGGCTTCCCACATACACGGGAGTAGTGTGCCGTCATGTTGTTGAAAAAGTAAAACATATCATCCATGAAATTTACGATTTTTTTGTTGTCGGCGCTGGTGGCGCTGACCGTGGCGGGCTGCAGCCGTTCCGCCGACCATACCGCGTCCGATGGGCATGACCACGGGACGGAAACCCAGGCTGCCGAAGAACATGACCATGTCGATGAACCCGGGACGATTGTGCTGGACGACCATCAGGCCGAAGCGCTCGGTCTCACTGTCGAAACGGTGACCGCAGCACCCTTTGCGAACGTGGTTCGCACGGGGGGGGCCCTGGAAGCGGCTCCCGGTGACCGGGCGACGGTGACGGCTACCACGGCCGGTATTGTCAGCTTCGGCGGACGACAACTGACCGAAGGCTCTCCAGTGGCTCGTGGAGGCGCTTTCCTGGTTTTGGGCTCCGCCGGAATGGCCGAAGGAAACTACCCCCAGCAGTTGGCCGATGCACGGGCTGAACTGGTGAAGGCTGAGGCCGATTATGCACGGGCCAAGCGGCTCTCGCCCCAGGGGGCGGTGAGCGGAGCCGAATTGTCGGCCGCACAACTGGCTGTCGAGGTGGCGCGGCGAAAGGTGGCGGTGCTCTCCGAAAATGCCACTCAGGGCGGAAAAGGGATTGTCGCTCCGATAAGCGGTTATGTGACTACGTTGTCGGTCGGTGAGGGTGACTATGTCACGGCGGGACAACCCCTGGCCACCATCTCGGCCAACCGAAATCTGGTGTTGCGGGCCGATGTGCCGCAACGTTTTCTGAATGAACTGGCCGAGGTCTCGACGGCCAACTTCACCACTCCTTACGACGGTGTCAGCCACGACTTGGCGGCTATGAAGGGACGGTTGCTGGGGACGGCGCGTGCTGTTGCCGACGGGTCGCCCACGCTGCCGCTGCGGTTTGAATTTGAAAACCGCAGCGGCCTGACACCCGGAACGGTGGTGGAGGTTTTTCTGAAGGGAGAGTTGCGGGAAGGGGTGATTACCGTTCCGCAGACAGCCCTCACCGAAGAACAGGGAACCTATTATCTCTATCTGCGTACCGCGCCGGGACACTACCGGAAACAGGCCGTCGAGCTGGGTGCTTCGGATGGCTGCCGGGTTGAAATTACCCGCGGGCTGGTCGGTGGCGAAGAGGTAGTCACCCGCGGCGGCGCTTACGTGCGCCTTGCCGGAATGTCTACGGCTATTCCCCACGGCCATTCTCACTAACACGGAGTGCTGAACCCTCTATAAATCCGAGATACGCATGATTAACAAGATAATTCAATTCTCGCTCCATAACCGTCTGAGTGTGTTGCTGGTGGCGGTTCTGCTGCTGTTGGCGGGGGGATACACGGCAACCCGTATGGAGGTCGATGTCTTCCCGGACCTCACCTCGCCGACGGTGGTGGTGATGACCGAAGCGTCGGGGATGGCGGCCGAAGAGGTCGAACGGTTGGTGACCTTCCCCATTGAGACAGCCCTGAACGGGGCAACGGATGTACGTCGAGTCCGCTCCTCCTCCACAACCGGATTTTCGACCGTCACGGTGGAGTTCAACTGGGGAACGGACATCTATATCGCGCGACAGATTGTTACGGAAAAATTGGCCGGTATCGCCGAACGGCTGCCCGACGGGGCGGAGGCTCCGGTGCTGGCTCCGCAGTCGTCGCTGTTGGGCGAGGTGCTGGTGGTCGGCCTGACGGCCGACAGCACCTCGCTCGAAGAGCTCCGCACGCTGGCAGATTGGACCCTGCGGCCGCGACTCCTCTCAACGGGAGGCGTCGCGCAGGTCACGGTGGTCGGCGGAGATATCCATGAATACCAGATTATTGCTTCGCCTCAACTGATGCGCCACTACGGCGTGAGCCTCGACGAACTGCTGGCGGCCACCCAAACCATGAATGCCGATGCGGCGGGAGGTATCCTGAACCAGTATGGCAACGAGTACATTGTCCGCGGTCGGGTGCGCACCACCTCGCCCGAAGAGATGGCTGCCTGTGTCATAAAACACTCGGCAGCCGGAACGCCCATTACGCTGGCCGATGTGGCCGAGGTGCGTACAGGCGGTAAAACTCCCGTGGTGGGTGATGCGTCGGTCAATGGGATTCGGGCGGTGCGCCTCTCGATAACCAAGCAACCCTCGACCGGGACCCTCGAACTGACCGAACAACTCGACCGCACGCTGGCCGACCTGGCGCGCACCCTGCCGCCCGACGTGCAGATGACAACCGAAATCTTCCGCCAGTCCACCTTTATCGAAAGCTCCGTCAGCAACATCGAACGGGCACTGGTCGAGGGTGCTGTGCTGGTGGTGGTGATTCTGATGATTTTCCTGGGTAACATCCGCACGACACTCATTTCGCTGCTGGCCATTCCGTTGTCGCTGCTGGTGTCGCTGCTGGTGCTGCAGGCCCTGGGCTTCACCCTCAACACGATGAGCCTCGGGGGGATGGCCATTGCCATCGGGTCGCTGGTCGATGATGCCATTATCGACGTTGAAAACGTCTTCAAACGGCTGCGCGAAAACCACTCCCTCCCGCCTCACGAACGACGACCTGTCCTGAAAGTGGTCTACGAAGCCTCGACCGAGATACGGGCCTCCATCTGGAATGCCACGCTGATTATCATCGTGACCTTCGTTCCGCTCTTCTTCCTGAGCGGCATGGAGGGACGGATGTTGCAACCGCTCGGTATCGCCTTTATCGTCTCGCTCTTTGCCTCGATGGTAGTGGCCATTACCCTGACGCCGGTCCTGAGCAGCTACCTGCTGACGGGCGAACGGATGTTGAGCCGCCACGAACGCGAACCGTGGGTAGTGCGTAAAATGAAGGCCCTCTACGGGCGTATGCTGGGGGCGGTGCTGAACCATCGGAAAGTGGTGGTGGGTGTGGCAGCCGCATTGTTTGTCGGTGCCGTGGCGGTGTTCAGCACCCTGGGCAGCAACTTTCTGCCGCCCTTTAACGAAGGGGCGATGGCCATTCATGTCTCGGCCATGCCCGGCATTTCGCTCCAGGAGAGTATTCGTCTGGGGCAACTGGTCGAAGAGCAGTTGATGCAGGTCCCCGAAGTGACCGTGGTGTCTCGCAAAACGGGACGGGCCGAACTCGACGAGCATGCCCTGGGGACGGAAACTTCGGAGATTGATGTGCCGTTTGTGCTGAAGGAGCGGAGCCGTGCCGAGGTTTTTGCCGATGTGCGTGAGCGGTTGAGTCACATTCAGGGTGTTGTCTTTGAAATTGGGCAGCCCATTTCGCACCGTATCGACCTGTTGCTCTCCGGGACCCGCTCCAACATTGCCATCAAGGTCTTCGGGGACAACCTGAACGAGCTTTTTGCCCTGGGCAACCGCATCAAAGCGGCTACGGCCGATGTGCCCGGCTTTGTGGATGTGATGGTCGAACAGCAAATCGAACGCCCCCAACTGCAAATCAAGCCGCGACGCATGCTGCTGAGCCAATGGGGTATCACACCGGCACAGTTTACGCAAACGGTCGAAACCGCCCTGGCCGGGAGCGTGGTTTCGGAGGTCTACGAGGGCGAACGCACCTTTGACATTACGCTGAAGTTCGACTCCGTGAGCCGTTCGTCGATGGAGGGTATTGCCGGGATTCTGCTCGACGGACGCAATGCGGCCGGCGAGGCGGTGAAGGTGCCGCTGGGCGATGTGGCCGAGTTGGTCTCCACGGCGGGACCCAACACCATCAACCGCGAAAACGTCAGCCGTAAACTGGTCGTTTCGGGGAATGTCGAGGGTGCCGACCTGGGAAGCGTGGTCGAACAGATACAGCAACGCATTGCCGAACGGGTCCCCCTGCCCGAAGGCTATCACATCGAGTACGGCGGTCAGTTCGAGAGTGCCGCTTCGGCCTCGCGAACGCTGCTGCTCACCTCCCTGCTGGCCATTCTGGTGGTCTTCATGCTGCTCTACAACGAGTTTAAGGATATGCGCCTGACGGGCGTCGTGCTGCTCAACCTGCCGTTGGCCATTATCGGCGGTGTAGTCTCGATATGGTGTACATCGGGCATTGTCAGCATCCCGTCGATTATCGGCTTTATCTCCCTCTTCGGAATAGCCACCCGTAACGGTATCCTGCTTATCTCGCGTTATCGCCACCTGGCTTGCGAAGCCGAGGGTGCCGCTCTATCTTTGCGCGAGCAGATTCTCCACGGCTCCATGGACCGCCTCAGTCCCATTATCATGACCGCCCTGACCTCGGGGCTGGCGCTGATACCGCTGGCCCTGAACGGCGACCTGCCCGGCAACGAAATCCAAAGTCCGATGGCCATTGTGATTTTGGGCGGCCTGCTAACCTCGACCCTGCTGAATCTGTTTGTGGTTCCGGTGGTCTATGCCTGGATTAACGACAAGTCGAAAAAATCATGACACGAAAACTATATTGTTTGTTGCTGAGCGGTGTGCTGGGGTGCGCCGCGGGCCGGGCGACGGCCCAAACGGCAGACTATGCCGCCTTTCTGAATGCAGTGGCCGAACGCAGCCCCCAACTGACGGCGGCTCAGAAAAGCCACACCGCCACGGTGCGCAGTTTGCGCACGGGGCTGGCGCCCGATGACCCGTCGGTCGGACTGGAGTATTACTTTACGGATGAGACGCGCTATGAGTTGGCCGTGGAGCAGACGTTCGATTTTCCGACGGTCTACCACCAGCGCAATAAAATCAGCAAACTGGGTATCTCGAAAGCCGAGCAGGAGTACCAGGCGACCAAACGAAGCATCATGATGCAGGTGTCGGATGCCTATCTGGCTCTGAATTATGCGGTGGCGCGGCTGGATATTTTGGAAAGTCGCCACAGCAACCTGCAGCGGGTGGTGGCCATGTATCGCGAGGGGGTCGAGGCGGGGCAGCATACGGTGATGGAGTTGCGCAATGCCCAAATGCTGCTGACCGAGAATGAGAACAGCATTACGCTGACCGAGGCTGAACGGGACGAAGCCGCTGCGACGCTGACCCAGCTCAACGGAGGGGTGGCGATAGAGGCGCAGGGCTATCCGCAGTTTCGATTTACGGGTACGGCCGATGAATTTGTCTCGGCGGCATTGGCCGTAGATTATGCGTTGCAGTCCGTGGCGTTGGATACGCTGATAGCGCAACGCGAACTGAAGCTGAGCCGCAACGAGTGGATACCGAAGTTGAAAGTGGGATACAAGGTGGAAATCGAGGGGACGCGCGGCACGAATGCGTTGCTGGCGGGCATTTCGCTGCCGTTGTGGCAGAACAGCGGCCGTACGCGCTATGCCAAGGCGCAGCAGGCTGCGGCCCGTGCGCAGCACGAGGCGTTACGCAGCGAGACCGAAGCCCGGCTGCAGGCGCTTTACGGACGTTATCAGTCGCTGGTGGCAGCGCTCGAGGCGCGGAGCGGGGATGAAGAGGTCGGCAACTATCCGGCACTGCTCAAGGAGGCTGTGGCGGCGGGACGTATCTCGGACATCGAGGCGTTGCTGGGGCTCAGCGAGTGGTACGACATGCGGGACAGCCTCATGGCCCTGGAGTATGCGGTGGCCATGGCGGGAGCCTCGATGGCGGTCTGCCTGATGTAGGGTATATCCTGCGTGAACTGCTGTAAATAATTTGGGGGATAACACGAGCGAGCTCGTGTTATCCCCCAAATCGTTCCTGCACGGATATGTACCGTCCCTGAAGTCTCGTAGGGTTACCGTGCCACCGATACCGTAATGTCCAACCCAAGCCCCCGAATCTGCTCGGCAACGGCCTCCATCTCCTCATACGAAATCTTCTGCAGGTTGTCGGCCGGCGTGTTGCGGTCGATGGTGTAGAGCATCACCTCCGAGGGGTGAATCTGCCGAATGGCCTCCAGATAGGCCGCCACCTCGGTGGGTGTGGTGTTGTCGATGTGGTGCCCGCCGTAATCGCCCCGCAGTAGCATGGTCTGTACCACCATGCATCCCTGGAACTCCTGCATCAACTCGATGGTTTGTGCTACGCTGCGCGGACGTTGCGGCTGGTTGATGTGCAGCACCGTCTCGTCCAATCCCGAGTCGAGCTTCAGAATATTGCGGTCTACACGCAACAGCGCCTGCCGCACGGCGTCACGGTCAATCATCGTGGCGTTGCTCAGCACCGCGACCTGTGTCTCCGGAGCGTAATGGTCGCGAAGGGCTATCGTTGCATCGATAATCCGGTCAAAGTCGGGGTGCATCGTCGGCTCGCCGTTGCCGGCAAAGGTGATGACATCGGGCAGTTTTCCCGTTGCGGCCATCTCCTGCAGCCGGCTCTCCAGCGCCGTGACCACCCGCTCGTACGGGTTGAACCCTCCGTTGCCGTGTGCCCCGTTCCAACCGCATTCGCAGTAGATGCAGTTGAAGTTGCACAACTTGGTGTCGGGCGCCAGCAGATTGACGCCCAACGAGGTGCCGAGCCGCCGGCTGTGGATGGGGCCGACGATGATGCTGTCGAACAGAAAGGTATCCATCGTATGTTGCGTTCTGAGTTGTGGGTGTCGGGTTACTCCTGAATCGATTTGGTGATGCGCATGGCGCAGAAGTGCGGGCCGCACATGGCACAAAAATCGACATCCGTATTTCCGGCTATCATTTCGCGGTGCATGCGTCGTGCCCGTTCGGGGTCGAGCGAGAGGTTGAACTGGTCGAGCCAGCGGAAGTCGTACCGTGCACGGCTCATGGCCAGGTCGCGTGCCACGGCAGCCGGATGCCCCTTGGCAAGGTCTGCAGCATGCGCAGCCAGCTTATAGGTCACTACCCCTTCGCGCACGTCGTCGCGGTTGGGCAACGCCAGGTGTTCCTTGGTGGTAACATAGCAGAGCATGGCCGTCCCGAACCACCCAATCATGGCTCCCCCGATGGCCGAAGTGATGTGGTCGTACCCTGCGCCAATGTCGCTCACCAGCGGGCCCAGCGTGTAGAACGGCGCTCCGTGGCACCATTCAATCTGTCGGTCCATGTTTTCGCGAATCAGATGCATCGGCACGTGTCCTGGACCTTCGATAATCACCTGCACGTCATGTTCCCAGGCGCGCTGACAGAGCTTGCCGAGCGTTTTGAGCTCGCCGAACTGTGCGGCATCGTTGGCATCGGCAATCGACCCGGGCCGCAGCCCGTCGCCCAGCGACAGCGCCACATCGTAGCGCGCCATGATGTCGCAGATTTCGTCAAAGTGTTCGTAGAGGAAGCTCTCGCGGTTGTGGTGGGCCATCCATTTGGCCATAATCGACCCCCCGCGCGAGACGATACCCGTGACACGTTTTTGTGCCAGCGGCACATGCTCCTTGAGCAGCCCGGCGTGAATCGTAAAGTAATCGACCCCCTGTTCGCACTGTTCGATAAGGGTGTCGCGGTAGGCCTCCCAAGTCATATCTTCGACTACCCCTTTGACCTTCTCCAGAGCCTGGTACATCGGAACCGTTCCAATCGGCACGGGCAAGTTGCGCAGGATGGCTTCGCGTGTCTGGTGGATGTTTTTGCCGGTCGAAAGGTCCATGACCGTATCGGCCCCCCACTTGACGGCCCACAGCGCCTTTTCGACCTCCTCGTCGATGGAGGATCCGAGGGCTGAATTGCCAATGTTGGCATTGATTTTTACGAGGTATTCCGTTCCGATGACCATCGGTTCGGTTTCGGGGTGTTTGCGGTTGGCGGGCAGGATGGCACGTCCCTCGGCTATCGAACGCCGTACCTGTTCGGGGGTGATGTACCGCGGGTCGGCAGGGTCAATGCCGGCATTTTCGCGTATGGCGGCATACTCCATTTCGGGGGTTATCACACCCCGTCGGGCGTACCACATCTGGGTATGGAACTCCCCATCGGGCAACGCTGCCGCCCGAGCGGCTATCCAGGGCGCACGCAGCGCGGGGATGCCGCGCTGCGTGTCGGCTTCATACCCCGGTTCGGTATATACCCCCGTGGTGTCGTACAGGACGATATGTTCCCCGTTGGTCAGATTGACCCGACGCATCCCCACACGAACCTCCGGATGGAGACTCCCGCGGACATAAACCTTTTCGGAGGCGTTTTGCGGGTCGTTGAACAGCTCTTTATACATGGTCTCTATTTGTTTCGTTTCATTAAGGAATAGGCGTAGGTCTCAAGGACCGTCAGCCGCTGACAGTCTGTGTGTGCACGCCTGAGCGCGGTCAGTGCCTGTTCAAAGCAGGCCGTAATAGCCTCCTCGGCGGCTGTGCGTACCCCCAGTGCGTCGTAAATCCCCCGGACACGGGTCACCTTTTCGTCCGTCTCGCCCGGCGCAAGGATGGCCTGCTGTTGCGCAGCCGTAGCACGCTCCATGGCCGTGATGTGCAGAAAGGTCTTCTTCCCCACCGCAATATCTCCGCCAATGGTTTTGCCGAAGGTCTGTTCATCGCCGTACGTATCGAGCAGGTCGTCCTGAATCTGGAATGCCAGCCCGAGGTTTACGCCGAATTCATACAGGGCCGCACGCTCCTCCCGCGAGGCTCCGCCGACCACCGCGCCCATTTCGAGGGCGGCTGCCAGCAGCACCGAGGTTTTGAGGCGTATCATTTCGATGTAGGCTTCACGCGTTACCGGGGTCTGACAAACCTCGAACTCCATGTCGTACTGTTGTCCCTGACACACCTCCATGGCCGCCCGATTGAATACGGCCAGCAGCTCCGGCAGCAGCTCCGTTCCGTGGGCGGCCGTGCCTCCCTGCAAAATCTGATAGGCCAGAATCAACATCGCGTCGCCCGACAGAATGGCCCCGCTTTCTCCCCATTTGAGGTGTACGGTGGGTCGTCCGCGCCGCAACTCGGCCTTGTCCATAATGTCGTCGTGGAGCAGTGTGAAGTTGTGGAACACCTCGACGGCCACGGCCGCTGCCAATGCCCGTTCGGGATGATTGCCGTAGAGGTCGGCACCCATCAGGCAGAGCAGCGGACGGATGCGTTTGCCGCCGTCCTCCAGAATATAGCGGATGGGAGCATATAGTCCCGAGGGCTCGGTCTTGTCGAGCGGCAGGCGGGCTATCTCCCCCTCGACCAGTGCCAATAACGTATCTTTATCTTTCATGCGCGAGTTGCCGTACAAATCGAAACGAAGATACGGATAATTTTTGGGACGCGGGGCAGAGAGTTTGTTTGCTGACGTGAAAATCCTGTCGAGGGGGCGGCTGCCATTCGGAAAAAAATACCGTTTTGACCAGAAAAATGACATTTCGCAGGCCGTGAAGGCTTGGCATTGATAAAAAACCGTTATCTTTGAGTTACGAAAACAAACACATAAACCGTTAGCAAATGAAGCAATTAGCAGTAGGTATCGACATCGGGGGGACTAACTCCGTATACGGATTGGTAGACCGTGAAGGGAACATGTATGGCGAAGGGGTGGTGCCGACCAAGAACTATCCGGATTTCGACCAGTACCTCGAAGAGTTGTATATCGGCATTCAGAATCTGGTGAAGAACCTCGACGGCGAATTTGAAATCATCGGGATAGGTATCGGGGCGCCGAATGCCAACTACTACAACGGAACCATCGAACATGCTGCCAACCTGATATGGCAGGGGGTGATACCGTTTGTCGAAAAGATGAAACGCTACTACCCGACGATTCCCGTGCTGATAACCAACGATGCCAATGCAGCGGCTATTGGTGAAATGGTGTATGGGGCGGCCAAGGGGATGAAGGACTTTATCGTGGTAACGCTGGGGACGGGGCTTGGCAGCGGTTTTGTGGCCAACGGTCAGTTGATTTACGGCCACGACAGCTTTGCCGGTGAGCTCGGCCACGTGATAGTCAATAAGACGGCCAGTGCACGTGTCTGCGGGTGTGGTCGGAAAGGGTGTCTGGAGACCTATGTCTCGGCAACCGGGATTAAGCGGACGGCATTCAAACTGCTGGCTGACCATATTGAAGACAGCGAATTCCGTAACTACAGCTTCAACGAACTGACGGCCGAAATGATTACGAAGGCAGCCCTGAATGGCGACCGTCTGGCGATTGAGGCTTATGAGTATACGGGGATGATTTTGGGTCAGGCGCTGGCCGATGCCGTGACGATTACTTCGCCCGAGGCGATTTTCCTCTTCGGGGGGCTGGCCAAGGCCGGGAAGTATATCTTCGAACCGACCAAGAAGTATATGGAGATGCACATGCTCTCGAACTTCCGCAACAAGGTGAAACTCCTGCCCTCGGGTATCGACGGGAAGAATGCTGCGGTGTTGGGGGCTTCGGCCTTGATTTGGCAGCAGATGGAGGCTAAATAGCCTTTAGACCCTGAGTTGTGATGCTGTTACGCGTGCAATGAGGGAAAAATAATTTGAGAGAATATATAGGGGGGAACATGACGCTAATCATGTTCCCCCTATATGTTTTTCCCGAGTAAAAAACGTATGCTATCGCTATGCCTTCTGCGCCATCGGCCGCAGCAGGTCGCTAATCTCGGCTACACGGTCGGTCCAGCCGTTCATCACCACTGCTGGCGAGTGGGTGGCCAAAATCAACTGCAGATTGGGGTTCAAACTCCGCACATCTTCAATGAGCCGCCGCTGCCAGTCGAAGTGGAGTGAAATCTCCGGCTCATCCATAATCATGATGCAACTGCGTCCCGCCTGAATCAGTACCTGGGTGAGGATAATCAGAATCTGTTTTTCGCCCGAGGACAACTGATAGGGTTGAATCGTTACCCCGAAGCGGGTCTTGAACTGCAGGGTGTCGCTTTCGCGGTCCACCTGTTTGCCGGTCGCCTCCAGCAGGGCGTCCAGGATGTCGAAATATTGCACCCGACGCAGGGTCAAAGCCTGCACCTCGGTCGTACTCCGCCCCGCCTGCAAAGCCGCAATCACCTTTTTCCCCACCTCCAGCTGGTAGGTGAGGTATCGGTTCTGGAGTTTGTAGAGTATCCAGTCGAGATAGGTGGCTACCGTACCGTCCGAGAGTTTGTAGATGGCGTCGCTCTCCTGAAGTACGGTATCGAAGGTGCTGATAACCGACACGTTATACCGTGACGGGTCAAACGGCTGTTCCGACGAGACGGTTGTGCCGTCCGTAAAGGTCACCTCGATGGACTGTATGCGGCAGCGATGTCCGTTGGCCAGCGACCCCTGCGTGAAAAGGTCGCTCAGGCAGCGCAGAACGGTGCTTTTCCCGCTTCCGTTGCTCCCTGCCAGTACATTGACCTCCGGGGTCAGCTCCCACGTGAGGTCGCAGATGTTCCACAGACCGTGTACGTCGATTTTCTGTATGTAGAGCCCTGTTGTCATGGCCGTTCGGTTTTTGTCCTGTTCCGTTGTGATTGGGGGTGATGTGCTGTAAATGTATGGGTCAGAGTCGTTCCACAACCTGTTCCACCAGGGCACAGAGTTTGGGCGTGGCTGCCGCTCCCGCTTCGACCACCTCTTCGTGGCTCACGGACGCGCGTTGTCCGAGGCGTGCCGGATTGCCACTCAGCGTGTTGGTAATCAGGGAAAATCCCAAGACCCGTACCCCCTGATGCCGTGCCACAATCACTTCAGGTGTGGTAGACATCCCGACGGCATCGCCTCCGAGGGTTCGAATGTACCGTATCTCGGCTGCTGTCTCATAACTGGGCCCTGTGGTCCCCACATAAACCCCTTCGCGCAGGGTCAGCCCCTGTTCTTCCGCGACACTGTGTGCCAAGGCGCGCAAGGCCGGGTCATAGGCGCCGTTCATGTCCGGAAAGCGCGTTCCCAGCGCCTCGTCATTGGGCCCGACCAGCGGGTTGGGCAACAGGTTGATGTGGTCTTCAATCACCATGATGTCCCCCGTGTTGAAGAGCGGCGAGATGCCTCCCGCGGCATTCGACACAATCAGTGTGTCAATCCCCAGGCAGCACAAGACCCGCACGGGCAGAACCACCTCCTGTATCGGGTACCCTTCGTAGTAGTGGACGCGCCCCTCCATGGCAATCACATAGCGTCCGCCCAGCCGCCCGTAGATGAAACGCCCTCGGTGTCCCGCCACGGTCGAGCGCGGGAAGTCCGGTATTTCGGCATAGTCGAGCGTGCCGATGGTTTCGATGGTGTCGGCCAGTGCTCCCAGCCCGGAGCCCAGCACGATACCTACCTCCGGTGCGGGCAGGCCGCCGTTTTCGACGGTTCCGCCGGGCATGTCGGTGTAGAACCGCCGCGGAGCGAGGTTCAGCCTATTCCGGATGAAGCACGTTGTATTTTTGATTTTCTCTGACATACTGGTCGAGTTGTCTGTGGAAGTCGCACTCCCGATTTTCGAGGAATTCGACCCGGATGGCACTGTAATAGAGTCGTCGTTTGAAGTCGTCGCTGA
Source organism: Candidatus Rikenella faecigallinarum (assembly GCA_019113395.1). Classification (GTDB taxonomy): domain Bacteria; phylum Bacteroidota; class Bacteroidia; order Bacteroidales; family Rikenellaceae; genus Rikenella; species Rikenella faecigallinarum. Next base: position 137,856 of record DXHL01000019.1, on the reverse strand, counting down.
TTTTGCGGCTGTTCATGAGTCGCACGGCATCTTTTTCGGTCACCACGACCATGCATTCCTGAGGCAGATGTTTCAATGCCTCTTCAACGGCATGGATATCCTTCATCTTGAAGGTGTAGTGGTCGCGGAAGAAGACGGTTTGTAGCACGTCGTAGTTTTGTCGCAGGTCTTCGACAAAGCGTGTCGGGTTGGCAATACCGGCCATGGCCACTACCGGGGTGCCTCGTTCCAGCACGGCGGGTTGCCCGTAGGCGGGATAGAGCGGCACGGGAGCCAGTGAGGTCATGCGAGTGAAGTAGAGGCTCTGGTAGGGGTAGAGGTCAAGATGCTTGCTCATAATCCGGAAGTCGAGCGGTTTCATGTCGTCCGGACATTTGGTGACGATGACCATTTGGGCGCGGGAGAGCTGGGAGCGTCTGTCGCGCAGGCGCCCCAGAGGCAGCAGGTGGTCTTCGTACACCGGGCAGTGGTAGTCCATCAGCACGATGTTTACCCACGGCTCTACATATCGGTGCTGAAAGGCGTCGTCCAGGATAATCAGGTTCACTTCGGGGTGAGCCTCGCGCAGCCGTTGGATGCCTTCGACCCGTTTTTCGCAGACGGCTACGGGGATGTGCGGATATTTGAGTTTGATTTGTTTGGGCTCGTCTCCGATTTTCTTGAAGGAGGTGTGGGTGGTGGCCAGCACAAAGCCTTTGGTTTTGCGTTTGTATCCGCGCGAGAGCACCGCTACGCGGAATTCTCCGTCGAGCAGTTCGATAAGTCGTTCGGTGTGGGGCGTTTTTCCCGTTCCTCCGACGGTGAGGTTACCCACGCAGATAATCGGGATGTCGAACTCCTGACTTTTGAGGACGCCCCAGTCGAAGAGCTTGTGGCGAATATCAATGATACCGCCATATATCCATGCCAGTGGTGCAGCGAGTATTTTTCCGAGCAGTCCCAAAACAGCGAGGTTGATATGTGGTTAATATTGCATTTCTATTCGGAGTGGCATTTCCGTTCGGATGCCGTGTCGGTCGATGAGCGCCCGTAGCCGTTGAGCCTCGTCGGTCAGCAGGGTGGGGGTCGAGGCGGTCACTTTTGCCACGGCGGCGTGGGTCAGTGCTCCCAGGATGGCGGCAAACGAGGAACTTTCGGGCGTGGGATGTTGCCCTACGTAGTAATCTCCGGTCATGAGTCCAGCATGGTCGGCCGCAATGCGTATGGCATCGCTGAGGGTGCCCGTGCAGTCGGCCAGTCCGTTTTCCATGGCTTGTGTTCCGGTCCAGACGCGCCCGCCGGCCATGTGGTCCACGCTGTCGCGGCTCAGGTTACGTCCTGTGGCTACCACGGATACGAATCGCGCATAGACCGAGTCGACGCCATTCTGCATGTAGAGCCGTTCGGCGGGGCTCATCGGACGGAAGATGTTTCCCATGTCGGCCGAGGGGTTGGTTTTGACCACTTCGGTGGTGATGCCAAGGTGGTTGCGTGCTCCTTCTCCTACGTTGAAGGAGAGTCCGAATACCCCTATCGACCCGGTCAGGGTGGTGGGGGCCGTGACAATGTATTCTGCGCCGCAGCTGATGTAGTATCCGCCCGAAGCGGCATAATTGCCCATCGAGACGATAACCGGTTTGACCTGTTGGGTGAGGTGCACTTCGCGCCAGATAATCTCCGCGGCCAGGGCACTCCCTCCGGGGCTGTTCACGCGCAGCACGACCGCCTTAACGGTGCTATCCTTGCGAATATCGGCCAGGGTTTCGGCCAGTGCATTCCCGACAATTTGTTTGTTGGGGTCTCCGGCATCGACTATATCGCCATCAGCATAGAGCAGGGCGATTTCGTTGTCGGCCATCGGGTTTCCGGCCACGGTAAACGCTCCGTTATGCGAGTCGGCATATTTGTACTTTTGCAGAGGCAGCAGTTCCGGTCCTTCCGTCGAATCCTGTCCGCTGAGACGCGCGAGTTCGGCCAAGAGTTGGTCCCGATAGTAGAGGCTGTCCACCAGTCCCAGCCGTCGGGCATCACCCGCCGTGCCTACGGCCAGCCGCGAGGCGTAGGCCTGCAGGCTGTCGGCCGCCACTTCGCGACTTTCGGCAATTTCGCTCACCAGAAAGTTCCAGACGGAGGAGGTCATGGCTTCGGTCTGGAGTCGGTTTTCTTCGCTGAGGCTCTCCCGTACAAAAGGCTCTCCGGCGCCCTTGAACGCCCCGTGCCGCACCAGCTCGGCCTGTACCCCGAGTTTGTCGAGCAGTCCCTTGTAGAACATCACGTTGGAGGCCATCCCCTGCCAGGCTACTCCCCCCTGCGGGTTGAGGTAGAGGCGGTCGGCCGCCGATGCCAGATAGTATCCCCCCTGCGAGTAGACATCGGCATAGGCGAGTACGAACTTGCCGCTCTCGCGAAAGGCGGTCAGCGCCTGCCGTAATTCATAAAGTGTCGAGATGGAGGAGGGTATCCCCATCGGTATGTTCAGGTAAATGCCGTCGATGCGGGGGTCGTCGGCGGCCTTTTCAATCAGCGTGACGGCTTCGAAGAGGGTCAGTTGGTCGCGGAAGGTGAAGTCGTTGTAGTCGAACAGGTCGATGGCGCTGCCGTTGGGTTTATCGACGATGGGTTGTGCGAGGTCGATTTGCAGCACGGTGTGGGGTTCAACGCTGCCGATGTATTTGCTTTGCCCCAGTGAGCCGAGGGTCGCGATAATGCCGGCCAGGACGATGAAACTGACCATCACAAAACCGATGCTTCCAACGAAGAGTGCCAGCAGACAGGCAAAAAATGTCTTGAAAAAGTGATTCATTATCCGTTGTCTCGAGCGCCTTATGTCGCGGCGAAGCCTGATGCCGTTTGGCTGTGGGTGAAATGAGGTTTCGCGGTGTGCGGGGCGCTTAATGTGCTAATTTGCGCTAAGATACGATTTTTTCGGGAGAGTATTGCCGCGTCTGCAAAATTATTTCTATCTTGTAGTCACTCGCAAAGAGAGAATAAGTGACGTTTATTAAAACATCAGCGTTATGGTGAACAAAGTGATTTTGATAGGGAATGTGGGTATGGACCCGGAGGTCAGAGCCTTGGAGAGCGGGGTGAAGATGGCGCGTTTGCGCCTTGCCACCACCGAACGTATTTATATCGCCTCGACCGGCGAGCGCCGTGAACATACCGAATGGCATACGGTCGTTTTGTGGCGGGGTCAGGCGGATTTTGCCGAGAAATATATTCGGAAGGGGAGTCAGGTGTATGTCGAGGGTAAGATACGCTCGCGGGAGTGGACCGACGAGAGCAGCGGTGCGCGGCGCACCGTGGTGGAGATAGTGGCCGATGAGGTGCGCCTGTTGGGCGGTGCCCGGCGCAGTGAGGGAACGGGGTATGGGGAGTCTCGCGTGTCGTCGGTCCCGACGGGTCAGCCGGCTCCGTCGGCTCCGGTGCAGTCGTCGGCGCCTCAGACGCCGCCGCTGCCCGCGGAGGTGGAGGATTTGCCTTTCTGACGAGCTGTTTCAGGGTCGCCTGTCAGGCAGAGCGGCTTGGGATAACGGGTGGGAATTTTTCATACCTTCGTGTATGCCGAAAATGAAAATTGAACCGAAAGAGCGGGCGGCGTCGCTCCCCTCGACCGAGGTGGAGCGACGCATCGCCTGGTATCGTCAGCGGGGGCACGAGGTGCCGTCGCGCCGACTGCTCAAGAGTCCCGAACAGATTGAGGGGATTCGTCGCAGCGGGGTGGTGAATACGGGGGTGTTGGACCTGATAGCGTCGGAGATTCGGCCGGGGATGAGCACGGCCGAGATTGACCGCCTGGTCTATGACTATACGGTGTCGCACGGGGCTGTGCCGGCGCCGCTGAATTATGAGGGGTTCCCCAGGAGTGTCTGCACCTCGATTAACGAGGTGGTGTGCCACGGGATTCCCAGCGAGAAGGATATTTTGCGCGAAGGGGATATCGTGAATGTCGATGTCTCGACCATCCTCGACGGATACTACTCCGATGCCTCCCGCATGTTCCTGATAGGGGAGGTCTCGGACGAAAAACGACGGCTGGTCGAGGTGACGCGCGAGTGCCTCCGGATTGGAGCCGAAGCGGCTAAACCTTATGGCTTTGTGGGCGATATCGGGGCAGCTATCCAGCACCATGCCGAGAAGAACGGCTATTCGGTGGTGCGCGATTTGTGCGGCCACGGGGTGGGGCTGGCGTTTCACGAAGAGCCCGAGGTGGCCCACTACGGGCATCGTGGGACGGGGATGCTGCTCGTGCCGGGCATGGTCTTTACCATCGAGCCGATGATTAATCAGGGCGACTGGCGGGTGAAGATTGATGCGCGGGACGGATGGACGGTGCGCACGCGCGATGGTCTGCCTTCGGCGCAGTGGGAACACACGTTCGTAATGACCGAACAGGGGGTCAAGGTCTTGACCCACTAAATCCTTTCATTATTTAGCGACCTTGGCGGGCAGCAGGGGCTTGCGTTCGTAGCGGCGATAGAACGCCAGCAGGAGCGTGAAGCCTATCAGCGCAACGGGTGCCGCAATGAGAGCCGGGTATTGGTATCCCAGTCCGGCTTTCAGCGGCAGCCCGCCGACGTATGCGCCGAGGGCATTGCCGAGGTTGAAGGCTACCTGTACGCTGGCGGCCCCGAGCATTTCTCCGCCCGGGGCGTAGCGGATGAGGAGCAGCTGTTGGGGGCTGGAGATGGCGAAGAGTCCTGCGGTGCAGCAGCACATGAGCAGTGCCGTGAGCCAGCCGACGGGGGCAGCGAAGAAAATGGCGAGCAGCAGCACCATGATACTCCCTTGGGTGACCATGGCCACTCGTCCGGGCATGTAGCGGTCGGAGAGGCGTCCGCCGAGGAGGTTGCCCACGACCATGCCGGCTCCGGCCATAATCATCAGCAGCGAGACGGCCTCGGCCGAGAATCCCGAGACTTGGGTGAGCAGGGGGTTGATGTAGCTGTACCAGCAGAAGACGCTGCCGTTGCCGAACATCGTGGCTCCGAGGACGAGCCACGGAGCGAGGTGTTTGAGGAAACGGAACTGGCCGCGGAAACCGGTGTCGGGGAGTCCTTCGACCTGCGGTACCCAGCGCCAGATGTAGAAGAGGGTGACGACGCTCCAGATGCCGACCAGCAGGAAGGGGAGTCGCCACGAGATGGTGTTGCTGAGCGAGGTCCCGAGCGGTACGCCGAAGAGGTTGGCTACGGTCATGCCGGCAATCATGATGGAGACGGCCGAGGAGCCTTTGCCTTCGTCGGCGAGTTTGGCGGCGACGATGGAGCCGACCCCGAAGTATGCTCCGTGGGGAAGTCCCGAGATAAAGCGGGCGGCGAAGAGGGTCCAGAAGTTGGGAGCCGCAGCGGCGAAGAGGTTTCCGGCCATCATCAGGGCTACGAGCACCAGCAGGATGTTTTTCAGCGGGAATTTACGGGCGAGAATCAGCATCGGAGCGCCCACGCAGACTCCGATGGCATAGGCGGAGATGAGTTGTCCGGCCGTGGCGATGTCTACTCCCATTTCGGCGGCCACGTCGGGCAGGATGCCCATCATCACAAATTCGGCAATCCCCAGTCCGAGGGTTCCAAAGGCGAGGGCAATCAGGCTTTTTCGCATGTAGAGATTTCTTATTTTTTGCCGCGGCAAAAATAAAAAATCTTCAAAATACTTTTTCAGGTCTGGTGCTGTCTGTCCCTGTGAGAGGCGACGAAGCGGGAACTTGCGGCGGTCGGAATAATGTGTAATGCAGAGGAGAGAACGCTATACCAGCCCCAGCCGCGACGAAATCTCCAGCATGCGGCGGATGGATTTTTCCGCCCGAACGCGCGTCTCTTCGGGAATCACAATCTGCGGTTCCAGTTGCTCCAGCGCGTCGGCCATCTTTTGGAGGGTCACCAGTTTCATGTAGCTGCAGTTGTTGCACCCGCAGGTGGAGTCCATCGGCGGCGCCGGGATGAAGGTCTTGTCGGGAGCCGCTTTTTTCATCTGGTGCAGCACGCCGGGCTCGGTCACGACAATGTAGGTGTCGGTCGTGGTGTCGGTGGCGGCGTAGTGGAGCAGGCCGGCTGTCGAACCCACGTAGTCCGAAATCAGGATAATCGGCCGTTTGCACTCGGGGTGCGAGAGGATTTTGGCCGTGGGATGCTCTTTCTTGAGCTCGAGAATCTTTTCGAGCGAGAACTCTTCGTGCACGTGGCAGGCACCGTCCCAAATCACCATGTTTTGGCGTCCCGTGACGTTTTTGATATAGTTGCCGAGGTTGCGGTCGGGACCGAAGATAATCGGTTCATCCTCGGGCAGCGACTGAACGATTTGTACGGCGTTGCTGCTGGTGCAGACAATGTCCGTAAGGGCTTTGACCTCGGCCGTGGTATTGACGTACGAGATAACGGTGTGGCCGGGGTGTTGGGCGATGAATGCGGCGAAATCCTCTGCCCGACACGAGTCGGCCAGCGAACATCCCGCTGCCATGTCGGGCATCAGGACGGTTTTCTGCGGCGAGAGGATTTTGGCCGTTTCGCCCATGAAGTGGACGCCGGCAAAGAGAATCACATCGGCGTCGGTCGTGGCGGCGCGTTGCGACAGGGCGAGGCTGTCCCCCACAAAGTCGGCCACATCCTGTACGTCGGCTTCGGTATAGTAGTGTGCCAGAATTACGGCATTTCGTTGGCGTTTGAGCGCTTCGATTTTCTCTTTCAGGGTCATCATACGGCAAAGATACGGGATAAATCGGGAATTTATTGTGCGACGGGGGATAGTTTCTGTGTATAGCGACGGCGGCCGGAAGGGAACGCATCCCTTCCGGCCGCCGTTACGCGTCTGCTCTATACTGGACTCGGTTTTATTCGTCCAGCAGGATTTCAAGCATCTTGATGGCCGAATCGGTCACGGGTGTCCCCGGTCCGAAGATGGCCGCAGCACCGTTCTGGTAGAGGAAGTCGTAATCCTGGTGCGGGATAACACCCCCCACGATGACCACAATATCCTCACGGCCAAGGCGTTTGAGTTCGGCCACGATTTGCGGTACGAGGGTCTTGTGGCCGGCTGCGAGCGACGATACCCCAACGATGTGTACGTCGTTTTCGACGGCCTGTTTGGCAGCCTCTTCCGGGGTTTGGAACAGCGGGCCCATATCGACGTCGAAACCGATGTCGGCATACCCGGTCGTTACGACCTTGGCACCGCGGTCGTGACCGTCCTGCCCCAGTTTGGCAATCATGATACGAGGCTGACGCCCCTCTTTCCTGGCAAATTTTTCGCAGAGCGCCTTGGCTTTTGCGAATTTTTCATCGTCTTTCACTTCTGCCGAATATACACCTGAAATGGAGCGGATAACCGCATTGTATCGACCTACGACCGCTTCGCAGGCATCTGAGATTTCGCCGAGCGTAGCCCGAACCTTGGCCGCTTCGACGGCCAGTTCCAGCAGGTTGCCCTTCTTGGTGCGGACACATTCGGTGATGGCAGCCAGGGCACGTTGTACGGCGGTTTCGTCGCGGTTGGCGCGGAGCTCTTTCAGACGAGCCACCTGCGATTCCCGTACGGCCGTGTTGTCCACGGCCAGAATGTCAATCGGGTCCTCTTTTTCGAGACGGTATTTGTTGAGGCCGACGATGGTCTGTTCGCCCGAGTCGATACGCGCTTGGGTACGGGCAGCAGCCTCTTCGATACGCATCTTCGGCACACCGGTTTCGATGGCTTTGGCCATCCCGCCGAGCGATTCCACCTCCTGAATCAGCGCCCACGCCTTGTGCATAATCTGGTTGGTGAGCGATTCCACGTAGTAGGAGCCGGCCCACGGGTCAATACCGCGGCAGATGTTGGTCTCTTCCTGGATGTAGATTTGGGTGTTACGTGCAATACGTGCCGAGAAGTCGGTCGGCAGGGCAATGGCTTCGTCCAGGGCGTTGGTGTGGAGGGACTGGGTGTGTCCCAGGGCAGCGGCCATCGCTTCGATAGCCGTGCGGGCCACGTTGTTGAACGGGTCCTGTTCGGTGAGCGACCATCCCGAGGTCTGCGAGTGGGTACGCAGGGCCAGCGATTTGGGATTTTTCGGGTTGAACTGGCTGACAATCTTGGCCCAGAGCATACGTGCCGCACGCATTTTGGCAATCTCCATAAAGTGGTTCATGCCGATGGCCCAGAAGAACGAGAGCCGCGGAGCGAACGAGTCGATGTCCATCCCTGCATTGACCCCCGTGCGGAGGTATTCGAGCCCGTCGGCCAGGGTGTAGGCCATTTCGATGTCGGCCGTGGCGCCGGCTTCCTGCATGTGGTAGCCCGAGATGGAGATGGAGTTGAATTTGGGCATGTTTTTCGAGGTGTACTCGAAGATGTCGGCGATAATCCGCATCGAGAATTCCGGCGGGTAGATGTAGGTGTTACGCACCATGAACTCCTTGAGGATATCGTTTTGGATGGTTCCGCTGAGTTGGTCGAGGGTGCATCCCTGTTCGAGCCCGGCGACGATGTAGAAGGCCAGTACGGGCAGCACGGCACCGTTCATGGTCATCGAGACGGACATTTTGTCGAGCGGGATACCGTCGAAGAGGACTTTCATGTCTTCGACCGAGCAAATTGACACGCCGGCTTTTCCGACGTCCCCAACGACACGGGGGTGGTCGGCGTCGTAGCCGCGGTGTGTGGCCAGGTCGAAGGCCACCGAGAGTCCTTTCTGTCCGGCCGCGAGGTTGCGGCGGTAGAAGGCGTTGGATTCGGCGGCGGTCGAGAAGCCGGCATACTGGCGGATGGTCCACGGGCGCATCACGTACATGGTGCTGTACGGACCACGCAGGTAGGGTGCCAGCCCGGCGGCATAGTTGAGGTGTTCCATGCCGAGCAGGTCATCGGCCGAGTAGGACCCTTTGACGGCAATGTGCTCGGGGGTCATCCACACGGGGGCTTCGCCACACTCTTTCTTGGCGGAGCATCCGCAGCTGCCTGCCGACGCTGCGGAGGTGTAATTTATATCTGAAAATTTAGCTCTCATGATTGGTCAGTTAAGGGTTCGCGTATCGGGTTAGATGCCCAGCTCTTTTTGGTAGGCTTCGAGCGTTTCGAGGACATTGCTTCGGACGCTGATGAAGTGCGAGATACCCGCGGCTTCGAGGTCCGGTTGGCAGGCGGGAGCGCCGGCCACCACCACAATGACATCGGTACCTTTGAATGCCGCGTAGACTTCGGGAGCCACTGCCGCGTAGTCGTCGTCCGAGGCGCAGACCACCACGATTTGGGCTCCGGAGGCTTTGGCGGCTTCGATACCTTCGGCCACGGTGTGGAAGAAGGTGTTGTCGATTACGCGAATCCCCGCGCAGGCAAAGAAGTTGCAGGCGAATTGCGACCGTGCCCGGGCCATCGAGAGGGTTCCGCAGGTGAGCATAAAGGCTTTCGGCTCTTTGCCGCTGCGGTCGGTGCGCAGGCGCATCGCTTCGAAGGCCATCGCCCCGCGATAGGGCTTCAGCGGACGGTATTCGGGCGTTTGGCCGCTGTGTTTGCAGCCGCAGTGGCACGCCTGACCGCCACGGGTCACGGTAGCCTCCGTAATCTCGGCCGGGGCCACTTCGTTGAAGTTCGGGTATTGGTTGGTCCCGAGCAGAATTTCACGCCGCGTAGCGATATGTTGGTCGCGTTTGTTGGCGGTCTCTTCGACCTGGTCCTGGATGAACCCGGCTTCGAAGGCGGCCACATAACCGCCCTTCTCTTCGACAGCTTTGAAGAGGTCCCATGCTGCTTTGGCAATCGAGGCGGTCAGCTCTTCAATATAATAGGAGCCGGCAGCCGGGTCGGTCACCTGGTCGAAGTGCGACTCTTCCTTCAGGAGCAGTTGCACGTTACGGGCAATGCGGCTGCTGAATTCGGTCGGTTTTTCGTAGGCGTGGTCGAAGGGGAGTACTTCGATGGAGTCTACCCCCGCAATGGCGGCACTCATGGCTTCGGTTGTCCCGCGCAGCATGTTGACGTAGGGGTCGTAGACGGTCTGGTTCCAGGCCGAGGTCTGGATGTGCGCCCGCAGTTTGGAGCTGCAGCCCCGTTTGGGGTTGTAGGGGGCCATCACATTGGCCCAGAGGAGCCGTGCGGCACGCAGTTTGGCGATTTCCATGAAGTAGTTGGTGCCGACCGAGAAGTTGAACTTAATGGCCGGAGCCACCTGGTCTACATCCAGCCCCATGTCGGTCAGGCGAACCACATATTCGTGTCCCATGGCCAGGGCGAAGGCCAGTTCCTGGACAATCGAAGCGCCGCAGTTGTGGAGCAGCGTGGCATTGACAGCGATAAGGCGTACCCGTTTGTACTGGGGTGCTTTTTCGAGGAGGGCTTTGATGCGTTCGAACTGCTTGGCGCCGTCGGGAGCAGAGCAGCCCCAGGAGCCTTTTTTGGAGAGTTTCATGAGGGGGTCGATGCCGAAGGTGGCAAAGACCTGTTCGGGGTCGAGTTTTTCGGCCGCGACCTTGTCGAGGAAGAGTTCGGCCACTCGGGCGGCGCCGCAGCCGCTGAAGGCCAGTTCGACGGCCGTAATGGTAATGCCTTTGAGCAGGGTGTCGAGGTCTGCTGCCGAGAACTCTTTGTTTTTGATGACGAAGCCGAGAGAATCGACTCCTTTCATCAGCACATCGTGTGCAGCCTGGTTGGCGGTGGCCACGTCGTCGCCCACTTCGAGGGTCTGGCGCACGCGCCACACGTTGTCGGCCTTCACGCCGCGCACATACGGAAATGCGCCCGGTTTCGAGTCGAGGTGTTTGAGTTCCTTGAGGTTCTCAGCCCGGTAGTAGGGCTCCACGTTGAATCCCTCGAGGGTGCGCCACACCAGTTTTTTGGTGCGGTCGGCTCCTTTGAGGTCTTTGGCAATCGCCTCTTCCCACTCCCGGGTGGTAACAGGAGGAAATTCGGCCATCAGCTTGTTCGCTTTTTCTTCTGCCATGATGGTGAGTGTATTTGGGTTATTTATTCGTGAATAATCTGTGTGTGTACCCGTAGTCGGTGCACTGTGAATTCAATAACAGATTCATACAAAGTTAGGGGTTTATTTCCGAAAAAATGGCTTTCGGTTCAATTTTTCGTGCCAAAAAACGGTTTTCTTCGGAAAAATATCCACAGTCGATTAAACTTTTTCCCTCGCAGGCGTCATAAATAGGCAAACCGCACGGAGGGACGCGCTGACCGGCTGGCAGCCTCTTTCCGGCGGCGGTTCTCTCACACCACAGTATTAAAACTTGAGTGATACATATTTTAAGCGAAGGAAAAGGAACATGAAACGGGTAATCGGACTCTTCACCCTTCTGGTGCTGACCACGGCGGCAGCCACGGCGCAAGTGACCATCAAAGGCCGTGTTATCGGCAGTGACGACGGAAAACCCATTACGGGGGCTTATGTGATTATCAACGCATCGGAGCCTGATGCGGCCAAGCGTACGAGCCTGACGGATTTCGACGGGAATTTCCAGGTGGTGAGCCGTGAGAAGAACACCAACGTGACCATTACGTTTATCGGTTATCAGAACTACTACCGGGTAGTGGGCGAGGCGAAGCAGACCGTAGACCTGGGGACGATTCGTCTGTCGCCGGAGGCGCAGGTGACCCAGGCGGTGACGGTGACGGCCAAGGCGCCGATGGCGGTGGTCAAGGGGGATACGTTGCAGTACAATGCGGCGGCTTTCAAGACCAACCCCGATGCCTCGAGCGAGGACCTGCTCAAGAAGATGCCGGGGGTGACGACCAATGACGACGGGGCGGTCGAGGTGCATGGTGAGACGCTGGGGAAGGTCTATGTGGACGGGAAAGAGTTTTTTGCCGACGACCCGGCCGTGGCGTTGAAGACGCTGCCGGCCGACGTGATTGCCAGTATTCAGGTCTTTGACGACAAGAGCGACGAGTCGAAGTTTTCGGGTTTCGACGACGGCGAACGCATCAAGGCCATTAATATCGTGACCCAGAACGGGGTGAGCAACAGTGTTTTCGGGAAGGCTTATGCCGGTTACGGTACCGACAACCGCTACTCGGCCGGTGTGGCGGCCAATATTTTCAATGCCGACCAGCGGTGGACCGTATTGGCCTCGAGCAACAATGTGAATAACCAGGGTTTTACGCTGAATGACATTGCGGGTGCGATGACGGGTCGCCGCGGCGGCATGGGGGGCGGTATCGACGCGAGCCAGTTTACGACCAATGTCCGCGGGGGGATTCAGACCACGACGATGGCGGGTTTGAACTATCAGGGAGATTTCGAAAAGGTCAAAATCAGCGGGAGTTACTTTTTTAACAATGTGAATGCCAATATTTGGCAGATTGTGGGTCGCGAGTATCAGTCTCAGGACCTGTTGCAGAACGACACGACCCGTTCGCAGGGGTACAACTACCAGCATCGGGCCAATCTGCGCATCGAGTGGAACCCCAACGAGACGAACCGCATCTTCTTCACTCCGCGTATTACCTACTCCACCAACCACGGGAACAGCAGCAGCATGTCGCTGAGCCTGCTCAACGGAATGCCGAACACTTCGGGTAACAACCGTTATGCGACTCAGTTAGGGACTTACGACGCTTCGGCCAATCTCTTCTGGATGCACCGTTTCGAGAAGGCGGGACGGACGCTCTCTATCGGCGGTTCGGGCGGCGGGACGAACGGTTGGGGGGAACGCACCCAGGAGTCGGTCTACGGTTCGATTTCCGACGACGAGTCGCTGAACCAGAGTGTGGCGCAGACCATCGGGCTGACCTACAACGAACTGAACCAAATCGGGATTCTCGATGCGCCGGGGTATGACCTGTCGGGGCGTATCAGTTACTCCGAACCGCTGTCGAAATCGTCGCGTCTGCAGTTCAGCTACCGTTTCAGCTACGACCAGAGCGACTCCAAAAAGTTGAGCTACAACCTGACGGATGAACTGGCGTCGCTGGATGCCATTCGGGACCTGATTACGGAGTTGGGACTGGACCCCGACCCGACCACCTCGAACCTCTTTAATCGTGACCAGACGCGTCACGTGGGGACCATCGGGTACAACTGGGTGAAACAAAAAAAGATGAATCTGAATGCTTCCATCAGTTATCAGTACTCGACGCTGAATGACGATGAGACCTATCCGCGTATGCTGACCAGTCAGTACAACTTTGATGCCTGGTTGCCTCGCGTGCGGTTCGAGTTCAACCCCAGCCAGATGGAACACCTCAACATCGAGTATCGCCGGACGACTTCGACGCCGACGGTCAATCAGTTGCAGGATTTGTATGACATCAGCGACCCGTTGAATGTTTCGGTGGGGAATCCGAACCTGAAACAGAGCTACACGGACCGCATTGACATCCGTTACAACCGTGCGAACCCCGAAAAGTCCAACTATTTCCACCTCTTCGGACGGGTGAACTTCATTCAGAATTATATCTCGACCCACCGTCGTTTCCTGACGGAGGATATGGTGGTGGACGGAACGACGATTGTCAAGGGGGCTCAACTCTCCAGTCCGGTGAACCTCAACGGGTATATCAGCGCCAACCTCTTCTCGATGTACGGTTTCTCGATTAACCCCATCCGCAGTAACCTGAACATCGGGTTGATGTATATGTACACGCGCACTCCCTCCATCGAGGACAATATCGAATATCGTACCAACAGCAACCGGGTGAACCTGAACCTGTCGCTGACGAGTAACATCTCGGAGGCGGTCGATTTCACGGTGGCCTACCGTCCGGGTATCACCTTTACCACGGGCCGTGACCAACAGACCCAAAGCCGTACCTTCGACCGCTACATCCGCAGTGACCTGTCGGCCTTCCTGAACCTCTATTTGTGGAAGGGGCTCTTTATCAACCTCGATGCCACGTGGCGCAACTCCTTCGGGACGCAGGCCTCCTATTCGCAGCACTATGCACTGCTCAATGCGGGTATCGGGTATAAGTTCCTGAAGTATCGTCAGGCCGAGGTGCGTATCTCGGGCTATGACCTGCTGAACCAGAACCGTGCGTTCCGCCAGTCGACCCAGAGCAGCTATATCCAGACGACGTTGTCGAATGTGTTGCAGCGTTACTTTATGGTGAGCTTCACTTACAAGTTCGATACGCGTAAAGGGCGCAATGCGGACAACTATGGTACGGAAGACCGTCCGGCGGGCCCTATGGGCGGCGGTCCGCGGCCCGGCGGCGGCCGCGGACCGAGGTAGTCGGCGGGGTCGGGCCTGTTGCGGCAGGCCAACGGCTGCCGCAACAGACCGTGGTGCAAGACAAGGCGAGGGGCGAAAAAGAAAATCCGTTTTCTTTTTCGCCCCTCGCCTGTTTTGTTGGACGTTTATGGGCTGCGGAGAGGGAAGGGAAGGAGGCAATGAATACGCCTTCCTTGTCAGTGCCGCTGGCAGGATAAAAAAGTGCTCAGGCACACAGCGTACCTGAGCACATACGTAAAGGTGAAAAAACGGAGGCGATAGCAGCCGGGAGTGAGTCTATCGTTCCTTGTAGCGTTCAATCTGCCGTTTAATGGCATCCACACACAGGTCTACCGATTCCTCGAACGTTTTGCTGCGGCGTTCGGCCACCAGTTCATTTCCCGGCACCGAGAGTTTCAGTACCACCACCTTGTTCCCTGCGGCATCGTCCTTGTCGAGTTTCAGGGTTACTTCGGCTCCGGTGCTGTTGTCAATCATTCGGTCGAGTTTTCCCACTTTATGTTGTACGAAATCGAGCAGTTTTTGGTCGGCGTCGAATTTCACGGATTGAATCTGGATGTTCATACCTTGTCCTCCTTCTTAGATTGGTAATGGTTCGTATGGGCTCTGGGATGAGCCTGGAAATAGGTTTTTTTGAGGGATTCGATGGTGTTGTGGGTGTAAATCTGCGTGGCGGCGAGCGAGGCGTGTCCCAACAGTTGCTGTACCACGCGCAACGAGGCGCCGTGTTGCATCAGGTGGGTGGCAAAGGTATGCCTCAGCACGTGTGGCGAGCGTTTGCCCTGCACCCCGGCCGACGAGAGGTACATCCGTACGATGCGGTAAACACCTGCATCGGTCAATCGTCTCCCTTTGTTGGTTAAAAATAAAAAATCTTTATCGTTTTCGCAAATCTTTTCTTGTGTTCGGAGCTGCAAATAGTGTTCCAAACGTTCGGCCACGGCGGGCAGCAGCGGCAGAATACGCTCTTTGGCCCCTTTCCCCATAACGCGCAGGGTGTGATTTGTCAGGTCTAATCCGTTGAGGGTCAGTCCGGCCAATTCGGAGCGCCGCAGGCCGCAGGCGTAGAGCAGCAGGATGACAACGGCATCCCGTTCGACGGAAAATTCTTCGGAGGGTTCTTCGAGTACGCGTACCAGTTGGTCCATGCGGCTCTCTTCGACGAAAACGGGCAGGTGACGCCCCTGGCGCAGGGCCTTGATGTCGTGGACGGGATTTTTCGTAACGACACCTTCGCGCATCAGGTAGCGGAAAAAGGAGCGCAGGGTGGATATTTTGCGATTGACGCTGCCCGGGGCAATGCCCTGTTCGACGTTGCGCATGACCCAACCGCGCACATCCCTCAGCGAGACGGCCGCAGGGTCCATCGGAGCGGAACAGCGGTCGTTGTCGTCCGTGTCGCCGCTCTGTTGCAGGTAGCGCTCGAAGTCCCGCAGGTCGCGGGTGTATATATCTACGGTGTCGGCCGAGCAGCGACGCTCGGCCGACAGGTAACGTCCGAAAAGGGCAATGTAGTCGGTCATAGGCTCCCCTCCTGAGATATGGCGGAGGCTGCGGAAAGACGCTAAGGAACGGTGCTCTCCTCCAAAAGTTGGATTACCGTTTCCGTTTTCCGCCGCGCGAACGCGATTTTCCGCTTCGGCTGCGCCCTTGTGCCGCCCGCCGTGCCTCCGCAGGTGTAGCCCCCAACTCACCAGCAGAGGTGGTCGGCTCGGGCAGACGGTCGAGCTTGCGGGTGTGGAAGTCGATGGCTCCCACCATCTCGAAGTCGAGTTGTTTGCGGCTCAGGTCGGCTCGTTTGATGCGGATGCGCACCTCGTCGCCCAGCATGAACCGACGACCCGTGGTGTGACCCACCACGGCGTAGTTCTCGGCATCGAAAGCGTAATAGTCGTCCGACATGTCCCGCAGGGCAACCATCCCTTCGATTTTATTGTCGGCCAACTCAACATAGATACCCCAGTCGGTCACGCCGCTAATCGACCCGTCGAACTCCTGTCCGATTTTGTCCTCCATGAATTCGACCATCTTGTACTTAATCGAGGCCCGTTCGGCATCGGCTGCCCGAATCTCCATGGCCGAGGAGTGGTCGCACAGCTTTTCGTAGGTCTCTTTGTCTTCGCTTTTGCCGCCGTCGAGGTAGTGTTGCAGCAGGCGGTGCACCATCATATCGGGGTAGCGGCGGATGGGCGAGGTGAAGTGGGTGTAGTAGTCAAAAGCCAGCCCGTAGTGGCCGATGTTGGTGGTGGAGTAGACCGCTTTGGCCATCGAACGGATGGCCAGGGTCGAGATGAGGTTCTCCTCTTTGCGCCCCTTGATGGTGGTGAGCAGGCGGGTCATCTCCTTGGCCACGGCACGCCCCTTGTCGGCCTTGAAGTTGTAGCCGAAACGGGTGATGAAGGATTTGAAGTTGGCCAGTTTCTCTTCGTTGGGTTTGTCGTGAACACGGTAGACAAAGGTCCGCTCGGTGCGTTGTCCGGGGCGTTTGCGACCGATAAACTCGGCCACCTTGCGGTTGGCCAGCAACATGAACTCTTCAATCAGCTGGTTCGAATCCTTAATCTCCTTGAAATAGACGCTTAGCGGTTTGCCGTGTTCGTCCAGCACGAATTTCGCCTCGTCGCGTTCGAAGCCGATGGAGCCGTGGCGGAACCGTTCGGCTCGCAGCTTCTTGGCCAGTCGGTCGAGGGTCAGTACGGCATCTTTCAAGGGGTTGTCCGTATCTTTTCCTTCGATAACGTTTTGCGCCTCTTCGTACGTAAAACGACGGTCGGAGAGAATCACGGCCCGTCCGAACCACTCGTTGAGGACTTTCGCTTCATCGTCCAGCTCGAAGATGGCCGAGAAGGTGAGTTTCTCTTCGTTGGGGCGGAGCGAACAGAGGTCGTTCGAGAGTTTCTCGGGCAACATCGGCACGGTGCGGTCCACCAGATAGACGCTCGTGGCGCGATTGACCGCTTCGGTGTCAATCGCGTCGCCCGGACGCACATAGTGGGTCACGTCGGCAATATGCACCCCCACCTCCCAATTCCCGTTGGGGAGCTGGCGAATGGAGAGGGCGTCGTCGAAGTCCTTGGCGTCGGCCGGGTCGATGGTGAAGGTGGTCACCCCGCGCATATCCTTGCGGCGTTTGATTTCCGCTTTCGTAATGCCGGCCTTAATCTTGTCGGCGGCTTTTTCGAGCTCTTCGGGGAAGTGATAGGGGAGGTCGAATTCGGCCAGAATGGCGTGCATCTCGGTGTTGTTGTCTCCCGAGTTCCCCAACACGTCTACCACCTCGCCCGTGGGATTTTTGGCTGTTTCGGGCCATTCGGTGATGCGCACAATCACCTTCTGCCCGTTTTGGGCGCCGTTCAGCGACCGCAGCGGCACAAAAATATCCGCCGGCATGGTCCGTGAGTCGATGATGACAAAGGCATATTTGTCCGACACCTCAATGCGCCCCACAAAGGTGCGTTTTCCCTCTTCAAGGGTTTCGACCACCTCGCCCTCGATGCGCCCGTCGCGTCGGCGACCGATAATTGCCACCCGAACATGGTCGCCGTGCATGGCGTGGTGGGTGTTGCGCGGTTCGACAATGATATCCTTTTCACCCTCCGCAGCGTCGTCTACGATAATGTATGCCATGCCGCTGGCGGTCATATCTACGTGTCCCGTGCGCGTGGGGAGTTGTTTCCGTACAAGGCGGTACTGCCCCGCGCCTACTTTTTCGAATACGCCTTCCGCAGCCATTTCACGCATCAGGTCGTGCACCATCTTGCGTCCGTCGTTCCCCTGGATGCCAATCTGTTTGGCAGCCATCTTCGAGTCGTAGATGCGCGAGGGGTGGTTGGCAAAGGCCTCGAAAAGCATCCGCTTGATTTCGCGGACAGCCACCTCCGGAATGTTGGGGCGCGCTTCGGCAGCGTTTTCTGTGTTTACGGTTGGTTCGAGGCTGTCACCCGACAGCCCCAGTTTTTTCTTGAGCTTCTTTAACATCTATACATCGCTATTATTCGCTTCAAAGATAGTGATTTATTCAGCGGCGGGGGCAGCTTTCGGTGTGAATTACGGAAAAATTCTCTTGTGACAAGCGACATCATAAGCAGCTGAAGGGGTAACGGGCACAGTTTCCGCATCGACATGCGAAATTCGTAAAGATTACGACACTGCCATGAAAGAGTGACAAAAAACAGGAGTATTCGCTTTTTTATCCGAGGAAAGAATTTATCTTTGTATGTGTCATTACCCAATTACTAACCCTTTAACCTATGCTGTCTATGGAGGAAAACGTTACACCCACTGTGCATCCGAACGATGCTTTGGAATGCTACAAACTCTTCTGGAAAAACTACGCTACCTTTCAGGGGCGTGCCCGCCGCAGTGAGTTCTGGTGGCCCATGCTTTTCAACTTCATTTTGGGCTCTATTTTATCGTTTATCCCCATTCTCGCGATGTTGTTTGGGGTGGCTGTGCTTATTCCTAATCTGGCTATCGTATCGCGACGTCTGCACGACACGGGACGGGCATTCGGATGGTATTTCATCTCGTTCATTCCTGTGGTAGGAGCCATCCTGTTGATTATCTGGTGGGCGCAGGAGGGACAACCCGGCCAAAACCGCTTCGGCGACAACCCCAAAGGACTGTAAGCACACAGACGCTGACACGCTGGTGTAAGCGCGCAGCATGACGCTCTCATATCGTGTGGGTGTTTTTCCCTGCCGGGAAGATACCCGCACGATTTTTTCGTTTCGTGGATATTACTTACTTTTGTCCGCTTTTATTCCGACCGACCGTTCAGGCTCTGAACAGCCGATGGGTATTAACTTACGACTACAATGAAACTTTGCAGACGAGCCGCAGAGCTCGCAGGATTTCGGGGAACGGTCGGCTTCGTCCCCACCATGGGGGCCCTCCATGCCGGCCACCTCTCACTGGTCGAACAGTGTCGCAAAACGTGTGATACCGTCGTGGTCAGCATCTTTGTCAATCCCACCCAGTTCAACGACCCCAACGACCTGAAAAACTATCCCAGAACCGAAGAGGCGGACCTCAAACTGCTCGAGGCGGCCGGCGTGGATTATGTTTTTGCACCGTCGGTCGAAGAGGTCTATCCCGAGCCCGACACGCGGGTCTTTGACTTCGGGGGGCTGGACAGCGTCATGGAGGGGGCACACCGACCCGGACACTTCAACGGGGTGGGACAGGTCGTCTCGCGCCTGTTTGACATCGTCAAACCCAACCGCGCTTTCTTTGGCGAGAAAGATTTTCAGCAGCTGGCCATTATTCGATATATGGTGCAGCAGTTGGGATTGCCGATTGAGATTGTCGGCTGCCCGATAGTGCGCGACAGCGACGGGCTGGCCCGCAGCTCGCGCAATATGCTGCTCACACCCGAACATCGTCAGGCGGCACCCCATATCTATGCCGTTTTGCGCGAAGCGGTCGATACGTTGCGCGGTACGGTGACCGTGGCGGAGGCCAAGCAAATCATTGCCCGACGCATCGATGCCAATCCTCTGCTGAAAACCGAATACGTAGAGATTGCCGAGGCAGACACTTTGAAACCGGCCGAGACGTGGGGCGAGAAGATAGGCGATTTGCGCTGCTTCGTGGCGGTGCATGCAGGACCGATTCGCCTGATTGACAACGTGGCGATTTAGCGGACGGAATATCCGGCTGAATATCGATAAGGGACATTAAAATCGGACAGACCATGATGATAGAGGTACTCAAATCCAAGATACACCGCGTGCGGGTGACCGAAGCGAACCTCGATTATGTGGGGAGCATCACGATTGACCGCGAACTGATGGATGCGGCGGGGATTATTCCCGGCGAGAAGGTGCAGGTGGTGGACAACAACAACGGCGAACGTTTCGAGACCTATGTGATTGAGGGCGAGCCGGGCAGCGGTTGTATCTGTGTGAATGGTGCGGCGGCGCGGCGCGTGATGGTGGGCGATGTGGTGATTATCATCTCCTACGGGTTGATGGATTTCGAGGAGGCGAAGCGTTTTCGCCCGAGTGTGGTTTTCCCGGACACGGAGACCAATCGGTTGATTCGATAGGGAATGTGTCGATAAGACTTGTTCTGAAAAATACACAGCAGCGAGAAAGAGTCTCTTTCTCGCTGCTGCTGTTATCGGGGAGAGGTATTCCGCTATAAAACCCCCTGTTCCACCATCGCCCGCGCCACCTTCATGAACCCGGCAATGTTGGCTCCGTTCATGTAGTTGATAAATCCGTCGGGCTCCGTGCCGTACTCCACGCAGGCTGCATGAATGGCATGCATAATCTCCTGCAGACGCGAATCGACTTCGGCCGAGGTCCAGTTGAGTTTCATGGCGTTCTGCGACATCTCCAGCCCCGAGACTGCCACGCCGCCGGCATTGACCGCTTTCCCCGGCCCATAGGGGATGCGGTGGCGGGCAAAGGTCTCGATAGCCTCGGGTGTACACCCCATGTTCGACACTTCGGCCACGTAACGCACGCCGTTGGCTGCCAGTGTTTCAGCGTCATTCCCTTCCAGTTCGTTTTGCGTGGCGCACGGCATTGCTATGTCGCACGGTACCTCCCACGGCTTGCGTCCCGCCACAAAGGTGGCTGCCCCCGAAAACTCCTCGGCGAACGGTGCCACCACGTCGTTGTTCGTGGCCCGCAGCTCCGGCAGGTAGTCAATCATCTCCCGGGTCAGCCCGTCAGGTACCGAGACATATCCGTCGGGCCCCGATACGGTTATCACTTTGGCACCCAGTTCGGTTGCTTTGAGGGCTACGCCCCAAGCTACATTCCCGAATCCCGAGATAGCTATCCGTTTCCCGGGGAGGGTGTCGCCTTTGTCGGCCAGCATTTGCGCCGTGAAATAGACCGCTCCGAAGCCCGTAGCTTCGGGGCGGATGCGCGAACCGCCATAGGTCATCCCCTTGCCGGTGAGCACTCCCGTATTTTCGTGAGCCAGTTTGCGGTACATCCCGTAGAGGTAGCCGATTTCGCGTCCGCCGACCCCGATGTCGCCCGCCGGTACATCGGTCTCGGGACCGATGTACCGCCACAGCTCGGTCATAAAGGCCTGGCAGAAGCGCATAATCTCACCGTCGCTCTTCCCTTTGGGGCTGAAGTCCGACCCGCCCTTGGCGCCCCCCATGGGGAGGGTCGTGAGGGCATTCTTGAAAATCTGTTCGAAGCCCAGGAACTTCAGGATACTCAGGTTCACCGAAGCGTGGAACCGCAGTCCGCCCTTGTAGGGGCCAATGGCGTTGTTGAACTGTACGCGGTAGCCCGTATTGACCTGTACGCGCCCGCGGTCATCGACCCAGGGCACCTTGAACGTAAAGATGCGGTCGGGTTCGACCAGCCGCTCGGCAATCGCGAGCGCCTCGAACTCGGGATGGCGGTTGTAAACAGCCTCGACGGAGTGCAGCACTTCGCCGACAGCCTGCAGATACTCAGTCTCGCCCGGGTGACGGGCCGATAACTGAGCCAGTAATTCGTTGGTTTTCATGGGTTAGTAGTTGAGTTGTAGGGTCGGGATTTTTTTAACAAATCCACTATCAAATGTAAAGAAAAACCGATAAATTTGTGTCACGAAAATTCAGTATCAACCCATGAAAAAAATACTCATCGTCGGTGCCGGCGGACAAATCGGCTCCGAACTGACCACCCACCTGCGGGGCATCTACGGCCAACACAATGTAATTGCTGCCGATATCCACGGCGACCGCGAGGATAACGACTTCGTGCAACTCGATGCACTGGATGCCGAGGCGGTGGCCAAGGTGGTGCGGGAGGATAAAATCGATACGATTTTCAACCTTGTGGCACTGCTCTCCGCCACGGGTGAGGCCAATCCGCAGAAAGCCTGGCGGGTGAACATGGGTGCGCTGATGAATGCGCTGGAAATTGCACGCGAATACCACTGCGCGGTCTTTACGCCGAGCTCTATCGGTGCTTTCGGCCCTGATGCCCCGAAAGACAAAACGCCGCAGGACACCCCCATGCACCCCAATACGATTTACGGGGTCTGCAAGGTGACGGGCGAACTGCTGAGCAACTACTACTATCAACGCTTCGGAGTCGATACGCGCAGCGTGCGCCTGCCGGGGGTTATCTCGTCGCAGGCACTGCCCGGCGGGGGAACCACCGACTATGCCGTGGAAATCTTCTATGCGGCTCTCAAAGGCGAAAAATTTGTCTGCCCCGTGCCGCATGACCGCTTCATGGACATGATTTATATGCCCGATGTGCTGAATGCCATGGTACAGCTGATGGAGGCTGACCCCACGCGCCTTGTTCATCGCAACGGATACAACGTGGCTTCGATGAGCTTCTCGCCTGAGATTATCTATGCCGAAATCAAAAAACATATTCCCTCGCTCGAGATGGTGTATGAAATTGACCCGGTGAAGGATGCCATATCGGAAGGGTGGCCGAATCTGATGGACGACAGTGTGGCTCGGGCCGAATGGGACTGGGCGCCGAAATGGGGCTTGTCCGAAATGACCACCGACATGATTAAGGTGCTCGGCGAAAGGCTGCGGAATCAACAGTAATCCGCGAGACCTTACGATACGACAGGGCATATAATACCCTTTTCTTGACAGATGGGATATCAGGAACAGAAACAACGATTGCTCGACAGCCGCTATATCCGCATGGCGCGGATATGGGCCGAGAACTCCTATTGCGTGCGGCGGCAGGTGGGGGCACTGATTGTGCGCGACAAGATGATTATCTCGGACGGGTACAACGGTACGCCGCAGGGCTTTGAGAACGTGTGTGAGGACGAGGCAACGGGGCTCACCAAACCCTATGTGCTGCACGCCGAGGCCAATGCCATTACCAAGGTGGCCAAGTCGAACAACAGTTCGCTCGGGGCGACGTTGTATGTGACGGCATCGCCCTGTATCGAGTGTGCTAAACTGATTATTCAGGCGGGGATACGGCGTGTGGTCTTTTGTGACGACTACCATTCGCGGGACGGGGTGGAGTTGTTGGAGCGTGCGGGCATCGAGGTGGTGAAGGTATCGGAGGAGGCGCTGCCGTAACCTACCGTGGAAGGCCATAAACAGTGGCGGGGGCGATACACAAGAGTGTGTATCGCCCCCGCTGCGGTATGAGGGGTATTGCCCCGAATGTATTGTCCCGTGCGGAACTACCGCAATTTTTCGCTGTCGCGCACAAATTGCGCCAGCCCCTTGTCTGTCAGCGGGTGTTGCAGCAGTCCCAAAATCGCTTTCAACGGCGAGGTCACCACGTCGGCTCCTACCTCCATGCAGTCGATGATGTGGCGCGTGTGGCGTATCGAGGCCGCCAGCACCTGGCAGTTTCGGTCGTAACCGTAAGTCTGGAATGTCTCGACAATCGAGGCTACCAGCCCCACGCCATCTTCCGAGATGTCGTCCAGCCGGCCCACGAAAGGCGATACGTATGAAGCCCCCGCCTTAGCTGCCAGTACGGCCTGTCCCAACGAGAATATCAGCGTGCAGTTTGTGCTGATATTCCGATTGGCAAAGTGGCGGATAGCCCGAATCCCCGCTTCGGTGCAGGGCACCTTCACCACGATGTGTTCATCGAGCGCCGCCAGAGCGGCTCCCTCGGCAATCATCCCCTCGTAATCCGTGCTCAGCACCTCGGCGCTCACATCCCCCTGTACCAGTTCGCAGATGCGCCGATAGTGTGCCCGCACGGCCTCCGTACCTTCAATACCCTCCTTGGCCATCAACGAGGGATTGGTCGTTACGCCATCGATAATGCCGAGTGCCATCCCCTCACGTATCTGCTCGAGGTTGGCGGTGTCCAAAAAGAATTTCATCTCCGTATGTCTTTAGGGTCAGTGAGTGTTGGGTGAAAAGTCGTTGGGACAGGCAGGTTAGTGCATAAAACCGGTCATGGTCCGCAATGCCTCGCCCGGAGGCGCCCACTGCAGCGAAACCATGCCGCCGTTGTTCATGTCGAAGTATTCGACCCGCACCTCGTGCCACCCTTTGGCCAGGGCGCGTTGTCCCGTTTTGCGTATCTCGCTGTGGGGGCCGTCGTTGTCAATAATCAGTTGGTCGTCAATCCAGAGGCGTGACCCGTCGTTCGAGGTCAGGGCAAACGTGTAAACCCCGTCCGTGGGTACCTCGAACCACCCGCTATAAATTAAGCCCAACCACTCATGAATCCGTGAGGGAATGGTAATGCTGTCCAGCGTATAACGACGTACAACCTTGGCATCGGCAATCTCCTCGCAGCGCCGACCCTTGAACTCGTGATACATCATCCGAATTCCTGTTTCCATCTCTTCCTCGTCGGGCAGTGTCCGCGCTGCCGATAGCGGTTCTTTGCGATACTCGGCCTTTTGCGTCTCTCCGGCCGTGCCGTCTGGTCGGAACGGGCGGAATTGCAGCGTCCGGCTCTCGGTAACGGTGAGCGGCTCCTGGTATACCGCCGATTCAGCCGTAGGCGTTGTTCCGTCCGTCGTATAGCGAATGGTGATGTTCGGCAGCAGGCTCTTCACCTCGACAATCGCCGTATCTACAAACACATTCAGGTCGTTGAAACCCGTCAGCGTCGGGATGCGGTAGTTGATGCCGTGGCGGTCAAAATAATCGACCTGAACCGCAAAACGCTGCTCGAAATCTTCCCACGACTTCACCTCGGGCCGACTCCAGCCCATCTCGCTCAAGGCCAGCAGCCGCGGCAGCGCCTGATACTGCATCCGCCGTTCGCTCGGGATGCGTTCGCACCATATGTTGGCCTGCACACCCCAAATGTTCCGTTGCTGTTCGGGAGTGAGATTCCAGTCGGCACGGTAGGTCGTAGGTTCGGTTTCGTAGATGCGCCGCAGGTCGTTCGGCTGCTCGATAAAGTCCAGATAGAGCAGAAAATCGGGGCACAGGATAACCTGATTGCCCTGAGCCGTTGCGGTCGGGACGGCGGTCGGCGCCCAGTCGCGCCACCACGTAATCGTTGCCGTCGGGGATAAACCGCCCTCCACAATCTCGTCCCAGCCGATAAGTTGTTTGCCGTTGGCGTTGAAGTGGCGTTCCATGTCGTGCACGAACCAGGCCTGAAGACCGTTTTCGTCCTTTAGGTCATACTTTTTGATACGGGCCTGACAGTCGGGGCACTGTTTCCAGTTGGTCTTTTCGACCTCGTCGGCGCCCAGGTGCACGTAGCGGTAGGGGAAGAGCGAAAAGACTTCGCTATAGACATTTTTGACGAACATCAGAGCCGAGTCTTTTCCCGGGCACAAGGGCGACGAGAAACTCTTGCCCCAGCTCGACTCTCCGGTGCAGGTTATCCACGGGTAGCCCTGTTGGGCCCCCATCAGGTGTCCCGGCATATCGAGTTCGGGAATGACGTCAATACCGCGTTCGGCCGCATAGGCCACAATGTCGCGAATCTCCTGCTGGGTATAGTATCCGCCGTAGAGTGTATCGCCATCCACGACCCGCATCAACTCCTGCGGCAGCAGCATGTCGGGGTTCTCTTCCCGTGCCGCCATCTCGAGGCAGGTGCTGTCCTGGCTGTTCAACTTTCGCCATGCGCCCCGTTCGGTCAGCAGCGGATATTGCTTGATTTCGATGCGCCACCCCTGGTCGTCGGTCAAGTGCCAGTGGAATTTGTTGAGCTTGTAGCGGGCCATCAGGTCGAGGAACCGTTTGACCTGCTCCGGCGTGTAGAAGTGTCGGCTGACGTCGAGCAGGGCGCCGCGCCACTCGAAGCGTGGCGCGTCGCTTATCGTCACGTAGGGAATACGGCTGTCGCGCGAATCCAACGGAATCAGCTGCCGCAGCGTGGCAATACCCATCTGCACACCCCGAGGCGTTGCCCCCTGAATCGTTATTCCGTCGGCATCGACCGTCAGCGTATAAGCCTCCCGACTCGGATGGTCGAGCCCCAGCCGCAGGTTGATGTTGCCCGCCTCGCCCGCCTCTGCCCGTTCCATTTGCAGGGCTGAGGTGTTGCGCAGTGTCTGGTCGAGGTAGTCGGCTACCCGCTCCAGCGAGGAGTCGGCGGCAATGGTCATGCCGCTTTTGAGTTTGAAAACGCCTTGCCCGGTGGTGATTGAGGCCGGTTGGGGAATGATATGAACGGCAGGCGGAGTAACCTCCTGTGTTCCGCAGGCGGTTACCGTCCACGCGCTGGCTAAGGCCAGCACCATGCGCAGGAAAGAGCGGGAGCGTTGCATAAGGGTCGGTTTGTGTGACGGGTGAGGAGCCTCGTGTAGAGCGATGGAGGCTCCGAGGTGTGTGTTACGCTTTTATCAGTTTTTCGATGCGGTCTACGTATTCCAGCGAATCGTCGAGGGCAAAAGCCACTTCGGGCACTGTCCGCAACTGGTTCCGCACGCGTTTCCCCAGTTCGTAACGTATCATCGGGATGTTCTCCTTGAGGGTGGCGAGAGTCGTTTCGCCCTTGTCGAAGGGGAAGATGCTCAGATAGACCTTCGCAAAGGTCAGGTCGGGGCTGACCCGCACCTTCGAAACGGTAACCATAACTCCCTGTACGAGGTGTCGCGCCTCCTTCAGAAAAATGTCGCTGATGTCTTTCTGTATCTGTCGTCCGACTTTCTGTTGCCGGGTTGATTCTTCTCTGTCCATGTTTTTATTTTCTAACGTGATTATACGCCAAATAGTATGTTGTGTAGCATCGTCTATCGGGGTCGTGTACGGCGGGCGAACATCCAGAGTGCCCCTCCGCCCAGTACGAGGGTCATTCCGCCCAGCACGGTCATCGGCAGCCAGAGTTCTGTGACGGTCTGTCCCTTGAGCATCAGTCCCTTGATGCCTTCGATAAACCAGGTGGCGGGCACCACCTGACAAAGTCCCTGCATCACCTGCGGCATGTTGCTGATGGGGAAGATGAAGCCCGAGAGGAGCATAGTCGGCAGGAAAAGCCCAAGCAGCGACGAGGTGAGGGCCGACTGTTGGGTTTTGACCAGCGACGAGATGAGGATGCCGAGGGCGATGGCTGCGAGGATAAAGAGCGAGCAGAGCAGCGCCACTCCCCACAGCGTGCCGTAGCACGGCACCTCGAAGACCCACGTGCCGAGCACCATAATCAGCCCGGTAATGACGGCGGTGAGGATAAAGTAGGGGACCATTTTCCCCAGTACAATCGTGTGCGCCTTGAGCGGCGACACGGTCAGCAGGCGGAGCGTACCGCTCTCTTTTTCGCGTGCCAGTGTCACGGAGGTCATCATGGCGGCCACAATCATCACAATCAGGGCAATCACCCCCGGGACGAACATATAGGCCGATTTGAGTTCCGGGTTGTACATCATCCGCACGTTGGTTCGCAGCACGGGCTGGTCAGCCGTCAAATGACCCGCCTGGGTATTGAGTTCGGCGTTGAGGTCGGAGATAATGGCCGTGGCATAGCTAATCACGGTGGTTGCCACATTCAGGTCCGAAGCGTCAGTCACCAGTTGCACCTCTGCTCCTCCGTATCGGCGTGCGTCGGAACCGATGTCCGACGGAATGACCACCACCATCTTCACCACTCCCCGTTTGAAGGCGCGGTCGATGTCGGCTTCGCAATTCACCTGGTCCACAATGTGAAACTGGTCGGCTGCCGAGAGTTTGTGCATCAGTTTTCGTGCCAGGGGGTCGCCGTGCGATGAGTCCAATACGGCAATCGGCGTGTGGTCGATGTCGGTCGAAATCACGTAGCCGAAAAGCAGCACCAGGGCCAGCGGAATGGCAAAAATCATCACCAGTGTTCGCCGCTCCCGCAGGATGTGGCGCCACTCTTTGTTCATGAATGTGACAAAACTGCTCTGCATGGCTATGGTTGTTCCGATGAGGGTGTAGCGTGGTTTGCGGCCGAGTCTTGGGGTCGTATGAGGCGGCCAAAAAGTTCATCCATGGTGCTGACCCCGTGCTGCTCCATCAGGCGGCGCGGAGAGTCGAGCGCTTTCATCTGTCCGTCGGCCATGATAAGCGTACGGTGGCAGTAGAGGGCTTCGTCCAGGTAGTGAGTGGTGACCAGTACGGTAGTCCCCTCGGCGGCTGCATCCAATATCAACTCCCAAAAGTTGCGCCGTCCGAGCGGGTCCACGCCGCCGGTCGGCTCGTCCAGAAACAGTACCTGCGGGCGGTGCAGCATGGCCGCTGCCAACGCAATTTTCTGTTTCCACCCCGGGGGCAGACTCCCCACCATTCGGCCTCGGAGCGGCTCCATCTCGAGTCGGCGGTACATCTCCGCGATTCGTTCGCGCAGAGCCGAACGCCCTAACCCATAGATGGTGCCAAAGGTTTGGAGGTTTTCGTGTACGGTGAGGTCGTCGTAGAGCGAAAACCGTTGGCTCATGTACCCGATGCGTCGTTTGACCTGTTCGGGGTGTCGGGCTACGTCATACCCTGCCACCAGAGCGCTCCCCGAGGTCGGCTTCAGCAAACCGCACAACATCCGGATGGCGGTTGTTTTCCCGGCTCCGTTTGCTCCCAAAAAGCCGAATACCTCCCCCCGCTCGACCGAAAAGGTGAGCGCATCCACAGCCGTGAAGCTGCCGAAACGACGCGTGAGGGCTTGAGCGGTAATGGTGGAATTAGGCATGCAAGGCGTTTGTTGTATCGGGGTTCAGCGAGTCGGTGGTTTCGCCCTTCGAGGCGAGTTGTATAAAGAGGTCTTCGACCGATGGACGGACGGGGACAATATGCAGGCCCTCTACGGAAACACCCTGTCCGCGGAGGTAGCTCTCGACGGTTTCGGTGCGGATATCGGGCAGGGCGATGCTCAGGTGGATGCGGTCGCCGAAGGAGTAGCAGCCGCGGCTCAGCGACCAGTCGCGCAGCAGCGGCAGCAGTCTCTCACTCCCGAGGCTCCCCTCCTGCAGCGTGATTTCGTACAGGGTGCCGTGATAGAGGTCCGGAGCTTCGTGCGGAGCCAACGTGGCCAGCGTACTCCCCTCGTGCAGCAGGGTGATGCGGTCGCATTGTGCCGCCTCGTCCATGTAGGAGGTCGAGACCAGGATGGTCTTTCCCTGGTCGGCCAATCGGTGCAGCGCCGTCCAAAACTCATGGCGCGAGGTGGGGTCTACGCCCGTGGTGGGTTCGTCGAGCATCAGCACCTGCGGGTCGTGTACCATGGCGCAGCAGAGAGCCAGTTTCTGTTTCATGCCTCCCGAGAGGTGTGCTGCGGGGCGGTTCGAGAAGGGCTCGATTTGCGACCAAATCTCGCCCACCAATTTTCGGATGTGAGTCGGGTCCTGATGGTAGATGCGGGCAAAGAAGCGCAGATTTTCAGCCACTGTGAGGTCTCCGTAAAGCGAAAAGACAGCAGGCATATACCCCACCGTCCGTCGCACTGCGCGCCACTCCCGGGCAATGTCGTACCCTCCCACCGTAGCTTCTCCACTGTCGGGACGAAGCAGGGTCACCAGTATCTCGAAGAGCGTACTTTTCCCCGCTCCCACCGCCCCTATCAGGCCGTGGATGGAGCCTGCGGGAACGCTGAGCGATACGTTTTCCAGTGCCAGCGTCTGCCCTCGGCGTTTGGTTATCCCTTTGGCTTCAATCATCGGGCGGGGGTCTCCTCTTTTCGGGCGGGAGACGCAGAGCGGCTCACCCGGTAGTTCTCTATTGTGAGGTTGTGGATGCGGCTGTTGAAACGACCCGCCACCTCCAGCGGGAAGACCAGCGTGCGGACATAGTTCATCGAGTCGCGGCCGCTGTTGTAGTAGCGCCGCTGGATGTTCATCTCCTCGACCAGGCGGTCATTGACATAGAGGGATGTGCTGCGGTTGTCACCCTCGATACGGATGTGTGCCTTTTCGCCCGGCAGCACCCGATAACGGAAGGTGTTGAGGTATCCGTCGCGTGCAAAGCCCATCATCCCGCCAATGGGGTCGCTCAGGTAGAAGGTGGCGTTCGGCGAGCGGAACAGAACGGCTCCTAGACTTTCATGGCCTCCCTCGATGTCGAAACTGACCGTATAGTCGTAGCCAATCTCCGCAAAAGGGAGTGTGTCGCCGGGCTGCACCTCGGCCTGCGTGTAGACACACGTCGGAGTCAGCCCAATCCGTGCCCGTTCGTTAATCCCGGGGGCTTCGGCCAGCGGCTGGCGGAGGCTGTTGAACACGGGATAAGCGAATGAAACATGGGTTCCGTCCCACATCTTGGCCGACAGGGTCTGCAGGGCAGGGAAAAGCCGATGATGGATGTCTTTGACCGAGATGCCGTTCCCCACATGGTCGTTCCACACGGCAAACATGCCGCCGAGTATCGAAGGGTGTCGCTCCTCAAAAACGGCCTGTCCAATATGTGCGGGTGTCCAGTGGTCGTAGAGGTAGGCTTCGTTCAGATAGTCGTGGTAATAGCCCGCTGCAGGCACAATGTAAACCATCCCGTCCGGAATGCTTACCAGTTTGTAGCCCGCCTCCATCATGGCCGCCGGGTCGGCATATCCGTTGTACCAGGCGCTCATAATCACGCTGTCGGCCTTTACGGGAGTTTCTCCCGCCGCATGGGTCAGCGCTCCCCACACCACGGCCTGTTTCCCCAGCTCTTCGACCAGGCGAATGTAGTGGTCCGTAAAGGCGCGGAACTGTTCGACCACCTCTTTGCGGGCATTCGAATATTCGTCGGTTCCGATGTGGACGCGCGGGCCGATAAAGACCGGTTCGTCGCCCGTCAGGTACTCCCGAAAGAGGGCATCGGCGAAACGGTAGGTCTCCGGCGCAAAAAGGTCGAGGTGGTCCATGCCGTACTCACGGCTGCCGATTTCGGGCATGTATTGTGTGAAGGCCAAGGAGTGAGCCGGAATGTCAATCTCGGGGATTATCTCCACGCCGCAGGCTGCCGCCTCTTGCTGCAGGTCGATGAACTCCCGTTTGGAGTACGACCCGTCGCGGGCCGTGAGCCCCGGGAAGGTCTCCGATTCGAGGCGAAAGGCCGAGTAGGTCTTGTCCCAGTTGTGTTCGTAGTACTGTTTGAAGCCGTTGTCGTTGAGGTGGATTTGGAGGACGTTCAACTTGTAGTAGGCCATGATGCGGACCAGTTTCCGCAGGTAGTCGAGCGGGATAAACTTTCGTCCGCAGTCAAGCATAAACCCCCGAAAAGCGTAGTCGGGCCAGTCGCGGATGGTGCCGCTGGGCAGGGTCTGCATTTCGTTCTGGTCGGCCAGTTGGAGCAGCGTGCGGGTCCCCCAGTAGAGTCCGCGGGTGGTCGGAGCCGTAAGCTGCACACGGTCCGTGATGCGCACGGCGTAACCCTCTTCGCCCAGTCCCTTGTCATCGGCCAGAGCAAAAATAAAGTCTCCCTTCGTTCCCCGTCCCTGGACCACGGGCAGCCGCTGTCCGAACATCACCTCATAATCCTCGGCAAAACGCTCGGCCACCTGCAGCAGTTCGGCCGAGGCCGAACTGCTGCAGACAATGCGCGTAGTTTCACGCGGTTGAAAATACCCTTTCCCGGCACTCCATTCGCGGATTTCGGGGATGGTGAAAGGCTTCGATACGGTAGCCGCTGCTGCGCTACCGATTCCCCAGACGAGCAGGACGATACAAACGATGTGAGACAATCGACGAAACATAGTGGTTGTACCGAAAAAGTGAAAAAAATACAAAAGGCAGGGAAACGTCCCAAAGCCCTAAAAGTCCTGCGTATAACGGTCTCCTACTGCTCTTGTCGGTTGAAATAGACCTCGGCCGGCATGCCAATCTTCAATAAGCCCGGATTGGCTACATATATCTTCAGGGCATAGACCAGATTGGCCCGCTCGTTGCGCGTCTGAATCACTTTGGGGGTAAATTCGGCCTTGTCGGCAATCCATCCGATGCGCCCCGTGAAGCGGGTCTGCCCGGCGTAAGTGCTGTCCACCGCCACCACAACCTCCTGTCCCAACTGTACCTCGGCCAACTGCGGCTCTTCGACATAGGCGCGCAAAATCAACGTATCCAGATTGGCTACCTTGTAGAGCGGTTTGCCAATAGCTGCCAACTCATACTGTTCGGCATATTTGGCCAGTACGGTCCCCTCGACCGGATTGACCACATACGCGTTGTCGATGCGGTCCTGTATTTGCAGTATCTGCTGCCGAATCGGTTCCATTTGCGCCAGAAGCGTCCGTGTCCGAATGTTCAGGTCGGATTCCGAGGCGTCCAGCTGCCGCTGCAAAATGTCCGCATCGTAGGAGAGGTTATCGACCTGCTGTTCGGTGGAGGCGTCGGCCTCGGCCAGCGCCTTGAATCGTGCCAACTCGTGCATGGTCTTTGCCAGTTGCTCGCGGATGACCTCGAGCTGCTTCTGCTTGTCGGGCAGCTGGGCCCGGCATACGGCCAACTCGGCCTGCAACTGATTGCGTTGCAACACCAACTGCGTGGTGTCCACCCAGCCGACAATCTCCCCTCGATGAAAACGATATCCCTCGTCCACGTTAAATTCCAACAGTTTCCCGTTGGCATCGGCCGAGACGAGGACTTCGACGGCTTCAAAGTTGCCGTAGGCGTCGGGTTGCGGGCCCCGTGTGCAGGAGGTGCCGACCGTGGCGGTCATCACGAGAGCGGTTCCGAGGGTGAGCAGTCTGTTCATGAAGGTGGGTGTGTTGTCCGGGGAGTTGAGTGGAGTTATTCGTAAATGCCGCGTGCAGCGTTATAGCGTATCCAGGCCTGTATCAACAGCAGGGCATTGGTCTCGGCCTGGATGCGTGCCGTCGCTTCGTTGTTGAATTCGGTCAGGTATTCCGATTCCGTGATAACGCCCCCTTTAAGTTGGGCGAGTGCCTGTTCACGGATAATGGTGCGGGCTACCACAATTTGCGGGTCGAGGGTGATTATCTCCTGAAGGTTTTGAATGTCGGTGGCATATTGGGCGATTTCGATGGATGTGTTCCGCTCGAAATCGCGTTGTTGCTGGTCGATGTCACGGCTCAGCAATCGATTGGCCTGTTTCTCCTTTTGGGTGGCGTCCCAGGCGGTCAGCGGCAGCCGAAACCGCACTCCACCAATGGCCATCAGCGAAAAGTTCGACTCCAGGGGGTTGTATCCCGGTCGTCCGTACCCGCCGCTGGCAAACAACGACAACTGCGGATTAGCCCGGCTGTTGAGCAGTCGGTTTTGCATGTCGAGTTGTTCGCGTTGGCTGTCGTAGAGTTTGAGTTCGGTGCGTTGGAAGGGACGATTGTCGGTGGTGGGGGCTTCCGAGGGCACTTCAGGCAGCACCAGCGGCGTGCTTTCGGTTACGCTAAGCCCGGTCAGCGTACGCAGCGTTTGCAACAATTTCTCGCGAGTCCCCTGAAGCGAGGTCTTTTCCTGCTCCAGTTCGAGCATCCGTGCCGCCAGAGCAGCCTGTGTGCCGCCTGTGGTGGTGCCGTGTTTCACTTGTGCCGATACGGCCTTCATGTCGGCCGCGAGGGTCTGGCGCATCAGCTGATTGACATCCAACTGACGGTTGGTGAGCAGGATGTTCAGGTAAATTTCGTTGATTTGGTCGCGCAGGCGGTCGAGTTGCACCTCCAGTGACAGCGTTTCGACCTCCTCGGTGGCGGCATTGACCCTTTTGGTGTTGCGGACACTGTTGCCCCCGTATATCACCTGACTGAAATCTACCGTGGCACGATATTGGTCGAGCGGAAGGTCGATGGAGAAGGGGAGATTCAGCTCGCCGGGCAGTTCCACGGTCTGGTTCTGGTAACTGGCCTGAGCATTGATTTCGAACTGGGGAATAAGGGCTGCCGATGTGGCCCGGTCTTTCGCTTCGCGTTTGTCGGCGGCCAGGCGTTGGCGAACCGTCAGGGGTGAATGTTCGACGGCTGCTCTGCGACACTCGTCGAGGGTCAGGGGGTACTCCTGAGCCGTTGCGGTCAGGATGCACAGCGAGAAAAACAGACCCGGGAGTATGGTTTTTGTCATGGACGGGCAGACGAAATTCATTGGACAATGTTACGAATTTTGGCTTGGAATTTCAAATTTTTCTTATCTTTGAGAAAATCCCTATTCTCTTCTTCATTGCTAACCTAACCAACTCGATTATGAACGTGTATAAATTTTTAGGTTTTTGTGTTGTAGGGGTGATGTCCGTGACGGGGGTGTGGGCGCAGAGTGGGCGTATTGTGACGCCCTTTACACCGAGGGAGATTGATTCGACCGGCAAAAAGGTTTACGTACAGCCTCAGCGCGAACGGCAGAGCCGTATTGCGGTGACTTTCAGTTACGGCTACGGGGCGGTGACCTCGTTCGACAGCTATGCGAACAAACATTTTCCGTTCCATTACAATCCGTTGCCCAATGAACCTTTCCCGGCCGGGCGGATTAACAGCAATTTCGGGACAGTCAGCATTGGGTTCAATTACGAAATTACTCCCTGGCTGGAGTTGAATATTCCGTTTGTCTATTCCCACAACAAAGGATGGCAGGAGTGTCGTATTACGGATACGCAGGACAACTCCGGCAGACAGGTGGATGACTGGTTGACACTGCTGCCTTCGCTCCGCATCAACTGGATGCGGAACAACTGGTTGTCGCTCTATACCCGTGCGGGGATTGGGTTGGGCATTGGCAGCCGGTGGGTGGCGTGCGACGCTGACCAAACAACCAAAGCGCTCTTGGGATACCAAATCTCTCCGCTTGGAGTGGAGATGGGGAAAGGCAAGCTCTGTTTCTTTGTGGAAGGCGGATACGGCTTCACGGGTTATGTGACAGCCGGACTGAAACTGAAGGTCGGTAAGGTCCTCAAGGACGGACGTACCAGTACCGGACGACAGGTGAACTGGTATGACAAGTACCTCTATTAGCTGCGGCTGTCAGGTGGAACGTTGTGTAGGGGTGGTGTAGCAGTAGATAGTTGAAAAAGAGTTGGATGGCGGTCGGAATGTAACCCATTCCGACCGCCGCTCTTTTTCCGGGACTGGACGTAAAAAGAACACCCTTGTTCCGATTTTGAAAAAATACAACGACCGCTGCCGCTTTTTCAATCGCGCGGAAAAGAGTACCTTTGTCCTTTCTTAACGATTGCTCGTAGTATAGTAAGCTATGGAATGGATTAACAACCTCTTCTTCGGAGGCGGTGTCGCACACTCAATCCTGCTTATCGCCCTGGTGATTGCCGTGGGGATTGCCCTCGGGAAAATCAAAATTGCCGGAATCTCGCTCGGTATCACCTGGATTCTCTTCGTCGGGATTGCCCTGAGCCACTTCGGTATGCGCATCGACCCCTCGACCCTCCATTTTGTCAAGGAGTTCGGCCTGATACTCTTCGTCTACTCCATTGGTCTGCAGGTGGGGCCCAGTTTCTTCTCTTCACTCAAAAAAGGGGGGCTGACGCTCAATATGCTGGCCTCGGCCATTGTTTTTCTGGGGGTGGCGATTACCTACGTCCTGCATGTGGTGACGGGCATTCCGATTACCACCATGGTGGGTATCCTCTCGGGAGCGGTGACCAACACCCCGGGTCTTGGGGCGGCGCAACAGGCTTACAGCGACATGACGGGCATTAACGACCCCTCGATACCGCTCGGTTATGCCGTGGCCTATCCGTTAGGGGTTATCGGGATTATCGTGTCGATTATGGCGATGCGGGTCTTCTTCCGCATCAAACTCGACAAGGAGGCCGAAGCGGCACGCGGTGGTGACTCGGATGACAGCGGGGCGCAGCGTATCTCGATAGTGCTGGAGAATCCGGCGATTGCCGGGCGTACCGTGGGTGATATCTCGGGACTGATTGACCGGACGTTTGTGCTGTCGCGGGTCTGCCACGCCGATGGGCGTATTGAGATTGCCAGCAACACGACACAGCTGAACCTCGGCGACAAACTCTTTGTCATTGCGGCGCATAAGGATGAGGAGGCGTTAGTGGCTTTTCTGGGGCATAAGATTGACATGGACTTCTCCGAATGGGAGAAACTGGACAGTCAGTTTATCGCCCGTCGGGTAATGATTACGAAACCCGAGTTGAACGGTAAACGGCTGGGAGACCTGCGGTTGCGCAGCACCTACGGGATTAACATTACGCGGGTGAATCGTGCCGGGGTGGATTTGGTGGCGAACCGCAGTTTGCAGCTCCAGATGGGTGACCGGGTGACGGTCGTAGGGACCGAGACAGGGGTGGCTGAGGCTACCAAAGTGCTGGGGAACTCCATGCGGCGCTTGCGCGAACCCAACCTGATACCGATTTTTGTGGGTATCTTCCTGGGTGTCTTCCTGGGCAGTATCCCGATTCTGTTGCCGGGGATACCTCAGCCTCTGAAACTGGGGCTGGCCGGCGGACCGTTGATTGTCTCGATTCTTATCAGCCGCTTCGGACCCCAATACAAGGTGGTGACCTACACCACCATGAGTGCCAACCTGATGCTGCGGGAAATCGGGATTGCACTCTTCCTGGCCGGTGTGGGATTGGGTGCCGGCGAAGGATTTGTCGAAACGATTGTCGATGGCGGCGGTTATAAGTGGGTTGGCTACGGGGTGATTATTACGATGGTGCCGCTGTTGCTGGTCGGGATTATCGGCCGACTCTTCTACAAGATTAACTACTTTACCCTGGCCGGGCTGCTGGCCGGGAGCATGACCGACCCGCCCGCGCTGGCCTATTCCAATGCCGTGGCAGGTAATGACCTGCCTGCCGTGAGCTATGCGACGGTTTACCCGCTGACGATGTTTCTGCGGATTCTGACGGCGCAGCTCCTGATACTCTTTGCCGCGGCATAGGGCAGGATGGGCATTGGGAGGAGGTCGACCCCGAATTTTTACGAACCAAGGCCATGCAGGACTTTGCAGCCATAGACTTTGAGACGGCCAATGGCCAGCGGTCGAGCATCTGCTCGGTGGGATTGGTGGTGGTTCGGAGCGGGGAGATTGTGCGCCGCCTGCACCGCCTGGTACACCCGACACCCAACTACTACTATCGTTACTTTACGGAACAGATTCACGGCATCAGTGCGGCCGATACAGAGGATGCGCCGCTTTTCCCCGAAATATGGGCTGAGGTGGCCCCGTGGGTCGAGGGGATTCCGATGGTGGCCCATAATGCGGCTTTTGATGAGGGGGTGCTGCGGGCTACGCATGCGGCCTATGGGATGGAGTATCCCGCTTCGTATCGTTTCTACTGTACGTTGGTGGCGGCTCGGCGGGCCATTCCGAAAGCGGTGATTGGAAATCACCGCTTGCCGACGGTTTGCGCTTATCTGGGTATTCCGTTTGACCACCACCACGATGCGCTGGCTGATGCCGAGGGGTGCGCCAGAATTGCGATGAAACTGTTGTAGGGGGGGTACCTCTGGTTCGTATAAAAGTATAATGGGTGGAGAAACACAAGGTTTCTCTACCCATTCTGTTATTATTGGGCCGTAGTGTGTCGCCCAAACAAATATAGCAGCTACTCCCCGGCGTACAACCGTTCGAGCTGCCCCTGAATCTTCTCGCTCAGGATGTACTCGTCGTACTCCATATATTTGTCAATCATGCCGTTCGGCGTGATTTCGATGATGCGGTTGGCCACGGTCTCGATAAACTCGTGGTCGTGCGAGGTCATCAGCACAATCCCCGGGAACGAGACCAGCGAGTTGTTGAAGGCCTGAATCGACTCCAGGTCGAGGTGGTTGGTCGGAGAGTCGAGAATCAGGGTGTTGGGGTTCTCAATCATCATGCGGGCAATCATGCAGCGCATCTTTTCGCCCCCCGAGAGGACGCTCACCTTTTTGTAGACCTCCTCGCCGCTGAAGAGCATCTTGCCGAGGTATCCTCGCAGGAAGAGTTCGCTGGTGTCGGGCGAGTATTGTGCCAGCCAGTCGATAATCGAGAGGTCGGAGTTGAAGAACGCGGTGTTATTGACCGGCAGGTAGGCCGACTTGATGGTAACCCCCCACTCAATCATCCCCTCGTCGGGTTTCAGGTTGCCGGTGATGCACTCCAGCAGGGCTGTCACGGCACGCGGCTCGCGCGAGAGGAAAACCACCTTGTCGCCCTTCTCGATGGTGAACGAGAGGTTGCGGAAGAGCGTCTCCTCGTCAGCCGTCGAGTAGCTCAGCCCGTCCACGGCCAGGATTTTGGTCCCCGGGTCGCGCTCCGGTTGGAAGATAATCCCCGGGTATTTGCGCATCGAGGGTTTAATCTCCTCGATGTTGAGCTTTTCGAGCATCTTCTTGCGCGAGGTGGTCTGTTTCGACTTGGCGACGTTGGCCGAGAAACGCTGGATAAACTCCATCAACTCTTTGCGTTTCTCTTCGGCTTTTTTGTTCTGTTGTGCCTGTTGGCGGGCAGCCAGCTGGCTCGACTGGTACCAGAAGCTGTAGTTCCCCGCAAAGAGGTTGATGTCGCTGTAGTCGATGTCGATGGTGTGGGTGCTGACGGCATCGAGGAAGTGGCGGTCGTGCGAGACCACCAGCACCGTATTCTCGTAGTTCGAGAGGTAGTTTTCGAGCCACATGATGGTATTGACATCGAGGTCGTTGGTGGGCTCGTCGAGGAGCAGGTTGTCGGGTTTCCCGAACAGCGCCTGTGCCAGCAGCACGCGCACCTTCTCCTTGGCGTTCAGCTCGCCCATCAGCGTGTAGTGCAGCGACTCCTTGATACCCAGACCGCTCAGCAGCTCCGCCGCATCGCTCTCGGCATTCCACCCTTCCATCTCGGCAAATTTCTCCTCCAGTTCAGCTGCCTTGATACCGTCTTCGTCCGAAAAGTCGGGTTTGGCGTAAAGGGCGTTTTTCTCCTGCATAATCTGCCACAAGGGCTGGTGTCCCATCAGGACGGTGTCGAGAACGGTGTGCTGGTCGAATTCAAAGTGGTCCTGTTTGAGCACCGAGAGCCGTTCGCCCGGACCGAACGAAACGCTGCCGCGTGTGGGGTCCACCTCGCCGCTCAGCACCCGCAGAAAGGTCGATTTTCCGGCCCCGTTGGCACCGATAACCCCGTAGCAGTTGCCGGGCGTGAATTTCAGATTGACGTCCTTGAACAGAACGCGTTTGCCGAATTGTACTTCCAGATTGGATACGGTAATCATTTATGCTGATGTAAGATATTGAATTTCGGAATGTGTCTTATCGGGTGAGGACGGTGATTTCGGCGAACGAGGCGCTGGCGGCATCGTCGGCCGTGGCTTCGACCACAAAGCGTACGCGACGTCCC
The DNA here is from genome assembly GCA_019113395.1 of Candidatus Rikenella faecigallinarum. GTDB lineage: Bacteria > Bacteroidota > Bacteroidia > Bacteroidales > Rikenellaceae > Rikenella > Rikenella faecigallinarum. The sequence goes on along the minus strand of DXHL01000019.1, from coordinate 98,716 downwards.
TCAATCGGTTGCGGGAAGGTCACGAGTTGTTCAATGGGGCTCGCTTTGATGTTCGAGAATTCGCCGTGCGCTACCTCCCGGTTATCCACAAAAATGCGGTATTTCGAGACGGGACCCATCCCCCAGCGGTTGGCATCGGGGGCGTAGGTCAGCCCGGTGAGGGTGTAGGTGCCGCCGAGGTCGAACTCCAACTCGCGGCTCTTGGAGAGCAGCAGGTACCAGGCCGTACTGGGGTTGCCGTCGAAAGCGGCTGAGGCCTTTTCGCCCTCGGGGGTAACCACGCTGAAGGCTGCGGTCGGAATGTCGAACGTGTGCGAAGCTACGGCACTGCTCTTGTGGAAGGTCGGGTCGTAGGAGATGGCCTGAACTGTCCCTTTGTAAGGCATCTCAAAAGGCTCGGTGAAGAGCTTGGATTGCGGTGTAGGGGTACTGCCATCCGTTGTGTAGTGGATTTCCGCCCCTATCGGTGCGCTGAGGAAGACCGTTCCTGCCGCATTGCGCCGTATCGACGGCTCGACCATCAGCACCGGAGCCAGGTAAGCTTCGATGTTGTTGATACAGAGCGGTCCGCGAGCCTCCTGGAACTGTACGCGCAACCCTTCGGTGGCCACCGTCTCGAAACGGATAATGCGTTTGTATCCGATGGTGGTCATGGTATCCTCGGTCTGAATCGGCTGCCATTGGTTCAGCGAGTCGAGGTATTCGACCGCAAATTTCGATACGCGCTGTCCCAGCGGAATGTACTCCTGCAGCAGGAGACGATTGACGGGGGTGAGGCTGTCGAAGGTAAAGGTTACGGCAGTGCGGGTGACGCTGTCGTCCGTGGCCCAATAGGTGTCCCAATCACCATCGGTCAGCGCCTCGGGGGCAAAGTTCGAGCCGCGCACATTGCCGGCCTCTGCTTCAATGCCTGCCAACAGGTTGGTCTGGAACTGTTCGTCGAGCACCTGCCGCCACTCCATGATGCGTGCCGAATCGAGCGGATGGATTTTGCCGTTGAGCGCTACGGGGAAATTCATCAGCAGCGTGGCATTGCGACCGACACTCTGGTAATAGATATTGACCAGGTGGGAGAGTGACCGTACGGCCTGGTCTTCGCGGGGGTGGTAGAACCACCCGGGGCGTATCGACACGTCACACTCGGCCGGCAGCCACTCCGTTCCGTTCGGCGAACCGTAGTGGGGGTTGTCGCCCGTTTTGTAGGGAGCCCAGTCGGTTTGCCCGGCCCACCCCTCTTCGTTGCCGACCCAGCGGATGGTGGGTTCGGTGCCCCCGAAAATCATGGCATTCGGGAACTTGGCGTGAATCGTGGCCACAGCCCGTTCGTACTGGTAGTAGCTGTTAGGGTCAATCGAACGTTTCTCGCGCGCTCCGCCATAATAGCCGTCCCCGCCGTTGGCTCCGTCAAACCAATACTCAAAGAGTTCGATGCTGTCGCAGTAGCCGTTTATCAACTCCTGAATCTGGTTCTGGAAGTACTCTGTGTAGGCGGGACGTCCGTATTCCGCGTGATTGCGGTCCCACGGCGAGAGGTACAGGCCGAACTTCAGCCCGTATTTGCGGCAGGCATTCACCAGGTCGCGTACCATATCCCCCTCGCCGTTGCGCCACGGGGAGTTCTTGACGCTGTACTCCGTGTATTTCGAGGGCCAGAGGGTGAAACCGTCGTGGTGTTTGGCCGTGAGGATAACTCCTTTGAATCCGGCTGCCTGAATAATGCGAACCCACTGTTCGGCATCGAGGTCGGTCGGGTTGAAGGTCTCGGCCGGGGTGTCGCCGTAGCCCCATTCGAGGTCGTTAAAGGTGTTCAGACCAAAGTGCACGAAAGCATAGGTCTCCATCTTTTGCCAATCTATCTGTGCCTGGGTCGGGATGGGATAGACGGGGTCGGGAGCTTTGGCCTCTTTGCGGCAGGCGGTGGCTGCCAGTGCCACGGCGCCGCAGATGCAGGTGAAACGGAGGAGCGTGTATCGATTCATGAGACGGAAGAGATTATTCGGATTTGGTGTGTGCATCGACAATCGAGGCAACGGTGGCATCGCCCGTGACATTGACCACCGTGCGGAGCATGTCGAGCGGTCGGTCGAGGCCGAGAATCAGGGCGAGGCCTTCGGCCGGCAGCCCTACGGACGAGAGAACCATAATCAGAATGACGATGGCACCGCCCGGTACGCCCGGGGTCCCGATAGACGAAAGCGTGGTGGTGATGATGATGGTCAGAATCTGTACGGCGGTCAGTTCAATCCCCATGACTTGGGCAATAAAGACCGCAGCCACAGCCTGGTAGAGGCTGGTGCCGTCCATGTTGATGGTCATCCCCATGGGGAGGACGAAGGAGGTGACGCGCTGCGAAATGCCCAGTTTCTGTTCGACGGTCTCCATGTTGAGCGGCAGGGTGGCGGCGCTCGAACTGGTCGTAAAGGCGAGCAGTTGGACGGGCGGCATCGTCGTGAGGAACTTACGGACCGGCGTTTTGGAGAAGAAGTGGAGCAGGAGCGGGTAGAAGAGGAAAATCATCAGCAGGAGTCCCAGTACCACGGTCAGCACGTAGAGCCCCAGCGCACCCAGCAGTTCCATGTTTCCGGCGGTGTCGGCCACCATGCCGGCCATCAGCGCCAGCACGCCTATGGGGGCGTACTGCATGATGATGTCGATAAGTTTCAGTACGATATGGTCCAGCGAGTTGATAAGGTTCAGGAACGGGGCAGCCTTTTCCTTGCCTACGAGCAGTGTTGCCACACCAATCAGGATGGCTACGACAATCACCTGGAGCATGCCCGCATTGTTTCCCAGTGCTCCGACCATGTTGTCGGGGAAGATATCGACCAGAAATTGCAACGGGGGTGTTTCGGCCATGGCTTCGGCCTGTGAGCTCTGTTCGGCGACGGTGGTACGGTAGTTGGCCTGCATGGCGGCAGCGCTTTCGGGGCTGACCATGCGTCCGGGGCCAATCACGCCGACCAGCATCAGGCCGACCAGAATGGCCAGCACCGTGGTACACACATAGATGCCGATGGTCTTTAGGCCGATGCGTGAGAGGGTGGCGATGTCGCTGAGGTTGCCTACCCCTTTTACCAGCGAGATGAGCACCAGCGGAATGGCGATAAGTTTGAGCAGCCGCATGAAGATTTCGCCGAAGGGTTTGACCCAGTTGGTGATTCCGTCGGCAAAGCCGGCCTGCAGCGAGACGATGCCGAGCAGTATCCCGAGCACCATTCCAATCAGGATTTTGAGGTACAGGGGCAGGCGGTTGAATTTCATGGTGTTGCGTTAGGTTTAGGCGTGGTGTGCAGGCTGCGGTACATGTGCTTGACATCTGCGCAGGACACACGGGGTACAAATATAGGGAAAAATGGGCAGGGGAGGGGAATGTTCGAGGGTAGTTTTCCGAAAAAGGGGCGTTTTGTGGCAGGGGCGTGTGCGGGAAGAAAGCGGCGCGGCAGGTTTTCATTAAGTGAAAACCTGCCGCGCCGCTAATGCGTAGTATGAATGGTATCCCGTGGAGAGAAGCCGCCTCTATTGAAGTCGTGCTCTTCGCAGCCGAGGGAGATAGCCTGTGCCGTTAATAGAAACGATAGCGGGTATCCTGAATGTCGCTCATATCCAGGAATGCCTGGTAAGCGGCCATAAAGGCACTCTGCTGTGCTTCTGCAGCCAGCCGCGCTTTTTCCACCGCGGTGTTCATCTCGTTTTCGCGTTCGCCGGTGATTTGAGCAGCATAGACCCCGATGCGTCCCACAATCGGTTTCGATACGACACCCTCTTTGGCAATCCCCGATACACCGCCCGTAAAGGCCGGGTCAAAGCCCACCTCAGGCGCCATAAAGCCTTGGAAGTTGATGTCGTTGTTTGCCAGCGTATCCACGCCTAAAGTCGAGGCCAGTGCCGTTACGGACGTTGCTCCGGCCATCTTTTCAGCCAGCATCTGGCCTTTCTTTTCGCGGATAACGAGGGTACGGAGGTCTTCTTTGACCTGTTCGAACGGAGCAATGCCTTTTTCACGTGCGGTGGTAATGGTGGCAATCACAAAGTTGTTGCCGAACTCCTGTACCTCTGAAATGGCATTCACTTCGTTATTGAAGGCCCAGCGAGCCAGTTCACGCGACTGCTGCATACCGCCGACGGTCGGGTCATTGGGGCCAACCGTTGCCACCCGCACGGCCAGAGCCGCATCGTTAGCTGCCTTGTCGAATCCGTTTCCGTTGGCTGCCGTAGCAAACTTGTTGGCTTCGGTATATACCTGGTTGCGGGTGAGTTCACTCGCTTCCACGTTGTAGGTAATCACCCCGAGCTGAACTTTCTGTGAAGCACCTTTCGAGTCGGTTACTTTCACGATAAAAATGGCTTCGGGAGTGGTCACGGTCGTGATGCTGCCCACCGATACCCCCTTCAGGGCTTCTGCAAATTGCGGAGCGAGGGTCTGCGGGTCCATCATCCCGAGGTCACCGCCTTCTGCGGCACTTTGGGTGTCGAGCGAGAACTCTTGAGCAGCAGCGGCAAAGTCACCGCCGTTTTTCAGAGCCTGAGTCAGGCTGTCGGCCACGCTCTGTTGAGCAGCAGCCAGTACGATGTTGCTGATGCGAATGCTGTCCGGAATCACGGCCACGTCGGCCACGCGGGCCATGGTCCACTGGTCGCCGTTGAGCACCGGTCCATAGACCATATCGGGGGTTGCACTGAAAGCAAAAGTGCCCAGTTCACCGCCAATTTCACCCGGTTTGTAGTAACGCGTATCGAAGGTCGATTGCGAGTTCATCGAGACGTACTGTTGTACGTTGGCTGCCGTTTTCAGACCTTCCGCCAGGTCGCGTACGGTTTTTTCCGCCGCAGCATAGTCATCGGTCGAGGGCAGTGCTTCGAAGGTGACGTATTTGATATCACGCAGGTTTTCCTGTTTGAACATCCCGCGGTGCTGGTCGTAGTATTTGCGCAGTTCGGCATCGGTCACCGTAACGGTACTGTCGGCAATGCTTTCGTAGCGGCTGACAAGGTATTCCACGCTGTAGGTCTTCGATTCGATGCCGGCAAGTTGCTCAGCTTCGAAGGTCGTAATGTAAGAACCCTTGTCGATGAGGTTTTTGAATTTGAAAATCAGGCTCTGGTCGGCCACTTCCGTTTGGAGGTAGTTCCAGAAAGTATGCATCCGTCCGGTGGGGTCCTGGTCTACGTTGGCCACAAACTGGCGCAACAGGGTCGGGTCGAACATACCGGTTTGCGGATTGGCAAACATCTGGGCGATAATCGGAGAGGGGTTTGTCCCGCTCAGCAGGCTGACCAGTTCATCTTCCGATACGGTGAGCCCCAGGGCTTCGAGGGCCGGATTGAGGGCCTTTTGACGAATCATCAGGTCCCAGGCCTGGGTGCGAATCATCTCATTCTGCTGTTCGCTGGAGCCTTGGGTGCCGGTGGTGATTTGCTGTACTTCGGTCAGCTGGTCGATGGCTTGGGCATACTCCTGAGTGGATACCTTTTCGCCGTCGATGGTGCCGACATTCATTTTAGCACTGTTCATCAGGGTGCTGCCCGAGGTGAGCATATCGCCGAGCACGAAGGCGAGCAGCGCCACGCCAATCACAATGGCGAGCAGTACGCCGCCTTTGTTTCTGAGGGTGTTGAGAGTTACCATGTGTTTATAGAGTCCGTTTTTATTTTCCGTGTTTTGCCGCTTGCGCACGGGAGCGCAGGCTCAAGGCCTCATGCAGAGAGCCTAATGGGGGCAAATGTACTGTTTTTTTTCGATATTATGAAGCCTCGTTGCCCGCAGCGCGTGCTTTTGTGACCTGCACCAGCTCGATGCGGGTGCGGCTGGTGCGAAGAATTTTGATTTTCAATCCATTGGCATAGATGCAATCGCCCGGTTTCGGTATCTCTTCGCTCTGGTCGAGGATGTAGCCGGCCAGGGTGTCGTAGCGTTCCGATTCGGGAAGGTGCAGGTCGTAGGCCTCGTTCAGATGTTCTATCTCGAGCCGCCCGGCCAATATGTACTCGTGCTCTCCGACCTGTTTTTCGACCAGATAGTCGGCGTCGTGTTCGTCTTCGATTTCCCCGAAGATTTGCTCCAGCAGGTCTTCGAGGGTCACCATGCCGGCCGTTCCGCCGAACTCGTCAATGACGATGGCCAGCGATTTGTGGGTGCGGGTCAGCTCGTCGAGCAGTTTTTGCTGCGGCATGGTTTCCGGGACGTAGAGCGCCTGACGCAGAATCGAACGGATGCTCTGCGGATGTTGAAAAAGGCTTTTGAGGTTGGCATAGCCGATGATGTGGTCGATGGTCCCTTCGTAGACGGGCAGCCGTGAGTATCCCGTGCTGACAAAAAGGCGCCGCAATTCATCCACGCTTTCGTTCACTTCGATGGCTTCCACATCGGTGCGGGGAACCATGCAGTCGCGCACGCGCAGCTCCGAAAAGTCCAGGGCATTTTGAAAGAGTCGGATGCGTTGTTCGTTCTCCTCCTGCTGCTCTTTGTCGGTGTTGTCAGCGGAAGCCTCTTCGACCAGGGAGGCCAGGTCCACCTTGTCGAAATTACCGCCTGCGGGAGTCGCTTCGACGCGTCGCCCCAGAATGCGCAGAAAAAGGGTCGAAAGCCCGGTCGTGAAGCGGGCAATGGGATAGAAAAGAATATAAAATCCGTAGAGCGGCACGGCAAAGGTGCGCAGGTAGAAGTTCGGATTGGCTTTGACCACCGCTTTGGGGAGAAATTCGGCCGTGAAGATGATGATGAGTGTGGAAATCAGGGTCTCCAGGGCGTAGTTCGAGCTCCCGGTCACCGCAACGTAGAGGGAGCTCATGAAGATGGAGTAGATGACCAGGGCAATGTTGTTTCCGACCAGAATGGTCGAGATGTACTGTCCCGGGTCGTTTAGGAAGCGTGCGGCGATGCGGTCGTAGGTTTTGCTCTGCTTGCGTTCGATTTCGAGCCTCAGTTTGTTGGATGAGAGAAAGGCAATCTCCATGCCCGAGAAGAAGGCAGACAACAGCAGCGAAACAACGATAACGATAATCAGGGTCTCCATGTGGCGGATGGTGTGGGTCGGGTATAAGGCTTAGGGGTTGGCTCTGCGGGTGGTGTCTGCGGAGAGGGAATCTGCCGTGGCCGTCGGTCCGTTGGCCGTACTGTCGCGCAGGGTCGCAGCATCGACCTCGATGCGGCCCGAGGTGTTGTGGAAGGTCCAGGTCTCGAAGTTTTCATCGGCTTCGAAATTACGTCCCACGTGCACACTGCCCCCGTCGATGACCCGGGCCGTAGTGTCGCTGTATATTTTCTTGGCTTTCTGGTCCCAGTAGAGCCGCTCCGTAAAGAGGGTACGTCCTCCCTTTTCGCCCGTATAGTTGTGCGCCACCACATTTCCCCGAGCCTCCCACAGCTCGGTCACTTCGTTCAGGCGGGCGTAATCGGCCACAAGGTCGCTCTGCACGCGCAGCGAGGTGTCGTAGGTCTCGATTTTGATGCCTTTGCGAAACTCGGTGAAGGGCTCTTCGGCCAGTTCGTAGCGTTCGAGCAGCGGGGTCTCCATGCGGTACTGTCGTTTCCCGTCTATGGAGTTGATGCTGCGGTGGTTGTAGCTGATTTGCGTGGGGGTGGTGTTGGGGTCTTTGACGGTCGGTTCGGGCTCTTTGTCTCCGCAGGCCGACAGACAAAGCGTGCTTGCCGTCAGCAGGACGGCAAGCACCGCAGGAAAGGAAAAGATATGTCTCTGTTTCATAGGCAAAGGGCAGCTGCGCAGTGCGTGCCGCCCTTGGTATTGAGTGGGGGGGAGTGCTCCGGCCGTTTCGCATCGTGCGAAACGGCCGGAGCACTCGGTCACAATCGATGGTTATCGTTCCCGAACGGTGGTTCGTCCGCTAATCCAGCCGCAGCTTACCGTATAGGGGTCGCCGGGGTTGAGTCCGCGCATGAAGGTCTCTTCGGTTTTCGGGAAGTTGGCGCTGTAGTTGGCAATCATCAGGCTGATTTGTTCCTGTTGTGCGTCGTCGGCAGCAAGCAGTTGGCGGGCTTTGGCCAGGTTGTCCACGGCAAGCCACATGGCGGTTTGGCTGTCGAAGGCGCTGCAGGCGCTGCCCGCACCGCTACCGTAGGCCGAACCCAGCAGCAGGTAGGCTACACCGTTGTTCGGGTCGAGCGAGATAACCTGTTGTGCAAACGAGGCCGCATCACGATAGGAACCCGAGGCGCTGGACATGGTAGAGGCCTGGAGCAGGAAGTTGATTTTCTTGGCCTGGTCGGTTTCGTTGTTGATACCGATGCGGAGGTATTCGAGGGCTTTGGTAAAGTCTTTCTTTTCCTGGAATACGGTTGCCAGCATCACGGCCACTTCCGCTTTGGGGTTGATTTGGTAGTATTTTTCGAGTACCGACACGTAGAAATCGTTGGTGCATTGTCCACGCGAGAAGAGCGTGACGATGGTTTCAATCAGCTTTTGGTTTTCGGGGTCGGCCTCGTATTTGGGGCGGTAGATTTTTTCGACCGATTCGCAGTTGGCGGCACCACTGGTGGCAAAGAGGTCGTCGAGTGCTTTTGCAGCTTCAGCGGCTTCGTCGCTGGTGTTGTTTTCGACGCGTTGGCTGAGTTGTTCGTAAGTTTCAATGAGCTCTTCCGGAGTTACATCGTCGAGTTTGTAGCTTTCGACCACCGAGTTGAAATAGAGCACGGCCAGAGCCGGTTCAAAGGGGTGTTTTTCGTCGAGGGCTTCGCGGAAGAGTTTGAAGAGTCGTTCGCGGTCAGCCGGCATCATCGTGAGGAACATTTTGGCCTTTTCCCCACGCAGGTATGCTTCGCCGCGCTGGGGGTGTTCGCCGAAGGCTTCGATACGCTTGTCGAATACCCACAGGATACTGTCCACATACATGCGGCGTTCCTCTTTGGTTTGCGCACCGACGGCTTTGTTTTTGTAGATGTCGATACCACGGATGTACATGTTTTCCGAAGCCTGCGGTGCGTTGGCAATCAGTTGGCGGAGATATACCGTTGCCAGGGCATAGTCTTTGGCTTTGTAGGCGTCGCTGAAGAAGTTGAGGATACGCACGTTTTCTTCACGCGAAGCGGGGTCGGCTCCGTATTTGGGGTCGTCTTTGTAGTCTTGTGCCAGAGCACTGCCGGTCAGTGCCAGGGCGGCCAGCAATAAACAAATGCGTTTTTTCATGGGTTGTGGTTAGTGTTTTATGATGCGGTTATTCTAAATATTAGACGTTGGATTTCGGTTGTCGGTTTAATTGTATTTGGGTCGGACGAACCAGTAGTCTTTGCCGAAGAGGCTCAGGGCCGCTACGATGTTGAAGTATCGTTCGCGCACCTGTCCTGCGGCGCGCGAGCCTCGTTCGCCGTATTCGACACCGATACCCACTTTGGAGAAGGTTCCTTTTTTGAGGCCGAAGTCCACCCCTATCGACACGGCGGCATCACTCAGTTGGTGTCCGGCTTTGGAGAGGTAGCTGGTGCTGTAACGCACCCCGGCCTTGTAGGTCCAGCGGTTCAGGGCATTGCGGATGTCGTATCGGTTCGGGGTGTAGCTGGCACCCAGGCGGAAATCCTGTTGCAGACCGAGGGTAATGTCCTGGTCTTTGGGGATTTCGAATGCTCCTTTCCAGTTCTGGCGGCTGTAGTCGAAAGCCACCGTCAGTTTATTGGTCTGGAAACTGACTCCGGCGGCCAGTTTGGCGGGGATGTCCATGTCCCAGCGGCTGCTGCCCGAGTAGACCGTATCCGAGACCGTGGTGTTGTACGAGAGGGTCAGGCGGGTCTGTTTAATGGAGGCGGTCGTTTTGGGTTGGTAGGTTACCCCCAGGATGAGGGCGTTGCCTTGGCCTACTTTGAAGGCGTACTGTGCTCCAAAGGTAAACAAAATCTTGCTGAGATTTTGATTTTCGGAGGAGACGACGCTGCGATAGACGGTCGCGTCGAGGTAGGAGGTGACCATCGAGTTGTATTGTCGTTCGATGTTTCCGAACCAGTAGTTCATGCTGGCACCCAGCGACAACTGAGGGGTGACGTTAATGCCGAAGTGCATGGCCACCTGCGAGATACCGCCGTCGCCGGCATAGTTGTAGATGGTGCTGCCGATGTTCTCGTCGATGCTGGGGTTGTTGTAGACCAGTCGGCTGGTGTATCCCACGGAGCTGACGGGGGTCAGCGAGAATCCCAGACCTATTCCTCGTCCCAGGGGTACGGCGAGCCCCAGGTCGTGGATGTTGAAGGTGTTGTATGTGGTGGAGGTGTAGTCGTTTTTAGCGTAGATGTTTTTGCCTTCGCCCGAGAAGTTGAAGATGGCGGATTGTCGGGGAATGACACTCATCGAGGCGGGGTTTCGGTAGTTGAAGGTGTAGGGGTCCCGTATGGCAATCCCCACGCCACCCATAGGTCGGTTGAAGGCGTTACCGCCGACGGCCAGGTCGCCGATGCCGTACATGGTGTAGGGCGAAAAGATATTCAGGTCGCTGATTTGTGCACGCGCAGGGACCACACACAACAGACATACGACACTCCACAGACCGATAACGGTCCGTACAACGCTGCGGGTATGACGATAATGAATCAATGTCCGCGATTTAGGGTTGGGCATTATACTCAAGTATTCGGTTCAGACCTTTAATAACCAGGTCGTAAGCTACAAATATCGGTTTTTTTACTTTTTCGGCAAAGAAATTCGCGTCGCGACCGGCAAAAAAGACCGTCAGGGTCTCATTTTTTTCGCCGAGTCGGTCGATGTATCCTTCGATTTCGTGCAGGATTCCGAGCACCACGCCGCTTTCGATGGCGTTGCGGGTGGAGGTGCCGGTGAGGTCCACGTGTTGTGGTGTGGTGCAGAGCGGCAGGCGGTCGGTGAGGCGGTGGAGGGCTTCGAAACGCATGGCCATGCCGGGTGAGATGTTGCCGCCGAGGTATTCGCCGGCGGCGCTCACGCGGTCCAGGGTGATGGCCGACCCCAGGTCGACGATAAGGAGTTCGCGTTCGGGGGCGATGTCCCAGGCGCCGACGGCTGCCGCCAGCCGGTCGGCGCCCAGGGTCTCGGGCGTGGCGTAGCGGTTCACCAGCGGAACCGGTGTGGCCGGCGTGAAACGCACAAAGCAGGGGACGTGCTCTTGCAGATAGGCCTCTATCGCCGGGTCGGGGTTGCGGGTGGTCGAGAGGATGGCGCGGTCGATGGCGGGATGGGTGTGCAGCACCTCCTCCAAAGCCGTGCAACTCAACTCCCGGGCCACCGTCTTGTGGAGTATCTCCGACCTCTCCATGACAGCCGTCTTGGCAAACGTGTTCCCTATGTCGATTATCAGATTCATGCCTCGGGCGCGGAGGCGGTAAGCCCCTCCAGCGTGTGGCGCAGCGCCGTGAGGTTGGCAACGTTGCGCACCGACAAAGATAGTTTATTATTGGATTGGTTGAGTTTGAACTTCTGCGGGGCGACGGTTACGGCCTTCAGGATGGTCATGAAGCGGTCGCTGCGGTAGAAGGCCGAGTGTTCGTTGGCCACGAAGTAGAGCGTTGCGGCACCGCCCTTGAGGACGATGCGTTCGATGCCGTCGGCTTCGGCGGTCCAGCGCAGCCGCACCACGTCGAAGAGCTCTTCGACGGGTGCGGGAGGGGTCCCGAAACGGTCTTCGAGGCGGGCGATGAACTGTTGCAGGGCCTCTTCCGAGCGGATGCCGTCGAGCTCGCGGTAGAGGCGTATTTTTTCGGCCGTGTTGCCGATGTAGCTGTCGGGCAGGTGGGCCGACGAGTCGCTCTCGATAACGCAGTCGATGGCCGAGGTGTCGGGTTCGAGGCCCTGCTCTTCGCGCAGCTCGGCCACGGCTTCGGCCATAATCTTCTGGTAGGTCTCAAAGCCGATGTCGGAGATAAAGCCGCTCTGTTCGGCTCCCAGGATGTTGCCGGCACCCCGAATGTCGAGGTCCTGCATGGCGATGTTGAAGCCCGACCCGAGGTCTGAGAACTCTTCCAGCGCCCGCAACCGTCGATAGGCATCCGAGGTGACGGCCTCTTCCGACGGGATAAGCAGGTAGCAGTAGGCCTTGCGGTTGGTGCGCCCCACGCGGCCGCGCAACTGGTGCAGGTCCGAGAGGCCGAACATGTGGGCGTTGTTGATGATTATCGTGTTGGCATTCGGAATGTCGATGCCCGACTCGATGATGGTGGTGGCCAGCAGCACGTCGTATTCGCCGTAGATAAAGTCCATCATCACCTTTTCGAGTTCGCCGGCGGGCATCTGCCCGTGGCCGACGGCGACCCGCACCGCAGGACACAATCGTTCGAGCATCTCTTTCATGCGGCCGAGCGTCTGCACGCGGTTGTGCAGGAAAAAGACCTGTCCGCCCCGCTGCAACTCGGCCTCGACGGCTTCGCGGATAAGTTCCTCGTCGAAAACGTCTACCTCGGTGGCCACCGGTTGGCGGTTGGGCGGCGGGGTGTTGATAATCGACATGTCGCGGGCTCCCATCAGCGAAAACTGCAGGGTGCGGGGAATGGGGGTGGCCGTCAGGGTCAGCGTATCGACATTGGCCTTCATGTGGCGGAGTTTCTCCTTGTTGGCCACGCCGAACTTTTGCTCCTCGTCGATGATGAGCAGTCCGAGGTCCTTGAACCGCACGTTTTTGCCGAGCAGTCGGTGGGTGCCGATGATGATGTCGATTTTGCCGTTGGCCAGGTCGTCGAGAATCTCGCGGGTCTGCTTGGCCGACTTGACGCGCGAGAAGTTTTCGACCCGCACGGGAAACTCCTTCAGGCGGCGAGAGAAGGTGCGGTAGTGTTGCAGTGAGAGGACGGTGGTCGGCACCAGCACGGCCACCTGTTTGCCGTCGGTAGCCGCTTTGAAGGCGGCGCGGATGGCGATTTCGGTCTTGCCGAACCCCACGTCACCGCAAACGAGACGGTCCATCGGCACGGCCTGTTCCATATCTTCCTTGACAGCCTGCGTAGCGCTCTGCTGGTCGGGCGTATCTTCGTAGAGGAACGACGCTTCGAGCTCCTGCTGCAGGAAACCGTCGGGCGAAAAGGCAAAACCGGTGCTGGCCTTGCGTTTGGCATAGAGCGCGATGAGTTCGCGGGCAATGTCCTTGACCTTGTTTTTGGTGGTCTGTTTGAGTTTCTGCCAGGCACCCGACCCCAGTTTGTGCACCTTGGGCTCCGGGGCATCCTTGTCTTTGTACTTGCTGATGCGGTGCAGCGAGTGGACGTTCACAAACAGGATGTCGTTGTCCTTGTATATCAGTTTGATAAACTCCTGTGTCACGCCGTTTGTGGTGCTCCGCACCAACCCCCCGAAACGTCCCACCCCGTGGTCGATGTGCACCACGTAGTCGCCGATTTGGAGGGCGTTGAGCTCGGCAATGGTCATGCTCTCGCGGCGGTCGATTTCGTTCGGGACGGTGTAGCGGTGGTAGCGGTCGAAAATTTGGTGGTCGGTGTAGAGGGCGATTTGCAGCGATGGGAGGATAAAACCGCCGTGCAGGGTCAGCGGGATGTGGCCGTAACCTACGTGTGCCAACCCCACCGACTCGAAGACATTCTCCAGCCGCTCCATCTGGGCGCGGTTCTCGGTCAGAATGTAGGTCGTTCGTCCGTGGTCGTTGCCCTGACGGATGTCGTTGGCCAACAACTCGAAGTTTTTGTTGAACTGGGGCTGCGGGGCGGCGCCGAAGTCGATGTCGGCGCCGTCTGCCGTGCGTTCCGGGGCACTGCTGTTGAGCGTCACCCACTGCCATGAACGCGTCTCGGCCAGAAAACGCTTGCGGCTGGTCACCAGCGTATCGATTTCGGCGGGGTCGGGCAACTCGCCCAGCAGTTTGGTGCGAATCTGGTCCAGGCGGCTCAGGCACTGCACGGCGTTTGTCATCCAGAGCGTAGTGGGGTCGCTGCCGATGTATTCGGCCAGCGACACCCGCTGCTCGGCCAGCTCGGGATTTTTGAGGTTCGGCACCACCTCCACCGCATCGCAGCTCTCGGTCGAGAGCTGTGTCCCCACGTTGAACAGACGGATGGACTCGATGTCATCCCCGAAAAAGTCGATGCGGTAGGGTTTGCTGTTGCCGAACGAGAAGATGTCGATAATCCCCCCGCGGCGCGAATATTGTCCCGGTTCGCCCACGAAATCGACCCGCTCGAAACGGTACTCTGTCAGGCGGTTTTCGAGGTCATCCATCCCGATATGCTGTCCCTTGCGCAGGCGCAGGATGTTTTCAGTCAGTCGGCTGCGGTCGGCCACCTTTTCGGCCAGGGCGTCGGGATAGGTACAGATAAGCAGCGGCCGTTTGGGGTCGCTGTGGTTTCCGAGGGCGGTCAGCACGGCCGTGCGCTGCACGATACCCGCAGGGTCTTCGCGCAGGGTCTGCACCGACCGTTTGTAGGCCGTCGGGTAGAAGAGAATGGTGGCCGTATCTTTCGCCGGAGCGAGGTTGGTCAGGTCGTTGCAGAGGTAGGAGGCTTCGTCGCGGTCGCCGGCCACCAGCAGGTGGACGCCGCCCGTGCGGCGGGCCACACTGCCCGCCACCAGAGCCAGCAGCGACCCCGCCATCCCCTTCAGGCGAATGGTGCGGTCGGTCGCGAGGTGTTGTTCGAGCGCACGGGTCGAGTCACACTGCCCGATGTGCTGCTCCAACTGTTCTATGGTCATTTTTTCTGGTTTGTCTCTTTTCGGATGCAGGGGGGAGCATCCGATTTGGAAAGCGTTACAGCAGCCGTGTGGTCTGTGCTGCGTCGGTGAGGGTGAGGCTCGCAAAATCCACTCCCGTAAGCAGTACGGCTCCGGGGCGTTTCCCGGGTTCGAAACTTCCGATTTCACGCTCCATGCGCAGGCCGTGGGCTCCTCCCAGTGTCGCCCACTGCAACAGGGCCTCCAGCGGTATCGATGGGTTGTGTCGGGCGAGCCACTTGAGCTCCTCGACCATCTCGAGCGAGGTGTTCGAGGAGAGACTGTCGGTCCCGATGGCGACCCGTGCTCCCGCCTTGTAGAGCATCTCGGCCGGCGGGAAGTCGGCATCGATGTAGTAGTTCGACCGCGGGCAGAGCACAAAGGTGACATCCTCAAAATAGTCGAGAATCAGCTTCAGGTCTTTGGGCTGCATCTGGACGTTGTGGATAAGGAGCAGGCGTGCCGTTCGGGGCAGCGACCCCACGAGCCGTTCGGCGTGGCCGCCGTAGCCGAGGAAATCGGGTTCCCGACCGGCCGAGGCGGTCACCAGGTCGTAGATTCCGCCCCGCCGCTCGAAGAAATCGACCTCGGCAGGGGTTTCCATAAAGTGTATCGACATCAGGGGCGAAAAGGCCCCCAGCTTGAAGAGTTTGTCCGATACAAAGTAGGTCGAATGTTGCGTGGGGGTGATGGTCAGGCGGTCCCGTTCGGCGGCCTCCAGCAGCCCGTCCACCGACCGATGGTAGAAGGCCTCAGTCTCATCGTCGGTCGGCATCCCGAAATATTCGGCAAAGGTGTGGTAGCGTGTCCGCCCCTCGTTCTGTGCCTGAACCTTGGCGGGAAACGAGGTGGTGTCGTTGCTGATGTCCCCCACGGCCTGCACGCCCGACTGCCACATCCGACGGTCCTGGTCGATGGCGCAGGCAATCTGCTCCTCGCGCGAGTAGTCGTTGCGTTTGGAGACCACGTGCTCGATAAACTTTACCATCCCCACATGTTGCGGAATGGCCCCGCGGAAAAAGGACAACTCCAGATGGCAGTGGGCATTGGTCATGCCGGGTATGAGGATGCCGTTGTGGTATTCGGTGTGGGGGAGGCTGTCGAGGCGGTTGCTCTGTTCGACGCGCAGGAGGGTGCCGTCGGAGGCGAAGTGCAGGACGCCGTTGCGCAGCAACTTACCGTTGGGGAGCAAAAGGTATGGTGCCGCGAGGGAGCGAGGTGGTGTCGGTGTAGCGTTGTTCATAATATGCTTCGAGTTGGTCGGGGAACCCGGTGAAGTGGCGCAGCAAAATGGCCCGCGCCTGCTGCGCCGGACGATAATATATCAACCGTACGCCTGTCAGGTAACAGGTGTCCTTCGGGATGTCGCGCCGCTGTATCTCCTGCAGCCAGATGTCCAGCTGCTTGGTATCGGTGGTGATGTCAATCTCGCTCTCGTAATGGGTCGTGTCACGCGCCGTCTGCAACCAGATGGTGTTTTCAATGGCTTTCCCTTCCCGAGGGGTCTTTTTTGAACGCAACGACTTGGTGTAGGAACGCGCATGACTCCCTGTCGAATAGTCGAACATAATCTTGTAGGTTCCTACCGGTACCAGCGAATCCGAGGAATTAACCCCCGTGTAAACAATTTTGTAATTGTGCAGAGAACCCACCAGGGTCGTGTCGCTGCGGAAAACCGTGTCGCAGGTGCGCGCCTGAGCCATCGAATCGATGCGCAGCATCTGGCGGTAGCGACCCTCGGCCACTTCACTCGAACGCTTGATGTCGGCCGCTACACCCTCCAGAATGTTGGCCAGCGGGTTGCTCTTGCGCATCGACATCTCGCGTATCGTATATCGAAAATCCTCCAGCGTGTAACCGTATTTTTGGAGCACGGCGGTATGCACGTCGAGCGAGTCGAGCGGTTTGTCGGCCGTCAGCGATTTGTCCACCCGCAGCACGGCCTGACTAATCAGCATCTCCCGCATAATGGAGCGCATGGTGTGGTCGGGAATGGCTTTGGGCTTTTCGCTGCAGGCGGCCAGCACGGCAGCAATGGTCAGCAGACAGAAAACGGCTACCCTCCGCCAATGCACCTTGCGTCGGGGAGTGTTGTTTCGTGCCGTATGGTATGGGTGGTTTCTCTTCATGATGGTCTTCTGTTAATTCCGTTGCCTGTTGCGGCCGACCAGCCCCGCTGCCGTCAGGGCGCTGACCGCTGTGCCCAACATGCCTACCCCAGCGGCAATGGCAACCACATCACCCGCCTCCAGGCGTACTGGGTAGGCATCCATTAAAAACGCTTCGCCGGCCATTTTTATGATACCGAACTGTTGCTGGAACAGGGCAAAGCCCAAGCCCAATCCGATGCCGATAATCACCCCTGTTGCGGTAATCAGGACGCCTTCCCAGGTGAAAACCCCTCGCAGCAGCCGCAGTGTACCGCCCATGGCGAGCAGCATTTCGCGGTCCTGCTCCTTGTCGGCAGCCAGCATCACCAGTGACCCCACCAGACTCAGGGCCGCTATCACTACCACGAACATCATCAGGAGGTAGATAATCCACTTCTCCTGGGTCACCATGCGGTAGATGGTCTCTTTCTGTTCGAAACGGCTCTGCACGTCGAATCCTTCGCCCGCGACACGCTGAATCAACGCTTTCCCTCTTTCGGGCGAGATGCCTGCCATCATTCGAATCTCCAGCGATGAGATGCGGCGTCCCGTCCCAATCAACTCTTGGGCCAGTGCTATCGGGACAAAGAGATATCGGGCATCGGTCTGTTCGTCCAGCGCATAGATGCCCGAGGGACGAACGCTGGCCGTGTTGTATAGCGAGCGGGGTAAAAACGAGGTGTATCCTCCGCCGGGACGGATGGCGTAGATGCGCAGCGGTTCGAGCAGTGCCGTCTGCACCCCCAGGGCATAGGCAATCCCTTTGCCTATCACCGCTTCGTTGAGGTCGCCGTTTTGCAGCCGGTAGCGACCCTGTATCACCCGTTGCTCGATGGGGACGACAAAATCGTAGTTGGCATCGACGCCGCGCAGGGTGGCTATCCACTGTCGGTCGGAGTAGGTGAGCAGGACGTTCTGTTCCACGGTGGCGCTGACGGCCGCCACTTCGGGCAGCGCTTCCAGTTGTCGTCGCAGGGTGTCGCCCTCGAAAAACAGCCCTTCGCGCGGAGTGACCCGTACTTCGGCGTCGAATTCGCTGTACATCTGTCCGATAAACTCGCTCAATCCGTTGTGAAACGACAGTATCACAACCAGTGCCATGACGGGCACGGCAATAGCTACCACGCTCACCACGGCTATCAGATTGATGACCGAGTGAGCCTTCCGACTGAAAAGATGCCTGCGTGCAATGAAAAACGAAAGCATACCGGGTGGCTATGGGGACAAAGATATTTATAATTTTTGTTAGTTGAGGAGGGCCGGTGCAGCCGGGTACTCCTGTTTGGCGTGTTCGAGATATATCGGGTTGCCATGGCAACCCGTCGGTCCGAAGCCACCCCGAGCGGAGGACCGAAAACAGCCCTGCTATTTTCATTCCCCCTCTGGCTTCGGCCTCTTGTAATGCTTTCTACAGATACTTGCGACCTTGCGCTCACCCCCGAAGCGGCAGAGCCGCTGGGCGCATAGGTCGGCGGTTTTTACAAAACCGCTGCGGCGCGGACAATCCTCTACCCCACCGCGGGTCCCGGCCACAGCAATCGTGCGGCTCGCACTAACAGGATGTCGGCAGGCAATGATGATAGAATGTTAATAAATTTTCGGGCAGGGCAAGAAAACAGCTCAAAGAAAAATCACACCTTTGTATCGACAAACGGTTCTGCGGCAGCCGTTCACGTTGTTTACAACGTGCGGCGGCCGCGGATTAAAAGGGAACCCTGTGCAATTCAGGGACTATCCCCGTAGCTGTAAGTTCCACGACAGGGCGTGCAATCTCACCCGAATCGGCCACTGTGCTTCCAAATCTTACGCATGGGAAGGCCGCACGACCCCGGAGCAAGTCAGAAGACCTGCCGTTTGCCGACCCCCGTAAACCGTAGCTTTCGGGCGAAAAGCCGGTGACACGCATCCTTCTGCACTCCTGAATCGAGTTGGTGCACCCTCGTCGAGGTCTGGTGGATGCCATCCCATTATCCCCGCAAGCTGCCTTTGTTTCATTCCTTAAAACATCTGACACAGATGAACGGCAGCAACACACCTCAGCAAATCGTCAAACGTGACGGAACCCTTGTGCCTTTTCAGGCCGAAAAAATCGAACAGGCCATTTTCAAAGCCATGCGGGCCGTCGAGGCCCCCGACCGCAAGGCGGCTCATGCTCTTGCGGACGAAGTAGTGCGCAAACTCTCCGAAGAGAAACGGTTGGGTACGCCGACCGTCGAACAGGTGCAGGACACCGTCGAACAGACCCTTTTTAATCACGGCTACTTTGCGCTGGTCAAGGCCTACCTGCTTTACCGCAAACAGCACGAGCAGCTGCGCACCTCGAAAGAGCTCTTCTCGAACCTCGATGTGATAGACGACTATCTCTCGTTGAACGACTGGCGCATTAAGGAGAGCGCCAATTCGGGTTACTCGCTGCAGGGGCTGAACCAGCACATCTCGACGATGATAACGGCACAGTACTGGTTGAACCGCCTCTACCCGGACAGCATCGCCGAGGCTCACCGTAGCGGCGCGATGCACATCCATGACCTCGGTTTTTTGAGTGTCTATTGCGTGGGTTGGGACCTCAAGGACCTGCTGCTGACCGGTTTCCGCGGGGTGGAGGGCAAGGCGCAGAGTGCCCCGGCGCGCCATTTCCGCACGGCGCTCGGACAGGTGGTCAATTTCTTCTACACCATGCAGGGCGAAGCGGCTGGTGCGCAGGCCTTTGCCAATTTCGACACCTTTTTGGCTCCCTATATCCGTTACGACAACCTCGACTATGAACAGGTGAAACAGTGCCTGCAGGAGTTTCTGTTCAACCTGAACGTGCCGACGCGGGTGGGATTTCAGACCCCCTTCACCAACATTACGATGGACCTGGTGGTGCCCGATTTCCTGCGCAACGAACCCATCGTGTGGGGCGGGCAGGTGCAGAACGAGACCTACGGTGAGTTTCAGGCCGAGGTGACCCTGTTGAATCGTGCCTTTGCCGAGGTGATGTGTCAGGGGGATGCTTCGGGAAGCCTCTTCTCGTTTCCGATACCTACCTATAATATCACGCCCGACTTCGACTGGCAGAATCCTGACTACGAGGGTATTTGGGAGATGACCGCCAAATACGGCATTCCCTATTTTTCGAATTTCGTCAATTCGGACATGAAGCCCGACGACGTGCGGAGCATGTGCTGCCGTCTGCGGCTCGACAAACGTGAACTCATGAAGCGCGGCGGCGGACTCTTTGCGGCCAACCCGCTCACGGGGTCGGTCGGCGTGGTGACCATCAACCTGCCGCGGCTGGGGTACGAATCCTCGTCCGAGGAGCAGCTCTTCCAGCGCCTGCGTCACCTGATGGAGCTCGCCAAACAGAGCCTCGAAATCAAACGCAAAGTGATTGAACAGTACACCGAACGGGGGTTGTATCCCTATTCGAAATTCTACCTGCGTCATATCCACGACCGTTTCGGGTGTTTCTGGAAAAACCACTTCTCGACCATCGGCATCAACGGGATGAACGAGTGCTGTCTGAACTTCCTTGGGGTTCCGCTGGCCTCGGACGAGGGGCGCGCCTTTGCACAGCGCGTGATGCACTATATGCGGGAGGTGCTGACCGAATTCCAGGAGGAGACCGGCAACATCTACAACCTCGAAGCAACGCCGGCCGAGAGTACCGCCTACCGCTTTGCGAAACTCGATACGGCACAGTATGCCGATATCCTTGTGGCCAATCAGGAGCAGTTCAAGGCGGGTGCCAAACCTTACTACACCAACTCGACCCACCTGCCCGTGGGGCTGACCGATGACCTCTACCAGGCGCTGGAGATGCAGGATGAGTTGCAGACCCTCTACACGGGCGGGACGGTGTTCCACGTCTTTACGGGCGAGAGCGCCATGACGGCCGAAGCCGCCAAGCAGATGGTGCGCCGCGTGACGGATAATTTCCGGCTGCCTTATATTACCTTGTCGCCGTCGTTCAGCATCTGTCCGTCGCACGGCTACGTGGCAGGCGAACACTTCACCTGTCCGCAGTGCGGGGCGCCCTCGGAGGTCTTCAGCCGCATTGTCGGATATATGCGTCCGGTGAGCCAGTGGAACGAAGGGAAACGGGCCGAATTCGGTGACCGAAAACTTTTCGACCGTAGCGTGTTGGATTCCGCCACCTGTTGTTGTGCATCATGCGAATAGGCGGATTTCTCAAACAGAGCCTTATCGACTGGGAGGGGCGTCTGGTGGCAGTAGTCTTTACAAAGGGATGCAATTTCCGTTGTGGCTACTGCCACAACCCTTCGTTGGTCATTCCCCGTCTTGTGGAGTGTACGCCCGACATTCCGTCCGAAGCGGTGCTGACCTACCTGAAGGCCCGTCGCCACTGGCTCGACGGAGTGGTGGTCAGTGGCGGTGAACCGACCCTCCAACCCGACCTGGTGCAATTCCTGGAACGGGTGCAGCAACTGGGTTTAGCGGTCAAGTTGGACACCAACGGAACACATCCGGAGGTATTGACTGAACTGTTTTGGAAAAAATTGGTTAATTTTGTCGCGCTGGATGTCAAACATTTCGTTACACAGGAGGATTATGCCCGTGTGACGCCGACTGTGACAGAAGCACAGGTGGAGGCTGTCCGTCAGACCCTCGCCCTGCTTCGCGAACACCCCGAAGTGGAACGCCAACTGCGAACGACCCTCATCCCGGGAGTCCATGCGGCGGAACTGTCCGAGGCGCTGTCAGCACTGTTTGCCCCGCAGACAATCCGATTCCAGACCTTCCGCGAGGGAGACCTGGTGCGTGATTACCTTTAACCGTCATTCATGACATCGACAAAACCGCACATACACGAAGTGTCCGACCTGTTGCTTGACTTTGCCGTCAGCCTCATGGGTGCCGGAACACACACCTCGCGCGTGGCGCGCAACGTTTCCCGTATCGCCTCGTCATTCGGCTACGGCATTGACATCATTATCTTCCAGAAGACCGTGATGATGACCATCACGCACCTCGAAGACAACAACGTCCGCCATACCTCGGTCAAGAAAATCAAACCCACGGCGCTGAACTTCAGTACCATCTCCGAACTGAGCAGCCTCAGCTGGGAGGTCTACGACGGACACCTTACCATCGACCAAATCCGCGAAAAATACAACCGGATAATCAACACGCCCCGCATGTCGCGGTGGACGGTGCTGGGGCTGGTGGCCTGCGCCAATGCGGCCTTCTGCCGCCTTTTCGGCGGTGACCCCGTGGCCATGGCGATTGTCTTTGTGGCAACCCTCGCCGCCTTCTACGTCCGACAGGAGATGACCAGCCGACATGCCAACCACCTCTTTGTCTTTGTCGTCTGCTCGTTTATCGCTTCGATGATTGCGGGCCTCGCTGCCTTTACTTGGGGCGTGGATACCGCAACGCCTCAAATCGCGCTCGGGACCAGTGTACTCTTCCTTATCCCCGGCGTGCCCCTTATCAACTCGTTTATCGACCTGCTCGAAGGCTATGTGCTGGCCGGAACGTCGCGACTCATCAATGCCTGCATGCTGATTGTCGCCATCGCCATGGGCTTGTCCATTACGCTGCTCATCCTGGGCATCGAAAAACTGTAACCCCTACGAAACCGCATGACCCTTGATATTATCATAGCAGTGATTTTGGACGGTATCTTTGCCGCCGTGGCTGCCATTGGCTTTGCCGTTATCTCGAACCCGCCCCGAAAAGCCCTCCTGGGATGTGCCATCCTCGCGGCTGTCGGACATGGGCTGAGATACTTCCTTATTAACCAGCTCGGACTCGACATCACTACCGCCTCCCTTTTTGCAGCCTTCAGCATCGGCCTGCTGAGCCTCTGGTTTGCCGACCGCATCCACTGCCCGGCCGAAGTCTTCGCCTTCCCGTCGCTGCTGCCGATGATTCCCGGGATGTTCGCCTACAAAACCATCCTCGGCCTGATGAAATTCCTCACCACACCGGCTGCCGAAACACAAAACGCCGAAATCATTGCCGATATTATGCGCAACGGCCTGACCACCCTGTTCGTGCTCTTCGCGCTGGTGTTGGGGGTGGCGCTGCCGATGTTCCTCTTCCACAAACAGTCCTATATGATGACCCGTCTGTTCCGACCCAAAGCACGTCGAAAAACGCGGGCCCTGCAATAAATCCTTGAGAAACGTAAACCGGAAAACACAATGGGAAAAGCATACGAAAAATTCCTGGCGCGCCAGGCCGCGCTGGAGAAACAGTACGATGCGAAATATTACGAAAAACAGCACAACCGCGGGAAACTGACTGCCCGTGAACGCATGGAGCTGCTCTTCGACAACGGTGAGTTCGAAGAGGTCGATGCCTATGCGACACCGGCTGCTGCCGGCGGATTCGGCAAGTCCACCAACGCACTGGGCGACGGGGTCATTACCGGTTACGGCACGGTGGGAGGCAAACAGGTCTACGCCTTCTCGCAGGACTTTAACGTGCTGGGGGGGTCGCTCGGCTCGGTCCACGCGGCCAAGATTGTCAAAATCCAAAGCATGGCCCTCAAAACGGGCTCACCCCTGATTGCCCTTATCGACTCGGGCGGTGCACGTATCCAGGAGGGTATTACCAGCCTGAACGGCTATGCCAACATCTTCCGTCAGAATGTCCTCTCCTCGGGCGTGATTCCCCAAATCTCGGCCATCATGGGTCCGGCTGCCGGGGGGGCTGTCTACTCGCCCGCCCTCACGGACTTTATCTTCATGACCGAATCGACCAGCTACATGTTCGTTACGGGGCCGGATGTCGTGCGGCAGGTGTTGAACGAAGAGGTGACGGCCGAAGAACTCGGCGGTGCTTCGGTACACTCGACCCGCACCGGGGTGGCCGACTTCGTCTTCAGCGACGATGAAAATACCATCAAGGGGATTAAAATGCTGCTGTCGTTCCTGCCGGCCAACAACATCGAAAACCCGCCTTTCGTGGGTACCGACGACCCGGCTGACCGTGCCGAAGAGGCGCTGCTCGATATTGTGCCCGATGACCCCGACAAACCCTACGATGTGCTGGAGGTGATTCGTCTGATTACGGACCACGGCCGTTTCCTCGAAGTGGGGGCCGGGCATGCCCGCAATATCGTGACGGGGCTGACCCGTATCGGCGGCTATGTGGTCGGGGTTATCGCCAACCAACCCAAGGTGATGGCCGGGACGCTCGACATTGATGCTTCGGTGAAAGCGGCGCGGTTTATCAACTTCTGCGACAGTTTCAATATCCCGATTGTTACGTTCGAAGATGTGCCGGGCTTCCTGCCGGGTACCGACCAGGAACACGCCGGTATCATCCGCCACGGGGCTAAACTGCTCTACTCCTACACGCGTGCCACGGTTCCGAAGATTACCGTTATCCTGCGTAAAGCCTATGGCGGTGCCTACATCGTGATGAACAGCAAGGGTATCGGCGGTGACTTCTGCTACGCATGGCCGACGGCCGAAATCGCCGTGATGGGACCCGACGGCGCCACGGCTATCCTCTACCGGAAGGAACTGGCCGAAGCCGAAGACCCGGCGGCTCTCAAAAAGGAACTCTCGGCCAAATACCGCGAGGAGATTGCCAACCCCTACGTAGCGGACGAAAAAGGGTTTATCGACGAGGTTATCGACCCTCGTTTCACCCGCGAAAAAATTATCAACGCCCTCAAGACGCTGGAGAAAAAATCGGTGAGCCTGCCGCGTCGCAAACACGGTAACACACCGCTTTAATCGATATTTGTTTTTTAACCGTTCTTTGTGAGAGTTGTGTGTGATTTGCCGGAACCGTTCTTTCTTTGAAAAGAAAGAACCAAAGAAACTTTCCAGAGGCTGCCGGCGGACTATGTTCAGTCTTTACCCGTTGTTTGGGGTGCGCCGAGTGGGCGGCAAAAGGTAAAGTAATATGATGCCGCCCGCTCCGTCGCGCCCCAACAAGTGAGGCAGCACGGAAGGTAGCATCCCGCAGGGATGCGCTCTAAAGTTTTTCTGGTTCTCTTTGTTCACAAAGAGAACAGTACCCTCCAGTCACATACCACCATTCCCACAAAGAACACCTAAAAGGAAAGATATGATAAAGTCGCTCCTGATAGCCAATCGCGGTGAGATTGCCATCCGCATCTGCCGCACTGCCAAACGCATGGGGATAAAGACCTATGTCATTCGCACCGTTAAGGAGCCCAATGCGGTCTACCTGAATTTTGCGGACCACGTGTTGGACTTTCCCGAAACCGATGGTACGACACCTGAATTTCTGGACATTGACAACCTGGTAAAACTGGCCGTGGACAATAAAATTCAGGCCATGCACCCGGGTTACGGGTATTTGTCGGAGAATGCCGATTTTGCCCAGAAGTGTACGGATGCCGGGGTGAAGTTTGTGGGTCCGCCCGCCAAACTCATCAAGGACATGGGGGACAAGATTATCGCCAAGGAGATTGCCGCCAAAAACGGAGTACCGATGTTGCAGGGCAGTGAGGGGAGTGTCAAGGATGTGAAGGAGGGGGTGAAGATTGCCAAGAAAATCGGGTATCCGGTGATTATCAAGGCAGCCTCGGGCGGTGGCGGACGCGGGATGCGTATCGTGCACAAGCAGAGCGAAATGGAACGGATGTTCCATGCGGCATCGTCCGAAGCGCAGAGCGCTTTTGGCGACCCGTCGGTATTCATCGAAAAGTACCTCGAAAACCCCAAACATATCGAGTTCCAGGTGGTGGCTGATGCACACGGCAATGTGGTTCACCTGGGCGAACGCGAATGCTCCGTGCAGCGTAAACACCAGAAACTGCTCGAAGAGGCTCCTTCGTCGGCACTGGATGCCACCCTGCGCAATAAAATGGCGCGCGTGGCGGTGAAACTGGCCAAAGGAGCCGGCTATGAAAGTCTGGGGACGGTAGAGTTTTTGCTGGACAAAAACAAAAACTTCTACTTTATGGAGATGAATACCCGTATCCAGGTGGAACATCCGATTACGGAAGCCATTACGGGTCTTGACCTCGTGGAGTTGCAGCTGCGTATTGCCTCGGGCGAGAAACTCCCCATCCGGCAAAGCGATGTGAAACTGAACGGTTGGGCCATCGAATGCCGCATTAATGCGGAAGACGTGCAGGCCAACTTCACCCCGTCGATGGGAACCATCAAACAGTTGCGTCTGCCGCAGGGTGACAACATCCGTATCGACACGGGTATTGTCCCGGGGTCGGAGATTACCCCCTGGTTCGATTCGATGATTGCCAAGCTGATTGTGCATGGCAAAGACCGTAATCAGGCTATCGAACGGACGTTGTCGGCCCTCGAACGGTTCCATATCAAAGGGGTCAAAACGACCATTCCGTTCTGCAAGGCGGTGTTGCACAATGCGTCGTTCTGCAGCGGTGATTTCGACACTTCGTTTATCGAAACCAAACTCGAATCGCTCGTCTATCGCGAACCCGACGAAGAGTTGATGGCCGCCATGCTGGCCCTCTACCAGTACACGCACGAAACGGTGCCCGATGTGGGTCCTGAAACAGGCATCGACCCCTGGGTGCTTAACCGTCGTATCCGTAACTTGTAATCCTAAGCCACTCTGACCATGACACCTAAGAAACCGAGCAATACTACAAAACTTATCGCGCTCAACACGGATACCAATGCCGAGTTTGAGTTTTCGGTCAAGAACAATTACGAGTACCGTTACCAACGGAAACCGATTCGTATCGACCTGGTTCAGGAAGCCGACGGAGTGAATGTCCTTTCGTGCAACGGGATGCGCTATCCGTACGAGGTTACGCAGCAGAGTGCCAATACGTACAGCATAACGCTGAACGGGGTGAGCTACAATTTTTCGGTCGAAACGCCCTTCTCGCTGACGCGTAAACGGATGCTGGCGGCCAAAGCCGGTCTCTCGAAAAAAGAGGTCATCAAGGCTCCGATGCCGGGCAAGATATTGGATGTTTTCGTGTCGGAGGGCCAAACCGTTGGGAATGGGGAGGCGTTGCTGGTACTGGAGGCGATGAAAATGCAGAACGCCATCTCGACCCACATGAAAGGAACGGTGACCAAGGTGACGGTTGTCCCCGGCCAGACCGTCGGCAAAGACGACGTGCTTATCGAAATCAAGGCCGAACAGTAGTGTGTTTAGTGTCTCGGCTCGTCTGGGACTGTTCTTTCTTTGAAAAGAAAGAACCAAAGAAACTTTCCAGAGCTGCCGGGGGACATTACGTTCTGTTACTACCTGTTGTTTGGGGTGCGCCGAGTGGGCGGCAAAAGGTAAAGTAATATGATGCCGCCCGCTCCGTCGCGCCCCAACAGTGAGGCGGCACGGAAAGTAGCATCCCACAGGGATGCGCTCTAAAGTTTTTCTGGTTCTCTTTGTTCACAAAGAGAACAGTACCCTCCGAGGGGAGATACCAAGTACAAAACTATTATGGACAAGAAATTCAAGCGGGAGACGTTGTGTGTGCAGGGCGGCTGGCAGCCCAAGAAGGGCGAGCCGAGGGTGTTGCCCATCTATCAGAGTACGACCTTCAAATACGAAACCAGCGAGCAGATGGCGCGGCTGTTCGACCTGGAGGATTCGGGCTATTTTTACACCCGTTTGCAGAATCCGACCAACGATGCCGTAGCGTCGAAGATTGCGGCGCTGGAGGGTGGGGTAGCGGCCATGCTTACCTCGTCGGGGCAGGCGGCTTCGTTCTACTCCATCTTTAACATCTGTTCGGCGGGTGACCACTTTGTGAGTGCGTCGGCCATCTACGGGGGAACCTTCAACCTCTTTGCCGTGACCATGAAGAAAATGGGCATCGAGGTGACCTTTGTGGACGGGGATGCTCCGGCAGAAGAGATTGCCCGTGCCTTCCGCCCCAATACCAAGGCGCTTTTTGCCGAGACCATTTCCAACCCGGGGCTGAACGTACTGGACATCGAAAAATTTGCGCAGATTGCCCATGCTCACGGGGTGCCGTTGATTGTGGACAACACCTTCCCGACGCCGATTAACTGCCGTCCGTTCGAGTGGGGCGCTGACATTGTGATTCACTCGACCACCAAATACATGGACGGCCATGCAACGGCTGTCGGGGGGGCGATTGTGGACAGCGGGAATTTTGACTGGGAGGCGCATGCCGACAAGTTCCCGGGCCTGACCGCACCCGACGAGTCCTATCACGGGCTGACCTACACCAAGGCTTTCGGGAAAGGTGCCTATATCACGAAAGCCACGGCCCAGTTGATGCGTGACCTGGGGTCGATTCAGTCACCGCAGAACGCCTTTTTGCTGAACATCGGTCTGGAGACGCTGCACCTGCGGGTGGCTCGTCACTGTGCCAATGCGCAGCGGGTGGCCGAATACCTCGCCTCGCGGACCGATAAGGTGGCCTGGGTGAACTACCCCGGGCTGGAGGGTAACAAATACCATGCATTGGCGCAGAAATATATGCCGAACGGGACGTGCGGGGTGATTACTTTCGGGTTGAAGGGTGGTCGCGAAGAGTCGATTCACTTTATGGACAGCCTGAAGCTATGCGCCATTGTGACGCACGTGGCCGATGCCCGTACTTCGGTGCTCCATCCGGCCAGTCATACGCATCGGCAGCTGACCGATGAACAGCTGATTGCTGCTGGTGTGGCTCCCGACCTGATACGGTTCTCGGTGGGGATTGAGGATGCGGACGATATTATTGCGGACATCGAGCAGGCTCTGGCTCAGAGCGGGCGATAGGCTTGTTCCTGTTGAAGTGTTGTGCGGCGGCTCCTCCATTCTTGGAGGAGCCGCCGTTTTTTAGGGGTGTGGGTGGGAGAAATCCCGTGAACAGACAATAAAAGCTACGGTTTTCGTCGTTATTTAGTATATTTATACTTCGCAGGAGGGGGGTGTGTGGCGACGGTGCGGAAATCCTCTTGCGGGCGACAAAACTAACCTAACGATTACACTCCTTATGAACGTACGCATACTCTGGGTCGATGACGAAATCGAACTGCTCAAGCCCCACATCCTCTTTCTGCAGAACAAAGGGTACGAGGTAGAGACCTGCAACAACGGTTATGATGCCGTTGACCTGGTGCAGCAGAAACCCTTTGACCTGATAATCCTGGACGAAATGATGCCCGGGATGACGGGGCTCGAGACCCTGCCCCAAATCAAGGCCCATGCACCGACCACGCCCGTGGTGATGGTGACCAAGTCCGAGGAGGAGAACATCATGGACCGTGCCGTGGGCTCGAAAATTGCCGACTACCTGATAAAACCGGTCAATCCGAACCAGGTGCTGCTCTCGATAAAGAAGAACGTTCACCAGCAGCAGCTCGTCTCGGAGAAGAGCACGGCAGACTACCGTTCCGACTTTGGGAAAATCTCCGTGGCGCTCTCCGATGCGAAGAGTTTTGCCGAGTGGACCGATATTTATCGCAAACTGGTGCAGTGGGATATCGAGCTTTCGGAGTCGAGCGATACCAGTGTCCGAGAAATCCTCTCCTACCAGTTCAAGGAGGCCAATGACCTCTATGCGCGCTTCGTACGGAGCAACTACCTCGGGTGGTTCGATGACAGCGACCCCGAGCGGCCTGTTCTCTCGCACACCTTGTTGCGGCAGCGGCTCTTCCCGGTGGTGGACAAGTCGAAAAAAACCACTTTCCTGCTTATCGACAACTTCCGCTACGACCAGTGGCTCATGATACGCCCCCTGTTGCACAATTATTTCGATATTGCCAGCGAGGAGTTCTATTGTGCCATTCTGCCGACGGCGACTCAGTATGCACGGAATGCGTTGTTTGCGGGTCTGACACCGCTGGCTATTTCGAAACTGATGCCGGACCTCTGGCTCAACGACAACCAGGAGGGGGGCAAGAATCGCTACGAGGAGGATTTCCTGCGTCGGCAGTTGCAACAGTTCGGCAAACCCTATCGGATGAGTTTCGACAAACTCATCCGCCCCGAACAGGGCAAAAAATTGCTCGAAAACATCGACCGTCTCTCGACGGTGGACCTTTCGGTGGTGGTTTACAACTTTCTGGACATCCTCTCCCACGCCCGCACCGAAAGCGAGATAATCCGCGAATTGGCCGAAGAGGAGGTGGCTTTCCGGTCGCTCACGCGGTCGTGGTTCGAACACTCGGACCTGTGGGAAATCATGAAACAGCTCTCGGAACGCGGTCATACGATTGTCATCACGTCGGATCACGGTACCATTCGGGTGGACAACCCGGTGAAGGTTATCGGCGACCGCGAGACCTCGCCCAACCTGCGCTACAAGAGCGGGCGCAACCTCAATTACGACCCCAAGCAGGTCTTTGCCATCACCAAACCCGAAGAGGCGCACCTGCCCAAGTCGAACCTCACCTCGACCTATATTTTTGCCTACGACCACGATTTCCTGGTCTATCCGAACAACTTCAACCAGCATGTGCGCTACTACAAGAATACCTTTCAGCACGGGGGTATCTCGATGGAGGAGATGATGGTGCCCTACATTGTCCTGAACCCGAAATAGGGATATTGCGGCAAAAGTCGTATCTTGCACCCAAATCATCTGTATGAAGAGTATTACGATTAAGGGTTTGTCGGATTTGCCGGAGGCGGCCGAGGTGTTGTTGTCGGAGGCGGCTGCGCGCCAGGCCTCCATTATCGCTTTTTACGGGGCGATGGGAGCCGGGAAAACTACGCTCATCAAAGAGATGTGCCGACAGCTCGGGATAGACCCGCAGGAGGTGAACAGCCCCTCGTTTGCGATAGTCAATGTCTATGAACCGCAGACCGCGACCGACGACGATGAACGTCCGAAAAATCCACGGTTTGACGGTCCGGTCTACCATTTTGACTTTTACCGCATTCGGTCGGTCGAAGAGGCTTTCGACTTTGGGTATGAGGAGTATTTCTTCAGCGGTGATTTGTGTCTGGTCGAGTGGCCCGAGAAAATCGAAGAACTGATACCCGAGGATGCGCTGCGGGTACGGCTCACGGCGCTGGATGAGGATACCCGGGTGCTCGAAATGGAAGATTAACCGCCTGCCCTCCGCTTGTCTGCAGACTTTTCCTATGGTGAAACACGATTTTCACACTCTTTTTTTGCGTAGTGCCTCTCTTATTTGGCTTTTGTGTGCAGGCGTGGCAGTGGCGCATGGCGGCGAGGCTTTTCCCCGCGGCGACAGCACGGCGGCGGTGGCTCGTGATGCCCGTCGGCAGCCTGCCCTGTCGCAAAATCCAACACAGGCTTTTATCCGCCTGGGAGAGATGGTGGCCGAACGCGATGTCGCGCACTTCAGCACCGACCTGCTCTCTACCTACAAGGTCCTGAAAGGGGACAAACGAAATCTGACCTGGCTGTTTGAACGCTGCGACCGTAACTGGGGCGCAACGGCTTATGCGTTGGCTTTGCAAGCCGCCTCCCCCAAACTGTCATTACGGGAGGTGGTGATGTGTTACGACCTGGCGGGGCGCAACTGGCAGCAGGCAGCCGTCGATATGGGGGCGGTGTCGCGCCGCAGCGGTGAACCGACCTACACCTTCGGGGCCTATCTCAATCGGCAGCAGCAGGCTTGGGAACAAGTACTGGAGGCTCCGTTGCGCTGGCGCCGTACCTTTCTGAACCAGTAGGGGCATACCACTTTTGTCAAGAAGCCTGTTATTCGCTTGTCTTTGCTCCTGCGTCTGACGCGCTCTCTGATGTCGCATTCTTGTCGTTTCCGTTGCGGCTGTGTGCAATCCGGTCCGTGATGTAAACCGTGAAGATGGGCAGCATCATTATCCCTGCCGCCGCTAAAATAAAGGAGATAATTTTTCCGATGGGGGTCACCGCCACAATGTCGCAGCCGACGGTGGTCATATCCATACAGGCCCACCACAGCGCATCCCAATAATCCTTAACCCCCGGATTGACGCCCCGTTCCACCACAAAGAATATCAGACTGATAAAGTAGGTGACGGCCACCAGTATCGAGAGGTAGGAGACCATCAGGCTGGTGGCGCTGCGGCGTGT
Source organism: Candidatus Rikenella faecigallinarum (assembly GCA_019113395.1). Taxonomy (GTDB): domain Bacteria; phylum Bacteroidota; class Bacteroidia; order Bacteroidales; family Rikenellaceae; genus Rikenella; species Rikenella faecigallinarum. Next base: position 67,031 of record DXHL01000019.1, on the reverse strand, counting down.
GAACCAGCGCGTTATCATCACCAGGCCGTATCCGCCCCGGAGCAGCGGCACGAAGCCCAACAGGTAGTGTACTTGGTGCGATACCTCAATTTGCGAGTAGTGGAGGATGTTCAGGTAGGGGATGGAGAAGAGCAGCAGCATGAAGTTGCGGGCTACGAAACGTCCTTTGTGGGGGCTGATAATCCATCGCACCAGAAAGTCGAGAATGAAGATGGTGCAGACCACGAGTTGAATGTCGAGCATCAGGGGGCTTTCGGGTCGATAGCGGCCGATGGTAAGGATGTCGTAGGAGAGGGAGGCGACGATGGCCAGTGCCCCGAGCAGCACCAGCACATTGAGGGCGTCGATGATTCGGGTATATAGGGGTTTGAGGGGTTGGGCGGTGTTCATGGGGCGGAGGTGTAAAGGGTTGTCGGAATGAGGCTTGCCACAATGTGCCGGTTACGGGCAGGGGGGCTGAGTGGCAGCGGCGCATCCCACGGGTGGGATGCGCCGCTGCGATATTTTCCCTCTGCGTGAAGATGCAGAGTGTCGCCCCGCCATAAAATCCAAGGCGCGAAGATGCGGTGCGGAAAACTATTCCAGCACCTCGACCGTCATAAATATCGCTTCGACCTGCCGCACATAATCCCGCATCGGTACGTTATTGTTGGGCGAAGGCGAGTATACGTACCCGTCCACGGCAATTATCCGATTGTTTTTGGCATCATAGGTGGTGTAGTTGATGAACGGGCCCCCCATGAAATCCCCTTTGACGTCCCAGAAGCCGCGCAACTGGGTCCACTCTCGTCCTCCGACGGTCAGGAGTTTCTGGTCGGGGAGTATGGCCGTGCTGGTGGTCATGTAGCTGCCGTCCGATGGGCCTGGAATCTGCATCACGGCCGCATTCCGCGCCGCAAGAATATTGCCAGCCCCAAGGTAGTGTCCTGCCACCGTGTCGGCCGGGTAGGTGTAGATGGAGAAACCCACGCTCGAGAGGGGGAATTCGAGCGATATCCACAGAAAATTGGTGGTGTCCAGCCGAATGCGATACCCCTCGGGGACACTCATCTCGAACCCGAATTTTTGCCGAATCCGCTCTGCAATCCTGGCGTCTTTGTATTTCATGGCCCGCGTCACGAGTCGCTCCCGTTCGGTAATCTCAAAGAGTTTGACCAGTTCATTGCCGTAGGTGTGGACAAAGGCGGCCAGCGAGTCGGCCGAAGGCGAGGTGATGGTCACTTCGAGCTGCGGAGCCGAATTGACATCGTAGCTGGCGGTCATGTCGGATTTCGAGTATTGGTCGCCCGTTTTCAGAATCAGGATGTTGCGGTGTTTGCTGACCGTGGACTTGTAGCTTGCCGGCGGCACGCTGAAGAGCGTAAACAGCGGTTCGGGCTGGTTAATCATCTCGACCGGACTGCCGAAAAAGGCACGCACGGAGTCACCGGCAACACCCTGCCACAGGTCGGAGGGGGTGACCACAAAAAGTTCATACGGTTTGCCGGTCGAGGATACTTTCACCTCGCCCGAAAAACAGCCCGTCAGCAACAGGGCGACGGTGAGCATGCAGGAGGTCAGGAGGGTTTTCATAAGCGATGAGATAGCGAGGGTTCGGTGGCTGCCCGTGGTGGGTCGAGGGCTCGGGCGGCCTTATATGGACAAATATACGAAAATCTTTGGAACCTCTCCTGCTGCGTCTCGTATCCTTCGGTGAGAATGGTGTGCTTTTTGCTATCTTTGTCTGGCAGCTAATCTTTGCGCTGCATTGCCGGTATGTATTTTCGCCCGCCGAAATTTATCAAACGCCTCTTCCCGGAGCTCCACTGGAACTTGCGGGAGCCGGGTTCCATTTTCCTGACCTTTGACGACGGTCCCACGCCCGAGGTGACTCCCTGGGTGCTTGACACGCTGGACCGTTACGACGCCAAGGCAACCTTTTTCTGCCTTGGGAAAAACGTCGAGATGCACCCCGATATTTTTCGGAAAATCAAGGCGCGGGGCCACGCCGTGGGAAACCACTCCTACAGCCATATCAAAGGGTGGGGGACGCCGACGGGGCGTTATCTGGAGGATGCCGACCTGGCCAACGGACTGATTCGAACCAATCTCTACCGTCCACCCTACGGACGGGTCACCCGCAGCCAGATTCGCCGCCTCTCGGAGCGTTATCACATTATCATGTGGGATGTGTTGAGCCGTGACTATTCGCGGGCCGTCTCGCCCGAAGCCTGTGTGCGCAATGTCGCACGGCACCTTCACGAAGGCTCCATTGTCGTCTTCCACGACTCGGTCAAAGCCTCCCGAAACCTCTATTATGCCCTGCCCCGTGTGCTGGAGGCTATCCAGCGCGAGGGGCTCCATTGCCGAAGTATCGAACTATAACCCTCGTCTCTCTTGAATGACCGTTTGTACATTCAAATTGCCTGACCCATGGAGTGGCTGCTTGATTTAGGATATTTCGGGCTCTTTATCGGAGCCCTGTTGGCCGCTACCATTATCCCCTTCAGCTCGGATTTCCTGCTGGTCGGAATGCTGGCTGCCGGCGGCAATGTCGTGGTGACGGTCATCGTCGCCTCGCTCGGAAACTGGGCCGGCGGGATGATTTCCTACTGGATGGGGCATGCCGGACGATGGGAGTGGATTGAACGGTGGTTCAAAGTAAAACCCGAAACCCTCGAAAAACAAAAATCACGCATCGACCGTTGGGGCGCGTGGCTGGCTTTCCTCTCGTGGCTGCCGCTGGTGGGCGACCTCTTTGCCCTGGGGCTCGGGTTCTACAAGGTAAACCCCTGGCAGGTGGCACTCTTCATGCTCATCGGAAAAACGGCCCGCTTCGTGGGCTGGGCCGTGGTCGTGGAGTGGGTGAAACCCTGGTTTGCGTAAAGCACGCTTTTTTCCTAACTTTGCGGCGCTTGCAATACATGATACATAGCTTACACTAAACATTTATCATACATGGCAACTACTGCAGATATTAAAATCGGGATGTGCATCGAATTCAACGGCAAGACCTGCCAAATCGTCGATTTCCAACACGTGAAACCGGGGAAAGGTCCTGCTTTCGTGCGCACCAAACTCAAAAACCTCGAAAACGGCCGCACTATCGACAATACTTTTACGGCAGGTGCTCCGATTGAGCCGGTTCGCGTGGAACGCCGCCCATACCAGTTCCTCTACGAAGACGACATGGGGGCCAACTTCATGCACACCGAGACCTTCGAACAGATTGTCATTGACAAAAACTTGATTGACAATGCTGACCTGATGAAAGAGGGTGAGATTGTCGAAGTGATGTTCCGTACGGACAACGAACAGGTGTTGTCGGCCGAGTTGCCTCAGTTGGTCGAAATGGAGGTGACCTATACCGAACCGGGGCTGAAGGGGGATACTGCTTCGTCGAATGCCCTGAAACCGGCTACCGTGGAAACAGGTGCTACGATTAAGGTGCCGCTTTTTATCAATACAGGCGAACGCATCCGTGTCGATACTCGTACGCGTGAATATTACGAACGCATCAAATAGTTAGGGCGGGATTTTCGCCTGAAGGCATGGCAGAGTGCCCCGGTCTTACGGGACCTGTTTGCCGAGAATACATTCGGGTCGGATGAAGCATCGCTTCATCCGACCCGAATTGTTTTGTACGGGGTTGAGGCAGACGGGCCTATCGGGATTCGACGAGCGGCAGGCCTGCCGGAGTCGGGACCTCGGGCCGATAGCCCGTATCTTCGAGCAACTCCCCGCCACGGGCCGCAGTGGTGGCCAGCAGGTCGCAACGTTCGTTCTCCACGTTGTTGTTGTGCCCCTTGACCCACACGAAGCGTACCTGATGGCGGGCGTAGACCTTCAGAAAACGCCGCCAGAGGTCTTCGTTCTTTTTGCCGGCAAACCCTTTGCGCATCCAGCCGAAGACCCATCCTTTCTGCACGGCATCTATCACATATTTCGAATCGGAGAAGAGCGTCACCTCCAGCCCGTCGCGCTTGAGCGCCTCCAGAGCCGTGATAACCGCCAGCAGCTCCATGCGGTTGTTGGTGGTGAGGCGGTATCCCTGTGCGATTTCGCGTCGGTGGGGACCCCACAACAGTACGACCCCGAAACCGCCCGGGCCGGGATTGCCGAGCGAGGAGCCGTCCGTGTATATCGTGACCTGGTTGTTCATGGAGGGTACAAAGGTAGGATTTTTGGCGGAAAGGAGCCGAAAAGCTACGTCAGTCGCGTGGGAGAGGCCTGAGGATAAGTGTTAGAGCAGCCCGTGCTCGGCAAAACTGAAGGTGTCGCTCTCGGCAATTATCACGTGGTCCAGCAGGCGTATGTCGAAATAGGAGGCCGCCAGCCGCACCTTTTGTGTGTTCAGCATATCCTGCTCGCTGGGGCGGGCATCGCCCGACGGGTGGTTGTGCACCAACACGATGCCCGAGGCATTGCGGTCCAACGCCCGGCGGATGATGATGCGCGGGTCGATGACGGTTGCTTCAATGCCTCCCTGGCTGACGCGGAACCGCTCGATAATCCGTTTCGAACGGGCCAGCAGCAGTATCCATACCTCTTCGTGGGGCAGGTCGGCCAGGAGCGGTTGAAAGAGCGTGACAATATCCGTGCTGCCGCTGATGTGTTCGGGGACGGGCAGGTCGGCCGCGCGGCGGCGCCGACCCAGTTCGAGCGCCGCCGCAATGCTAACGCCCCGTGCCAACCCGATGCCGTTGAACGTCTGCAGCTCCGACAGCGGTTTGCGCCCCAACTCTACGAGGCTGCCGTTCACAGACTCCAACAGCAGATGACCGATTTCGACGGCCGAATGTTCGACCGTCCCCGACCCGATAAGCACGGCCAGGAGTTCGGCATCGGTCAGGGCAGCTGCCCCGCAGTGCATCAGTTTTTCGCGGGGTCGGTCGGCTTCATCCCACTCTTTGATGGAGCGGTGTTCGGTCTTTTTATGCGGCATAGGGTCGAAGCGAGGGCAATAAGAGGTGGGGCGAAGAGGGCAAGATATGCGCTCTCCCGCCAAGCGCAGGTTAATCCTTAATCATCCGAATTTTGTAGTTCACCCCGAGCGTGATGGCCATCTGGTCGGCCGGGGAACGGAAGGGGTTTCCTTCGTATTTGGTGACCCCTTTGAAGACATCCGAGAGGCCTATGTTGTAGCGGAACTCGGCCGAGACGGAGAAACGTTTGATGGCAAACAGCATCCCAGCACCGAACGTGATGCCGTACTCCCAGCGGTTGTCGCGCATGGGGTCATACTCATACTTCCCCTGGCCGTAGACCTCCCCTGTCGCCTCGTTGTATTCGCGGTAGTCGGAACTGAACGCATAGCTGAAGTAGGGGCCGGCACTCAGGTAGAATCGCGTCCCTCCCTTGCTCAGCGGCAGGTAGGGCTGCCAGAGTATCGGTATCTCAATCGTATTCCACTTGCGTTCGTAGACGTTGTCGGACTCAAACGATTCGTACACGCGGTATCCGCGCTGCGACCAGTTGATGTCGGCCTCGATGCAGCCGACATATTTCTGTGCCGGAACGTCGAACTTGTAGACCAGCCCGCCGAGCATCAGTCCCTGTTTGAGTGCTGTTCGGCGTGTGGGTTCGAAGCGTGCCGTCCCCATGGCATAACCGCCCCTCAGCCCGATGTAGTGTTCGACCTTCACGGGCGCCCAGGCCGCGCTGAGCGTGGCCGAGGGTACACCGCGCTCCTGGGCGCAAACCCTCCCGGCCGACAGGATACATCCCGTCAGAGCCAATGCCGCCTGAAAAATCCGTCGTATCGTCATGGTCACGTTGCGTTTGAGGTTGGTGTTAAGGTTGTGAGAAAAGCTCCGTCAGGTCCACCACCACTCCCACATCCCAGTTCTCTTTGGCCAGAATGTCACGCCCGTTCAGCGGGTGTTCCCACAGGCGGATGCGCTCGGCCTGACGGCGTTTCACCAGGTCTCCGGTGTCCCACTCTCCGTTGCGGTTGCGGTCTTCGGTCACCCGCAGCCAGTAGGTGCCTGCCGGCAGATAGCGCAGGCGATAGCTCTCTCCCGCCACGGCGTGTTTGATGCGCTGGACAGTCTTCCCGCCGGTGGTTTGCAGCTCCAGAATGTATTCATAGTCGGAGTTTCCCGTCCCGGCCTGCAAATCCAAAATCACAATGCCGAACTTGCTCGAATCGGCCACCTTGAAGGTCGATTCCAACGTGTCGTTGGCTTGAAAGGCAATGTTCCGAAAGACGCTGTCCGGAATCAACAGGTTGTACTCGTCGTCGGCCTTCCAGTTGGCGCGGATGGTTACCGCCCGACGGGTTATGCTGTCCACCTCGACGGTAAAGGGCTCCGGCGTGTGCAGCTTCTCGCTCGGCTCAGCCGCCGTGACCGTCTGTCGGTCGCGGCTCGGCAGCGCCGACTGCCCCTCGGAAACCTTCGTCAGCTGTATGCGTGACACATCCACCGACCGCAACGGGTAGTCGAACTCCAGTCGAATGTGGTTCTCGGGGTTCAGCGGGTTGGCTGCCTTCACGTTAAACGAGAAGGGATTTTTCTGAGGTATCGATTCGTCGCGATTGGGGCGTTCGGTCTGTGTGGTGTCCACGTCTACCTGTTTGAAGAGCGTTGTGTCGGCCAGCAACTCCGCATCCGTCCGTTTGGGGTCGCCGCGGCGACGGCTGATTTTACGCGCCATCCGAATCCACTTTTTCTGCAATCGCGCGGCTCGTTTGGCCTTCCGCTTGGCCTCCCTGGCCTGTCGGATACTGTCGGCGGCGGCCGTCGTCGGCCGACGACGAGCCGTCGGGTCCACTATCCGATGGGTGAAGGTCAGCAACTCGCTCTTGACCTGCGGCTGCCACAGGCTGTCCTGCGTCATGTAGCTGATGTTCACCCGAATGGTATCCTGCAACGCCGCCGCCTCTTCCTGCGTCGGCGGAGCTATCCAGTACCAAACGGTATCGCCTTTGATGCCGTTTTCGCGCCGAAACCACGTCGAATCCAACCCCACAGGGGCAAACGACACGATTTGAGCCTGTTCTATCGAGTTGAAAACGATTTCCAGTTTCTGTCGTTCGGGGCGGCTGCTCCCCAAAATGGTCTGCCGGCGGATGGGCTCCTCCATGAAGAGGTCGAACAGCAGCTGCGGCGGGTCGATTTGCCGTCTGGGACCGCGTTTGCCGCTGGCCGGCTCTATCCACATGTCGAAATCGGGCATCCGTGTCGGGTTGTAGGTCGTGTCGAGCATCGCCACATAGTCCGAACCAGATTCGTAGCGTTGGTTGCCGTTTTTGTCCAGAATGGCATAGACGCGGTAATCCTTGTCTTTCAGGATGTCGGCCAGAAAGAGACCGGAACTGTCCGTGCGGAAGATGGCGTCGGGACGGGCGTTGAAAAGGGTGGAGTCCTGGTCGGGCAGCGAGTCCAGACGTGCATCGAAAAAGAAGAGCATTGCACCGATGACCGAGTCCCGCGTCTGGGCATCGCGTACCAGACCGCTCATCATCAGGGTGTCGAGTTGGGGTCCGGTCGAGAAGATAAAGGCATAGTTGCCCAGGCGGTTCCCCTCGTTGTTGTCGGCAATGGCATTGCCGAAGTCGAGCCGATAAGTCGTGGCGCTGTCGGGCTGATTCTGGAAATCGACCTGAATGGAACGCCCCTTGACCGTCAGGGTCGGTTTGCTGTTGTCCGCTGCGGGCGGCGATACCACAAACTCTTTCTGCTGGTCCTGCAGGGTGATGTATTCGTTGAAGTTCAGTACGATGCGTTTCCCCTTGAAGTCGGTGGCTCGTTGCTGGGGCGTGGTGCTGACAATCAGCGGGGGCAGCGAGTCGCGCGGGCCGCCCTGAGGCTGGGCTATCGAGGCACACTGAACGAACACGGCACTGACCAGTACCGCAAAAATCCAATATCGAAGTTGAACGGATTGCATAGGTTTGGCAGGTTTTGGGGATTAGGGCAGGCTGCGCTGTGCACAGTTGCCGCCTGGAGTGTTCGCCGACTGCGGAGAGGCACGCCACTCCCCTAAAATTACAAAGATAGGGATATTTTCCGGGTCGGGCCACTTTCGCGGCCGGCAACCCCTGAAAAGCGACCTCTTTTCGGTGCGTTTTTTATTGCAGATGGCAGGCTCTGCCGGTTATTTCGGTCTCGCGGTCCTCTCCATGCCACTGACCGGCACCGCAAAAGCCCATGTCGAAGCGGAGCGGCAGGCCCTTGTCCCCGCTCCAAAATATCGTACCTTTACACCCGAATGATTTGACTTCAAAGCCCTTCCGTCCAACGTATGCGAAACCCATATATCAGTTTTCTTCAGGCCTTCGGTATCGTGCTGGTCGTGGTCGGCCACGCCTTTCCCACCGACGGACACCATAACCTGCTCTATCAGTGGATTTACAGTTTCCACATGCCCTTGTGGGTCTTTCTTTCGGGCTACCTGTTGCGCTATACGGCTCCGCCGGCACCGCAGGGTGTCTGCCCGTTGGCCGAAATTCGGTTTGGTGGAAAGAGCGGTTTCCTGGATACAAAAGTTCGACGCCTCCTGGTCCCTTATCTGCTGATTAGCACCCTCGTCTTCCTGCCCAAAGTGTGGCTCAGCCACTGGGCCGTCAAACCTGTTGCCCTCTCCTGGGGAGCCTACTTCGAGATGCTGCTGGTGCCCGCCCGAAACGTTATTGTCTACTACTGGTTCCTGCCGACAATCTTTATTCTGTTGGTTGGAACGGTGTTGCTGGCCAAAGGGTTGGCCCGCATGGGGCTCGGAGGACGTGTCCCGCTGTGGGGATGGGTCGTGGCGGCTGCGGTACTGGCGCTGTGGAACCCCCTCGGCGGAGTGCAGTGGCTCAACCTCGGCGGAGTTGTGAAGTTCGCCTTCTATTTCGTGCTCGGCATGGCATACTGCACCTATCAGGACGAAATTGACCGTAACCTCTACTTCGGTGCCCCCTGGACCACGCTCGGCTGGGGCATTACCTCGGTGTTGGCCGGCGGATTTGGAATGGCGCCCCATGGCGCCTTGTGGAGTATGCTCATCGCCGTGAGCGGGATTCTCTTTGCCCTCTCGCTCGGCCACACCTATCTGCAGAGCGGGAAAACCTTCCTCGCTCCGCTGGACGGGGCCACGTATGCCATTTTCCTCTTCTCGTGGTTCCCGCAGTCGGCTCTGCGCGTTGTCATGTATGACTACGGCCACCTCTCCCCGTGGATAGGGGTGCCGCTCAGCGCGGCGGCGGGGCTGGCCCTTCCCTGGCTGCTGTGGCGGGCGCTCCAGTACGGCAAACGGTGGCCCGCAGGACGCAGTATCGCGCAGATGCTCGGACAGTAAAATACTCGCTCCGAAAAACTCCTTTCCGCAAGGATAACCATGCCCAAACCGAATAATTTTCGTACCTTGTGGCCTCTATATCCGAAAGTATGATGAAACCAGCCTCGATTATCGGATGTATCTCGCTGCTGTGCGTGGCGGCGACCGCTCCGTTGCAGGCAGACGAAACGTGGAGCATCGAACGCTGTATCCGATACGCTGTCGAACACAATATCCAGGTGAAACAGGGCCTGAATACGGTCGAGAATGCCCGTATCGAGAGTACACAGAGTAAATTGAACTACCTCCCGAACCTCAATGCGGGAGTGGGGTACAACGTCTCGTTCGGCCGCTCGCTCGACCCGACGACCTATAATTACGTCATGGGTGAAAGCGTCCACAACGCCAGCGGAAGCGTCTCGCTGAGCACGACTCTTTTTGCGGGGATGCAGAAGATGCACCAGCTGCGGCGAACGGAGTTCAGCCTGCTGGCCTCGGTGCAGGATGTGGAGCGCATTAAGGATGAGATAGCGGTGGCTGTGGCAGGGGCCTATCTGCAGGTGTTGTATAATCGGGAACAACTGCTCGTTTCGGAGTCGCAAATCACGACCCTCGAAAGTCAAATCGAACGAACCGCCAAACTGGTCGAGGCGGGGTCATTGCCCATTGGTGACCGGCTGGAGTTGGAGTCGCAGCTGGCCATGGAGCGGTACAACCTGGTCAATTACCGCAACCAGCAGATGAACGCCCTGCTGACCCTGACCCAGCTGCTCGAATTGCGCGATGTGCCGGATTTCGCGGTCGAAGTTCCGGACAGTGCCACTCTGGCGGGGGCGCTCGACGGCCATGAGTTGTCCAGCGTGGGTGAAATCTATGATGCAGCCCTCGGGATGCCCCGTATCGAAGTGGTGAAGTGGCAACAGAAGGTGGCTGAACAGGATGTCTCCCTGGCACGGGCGCGATACTATCCGACCCTGTCGTTCGGAGCGAGCTACGGCAGCAGTTGGTCGAATGCCCGCATGAAACCTCAGTTGGGCCCCGACGGGTTGCCCTACTATACGAAATACCCCTTCTTCGAACAGTTAGACGACAACGCCTCGTCGGCGTTACAGTTCAGCCTTTCGGTACCTATTTTCGGGGGATTGTCGGTCCGTAACGATGTTCACAAGGCCAAAATCGCGCTGCGCAATGCCGCACTCAATGTCCAACAGGCCGAAAACCAACTCTACAAGGATATTCAACAGGCTTGGACCGATGCGTCGGGTGCCTGGGAACGCTATCGCTCGGCACAGAGCAGTGTGGTCTCCAACGAAGAGTCGTTCCGAAACACCGAACAGAAATTCAATGCGGGCGGGGCAACGGCCGTGGACTACAATGTGGCCAAAAACAACCTCCTGGCGGCTCAGTCGCTGATGTTGCAGGCACGGTATGAATATATCTTCAAGATGAAGATTCTGGATTTCTACCGCGGGGTGGAGATTACGTTGTAGGTACGGGGGATGCCGCTCTGTGAGGCACCTCAGAAAGAAGCAAATTGTAACCGATTACGCTATATGGCTAAAAAGAATAAAAAGAGACGCAGACTGTTGATTTGGGGCAGTGTGGTGCTGGTGATAGTGTTGCTGGTGGTGGGCAAAAGCACAGGCATTCTGTGGCCCGAACCGTTGGAACAGGTGACCCTGGAGCGTCCTGCCGTGCGGACGATTGTCGAATTGGTGTCGGCCAACGGACGGGTGCAGCCGGTCACAGAGGTGAAGATTTCACCCGATGTGTCGGGCGAAATCGTCGAGTTGAACATCGAAGAGGGACAGCAGGTCGAAAAGGGGATGCTGCTGCTCAAAATCAAGCCCGATACCTATCAGTCGATGCAGGAGCGGGCCGAGGCGACGCTGAATTCGTCGAAAGCCCAGTTGGAGCAGACCCGTTCGCAACTGGTGCTGGCCGAGCAGACCTACCGGCGGCAGAAACAGCTCTTTGAACAGAAAGCCATTTCGGAGGCCGACTATCAGAGTGCCGAGGCGCAGTACCACAGCCTTCAGGCTCAGGTGCGGACGGCCGAGTTCAATATTCGCAGTGCCGAGGCTTCGCTCAAGGAGGCCGAGGAAAATCTCGACAAAACGACCATCTATGCGCCGAGCGAGGGGACTATCTCGAAACTCGACGTGGAGTTGGGCGAGCGCGTTGTGGGGACGGCGACGATGGCCGGGACCGAGATGCTCCGCATTGCCGACCTCTCGCAGATGGAGGTACGGGCCGATGTGAACGAGAATGACATCGTGCGGGTGCAGCTGGGCGACACGGCCACCATCGAGGTGGATGCCTACCTGGGGCGGCAGTTCCGAGGGGTGGTGACCCGCATTGCCAACACGGCCAGCGGAACGACGGGAACCACCACGACCACTTCGTCGGACCAGGTGACCAATTTCGAAGTACGGATTTATATCCTGCCCGAGTCGTATGCCGATTTGGTGCGGGATGATGCCGAAGGGAACCGCTTCTCACCCTTCCGACCCGGTATGTCGGCCACGGTGGACATCCAGACCGATACGCGTCGGGCGCTCTCCGTGCCGATACAGGCTGTCACCACCCGCCCGGGACTGGCCAACAAGGAGGTGGTCTTCGCCTACCGTACCGACAGCTCGATGGTGCGGATGCTGCCCGTGAAGACCGGTATTCAGGACAAACAGTATATCGAGGTGTCGGGCGAGGGGCTGGATACGACGGTTCAGGTGGTGACGGCACCCTTTACGGTGATTTCGAAACGGCTCACCAACGGACAGCGCGTAGAGCCGGTGGCATCGCTTACCAAGGCGGTTGTGCAGGCGGAATAATCCTGCGCGTACCCCTCTTTTTTATTCCATGACGATTTTTTAGCAGAGAGAGACGAAGACAAGACTATGGCACGAATACTATCCATCGAAACGGGAACGGAGGTCTGCTCCGTGGCACTGGCGCAGGACGGCGTGATGATTTCGCTGCGCGAGAGCGGCGGCGGACGCGCGTATGCCAACAACCTCGGGGTCTATATCGACGAGGTGTTGCGCGAAAATGACCTCGATGCCGACGAACTGGATGCGGTGGCTGTCGGTGGCGGACCGGGCTCCTATACGGGGCTGCGCATCGGGGTCTCGACGGCCAAGGGGCTTTGCTATGCGCTGGGCAAACCGCTCATTGCGGTGGACTCGCTCAAGGCGTTGGCCAACATTGCGATGGAGGAGTACGAGGCCGGGATTATCGACCTTGACAACCCCGAAACGGCCCTGCTGGCACCGATGATTGATGCACGACGGATGGAGGTCTACACCCGGCTGTTCGACACGAAACTCACGGCTGTGAACGAAACGCAGGCACATATCCTGACCGCCGACAGCTTTGCCGATGTCTTTGCGGCGGGGCGGGAACTGCTGGTCTTCGGCAACGGGGCCCAGAAGTGCGCCGACCTGCTGCCGCAGGCCAAACTGGCGCGTATCGCCTCGTCGGCACGAGGACTGGTGACGCTGGCCGAAGCGGCTTATCAGGCCGGTGAGTTTGTCGATACGGCCTACTATGAGCCTTTCTATCTGAAAGACTTTGTGGTCACCCGCAGCAAACGCAATCCGCTGGCGGCTGCACCCAAGGCGTAATTCCTCTCTCTCCACGTTTTAGCTTTTCAAACCATGCATTATATTTCGTGTAGTCAGTGTGGGAAACTGGTGGAAATCAAGTCGCAGTACATGGTTTTCTGCCCGGAGTGCAAGCGCAAGATGGCCAACAGCTATCCCGAGTGGAGCAAGCGTCATCCGGGGCAGGATTTTGCGGCTTACCTGAGCGAGGTGGCGGTGAGCGAGACGGCGCTCAAAGGGGTGCGCGAACAGCGGCGCATCGGACGGGCGATTGTACGGGGGCGTGCGGCACGGAGGGCCCTGGTGGCACTGGGTATTGCCGTGGTGGTGACGGTGCTGGGGATAGGCGGCTACTGGGGTTGGCAACGCTACAACCGCAGTGCCTCGATTAAGGCGCTGCTCAACAAGGCGTGGCAGGTGAGCTACTACGAAGACTTGGGGGCTACCGTGAAGTTCCCGTTTCCGCTGGAGAAGGAGAGTGCCTTTACAGTCGATACCCTGCAACGCGAAAATGACCGCCTGACGGGCGATTCACTCCAGCGACAGGTGGTACTGGGGGCGGTGAGCCGTCGGTGGGCCGAGCCCGGGACGGTGAGCGTCACGGCCAGCCGCATCGATTATGAACCCGACTTCGGGGTAGACCGCGATATGGCGACGCGTCAGATTCTCCAAACCATGTTGCAGGAGAACGGGCTGCAAGGGTTCGAGTTTTTCCGCAACGACTACTCCATCCCCAATATCGAGGCGCGGAGCCTCTCGGGGAGTTATCTGTTGGGGGTCGAAGCCTTTGAGTTTCGGGCCCTGATGGCGCAGTACGGGCACACGGTGTGGTACTTCATGGTGGCTTATCCGCGGTCAAAACCCGAGGGATTATTGGTGGCCGAGCGTTTCTTCAAAGGGATTCTGATTGACCGCCAGCTCCGTTCGCCGTCGGACTACAAAGCGGAATAAAGCGTTTCGAGAGCCATGCCCCGCGACCCTTTAATCAGGACCTGAGCCTGACGGATGGAAATCGCTCCGTTTTGCAGCGCCTCCAGGAGACTTTGGGCATCGGGAAAGGTTTTTATGCAGGAGTGTGATGCAGCGGTATCTCCTTCTTCTTCCATTTTGGCTTGTACGGCTTCCCACGCTTTCCCAAACTCCGAGCCTACCAGATAGCAGGTTAGCAGGGCATCTGTATTTGTCTGTTGTGTGTGAAGCAGGCGCGTAATCACCACCTCGTGTTCTTGCCCCGCATAATCTCCCAATTCCCGCATATCGCCCAAAATCACCACTTTCCCGCTCTCCTCATCGGGCGTCATCGGAAGCTCCAGAAAATTGTCCAACGCGGCCGACATGCTCGACGGGTTGGCATTGTAGGCATCCATGTAGAGTACATTGCCCGTTCCCCGAATCGAAACAGCCACCTGCGAACGGTTGTTGTCCGGATGATACGCCGCTATTGCCTTTACGGCTGCCTCCGTATCGACCCCAAAATAGTCCCCCACTGCCAAAGCCGCAGCCACATTGGCCCAGTTGTACCGCCCCGTCATCCCCGTCTCCACCGTGCCGCGGTCGGTACGCAGGCAGAGGCGGTCGTTGGGTGTTTCGGCTGCAGCCGAAACGCCCAACGACTCCGCCCGATAGGCGACAGCCACCCCCGTGGCTGTCGCCCCAAACCGCTCGGCCACCATCGACGACAACACCCCGTCATCAGCCGCGTAAAAGGCTGTCCCGCCATGTTGTGCCAGGTAGTCGTACAACTCGCCTTTCCCCAGTCGCACCCCCTCGGGGCCGCCAAAACCCTCCAAATGGGCCCGTCCGACGTTGGTGATAAGTCCCATATCGGGCCGTGCAATCGCACACAGGGCTGCAATTTCACCCTGATGATTCGCTCCCATCTCCACCACCGCCACATCATCTTCGTCCGTGATGGAGAGCAGGGTCAGCGGCACTCCGATGTGATTGTTCAAATTCCCCCGCGTGCAGGCCACTCGATACTTCGTCCTCAGGACACGGGTAATCAACTCCTTGGTTGTCGTCTTGCCGTTGCTGCCCGTCAGGGCCAGCACCGGCAGTCCCAGTACCTCCCGATGGTGCGCAGCCAACTCCTGCAGTGCAGCCAGCGTATCCTTCACGACAATATACCGTGCAGCCTCTTCCGAATCGGCTTTTACACCTTTGGGCAGTTTGTCGTGCACCACGGCAGCCACGGCGCCGTCAGCTACTGCCTGCACGGCATAATCGTTCCCGTCGAACTGCTCCCCTTTCAGGGCAAAAAACACGGGCCCCACCCCTTCACGCCGTTCCGCCTCGGCACGCACCGTGCGGCTGTCGGTCGTTACACGACCCCCATTCTCGCAATACAACTCGTAGAGTTTAGACAAACTCTTCCCCAAAACGGTATTTGACATCTTCCACGTAATTACGGATATTCTGTTCGCTCTCCCGACGGCATATCAACAGGGCGTTGTCCTCATCGACCACCAGGTAATCTTCGAGCCCTTCGACCACGGCTACCTTCCCCTTCGGAATGCGGACAATGGTTCCGCGGGTGTCGTAGGTCAGTACGTTTTCACTGCCGATGACATTGCGCTCTTCGTTCTGCTCGGCGTGCTGGTACAAGGAGCCCCATGTCCCAATGTCGCTCCACCCGAAATCGCCGCAACGGACATAGACATCGGGGGATTTCTCCATTACCCCGTAGTCAATCGAGATATTTTCGCACGAGGGGTAAATGGCATCGATAAAGGGCTGTTCTGAAGCGGTGCCGTAATCGGAGTGACCCGCGGCAAAGCGTGCCGCCATTTCGGGCAGGTGGCTCTCCAGCGCATGCAAAATCCCTCCCACGGACCAGATAAAAATACCCGAGTTCCAGAAAAACTCGCCGCTCTCAACAAAGACCTTCGCCATCTCCAGGTCGGGTTTTTCGGTAAAGGTTTTCACTTTGCAGATGGCCGTTCCCGCAGTCTCGGGCAGCGGTGCGGTGTCCACCTGAATATACCCGTATCCGGTTTCGGGACGTGAGGGCTTAATGCCGATGGTCATCAGTCGGTTGTTCCCCTCCACAAAGGCCAGCCCCTCCCGAACAATCGACTGAAACTCCGCCTCGCCCGTTATCAGGTGGTCCGACGGAGCCACTATCATGTTGGCATTCGGATTGACTGCCGCAATGCGATAGGCCGCATAAGCGATGCACGGAGCCGTGTTGCGCCGAACCGGCTCGGTCAGCACCTGCCCGGGCTTCAACTCCGGCAGGTGCTCGAGCACCTGCTCCTTATATTGGGCACTGGTCACCACCAGGATATTTTCGACCGGAACGACCGGCAGAATGCGTTCGAAGGTGCTGCGGATAAAGCTTTTGCCCGTACCCAGAATGTCCAGAAACTGTTTGGGTTTCCGGTTCTTGCTGAGGGGCCAGAAACGGCTGCCGATGCCGCCCGCCATAATCACACAGTAGTTGTTCTGAATAGTCATGATAGACGAAAATGGTTGCTAATCTCGTTCAAAGATAAGCCATTCTTCCCATTCGGCATACCCTTTGCGGCTTTTTCATTACCTTTGCCCAGAAGGGTAGGGCCCCAAGGTGTTGTGGGCAGTGGGTGAGCGGGCGAAATGCACGGCCTGTCGGAATGGCGGCCCCCTTTATCGGATATAACCCTATTGCTATGCGCATCTTCAAAGAGTTCGGCGAATACCTGATGCTGATGAAAAAGGTCTTCTCGCGGCCCGAGAAGTTCTCCATCTATCGCAAACGAACCACTTTCGAAATGGAGGCCATCGGCCTCAACTCCATCGGTATTGTCGCCATTATCTCGGTCTTTATGGGTGCCGTGGTGGTCATCCAAATGGCCAACAACCTCGAAAGCCCCTTTATCCCCCAAATGATGATTGGGTATGCTACGCGTGAATCGCTGGTGCTGGAGTTCAGCTCCACCATTGTGGCTCTGATTTTGGCCGGGAAGGTCGGCTCCAACATCGCCTCCGAAATTGGAACCATGCGTATCACCGAACAAATCGACGCCCTCGAAATCATGGGGGTCAATTCGGCCAGCTATCTGATTCTGCCCAAAGTGGTGGCCTCGGCCTTTTTCTTTCCGCTGCTCACCATCATGAGTATGGTTATCGGGGTGGCAGGGGGCTATGTGGTGGTCTACATCACCCAAATCTTCCCCCCGTTCGAGTACCTGTCGGGGATTCGTTATGCGGTCAATACCTTCTATATCACCTATTCCATTATCAAGGCCTGCGTCTTCGGCATCATGATTTCGACCATCTCAGCCTACTACGGCTACTATGCCAAGGGCAACTCGCTCGAAGTGGGCCGCTCCAGTACGCGTGCCGTGGTGGTCAGCAGCATCGTGATTCTGGTGCTCGACCTGGTATTGACTCAAATTATGTTGATTGACTGATGATACGCGCCATAGACGTCTGCAAATCGTTCGACGAACGACCCTTGGTTCTCGACCACATTACGGCCACCTTTCTGCCCGGCAAAACCAACCTGATTATCGGACAGAGCGGCTCGGGGAAAACCGTCCTGCTCAAGAGCCTCGTGGGGCTGCACCCCATCGACAGCGGTCAAATTCTCTACGACGACCTCTGTTTCAGCGGAGCGCCGCTCGAGGTCAAACGGGAGATACGCCAGAAACTGGGGATGATTTTTCAGGGAGGGGCGCTGCTTGACTCCTCGACCGTGATTGAGAATGTGATGTTCCCGCTGGACCTCTTCACCGAGATGTCGCTCGAGGAGAAGCTCGACCGGGCCAATTTCTGTCTCCAGCGGGTGAACCTGACCAACGCCAACAACCTCTACCCCTCGGAGTTGAGCGGCGGGATGATTAAGCGTGTGGCCATTGCACGGGCCATTGTGATGAATCCGCAGTATCTGTTCTGTGACGAACCCAACTCGGGACTCGACCCGAAGACCTCGGTCGTTATCGACAACCTGATTCAGGAGATTACGCAGGAGTACAACATTACGACCATCATCAACACCCACGACATGAACTCGGTGATGGAGATAGGGGATACGATTATCTTCATCTACCAGGGTCGCAAGTGGTGGGAGGGTACCAAGGATGATATTCTGGACACGGACAACAAGGAGTTGGAAGAGTTTATCTTCGCCTCGGCGATGGCCCGCAAGGTGAGGGCATGCCAGGGGCGGTAACACGGTATATGGACTAACCCAAACAAACAACGATAATGATGAAAAAATTCCTGATGAGCCTGACGGCTCTGGCAGCGGGGCTGGTGCTGGCGACGGGAAGCGCGGTGGCGCAGACCTTCACCGAGTGGCAGGACCCGGCGGTAAACGAAATCAATCGGGCTCCCATGCGGGCCTCTTATTACGCCTACGAAACTCCTGAAAAGGCACAGGCGGGCGACCCGTTTCAGTCGGAACGGTACCTGTCGTTGAACGGCAAGTGGAAATTCTTCTTCGTGGAGAACGCCGACCAGCGCCCGACGGATTTCTATAAAATGGATTACGATTCGAAGGGGTGGGGGAGTATCCCTGTGCCGGGCATTTGGCAGGTGAACGGCTACGGCGACCCGGTCTATATCAATCCAGGCTATCCGTGGAGCAACATCGAACGACCCCGACCGGTCGGGATACCCTCGCAGGATAACTACGTCGGCTCCTACATCCGTGAAGTGAACATCCCGGCCGACTGGAAGGGCGACGAGCTCTATATCCACTTCGGAAGTGTCACTTCGAACCTCTACCTTTGGGTGAACGGCCGTTTTGTGGGATACAGCGAAGACAGCAAACTCGGCGCCGAATTTGACCTGACCAAATACCTGATTCCCGGACGGGAGAACAAGATTGCCTTTCAGGTCTTCCGCTGGAGCGACGGCAGCTGGCTCGAAGACCAGGACTTTTGGCGGTTGAGCGGCGTGGCTCGCGATGTCTACCTCTATGCCCGCCCCAAGACCCATTTGGGCGACATTCGGGTGGTGACCGACCTGGACGAGGCCTATCAGGATGCCGTGCTGAAGGTAGATGCCGAGGTGGCCAATGCCACGGGGGCTACGCGTGTCGGCTTCACCCTGACCGACCCCTCGGGCAAAACCGTCTTCTCGGAAGAGGGACTTAAACCCGTCAAGGGGGCTGTGAAGCTCGAAATGGCAGTGGCCAACCCGCTGAAATGGAGCGCCGAAACGCCAAACCTGTACCGCCTGCTGGTGACCGTTTCCCAGGCCAATGGGGCTGCAGAGGCGAGCGAGTATATTCCGGTGAATGTCGGGTTCCGCAAAATCGAGGTCAAAAATTCGCAGGTGCTGGTCAATGGTCAGCCGGTGCTCTTCAAAGGGGCCGACCGCCACGAAATTGACCCCACGTACGGTTACCACGTGCCGCGCGAAACGATGCTCCGAGACATCGAACTGCTCAAACAGTTTAACTTCAACGCCGTGCGGACGTCGCACTATCCGAACGACCCTTACTGGTATGAGTTGTGCGACCGTTACGGCATCTACCTGGTCGATGAGGCCAATATCGAGGCGCACGGGATGGGCTATGGAGCCGAGAACCTGGGGAGCGACCTTCGTTTCGAAAAGGCCCACATCGAACGCAACTCGCGCATGGCCATTCGGGACAAAAACCACCCCTCGGTGATATTCTGGTCGATGGGTAACGAGTCGGGCGACGGGCACAACTTCCGTAAAGCCTACGAATGGCTCAAGGCCTACGACACGACCCGTCCCGTGCAGTACGAACGGGCCGTGTGGGACAACAAGGCACCGCACTATACCGATATCTGGTGTCCGATGTACACGCGGGTGGCCGAGATGCGTCAGCTAGGACAGAACCAGAACCCGAATGTGGACGGGCGGCCGGTTATTTTGTGCGAATATGCCCATGCCATGGGGAACTCGCTCGGGGGATTCCGTGAGTATTGGGATGTGATTCGCCAATACCCCAACCTGCAGGGCGGTTTTATCTGGGACTTCGTGGACCAGGCGTTGCGCGGGTACGACAAGCACGGGAACATGATTTACACCTACGGGGGTGATTACGGGAAATACACTGTCTCGGACAACAACTTCAACAACAACGGTCTGGTGAACCCCGACCGCCAGCCCAATCCGCATATGTACGAAGCGGGTTACGTGCAACGGTCGATTCTGACCACGCCGGTAGACCTGCAAAAAGGTATGGTTGAGGTCTATAACGAAAACTTCTTTATCGACCTGTCGCGCTACTACATGGTATGGCAGTTGCTCGATAACGGAGCGGTGGTGCGTCAGGGTGTGGTGACGGACCTCGATGTGGCGCCGCAGCAACGCGCTCAGATTACGCTGCCCGGCTACTCGCTTCTGAATACCGTTCGGGGTGAACTCCTGCTGAATGTCGAATACCTGCTGAAAGCGCAGGACGGCATTCTGCCGGCCGGCACGGTGGTGGCCTATGACCAGATGAGCGTGCAACCCTATGCGGCCTGGAATGCGGACGTGCAGCCGACGGCCCTTCGCCCGACCCTTATCCCCAATACAAAAGCTGTTGTGGTGGCTGCCGGCGACAACCGCATCTATTTCAGCCGTACCACGGGGCTTATGACCGACTACACGCTGGACGGCACCGAACTGGTCGAAACGGGCTATGCTCTGCGGCCGATGTTCTGGCGCGCGCCGATTGACAACGATATGGGAGCGGGGCTGCAAAACCGCTTTGCGCTGTGGAAAAACCCCGAAATGAAACTCCTCTCGCTCAAGGATTCCACCCTTGCGGATGGGAATATTCGGGTGAGCAGCGTCTTCGAACTGCCGAAACTTTTTGCCACGCTGACCATCGACTACACGATTAACGGGGCGGGTGAGATAGCCGTGCAACAACGCCTCACGACCGACCCGACGAAAAAGGATATGCCGAATCTGTTCCGTTTCGGCATGGAACTGACCTTGCCCGAGGCTTTCCGCACGATTGACTTCTACGGTCGCGGGCCGATGGAGAATTACATCGACCGTCAAGGCGCTGCCCGCCTGGGACGCTACACGCAGTCGGTGGACGACCAGTACTGGGGCTATATCCGTCCGCAGGAGAGCGGCAACAAGAGCGACCTGCGGTGGTGGAAACTGACCAACCCCGACGGAGTGGGCCTGCTGGTGGAATCCGACGCACCGTTCGAAGCCTCGGCTCTCCCCTATGCCATGGAGGACCTCGACGATGGTGTGGCCAAAGAACAACGCCACTCGGGTTCGCTCGTCAAACGCGATTTCGTTACCCTGAACATCGCCTCGCGTCAGATGGGGCTCGGGTGTGAAGACAGTTGGGGCGCATGGCCGCAGGCTCCCTATCTGATGCCTTACGGGGATTATGAATTTAACTTTGTGCTGAAACCGGTGGTGCGTCGTTAGGGACGACGCACCACCGCTAAGGCGCGGCCTCTTTTCGGCCGTGTCGGTTTTTGAACCTCAAAAACCGACACGGCCGATTTCTTTTTCTACCTTTGTGTTCATGAAGTCCGCTGACGATACCCTCCGAGAAGAGCTCCGCCAAAAGGTGGCTCTGCTGCCCGACAGCCCCGGCGTCTATCAGTTCCTGAATGCCGAGGGAGTGATTATCTATGTCGGCAAGGCCAAAAACCTCAAACGGCGGGTCAGCTCCTACTTCGTGTCGCGTGCCGACCACACCCGCAAGGTGCAGGTCATGGTGCGCCAAATCGTGGACCTGCGTCACATCGTCGTGAGCAGCGAAGCCGATGCCCTGCTGCTCGAAAACAACCTTATCAAGGAACTTCAACCCCGCTACAATATTCTCCTGAAGGATAGCAAGAGCTACCCCTGGATAGTGGTCAAGAACGAACCCTTCCCGCGAATTTTTTCCACACGCAAGTTTGTCAAGGACGGCTCTGCATACTTTGGCCCATACTCCTCCGTGACCCTCCAACGGGCCGTGTTGGAGCTGGTACGGGGCCTCTATCCGCTCCGAACCTGCAAACTGAATCTCTCGCAGCAGGCTATTGCCCGAGGGACCTATTCGGTCTGTCTGGAGTACCATATCGGCAACTGTAAAGGGCCCTGCGTGGGGCTGCAAACCGAAGCCGAATATGCCGAGAGCATTGCCGGGGCGAAAAATATCCTGCGGGGCGACCTTCGACCCGCAGAAGAGTACTTTACGGCCGAAATGCAACGGTTGGCGGCTGCGCTCCAATTCGAACAGGCTGCCCACGTCAAGGATAAACTCGAGATGCTCTCGAACTACAGCAGCCGCTCGGTCATTGTCAGTGCCACACTCACCAACCTGGAGGTGGTCTATGTGCTGAACGACGAGGGTGCCTCGTTCTGCAACCATATGCGCATTGTGCGGGGGGCGGTGGTGCACTCCTTTACCTTCGAGATGCGCAACCGTCTCGACGAATCGCCCGATGAACTGCTGGCCTTTGCCCTTGGGCAGGTCTTCTCGGAGGGGCGCGAGGAGGGTATCCCGCAGCCGCGCGAGGTGATTGTCCCGATGCAGCCCGACCCCGAACTTTTCCCGACCGTGACCTTTACCGTTCCCCAACGGGGCGATAAACTGGAGTTGCTGCGGCTGGCCGAGAAAAACTGTAAAATCGCCCGCCTCGAGAAGTTCAAGCAAATCGAGCGGACCGACCCCGACCGACACACCGACCGCATCATGGCCAAGATGCAGAAGGACCTCGCGCTGCCGGTCGAACCGCGTTACATCGAGTGCTTCGACAACTCGAATATTCAGGGAACCAACCCTGTGGCTTCGTGTGTCGTGTTCCGTGACGGCCGCCCCAGCCGTAAGGAGTATCGCCACTTCAACATCAAAACGGTGGTCGGAGCCAACGACTTTGCCTCGATGGAAGAGGTGCTGACCCGTCGCTACGGTCGTCTGCTGGCTGAAGGCCAATCCCTGCCTGACCTGATTGTGATTGATGGGGGAAAAGGGCAGTTGTCCTTTGCTTTTTCGGCTCTCGAGAAACTGGGATTGCGCGGCAAGGTCTCGGTCGTAGGGCTGGCCAAACGGATGGAGGAGGTCTACTTTCCGGGTGACCCGCTGCCGCACTACCTCGACAAAACCGGTGAATCGCTCCGCATCCTGATGCACATCCGCGACGAAGCACACCGTTTCGGTATCACTTTCCACCGCCAGAAACGCTCTATCAATTTCCTGAAATCGGAGTTGGAGAGTGTCCCGGGGCTGGGAAAAACCTCCATCGACCGTCTGCTCAAGAAATATCGCACGCTGGCACGTATGGCCCGTACCCCTGAATCCGAATTGGCGGAACTTATCGGTGCTTCCCGTGCGCGTATTCTGTTGGATTTTTTACGCACTCGTACCGCTTCTCGTCCTTCCGATTAACAGTTCTTTCCCTGTTCGGATTTTTTGTGTCGGATACCCTACGTGCGCAGAGTTTTTATGCTTTCTTTGGACGGTTGCTCCCGAGGTGCCGCTCGGCACGCGAGCCAATTCGTGTTCACAATAGAATGCGGTTGCGCGAGCAACCGTGTCAGGCCGGAGCCATGGGGCTGCGGAGGCCTGCGCTATATCGCGCGCTCTCCACTGGCTCCGGCTGGGTACTGCTATGCACACGAACCGACTTGTGTCATACCATAAAGCATTCTCAGGTCGAAGCTGACGGGGAATGCGTTTGTATTTCGGGCAGCAGCCTGTGAAGGCGAGCAACGTTAGTTGCGGGCCTTCGCGGGGCGAGGCTGTGGCCCGCACGAACGGCAAGCCATTCGCATCGTCTCGGATAAATACCTGCTCACGAGCCGTATTGCAGCCCGACTGCTTAAGCAGTCGTCAGCCCGGAACCGCCCGAATGCGGAGAACCGGTGCCACTCAGCACGCGAGCGGACTTGTGTCTGTCAGTAGAGTGCGACATCGTGAAGACCGGAGCCGGCGGAGGCGGAAACGCGAACCCGAACGGGTGAGTTTTTCAGTCCTCCGCATCCTGCGGCTCCGGGCTGACGGGTTGCGGGGCAACCTGGTACCGCTCGGAAGGCTAACCGACTTGTGTTAGGCCACAAAGCGTTCTCAGGTCGAAGCCGACGGGGCATGCTCGCCTCAGAGCAGGCCTCCGCTGGGGGCGGCTTCGGCCTGCACGACTGCTGCTGCAGTCGGCTTCGCTTGGGTGTTAAATAGAAGTGGTCATGCTGTGGGAACTCCCTTCTCGTGTCAGGGTTCCCTCGCTTGGGGTTTATCTTCTCTTTGCGCTCTCTTCCCTCCGGGAGAGGCTGAGTTGCTCCCTGCGCCTTCCCCCTCTTCCCCTACACGGATACCCCTGCGGATTACTCCCCCCTTATCCCGCTCCTTCGATTCCCCTTACGCTACTCCTGCACGCAACGAACGGAAAAACCGCCTGCACGACGATAGACTTGAGACAAGCGTACTCCATCGTCATTAAAATCCAAATATCTTGCATATATATCTTGAGTTTTAGAGGACCAGTACACTCCGTATGAACCTACACGACATAATGTTCCCGTCCCATTGTAAAAATATCCAGATGCTGGGTACCATGCTAGATTATTATATAACAATCCATTGGTTGAATGTTTTTCATCAGTTGCAGTTTGAATTCCTTGAATGTAATAATTGGACGTTGTCGTAGAAAAATCATTCCACATATCCATTGTTGCAATACGCCAATCTCTTGGACATGGGTCATATGCTCCTTTACCAGGCAAATTATCAGCCCACAGTAAATTATTTTGATAAATCTGATTATTTGTGAACCAATCGTATGGAGCTGCAATTCCGTTATAAATAAGAATCATGGGGTGTTTTACTGTATATGCTATTGTATTATAACCATTTAACATGTCTGAACTAAATTCTTTTTTCATAGAGCCCATATCGTCAT
Source organism: Candidatus Rikenella faecigallinarum (assembly GCA_019113395.1). Lineage (GTDB taxonomy): Bacteria > Bacteroidota > Bacteroidia > Bacteroidales > Rikenellaceae > Rikenella > Rikenella faecigallinarum. The sequence continues at coordinate 42,385 of DXHL01000019.1, read as the reverse complement.
TTCCATACACAAGATTACCATCAGCCCCATATATTTTTATCAACAAAGCGTTACTTTCATCCATTTGTTGTATCGTGCTGCCGTCGGCGCCCGGAAAACCGTCCTTGATACGCGATACACAAAAGCACATCCGACATAACGGATACTTTTGCAGACTTCCGGATAATAATCCGTGGCGCAAATCCCCGTTTTGGAACCTCACAAAACGGCAGATTGTCGCGGGAATATGCTACCTTTGTCCCGATAATGCCTTCGGAGAATACCCCTCCTGCTCCTAACCCCAAATCAGTTGGACAACATGAACAAAACGGCACAATATAAACTGACCATTATTGTCCCCGTATATAATGAAGAGGACAATATCTACGCTCTGGAAGAACGATTGAAAGCCTATTTGCCGACGGTACACGAGGCCGGAAACCCGGCCTGCGTGCTGTTCGTCAATGACGGCTCGAAAGACGCTTCACCCGAGCGACTGCGCGAAATATGTGGCCGCAACAACCACTTCTTCTGGCTCGACCTTGCGCAAAACAGCGGCCTGAGTGCCGCCATGAAGGCCGGGATTGACGCTGCCTGCTCGCCTTATGTGGGGTATATGGATGCCGACCTGCAGACCACACCCGAAGATTTCAACCTGTTGCTGCCCCATATGCAGGAGTACGAAATGACCATGGGGATTCGCACCGGGCGAAAAGACTCCTTTGTCAAAAATATGTCGTCCAAAATCGCCAACGGATTCCGACGCATGATGACCCACGACGGAGTCGAGGATACCGGATGCCCGCTCAAAGTGCTGCGCACGGACTATGCCAAACGGATACCCTTCTTTACCGGCATGCACCGTTTCCTGCCTGCCCTGATTCAGCTGCAGGGTGCACAAGTCAAACAGGTGCCCGTGCGGCATTTCCCCCGGGTGGCCGGAAAATCCAAATACCACCTCTGGAATCGGCTGGTGGGTCCCTTTATGGACTGCTTTGCCTACCGCTGGATGCGTAAACGATATATCAACTACCGCACTGCGGGAAATAACCTCGAATAGGCTCTTCGTATCCCTATGATGCTGTACGTTATCGGTTTTCTGGCGCAGATTTTCTTCTCGGCACGCATTCTGCTCCAGTGGATTCTATCCGAACGAGCCAAAAGGGTCGTCTCGCCGGCCATGTTCTGGGCCTTGAGTCTGGCCGGGTCTTACCTGCTTTTTATCTACGGATGGATGCGGGACGATTTTGCCATTATCCTCGGACAGGTGATTGCGTACTACATCTACATCTGGAACCTCAGCGCAAAAGGGGTTTGGCGCAAAATACCTGCACCGGTACGATATCTGCTCCTGCTGACGCCCGTCGTGGCCATCGGATTCGCCGTCAGCCATGCCGACACCTTTATCCATGACTTCTTCCGAAACGAAAAAGTGCCCCTCTGGCTCTTGCTCTTCGGCTCGGCGGGTCAGATTCTCTTTACGCTCCGCTTTGTCTATCAGTACCTCTACTCCCGTCGGCGCGGAGAATCCATTCTCCCCGTGGGATTTTGGATTATCAGCCTGACCGGGTCGGCAGCCATTGTGGCTTACGGGATTGTGCGGCATGACCCCGTACTGATTCTCGGACAATCGGTCGGATTTATTGCCTACACGCGGAACATCCTGATTTATAAAAAAGAACGAACTGCGCAACGGAAAACCGAATTGGAGGAGTGGGACAACCAAGACACCGAAATATGAAAAAATATCTCCAAACCATTGACTGGGGGCGATACCTTCTGCTGTTCATCGCGGTGCTTCCGTTGTTCATCTTTCGCGATGTGACCCGCAACAATGAACTGCGCTACCTGAGCATTGCCGATGAGGCCATTCGTGACGGACACCTCTTTGCTTTCTATAACCACGGGGCGGCTTACGCCGACAAACCGCCGCTCTATCTGTGGCTGGTGATGCTGGGGCGTGCACTTTTCGGAGACAATATGTCCGGCTTCATGACCTTTATGAGTCTCTTCTCGGTGGTGCCGGCTCTGGTGATACTGTGGGTGATGAACCGTTGGATACGGCCTGTGGTCACCAGCATACCCGCGCGAAGAGCAGCACAGCTGATGCTCTATACAAGCGTCTTTTTCATCGGGTCGGCCGTGGTGCTGCGGATGGACATGCTGATGTGTATGTTTATTGTTCTGGCACTGCATACCTTCTGGCGGATATACAGTGGTGCTTCGGAGGAGGAAAACAGGCTCCGGCGCGACAAGTGGCTGTTTCCGGTGTGGGTCTTTCTGGCCATCTTTTCCAAGGGACCGGTAGGAATCCTGGTACCGCTGGTCAGCGTGATTGTCTTTCTGGCGGTACAGGGTCAGTGGCGCAAAATCGGCACATACTGGGGATGGCGTACCTGGGCCGTGCTGTTGGTTCTTTGTGCCGTGTGGTTCGGAGCCGTGTATGCTGAAGGCGGAACCCCCTATCTGGACAACCTCCTCATCAAACAGACCGCCGGGCGTGCTGTCGATTCGTTCCATCATAAGGCTCCCGTATGGTACTATGCCGTCTCGATATGGTATTCGCTGGCACCGTGGTCACTGCTGGTGGTCGGAGTGCTGATTTGGGGCCTCTGCCGATGGAAAAAAATACAACCCACCGACCTCGAACGGCTCTTTCTCGTGGTGGCGCTCTCGACCTTGGCCGTGCTGTCGATGGTCAGCTCCAAAATACAAATCTACCTCCTGCCGGCCTTCCCCTTCTTTATCTATATTGCCGTGCTTTGGATGGCACGCACGGGGGTAAAACGGTGGATGAAATGGCTGCTGGGTATTCCTGCCGCCGTGCTGGCACTGACCCTGCCCGGGCTGTTCATTGCGGCTCCCCGAGTCGATTTCCCGCTCCTCGATTCTCCGTTTGTTCCCGTAGCAGCTGCCCTCACGACAGCAGCCTCCGTCGCGACTCTCGTCTGGCTCGGACGCGACCGACTCTATACGGCTGCCACAACGCTCGGCGGTGGTATCCTGCTGACCCTTTTTACCGTCTCGTTTGCCGTACCCCTCTTCAACGGATACCTCGGCATGGGCGATGTCTGCGGTGCCGCAAAAGCGGTGGGCGATGCGGCGGAGATTCAAACCTATTATACCTACGACATTGGCCGCGCTGAAAATATCGATGTCTATCTGGGGCAGCCTGTCACACTCCTCGATTCGCCTCAGGCCCTGGATTCGGTGCAACAAGGTATCATTATTACCTTCAAGGAGCGTATCGGAACGGACCAGGCCCTGACCCGTGCGTTTGCCGGTCAAGAGGTGCATCGGGTTGGTGACTATGCCTTCGGGGTTATCCTTAAAAATCAGGAGTGATGAAAGTATTGGTGACCGGTGCTGCCGGTTTTATCGGATTCCATACCATTAACCGTTTGGCCGCGCGGAGCGATGAGGTGGTGGGGCTGGACAACATCAACGACTATTATGCCGTCGAACTGAAGTATGCCCGTTTGGAGGCGGCAGGGATTGCGCGGGAGGAGGCGCAGCAGCCTCAACGCATGGTGCAGAGCAGGGTTTGGCCGGGATACCGTTTCGTACGGGCTGACCTGACGGACAAGGCCTTTCTGGATGCGCTGTTTGCCGCCGAAGAATTCGATGCGGTCATCAACCTGGCAGCTCAGGCGGGGGTGCGCTACTCGATTGAAAATCCCTATGCCTACATCCAAAGCAACATCAACGGTTTTCTCAATATTCTGGAGGCTTGTCGCCACTATCCCGTACAGCATCTGGTCTATGCCAGCTCGAGCAGCGTCTACGGGTTAAATGACAAGATACCCTATGCCGAGAGCGACATGACGGACCGTCCGGTGAGCCTCTATGCGGCAACCAAAAAGTCGAACGAACTGATGGCGCATGCCTACTCGAAACTGTACGGAATTCCTGCCACCGGATTGCGTTTTTTTACGGTCTATGGACCCTGGGGACGCCCCGACATGTCTCCGTCGCTCTTCCTGAGTGCCATTCTCGAAGGACGACCCATCCGTATCTTCAACCACGGCGACATGTACCGCGACTTCACCTACATCGATGATATTGTGACGGGAGTCTGTGCGGTAGTGGACCGCGCTCCCGCGGCGAATGCCGACGGCGTGCGCGCGGCGGTCTATAACATCGGCAACAGCGAACCGGTTGCCCTGATGGATTTTATCGGTGCCATCGAACGTGCCGCCGGATGTGAGGCGGTTAAGGAGTTCCTTCCCATGCAGCCGGGCGACGTCTATCGTACCTATGCGGATACGTCGGCTCTGGAACGCGACTTCGGTTATCGCCCCTCGACACCGTTACAGGAGGGCATCAATCGTTTCTGTTCCTGGTATCAACACTACACGCAGCGATAGTTTTTGACGAAGGATTTGGGTATTGTGTGGAATTATTTGATAAAATCCTGTTTTTGGTCTCTTCGGGGCAGCTGGCGCATCTCTCTTTCCAAGGACTTAAATCACAGGCTGTTTTATCGCTGTGGTTCAGGGTCTTAAATTTTGTAAAAAAATCACGATTGAGCATCAAATTGCGGAAAAAGGTATATCTTTACAGCGGTTTTCAACAATAACTCAAAACATACCGCTATGAAAAAACTTTTCCAATTCGCATGCGTAGCAGCTATCGCTGCCGGTTTCGCTGCTTGTGGCAACAGCGCCGCTACCTCTGAAAACGCAGACTCTACGGCAGTCGTAGAAATGACCGTTGTAGACAGCGCAGCTGTGGATACTACTGCTGCTTGCGACACGGTAGCTTGCGATTCTGCTGCTGTAGTAAAATAGTGCGCGCTGCCGATAAGGGCAGCAGTCTCTGTTTTGCTTCGCAGGAATTAGCGAACGCAAAAGGAGTGGCCTTCGGGAGAATTTCCCGAAGGCCACTCCTTTTGTATGCAGGATGGTTGTTTGGCGTATGGCTGCTTTCGCAGTGCCGGTGGCATGCGATACAGAGCAGCGGAGAGATTCCCAGACAAAAGGTTATGGTGGCGCGCGCTTATTCAGAGCGCGTTCCCTGCCAGGCTGCGAAAAAATCGGCAAAAACAGAAAAAATAATGGCTTCCCTATAGAAAATCACAAAAAACTCCGTTCTCTGTGGTGAATACAGGAAATACGTATGTGCATCGAGACGGCTATCCCTCCATTTGATTACCCGCACGGTACTCCTTGGGAGAGATGCCCTCATGCCGTTTGAAATAACGACCCAAATAGGACTGGTCCGGGAAGTGCAGACGGTCGGATATCTCCTGAATGCTCAATTCGGTGGATTGAAGCAAGACCTTTATCTCGAGTATCGCAAAACGGTCGATGATGACTTTGGCCGCAGCACCGCTGACGTGACGGCAGATGCCGGTCAGATACTTCGTCGAAATGCAAAGCTTGTCGGCATAAAACGTCACCTCGCGTTCGCGTGCGGCATGCTCGTGAACCAACGTCATGAACTTCTTGAACAGCTCGTCCTGACGATTGCTTCCCTCAATCTGCTGGCGACCGAAAAAACGATACGACTTGTCGTATATCTCCAGCAGACAGCATCGCAACAGATTCTTGGCAATCAGTGTCCGATAACGATTGCGTTTGTCGGCATAGACCGCCTCCAGTGCATGCAAAAGACCTTCGGCCATGGTGTTGGGGTGGTCGGGACGGGCGTAGCACGGATGCTCCTTCAGAAAACCGAAGTAACCCGGCTCCATCCGGAAAGAGGCCTCGTGAAACATGTTCAGAGGAAAACTGAACAGGCTGATTGTAAAGTCCTCGTCCAGGCTCTTGATGCGGAAAATCGAACCCGGAAGCAGCAGAACCTCGGTGCCGGGAGTCAGGGTGTAATCCTTCAGGTCGATGGTGACACTGGCCTGGCCGCGCCGGCAGATGAAAAATACACCCCCTTCCAGCTTCCACAAACGGTTGGTGGTTTGGGTCAGGGGATAGGTGCCCGCAATAAACGATTTTTGTAACAAAACCCGTTCCGTTGTGTTGTGTGCCATATCCCTACTGCGTATTATACCGCAAAATTAATGATTTACAGTAAATTCCCAAGAACGCTTTGTTCCGATTATGAACAAAACTGTGTGCACCCTGAATAGTTTTCAAATGCCGAAAGACCCTATCTTTGCTCTCTCCTGTTTTTGACTGAGAAAATTAATATAAATCCATAACCATGACAAACATGCTAAGCAAAATGAAGCAGACGGCTTGGGTGGTCGTTTGTGCTGCGGCTCTGGCGAGCTGCAAAGAGGCTCCGACCGCACAAGTGGCCTCGGAATATGAGGTGATGACCCTGGCTCCGACAGACCGTACCCTCTCCAGCAACTACTCCGCTACCATCCGGGGACGACAGGATATCGACATCTATCCCCAGGTGAGCGGGACACTGACCAAACTGGCAGTCACCGAAGGCCAACACGTGAAGAAAGGACAAACGCTGTTTATCATTGACCAGGTGCCTTATCGGGCTGCTCTCAAAACGGCCGAAGCCAATACGGCTGCCGCCGAGGCTTCGCTTGCCACTGCAAAACTGACCTACGAAAGCAAACAGGAACTCTACAAACAAAACGTCGTCTCGGAATTCGACCTCAGTACCGCACGCAACTCCATGATGGCTGCCGAAGCACAACTCGCTCAGTGCAAAGCGCAAGAGGTCAATGCCCGCAACAACCTCTCTTACACGGTGGTGAAAAGCCCGTCGGATGGCGTGGTGGGAACGCTGCCCTACCGCGTGGGAGCGCTCGTCAGCTCGGCTATCCCCCAACCGCTGACCACCGTCTCGGACAACTCCAACATGTATGTCTACTTCTCGATGAACGAAAGCCAACTGCTGAACATGATTCGTCAGTACGGCTCCAAAGACGCGGCCCTCGAAAAAATGCCCGAAATCGAACTCACCCTCAGCGACCAGTCGACCTACCCCCACAAAGGGAAAATCGAAACCATCAGCGGGGTCATTGACCGCTCGACCGGTACGGTGAGTCTCAGAGCCGTCTTCCCCAACCAGGAAGGACTCCTGCACAGCGGCGGAACTGGTAATGTGGTGATTCCCGTCGAAAAATCGGACGTACTGGTGATTCCCCAGGGGGCTACGTTCGAAATCCAGGATAAACGCTTTGTCTACAAAGTGGTGGACGGTGTGGCCAAATCGTCGCCCGTGGTGGTGACCCGGGTGAACGGTGGACAGGAATTTATTGTGGATGAAGGGCTGACGGCCGGTGATGTGATTGTGACCGAAGGGGTAGGGCTGATGCGTGAAGGAACACCCATCACTCCCAAAAAGGCTCAAAACCAAACCCCTGCCGCTGACTCAACGGCTACCGTGGCCGCTGCTAACTAAACCGAGGAGGAACCATTCATGAATCTCAGACATTTTATTGAACGGCCCGTCTTCTCGGCCGTTATCTCGATTGCCATTGTCGTGGTCGGGATTATCGGGCTCTTCACCCTGCCCGTTGAGCAATACCCCGATATTGCGCCGCCTACCGTGCAGGTCAGCACAACCTACTTCGGGGCCAGTGCCGAAACCCTCCAAAAGAGTGTTATCGCTCCCCTCGAAGAGGCTATCAACGGGGTCGAAAACATGACCTACATGACCTCGACCGCTACCAATGCCGGCTCGGTCTCCATCTCGGTCTACTTCAAACAGGGTACCGACCCCGATATGGCGGCGGTCAATGTCCAGAACCGCGTCTCCAAAGCCACTGGTCAGCTGCCGGCCGAGGTGACGCAGGTCGGGGTGACCACCTCCAAACGACAAACCAGTATCCTGCAGATGTTCTCGCTCTACAGCCCCGATGACTCGTACGACGAAACATTCCTTGCAAACTACATCAGCATCAACCTCAAACCCGAAATCCTCCGTATCACCGGGGTCGGCGACATGAACATCATGGGGGGGGACTACAGTATGCGTGTCTGGATGAAACCCGACATCATGGCGCAGTACAACCTGATTCCCTCCGACATTACGGCCGTACTGGCGGAACAAAACATCGAATCGGCTACCGGGTCGTTCGGTGAAAACTCCGATGAAACCTACCAGTACACCATGAAATACCGCGGGCGGTTGATTACCCCCGAAGAGTTCGGCGAAATCGTCATCCGCTCCACCGAAGACGGTGAGGTGCTCAAACTCAAAGACATTGCCGACGTTGAACTCGGGCAGGAAAGTTATGCCTATCACGGCTCACTCAACGGACATCCCGGGGTGTCGTGTATGATTTTCCAGACCGCAGGCTCCAACGCCACGGAGGTAAACCAACACATCGACGAATTCCTGGCCGAAGCCGCCAAAAGCCTCCCCAAAGGCGTCGCACTGACCCAAATCATGAGTGCCAACGACTTCCTCTTCGCCTCCATTCACGAGGTGATTAAAACCCTCTTCGAAGCCGTTATCCTCGTGATTCTCGTGGTGTATGTCTTCCTGCAGGACCTCCGCTCAACACTCGTACCTCTGGTCGGTATTATCGTCTCGCTTATCGGTACTTTCGCCTTTATGTCGATTGCCGGCTTCAGTATCAACCTGATTACCCTCTTCGCCCTGGTGCTCGTCATCGGGACCGTCGTGGACGACTCCATTATCGTGGTCGAAGCCGTTCAGGCGCGCTTCGACGTCGGTTACCGCTCGTCATACATGGCAACCATTGACGCCATGAAAGGGATTAGCAGCGCCGTTATCACCTCGTCGCTCGTCTTTATGGCGGTGTTCATTCCGGTGTCGTTCATGGGCGGTACCTCCGGGACATTCTATACCCAGTTCGGGCTTACCATGGCTGTCGCTGTCGGTATCTCGGCACTCAACGCCTTGACCCTCAGCCCCGCACTCTGCGCCATCCTCCTCAAACCCTACATGAACGAAGACGGTACGCAGAAAAACAACTTCGCGGCCAAATTCCGCAAAGCCTTTAATGCAGCCTTCGGGGCACTGAGCGAAAAATACAAGAAAATCGTCCTCCTCTTCGTCAAAAACCGCTGGCTCACCTGGGCTCTGCTGGCCTGCTCCATCGTCCTGCTCGTCTTCCTGATGCGCAGTACCAAAACCAGTCTGGTCCCTGAAGAGGACCAAGGGGTGCTCTTCGTGAGTGTCAGCACGGCGGCCGGGAACTCCCTCCAGACCACGGACGACATCATGAACCGAATTGAAAAACGGCTCGAAGGAATCCCCCAGGTGCTCTACCTCCAGAAAGTATCCGGCTACGGTATGCTCTCGGGCCAGGGGAGCGCATTCGGGATGTTTATCCTCAAACTCAAGCCCTGGGACGAACGACCCGAAAAATCCGATAATGTGCAGTCCGTTATTGCTCAAATCTACGGACGCACGGCGGATATCAAGGATGCCCAAATCTTTGCCATGGCGCCGGGGATGATTCCCGGTTACGGGATGGGTAACTCGCTCGACATCCAGATGCAGGACAAAACGGGCGGAGACGTCAATACCTTCTTCGCCAATGTCCAGACCTATCTGGCTGCCCTCAACCAACGACCTGAAATTGCACGGGCATACTCCACCTTCGACGTGCGCTACCCGCAGTGGATGGTGGACATCGATGCCGCCAAGTGCAAACGGGCCGGAATCTCTCCCAGCGAAGTGCTCAGCACCCTCTCGGGATACTACGGCGGTCAGTACGTCTCGAACTTCAACCGCTTCTCGAAGGTGTACCGCGTGATGATTCAGGCCGACCCCAAATACCGTCTCGACGAAGAGTCGCTCAATAATACCTTTGTGCGCCTCTCGAGCGGTGAAATGGCACCCCTCAGCCAGTTCATCACCCTCACACGTACCTACGGTACCGAAACCCTCAGCCGATTCAACATGTACAACTCCATCTCGGTGAGCGCCATGCCGGCCGAAGGGTATAGTACCGGGGACGCTATCCGTGCCGTGGAAGAAACGGCCGAAACCGCACTCCCCATCGGCTTCGGATACGACTTCGGCGGGATTACCCGTGAAGAGAGCCAGCAGAGCGGTACAACCGTCATTATCTTCGGTATCTGCTTCCTGATGATTTACCTCATCCTCTGCGCCCTCTACGAAAGCTTCGTGATTCCCTTCGCGGTGCTGCTGGCTGTCCCCTGCGGTCTTATGGGGACCTTCCTCTTCGCCAAAATGATGGGACTCGAAAACAATATCTACCTCCAGGTAGGGCTTATCATGCTTATCGGGCTGCTGGCCAAAACGGCTATCCTCCTGACCGAGTACGCTACCGAACGACGTCATGCCGGCATGAGCCTCACTGCGGCTGCTGTCAGTGCCGCCAAAGCCCGTCTGCGGCCTATCCTGATGACCGTCCTCACCATGATTGTCGGCCTCTTCCCCCTGATGGTGGCCAGTGGAGTCGGCGCTAACGGGAACCGTTCGCTCGGTTCCGGGGTTATCGGCGGTATGTTTATCGGTACGCTGGCACTCCTCTTTATCGTGCCGTCGCTCTTCATCGCCTTCCAATGGCTCCAGGAGAAAATCAAACCCCTCCAAACCGAACCTACCGAAGACTGGGAAATCCAGGAAGAGATGAAACAAACCCAAAAAGAGCTCGACGAAGCCGGTATCAAGTAGAGTAAGGTCGTTCTCAAATCCATGAAATATCGAAATATGAAGAAAATAATTCTGATGTCGGCAGCTGCAATCACCCTGAGCAGCTGCGGCATCTACAAAAAATATCAACCCGCCACGACGGTTCCCGATAACCTTTACGGTGAGGAACTCTCGGCGGGGACCGATACGACCAACTTCGGGAACATGTCCTGGAAAGAGGTCTTTACGGACCCCTGTCTCCAGACCCTGATTGACTCGGCGCTGGTGCGAAACACCGACATGCAGACGGCATACCTCAAGGTCCAGGAGGCCGAAGCGGCACTGATGTCGGCACGGTTGTCCTATCTGCCCTCGTTCAACTTCACCCCGCAGGGGACACTCAGCAGCTTTGACGGAGCCAAGGCCTCGAAAACCTACTCCATCCCGGTGGCCGCCAGCTGGGAAATCGACATCTTCGGCAAACTGACCAATGCCAAACGCCAGGCCAAAGCCGGCTATGAGCAGACGAAAGAGTATGCTCAGGCCGTGAAGACGCAGCTGGTGGCGGGTGTGGCAAATACCTACTACACGCTCCTGATGCTCGATGCCCAGTATGCCATTGCCGTGGAAACGGAACAGGCCTGGAAAGAGAGTGTCGATGTGACGCGGGCCATGAAAGAGGCCGGGATGGTGACCGAAGCGGCGCTGGCACAAACCGAAGCGACCTACTTCAGCATTCGCACCACGGTGCTCGACCTGCGCGAACAAATCAATACCACACAGAATACGTTGTGTCTGCTGTTGGCCGATGTCCCGCACGAAATCAAACGCGGCACCCTCGAAGGACAGCAAATGCCTGAAAACTTCTCGGTGGGTATCCCGCTGCAGATGCTCTCGAACCGTCCCGATGTGCGGAGTGCCGAAATGAGCCTGGCGCAGGCATTCTACGGCACGAATGCGGCACGGGCGGCCTTCTATCCGACCATCACCCTCAGCGGCAGCGGCGGATGGACAAACAGCGCCGGTGCGATGATTGTCAATCCCGGGAAATTCCTCTTCTCGGCAGTAGCATCGCTCACGCAACCGCTCTTCAATCGGGCTGCGAATATTGCCCAACTGCGCATTGCCAAAGCACAACAGGAAGAGGCTCAGCTGGCCTTCCAACAAACACTGCTCAATGCCGGGGTGGAGGTGAACGAGGCGCTCGAACAGTACCAGACGGCTCGCGAAAAAGCCGAGTTCTATACCCAACAGGTGGCTTCGCTTCAGACGGCGGCCTCCAGTACGCAACTGCTGATGAAACACGGCAGCACCACCTATCTCGAGGTCCTCACGGCGCAGCAAACCCTGCTCAACGCCCAACTGACCCAAGTGGCCAACCGTGTGGCGGAAATTCAGAGCGTCATCACGCTTTACCAGGCATTGGGTGGTGGCCGAATGTAGTACACGCCACCGTTCCGAACGCAGCGCTTCGGAACAGGTGCGCCAACAGGTGGTGGACTACGTGCGGCACGAGATATGCCGTTATGGGATTCATCGCCTGACCATGGATGGCATTGCTCGCGGGATGAGGGTCTCCAAAAGGACCCTCTACCAGCTCTTCCCGCAGAAAACCTCCCTGATTCGGCTCTCGCTCGACGAAATTGCACGGGAAGCACGCCAAAGCGTAGCGGTTGAACCGCCACCGTCGGCCGAAAAGGCCATGCAACGCCTTTTCGAACTCCTCGATGCCTATGTCTCGCTGCTGCATACCTACGGTAGTGTGCTGCTGACCGATATGGCTCCCGATGCCGACTACGAACCCTTTATCGAAAGTGAAAAGGACTTCTGGTATCGCCATATCGTGGAGGCGCTGGAACAGTGCCATGCCTACGGGTGGCTGCTGAAAGAGCCTACCCCTCAGGTGATTGCGGACAACCTGTTTCACACGATTTTCGAACAGTGTCGGCAGGGGGTGGATTTCGGCGAACAACAGTTGATGTGTCGTGTGGTGTTGCGGGGATTTTTTCGGAGGGAGAAGATTGGATACATCGACGAGTTGCTGGCAGTCGATACGGAGCGCGGAATAGCGTAGTCTGTAGTTCTTTTTTATCGGCGGTCTGTTATTTTCCGTCTGAATAAACAGGGGGGCGCTTCAGGAAATCCTGAAGCGCCCCCCTTGTTTAGCTATTCAGCAGGCAGTGGTTCTATTCCATCGCCGGAAGTTTGCAGCCGATGCGCTCGAACGGTATCGGCGTGAAATGCTCTATCATGCGGTAAATGGCCGCATCGGGCACAAAGCCCTTCAGCGGTTGCTCGGCATTGACAAATCCCGGGTCGGCAATGGTCACCCAGTTGTCGCTCCAGTCGGCCCAGGCTGTCGCTCCGTTCAGAATCCTGTCCACACGCCAAAACAGATTGCCCGCAATCACATTGCCCCGCGGCACACGCGGCGTCCCCTCCCAATATTTGGCCAGACGCGGGTAGGCCGTCGCATAAGGAGCTTCCGTGTATCGCACCGTCTGCAGCCGACGGTCCACAATACCCCCCTTGTCAAGCATACTCCGTCCCCAGCCCTCCATCCGATTGTCGATGTGGATGGCCATCGGCAGGTCGAGGAACAGGTTGTTGCGGTAGATGTTGTCGTGTCCGCCGCCAATCAGTACGGGAATGGTCCCGGCGCGGAAATAGACACACCCGAACACCTCCATGCCGCAGGCCCCGTCGTCGTGGTAGGTGGCCGAGACGCGGTGAGCCGACGAAAAGTCATGGAAATAGCAGTATTGTACCCGATTGCCCTGCTCCGAAGGGTCGCGGCCGTAGTAAAACGCCCCCTGGTCGTCCACCTCCTGGCACACATGGTGGATGTCGCAGTACTCGACCGTGTGGTCATTGCCATGGAGCAGAATGGCCATGCTCGGCGCATCGAAAATCTCGCAGTTCGAGATGCGGTTGCCTACCCCCTCTATCCATATGCCGGGACGATAGGACTTTTCGAGGCGGTTGAAGGCATGGATACGGCAATTCTCCACGTAGTTGCCTGCCGGCGTGAGTGTCTTGCGGTCGCCGCCGCTCAGATTGACCCCTCCGGCTCCTACCTGATAGATGTAGCAGTTGCTCACCCCGTTGCCTGACCCGGCCGACCGATTGAACAGCACATCGTTATAAGTGCGGTTTTGGAGTGTGCCGACAAGAGCCGGCACCCCTTCGGGCGTATCCGTGCTGCCGGCATCCTCCTGGTTCGACCCCAGGTCGCCGCGGCCGATGCAGACCCCCACATACCCCAAATTCCGAATCGTGCAGCTGTCTACCCGCACCGAGTCTGACTGTTCGATATAGACCCCCATTCCGCGCGAGTATTCGAGGGTAACGCCACGCAGGGTGACGTTGCGGCACTGCGAAAACTGAAACAGAGGACTCTCGAGCGTGGAGATGTAAATCTCTCGCGGGGTGTTGTCCGTCGGGGGCAGCAGGTATATCTTCCCGTTCAGGCTGTCCAGCACATATTCGCCCGGGAGGTCAATCTCTTCAACCAGGTTCAGGGCATACCACTCGCGCCACGGTGCGCCGCTCATAAAGCCGTAGAGGGTGGGCATGGCGGCCGTGATGGTGTGTTGAAGGGTGTCGATGCTGCGGACGGGTATCATGTCGTCGGCATAACCGTGGGCAAAATAGCCTCCTATCCACATTCCGTCGGTCGATTTCCAACGGCTCGGGCGGTCGCCGGCATACTCAAAAACAGGGTCGCCGATGCCGGATTTGTTCTCCCGCGGGATGTCGCCCGTGCAGTGCACTTTCCCGATGGGTACCATGCTGTCGTTGGGCCAGCGGGCGATGGTGAGCGGGGTCCCGTCAATAAAGAGTTCGCTCCAGCCGGGCAGGGAGGCGCGGCCGAAGCCTTTGGCGGTGATGCCGCTGAGGGGAATCCCCAGGGCACGGGTGTCTATCTCGCGCACGCGGTCCCCAACCCCCTCCTGCAACCGTGCCCGCACCGCGGCATCCCGCACAGGACGCAACTGCCGCGGCGAAACCCGATACGAACCGGTCACCGAGACCGCCTCCTCTCCGTAGGCCGCTATGGTCAGGTTCTGAAGACCCTTGACATCAATGGATTGGGTGACCGTATACTGCCCGCCACGCAACAGGATGTGTTTCGTCTCCTGAGGATAACGAGCCGCCTCCTCCAGAGCGCGGTCAATGGTTTGGAACGGTCGTTGCAGAGTGCCGTCAGCACGGTCGCTCCCCCGGGGAGAGACCACCCAGTTTTTCTGAGCCTCGGCACTCAAGGACCACAAGGCGCTCATCAGAGCCAGGCTGCTTAAAAGAAATCGATTCATAAGGTTTGGTGAGTTTGGGTTTTGTCGGGACATTCCCCGTGTTTTTGCAGCCCTAAGTTATAAAATATGGATGAAAAGAGATAGGGGCCGGCAAGAAATGTTGGGCGTTCTCGAAAAACGTCAGATACCGTCCTCAGTCAGGCCTCCGACGGCTGAAAGCCGTCCGGTGCTTGACTGACGGGTTCTCTCAAACCCGATATTTCTCAGACATGCTCGGATGGAGTGCCCGGCAGCTCCCGACTGCGCAAGCAGTCGTCAGCCCGCAGCCGCCCGGAAGCGGAGGGCTGAAAGAGTCCCGTCACAACGTGCCTCTTTACATCCTCCGCCGGCTGCGTGAGGAGAGTTTCTGACGAAACCGTAACGGTGCTCCACTTCGGTGTTCCGCCTACTCCGTCTCCCCGCCAGAGCTGCTCTCCTGCTCGATATACAGGCGATAGTAATCGCAGTGACCCGCAAACTCACGCTCAACGGAGCTGTTGCCACGGACCGATTGAAGTGCTTTGAGATGGTCGGCCTGAGGAGCAGAAGCCTGCAAATGGACTACAAAAGTCTCACCGTCGGTTTGCGTACCGAACAGCGGACGGTCACCCAGGGTTGCCAGAGCCAGGTGGCAGTAGGTCTGTACCTCGGTGTCATGTGTCGCGGAGAGCAGCTTCTGGAATATCTCCGTACTTCGCTGCAAGGCCTGTTGCTGTACCTCCGTGGCATCGAACGTGTCGCTGTATACCATCCCGTCACTGTAACGAGTCAGCGCCCAGCAGGCATGGTGCGAATTGTAGAGCCCCATGGCATAACGGATGGTGGCCTCGGCCCGTCGCTTGGCATCGGAACTGTGCATCTGCTTCTGCCACGAGCACATCTGACGGGCAAACGACAGCTTGTAATTCCATCGACTGTTCACGGGTTGCTGACGACAGCGCCACGCATCCGCAAACGGGTCGTACTGCATATAGGGTGCCGTGTTGAGACGACCCTGATAGGCCGGAGAAACTTTGGCCAGGTAGCGCACGGCCTGAGGATAGTCGAAAGCACGCAGGAAACGGGTTCCGATAATGTCGTTCAGGTAGTCGGCGTCCCGGTAGCCGCGCGAACGGAAGAAACGCTCCAGCGAAGAGGCCGTACGACCGCCGCTCATCACCGCACCATACTCCACCAGTGTCTTGGTCGAAATCGTATCCATCAGCTGGAAATAGGCATTCGAGAAATCATAATAGTTGTCCGTACGCTCCTCTACCGAGTAAGCATCCTCCGATAAGGCGGCCTGTCGGTCCGCGCCAAACCATTCTGCTCCTCTTTTTTTGCGCAATCCCATCAACTCATAAATGCGGTTGTCGGCATAGTTGGCTGCCAACAGCGCCAGCACGGGACGACCCTGCTCCAGACTGCGCGGAACAACGACCCCGAGAAGCGTCTTCCGAAGCATGTCGTTCGGGTAGAGAAACGTCTGGTTGATGCGGGTATTCCAAAAGAGGTCGGACGGATTGACTCCGTTCTTCAGTGCGGCCTGTATGCGCTGCTCCATCCAGCGTAACTGGCTCTGGAGACGTTGCTGGTAGGCGCTGTTGTAGGCAGGAGTCGTGACGGCATCCAGATAAATGTCCAAAAACCGAATGCTCTCCTTCACCAGGGCCGACCCTTTCATTTGGGCAGCCTGCTGATTCTGCTGTTTGGCCGTGTAAGGGTCGTTCAGTAACACGGACATATAGGCCGCGGCATACTGCCAGGCGGCAGGCTCGGCCACCTTGCGTTCGGCCGCAGCCCGAAGCGCCAGGGTCCGCAACCGCTCACACTGTGCCTGTGCTTTGGGCTCCAGCGCATCGCGATACTCCAAAGTCGACTCCCAGGCCGTGATGTTTTTTTGCAGCTGACGGGTGAGCTCCGCCGCCTGAGGATAGTAGTCGTAGATGCACTCCATGCGTGCCGCCACATCGTTCTTCGGATAGCGGTCGCTCAGACACCACGCCACGTGCTCGATATCGTCACACTCGGCATAGAGAGCCACCGCACGGTCAGTCTCCCGCATCCGAAACAGGGCCCCTGCCGCATAACGGCCCGTCATGTGGCGAATGATGGTCTGGGGCATGGAAACCTTGATGTTGTTCCAGAGCGTGACGCACTCCTCGTAACGCCCCATGGAAAAGAGAGCCCGCATGGCCTGCAACTGGTAACGGTCCTCAAAACGGGTCTTGCGGGGTGCCATCGCCGCCCGGTAGATGCTGTCCAGCGAACCGTGCAGTTCGTCGCTGCTGTCGGGATAGTACCACGGGTCCTGCATCGCGGTGCGGATGGCTTCGCACTCCTTGGCCAGTATCAGCAGGTCGATGGCGTCGGTATCCCGGTGTCGGACAAGCCAGTCGGCAAACGGATTGGTGTCGGCGAGAGCCTTTCCTCCGGCCGCGGCACGCGACCGCAGAGCCTGCATCTGCTCCACGGAGTAGTGCAGCACAACCGAGGCAATGGAGTCCAACGGAATGGACAACGAGGTCTGCCGCTGCCACAACTCGCAGTTGTAGTCATTGACGTTTTTGAGCCGTCGGTTCCAACGCTCTCCCGTTATCGTAGGGTCGTCGCCGAAGGGCCTCAGACGGAACATCAGGTATGCTTTGGGGTAGTATCGCGGTCCGATACAGGCCGAGACCGTGCCGCAGCCTGCCACACACAGCAGGCTAACGAGCAGAATAGAGCGAATCGATTTCATCGGAGGAGTATTTTTTCAGGTTGTTTTGGTCGAGGTGGTAAAGAATAACGGATGAGGAGTCGCGCGGAGCATATTTTTCCACGGCCTGCTGTACCTCCCGAATCGCTTCAAAAGAGGGCAGCTCGACGCGCACCACATCGCCCGGTTTGAGCTGCTTTTCCACAATGTAGTGTTCCGTGCGGACGCGGTAATTGTTCTCCTTCAACGGAGTGTATCGGTCGGGGTCGCTGCAGTCGGTCTCCCGAATGAGGGCCTTGAACTTCCCGTCCCGAAACCACACCGACCATCCGAACACGGGATACGCATAGTCCAACGGCAGGGAATAGTCGGCCAGGCGCGGGAGATAGGGCAGCATGTCGTTCGGGTCGAGAATCGAGTTGTAGACATCGGGTTGTGTGATGCTGCCCGAGTTGTAGCACATCAGCACCCCGCAATCGACCGGAGGTGTCGGCCGTGCCAGCTGCCACAGCCGAATGGTGGACGAAAGAGCGATGCCCTGTTTCCGCAGTTGCGACCGCATCTGCCGTAACAGGGCAAAGTAATCGGCCTCGGTTGAAGGGGTCCAGTCGCAGTCGATTTGTACCTGTTGTATGTTGCCAATTTTGTTGGCGGCAGCCATACGCCGAATACGCTCCACCATGGCATTCGCATAGGGGATGATTTTATCGACCTCTTTTATCTTGCGCAGGGCTTCGAGGGTGATGTAGACCGTCGGCACCACCTCCATCGTGGAGTCGGGCCGTTGGTGGAAGATGGCGGTGGCTATCGGTATCACTGGATAACCCTCCTCAACGGGTTGTTCGAAATTGATATCCACATCGAAAAAACGAATATAAAGCCGTTCCACCTGGTGTTTGCGGAGAAAATCCCACTCTTCGGGGGTCGGGTCGAAGACCGTTTTCCAATGGTAGAGGGCATGGGCCGGACGGGGAACGAAGGTCGAAGAGTCCGCCGGAGCCAGCGTGTCGGTTGCGGCACGTGCGGTGTCGGACTGCGAGGCGGACGAACCGCAGCCTACCAACAGCCACAACGCAAACAAACAACAGAGATGTTTCATGACGATGGGAGTTAAGGGGGTTATGCAGAACAAAGAGAATAATAAATCCCGACCCAGCCGCACCCAGCGAGTGCGGTTGTATCAACTGCCCGTTTCGGGGTATGAAATGATGTGTGAGGTGTGATTATCTACCTCGCCAGACGATATAGCTGGTTGTCGGTGGGAGGCCGGGGTCTTCGACGCCGAATTCATGCCGCACCCCTCTGTTATCCACAGCCCAACCGTAGGCGGTGCTGCCCACCAGATAGATGGCATCCGAAAAACCAAGGTCGGCCAGCGCCTCGGCAAAGTCGTGGAACGACTCTGCCGAGCGGCTCTCAACCATTACTGTCCTGCCGTTTCGCTGACCAATGGCGCGGCGAATGGCTTTGCCTTTGGGTTTGTTGTCGATGGGGCGCCCTTTGTCCACCAGCGGATATTGGCGGAAGAAGTACCCTTTCTGCCGTACCGCATCGTTGAACAGCGGCGTGTCGGGGCTGACACCAATCTCAATCCGGTCGCCCAAAATCGCACAATACCCCTTTTTGGAGAGTGCCCGTGCCATAATCTCGCCCCGATAGACAAAAGCTCCGATAATCTCACCGTTGCCGCCGATGTCGGCTGCCTGAGCCACAAAAACAATCGTTGAATCCAGCTTGTCGGGCAGCCCCAACGCCAGGCTGGGGCGGGCGTGATGAGGGGTATAAAGGTATAGCGGCACGTCGTTCACCGTCTCCTCGGTAATGGTCACATAGGCCGCACTGTCCGCCGTACGCCCGTCGGTGGCAGTTTGTGCCGCTGCCTGTCGGTTCGCGGCCTCCTGCTGCAGCTCGAGCACCGTCGTATAGTCGTACTCCTCAGCCTCCCCCTCCGAACGTCCCATGAAGTAGCTCGCTACGGCTATCCCTAACGCGATGACTACCCCCGCCGCGGTTATCATCCACCAACGAAAACGCTGGCCCGGCGCCTCTGAAACCCTCTTCCCGTCGCTGTTCCCGATAACGCGGATTTCGTCATCCTGTATCTCTTTTTCCGATTTCATGTCATTGGCCCTCCTTCTCCATCAACTCCTTGAGCTGCTTCAACGCCTCACGCGAGGCGGAAACCGTGAAGTTCACGCTGCGGCAGTCCGACAAGGTGAGCCGCTGCTTCGGAATGTTGATGTAATAGATGTAGCTTCGATTGATAATCAGGCATTTCCCGATGCGGATAAAACAGTTCCCGACGGAACCCAACTGGTCGGCAATCATCCGTTCGATTTGACCGAGCTGGAAGGTGAGCAGCCGCGTCTCGCCGTCGGCTTGAATCAGGGTCGAATAGTTCCCGTCCGACGAAATATAGACCACACGGTCCGGTGCTATCCGAACCAGGTCGTTTGCGGTGGCTATGATTAGATGTTTATCCATTGGGGGTTGCTCTCTGCAAGCAAAGATAACGGGAATGTATCGGAATGAGAAGGGTTTTGACGGCAGAATGTATGAATTGTCGGCTGGTGTGTATGAAATGCAGGGCAGCACGCGGTTTAGGGGATGAATCAAGGCATCTTTGCACGCGATATGCTCTATGACACGCCAATCAAAAGGAGAGGTAGGGGCGGAGTACCTCGATGCTCCAGGCGTAGTTGAGGTTGGCCTGTGAGCCGTCGTAAAACGTCCCGGAAGTAATGCCAACCGCCTCGCCATATTCGTTAATCAGGGCCCCTCCGCTGCTGCCATGGTCAATCAAGACGCTGATTTGCATCAGACAGTCGTCCCGCCACTGCGACACCTCACCCGACGAAAAGGTATTCTCCAACCCTCGCGGGCTGCCGATGGCATACACCCGTTCGCCGATTTTCGGTTTCTGCTGAGCCAACGGAAGGTAGCAGCGGCTCGCATAACCCACGCGGAAAAGAATGAAATCCTGTTCGGCACTGCGGGCAATAATCTCGGTCACCGGGAAAGTCTGTTGCTGGCCGACCAGTTTGATGCGTGTATCCTGCAGGGTACCGTGAAAGACATGCTCGTTGCTCACGGCCAGCCCGCTGTTGTCAATAAAAAAGCCAGACCCCTGATACGCTGCCGTTCCGTCCGTCGAGTACACGACAAACACCGCCTGGTTGTAGCGTTGGAACACCTCATGCCCCTGCAACCGGGTACGGGAGGAGGAGACGGCCGGTTCGGTCTGTATGGTTGCCGTGCGTGTGGCCGTCGGAGTGCGGGGCGGGGCAACCTGTGCCGGTGCGGCAGAACGTATGCTGCGCGACGTGCGCACCTTACCCGAACGGTGGGCGCAACTGACCAGCAACAGAGCGGCCAAAAGAAGCCCGCAGCTCCAGCGGCGGTTAGTGGAAGTCATGGTCTTTCTCGGGGATAATGTTTTTGGGCAGCAGGTATATCAGAAAACGTTGGTTCTTGGCCTCGTCACCCTGTTCCCGCCAGGCCCCGGTCTCAATGGTATTGTCGCCGCTGCCCGCAATCAGAATTTCGCAATTACGACCCAGCGGATTCCCCTCCAGAGGACTCTCCTCGGCCCAGTAGCGCAATAACCCTAACGCTCGCTCGTAGCTCAACTCATAATTGCGCAGATAACGGTCACGAGAGGCCTGACCTTCAATGATTAACAGGTATTGGGTCGTGTCGTTCTGTGCCAGAAACTGCTGAATGGCATGTCCGGCCTCCCGCAGTCTGCCCAGGCTCTCCGGGTCTTGCAGCCTGTCGATACGGCTCTCCCCGGTCGGGAACGACACGGCAATGTTCAGTACGTATTTTTTGTAGGCTGCCTCATAGCGAAAGTATTTCTTGTCCAGATTTTTGGTCGATTCGATGATTTGCTCAATCTCCCGCAGCCGGTTCCTTATCAGGTCGCGTTCGCGCTGGGTGATGCGGACCTGCTGGTACAGGAGCGCTATCATCAGCACAAACAGAACCAGCATGATGAAAAACAGGCTGGTCATCAGGTCGGAATAACTGGTCCAGAAATAGGAGCCTTTGGTGTTGTTTTCCATAAGGTGAATCAATATTTGCCGTCGTGGAGTCTTTCGGTACGGTTCCCCTCGTTAAGGCATGCCCGCAGCAGCCTCCCCAGGCGTGACTAACAGCAAAACCACATCCAAAACGATTTTCCCTGTCACAATCACTCCCACGGCTGCAAAGGCCCACTTCATCCATCGGGGCAGGACAAGGCGGGGAGCGACAGCCTCGACGGCTTTGGTCTGAGCCTGCTGCATGTGGTGCACCTGTTGTTGCAGGAACTGGGACTGTTGCTGCATCAATTGCTGCATGCCGCCCAACAGCTGATGATGGAGCTCGGCCTGCGAGTCGTGGATGGATTGCTGCAAACGGGTGAGGGCTTCGGGTATCCGACTGATGGCCTCGATGTGGTCTGCCAAGCGCGGCATCTGCTGCATCTGCTCGTTGAAAGCAACCATCATGCGGCGACTCGCCTCCTCAAAACTCTCGGCCTGAGCGCGTATCAACCGCTGAATGCCATCCACCTGGTCCACCACCATGGTCTGAATCTCCTGCAACTGCGTCTCGCTGTGCTTCTGTAACCCACCCAAAGCTTTTTGCAGCGTATCGTCAATATCGGCAGTGCTCTTGCTGATGGCGCCTTTGCGCTGGTTGATTTGGGTCAATTCGGCCTGGAAGAAATCACGTATCCACTGCAGGGTACTCACCTGCTCCTCTAAAAGGTGCAGCCGCTCGCTCTCCTTGTTAAACTGACTGTGGAACTGCAAAATGGCATCTGTATACCCCCGTACACTGCTCAGATAGGTGTTGAACTGCTCCAACTTTTCGGTGCTGGCCGACAACTCCTTGAGAACCTTTACGTTGGCCGTTGCCATTTTGTTGATGTCCATCTCCTTGATGGTCCGCACAATGTCGGCCTGAACCGCATACGCCTCGTTGATTTGTCCCAGTGTGCTGCCCAAATGGGCCGTGTTCTCCTGAAAGGTCGTGTTGAACGCGTTGAGGTTGTGAACCAGTTGAACCAGCGCTTTCGACGTATCCGTCGGCAGTGCCGGCAACAACTCGGCCTGCATCCATGCCAAAAAACGGTTCTTACCCTGCTCGGCCCGCTGCTTGGTATGTTTGTAGAGCAGTGACCCCATCAGGGTCAGCACAATCCCGCAAATGCTGGTCCCCATGGCAATGGCTATCCCCCCCAGCAGATTATCCACGTTGTGAACGGCTTCATCCATCTGAATGGAGGCTTCCGCAGTGGCGGGTTGTGAACTGAGGATGGTGTTGATGTCGAAGGTCGAAAGACCCACGATAACCCCCAGCATCGTGCCCCCAAGCCCGAAGACAATCGGTACGGGACTTTGGGCATTGATATCCTCCTCGATGGAGTTGAAGTGCCGGTCCACGGCATCCTTCAGCAACTGAAAGTCTATGACCGACCCGCGGTTGTTGGAGAGGTACTGGTTGATGGCGTGTTGTATCTCCTGATAGACGCGGTTGCCCTCACCCTCAATACCGCTAACCAGACCGTTGGCGTCCTTGAGGACCCGCCAGGAGTCGGCTCGACGAAAAATATTCCTCAGGGTGGCCATGCGGAACCAGTTGCGGACAAAAACCCACAACTGCAGAGCGCCTACGGCGGCAATAATCAAAAGTGTTTGTGCCTGTGTTGACATAGCGGCGTGTAAGAATAGGTTAGATGGATACGTGTATGCGAAGCGGTCGGTCGATTCTCCAGCACTCGCCCGAGCGAACCACGTGTCCGGGCTCGATAAGGGTGAATTGACGGGCCTGTCTGATGTCGCAGTTCCCGTCGTATTGGATGACTTCGCTGATTTCGGCAACGTAGGCCAGTTGTTTCAAGTCCACCAGTACGAATGTCCCCTCGTTTTCGGATTGGAAGGTCACTTTGAAGACGCTGGTGTTCTCGTACTTATTGGATACGGAGGTGAAATACTGTTGTACATTGCGGCCGAAGTAGGCCTCCCGGGAAACAGGAGGAGGGGTGGGTACCGGGGGCGTTTGCAACTCAGCCTGCGGTGGCGCTGTCGTTGAGAGAGTCTCCAGCTTGCTGTGTAAGGATTGTTGTTCGAGTTGCAACCTTCGAAGTTGCTCCTCTTGCAGCCGCAGTTTACCCTCTATCTGTTGTCGGCTCTCTTCCCATTTTCTCAGGGGAGCCTCTCTGGAATGTTCCAGTTTGCGCAGGCGTTGTTTCAGCGTGCGAATCTTGGAGAGACTGACAATGATGAGCAACAACAGCAAAAACAGTACGCAGGCAACGGCCGGTATAACCCAGGCTGCCAATGGCCGAGACGTGGCTCTTTCGGCAGATGGAGCGGGCGAAACGAGGGCTGTCGGTGCGATGGCAGTGGATGCGGAATCGGGCCGGACGGTCTCTGCTGCGGAGGTTTGGGGCTGTTCGGCGGTGGTGTCGGGGAGTGGGGTTGACGGACGCTCTTTTGCGTCGCCAGCACCCGTTCCGACCCACAACACCCACAACAACAGAAAACTGTGATATATGATTTTTTTCATGGCGTTCAGGGAATTATTCAGCGGATGGAGATAATGATTTGTCGATTTCCGTAGAAACAGCCTGCAGAACCCCCTTGATGGGATAGAAAAAGAGGGTTTCGTTGACGGTCTCGTTGTCGCCCGATTGCTGGCACAACTGTTCTAACCCTTTGGTGAGATAGGTCCGCAGGTCCTTTTTGCAGAGTGCCCTGGCGATGTCGATGGACTCGCGGCTGCATCCGAAAGCGTTATGGAATGAAAACTCGCTGTTGAAGGTGTCGAACGTTACGTCCAGGAAGTGTTCGACCGCCGCGATGGATTGCTCCATGTAGGCTGGGTTGTCCTTGATTTTCGCAAAGGTGTCATTCCGGTCAATCAACGCATCGCCCGAGCTCTTCAGAATAATGTTTTTTCCGTGAATGCTCTTGCTCTGTACATCGGCAGCAGCCAGAAGTCCCCCCTTGCAGGTAGACTCTTTGGGTTGCGCTTTGGCGTCGAGCCCGAGCAGCTCCAGACTCTCATTGGGACCGTACGTTTTGCCTGACACGGTTTGGAGTATCAGTTTCGTGTATTCCGCGAGGATATGCACGTCACCGGTCAAAATGGTGACCACTTTGCTCCCGTTTCCACTAAACGAGATGTGACGGGGCAGGGGAGTGTCGGTCACCCGAATGATTTGGGCAATGTGGTAGATAATCGCCGTGTAGAAGAGTACAAAGACAATCTTGAAG
Source organism: Candidatus Rikenella faecigallinarum (assembly GCA_019113395.1). GTDB lineage: Bacteria > Bacteroidota > Bacteroidia > Bacteroidales > Rikenellaceae > Rikenella > Rikenella faecigallinarum. Next base: position 17,669 of record DXHL01000019.1, on the reverse strand, counting down.
TGGGCATCTTGAGCCAGCAGCTCGTGGAAGTCGATTTCTTTCGGATTTAGTCTGGCGCGGAGTGTGGAGAGCTCTTTCAGCGAGAAGAGCAGTGAGGCCATATTGGCCGTATCCCGGTTGTCGCCATCGGCAAAGACTGACTGCATCTCCGGGTTTGCTTTCACTGCAACTTGTCTCAGTTTATTGCTGTAACGGTTGACAATCCCGTTGTAGAGCTGGGTGGTTGTGAAGGCATCGGAGAAGAGGGCATTCGAGGCGAATCGGAACGAAGTGACCTGCGTAATCTCCTGCCCGTTGGCAAAAGCGATGTCGGTCGTGCCGCCCCCGATATCGACATTGACAATCTCTTTGGCCGTGGCGTTCGTGTGGAAGTAATACTGAATCGGGGCCTCCGATTCGGTCATCTCCAGGGTCGAGGCTCGGTCGGTGAAATAGTGTTGGAAGGCACTGTCCCAAGCCTGGCGCATCCGTGAACGCTGGTGGGGGGTCATGCTGAGCGGATAGAACCACCGCACGGTACTTCCGGCCAAATTGCCGTTGTTCATCACCACCTTGTTGCGCAACATCAACATCAGGGTATCGATATAGGCCTCCATCATGCGGGTCTGTGCCGTATCTCCCCATTTGATGTTGTAATCGGTTTGGTCATACTCAGGCTTATGTAATTTGTTGTAGGTCATCGGAATGTTGCCCGTTGCCAACGGACGGTAGGCCTTGGTCCAGTCCATGGTTTTATCATGTGCCAATACAGTCCGCATGGGGAATCGAAAATCACCTTCTCCTACCGTGTCGGGCAGAAAATCCTGCTGAATACGTTCGCGAACCAGACTATCCGTAAATTCTAGAATTGAATTCCCCTCTCCGGTTATTTTTACAGCTATGCGGAAAAAATGGCTAATGGGCGAGTCTGTAGAGGAGTAATCGAAAGGCTGGCTTTCGGCTTTGCCATTCTTGCGGTACTCGATATGGGTATTGGTAGTCCCGAGGTCGACGGCAAAATCATACGAATCGATGGACTGTTGTTGGCGGAAACGGGGCAGAATCACCCCCGTGGCCAGCGTGTGGGGCAGACGAACCTGTATATATTCAAAATTCTGTTTTTCGAGAGAGTAGGTCTTAATCAGGTATGCTTCGGATTGAATGGTGTTCCGATGGTCTACGGCCACCTCCGTCAAAGCCTGACGACCGTTGTAGAAGGTCATCTCCACCGTATTGGCCTTTTCGTACAGGCAACCGATGCGGTATACGGCCTGCGAGGGGTCCGCAAAACGCAGGTTGGGCATCAGAAACCCCGAGAAATCACAGGTCTGTATATCCCCCTCGTTTTTCTGGGCGCTGATGTCGGCCGGTCTGTTTTTGTAGTACTTGCGCGAATACTCCATGTACCGCACCTGTCCGTTTCCGTGGATGGGTATCCGCAGGGTTACGGTCACGCCGCTGCCGCCCGCCAACCACTCCATCTCGATGGCCTTCACCCCGCCGGGGAACCCTTCGGTCAGGGTCTCCGGCGTGAAATAGTCGAAATAGAGCGGCTTCAAGGGAAGCAAATAGGCCTTCCCCTCGTTCATGTCGGTGAGGTTGCCGTCGAAAAAGGCGTCGCGCTCCCATACCCGGTCGCGCTCTATCAGCGTATCTTCCAGAAAATCCGAAATGGTCAGGTAAGGGTGAGGCGTGTTGTCGAATGGCAACAATCGCTTGTTGAGGTCCGACTCCCGGTCCACATAGGGCGCCTTCTGCTTGTCGCCCCATGTGCCATAGGTGTATTGCAGACGGGCATAGGTATTCCCGTCCTCCACCGGAAGCACCAAGGGCAACCGACTCCCCGGAGCCTGCGGACGCGTAGGCTGAATAAAGAAGTCACTTTGCGTAATGGGCTTCGGGGCCGTCTTGTAGAGCAGTTCCCCCAGCACCTCAACCTGATACGAACCCCCGTCAAACCCGAACTGAATCGCAGCATACTGTTGCGGCAGGGTGTTGCTCTCCTGCAGAAAACTGCGGAGCTCCTCACGTTGCGAATCGGTGATTTTCTGGAAAGTCACATCCAGATACTCGTTCACCTCGGGAAAATGCGTAGCGAAACTGGCGTGCCGGTTACGCAGGTAGAACCAATATTTCACATACTCGAAGTCACGCTTGTAGAGGGGCAAAAAGTCGCTCTGTCCGAACGGTTTGTGCTGTCCGAAACAGGGACGATGACCCACGGCGCTGAAATCGTTGGCCGTGCTGACAAACAGCGTCGCCGGAGAGGTCGCTCCGACAATATTCATCATATCCTCGCCTCGTTTGTCGTTCAGCAGGTAGATGGTTCTTAGCTTTTCGAAGTTAAAGGTGCGACTGTCGGCAGCCAGGTAGGTTTTCAATACATTCCCCAAATACGTATGTCCCGGATGGGGTGAACGGCACAACTCCTCAATCCGCGCATGAGTATCCCAGGCGATAATCTCGAAATCGTGGCTGTACTTGTCGAAATTGAAAAACAACTCCCCGACATCCAGTGAGTGGGAGACCATCTTATGAAAAATCGTATGGCCCTCCAAGCCCGACTTGCAGACCTCCTGAAAGGCCGTCTTCACCAACGCAATGCGGGCAAAAGGCGAGGGTATGGAGGTGATTTCCGTCCGGGCGGCGGCGCCGTCGGGATTCTCTATCTGGTCGCGGGCGGTGGAGTTGTAGGGAAACTGAGCGGTGGATTGCCAGTCACGGTATGTATTGGTGCCGTTGGGGTAGAGGCGAAATATCTTGGACATAGGGGCTAAAGCTTAAATTTTTCGTGAACCAATTTTTGGGTGGCCTGGTAGTAGAGTGCCACCAGGGATGAGGCCTGGCTCTCGGTGCGAATTTTGCATGCGGCCGAGTTTAGGCGGTCGAATATGAGGGTATAGTTCGACTTGAGGCTCATGACGCGGCTGGCCTGGACACCCGTGACCACCTCGAACGGCTTGTCCGTCTCCAGGTTGAACAAGTCGAGCGAACGGGTGTTCTCCTTCATCTCGCGCAGCCACTCCCGATACTCCGTGAGCATCTGTTGCAGGTTGCTGACAAAGGGACTCCGGTAGAAATTGGCATCCAGATGGAGTTTGGCATTGGCGCTCAGTCCCTGCGAGGTGATGTGGTCGAACTGCTGTTCGAAACAGTTGGCCGTAAGCAGAAACTGGGTCAGCGGTTGCTGCAGGGTCCGGGCAGTGCCCGAATAGAACGACGAGAAGGTCACCGGAGAGGTCTGTTTGTCGTCGATGCCGAACTCTTTGTAGGCGGTCTGTCCCACCGGGTAGTCGCCCTCACAAAAGTCCACGATGGCGTTGGCCGCCAGCAACTCAATCAGGTGGGCATCGTTCTTTTGGGTGGTGCCCCCTTCGTGGTTGTCGTACGTGTTGGTCATGTCGTCGGCCAGGAAATAGAGGGCATTGACCTGGTTGCGGACGTTGTCTTCGTAGTAGGCCAGCGCCGATTTGGCCTTGGAGATAAAGGTCGAAGAGTCGATTTCGCTCTCCTCGTCGGGCTGCACCTTGAAGTAGGGGAGGACGGTGACGGCACCAACAGGAGCCTGATTCACCAGATTGTAGTTGGGAAAATCGTTGCCTGTTCGCAGTGTCTTCAGCAACAGCGGGAAACCGCTGGCACCCGTTCCTCCGAAAATCGAACTGATGATAAAGATGCGGTCGCCCTGGGCAAAGGAGTTGGCAAACTGTTCGAACTCCGGAGAGTGGACCAGCTGGCTCAGCACGACGCTGCCGATATTGGGATTCCCCTTGAAACCCACCTCCATCTGAGCCTTCAGGTTGTGCTCCGAAAAGAGTAACCGCACCAACGCCTGATTCGCCGGACTCATCGTACCGGCATCGATAAATTGCGAGAACCGTTTGTTGTCCGTATCCTGAATCGGCAACCGGTATCCCGGCAGAGCCGCCTCCACCTCCTGCTGGAAAAAGCCCTGCGGACCGCACGCTCCCCGAAGGTCGCGGTAGAGGTTCAGCAGCGAGACCGCGCGGGTCATATCGGCATTACTGGCATCCGGGTCGATGATAATCGGCACGATGGACGAAGCCTCGACACGCACCCCGGCGGCCAGCATCATGGTCAGTGAACGCAGCACCCGGGAACCGGTGCCGCCAATCCCGAAAATGTATAGTTTAGACATACTTATAACAGTAAATTTTTCAGGTGAGATGAGGTGGTGAATCGATTAAAACGGCGAGTGGAAGTTGTTGGAGCTTTTCCACTTCAGCAGCATCGAGAGCACAAAAAAGAAGAGGATGGAGAGCAACATGTTCGCGACTCCGAATGCGACGCAGTCACTCGGCTCGATGTTCAGGGCCACCTCCATGCCGGTGGTGGCATCGGGGGCAACCATTTTGCCGGCATAGTAGTGGTTCAGCGTCCATTGCCACCCGACGAGAAAGTTCAGCCCCGCATTCACAACCAGATAGACCAGCCACCCGAACCAGCTGCTCCAACGCGGATGGGCCGGGTTTATGAAGTAGTAGTATAGCAGAACCATCGCCAAACTGATACCTGTCATCGTAAGACCAATTCCCAGGTACATGTTTGTGGTTTGGTAGGGGGAAGACAACCCCCACAGATAATCGGCCAGGTCCAGACCGAACAGGTTTTCGAACAGCGAACAGTAAAGGCTGCCAAAGATATCTCCCATAAGACGTTGAATTTATTAGTGGAATGAGACTTATTGCTTGTTGATGGTAAAGGGGATGGAACCCATGGTGGTATAGCCCTTGTAGGCCTCGCCAACCCCCTGCAGAATGTATTTGATACCGGTGGTTTTGCCCATGTTGGACTGGATGTCGGCACCGCTGTCGTCATTCATCTGTTCGACCCAGGCGGGGAATGGGGCTGCCCCCAGTTCGATTTTTTCACCATATGGCGTGACCGTCTCAGCGAGCGACATTGTCAGGATATGGGTATAGGGTGAACGGCTGTCCTGAATGGGACGGACGGCCTCTATTTGCAACAACTGACCGGTTTTCCGATAATATGCCGGATTGAGCAGCAAACTTTCCTCCTGCAGGGTGCCCGACAGGTCGGCATGCACCTGAAACTGGTAACGTCCCCGGCGGTCGGGACGGCATACACAGTGTCCCTCCCTGTTTTTGCCAAACTGGTTGGTGATGGTAAAGGGAATCGCGGCTACCGGAGTCGAGAAGGTCAGCAGCCGTTGCTTGTCGGTCAGCAGGTTGCTCCACGGATGAAGCCGATTGCAGCGTGCCAACAGCGATTGCGGACCGATAAGCCATAAATAGTAGGGACGCTCGGCCGATTGGAGGTATTCACTCCCGCGGTCGTAATAGTAGTAGCCCGTGAAGTCCGACATCAGTGGCAGCACCACTGTCGCCAGGTCGGGCTGCTGGTGCAACTTGCGGCTGAAGGCGTTGCGGATGTCTATCTGACGATTGACCAGGTAGTTGGCCGTAGCGCCCTGCTTCACATCCAAAATGCAGTCGGAAACAAACAGCGAGAGGGTGTTGGCATCGGTGCGTGCGAGAATCGTCTCCAACATTTGGGCGATGTCCGAGTTGCTTTTGTTCCCCTTCACGGCTCGAAACGCCGTCGGTGTCAGGGTCCCGATAAAGTGTTTCAGGTCCTGGGGGTACTCGACCACCTCGGTGTTCAGGTAGTTGAGCTCGACGGTATCGACGCTTGTCCCCAACAAACTCACGTAGTCATACAGCACGTCGGTCAGTTGTGTCCCGGCATGCATGTAACCATTCATGCTTCCCGAGTTTTCGACATACACCTTCAGGGTACACGGAGACTCCTGAGACGGGGCGGGAGAGGCTGCCTCCCACTGGATGACAACTTGATTGTTGCCACCGCCCGCAAACAGCAGGAAAAGGATGACTATTGCCCCCAGACAGGCCAAAACGATTAGAAGTGAACGTTGTTTCATGGGCTCGATATTCTATGTGGTTTGATGGATGATTTCGGGCGCTCCCCAAGCATTCGTTATGCGAAGTAACTTGTTTTGTCTCGGCGTGAATCATAAAACAGGCCGAACTATATGAACGGATAGGTTTTCTGTACCAAATACAACTCTGGTCACACATTGGTAAAGTGTGCGACGGGAGATGTTGTCCACTCGTATGAAAACCTGTAATATTGCCGTGTACAATGAAAAAAGCGTGAGGCTGTTTATCTTGCTTACCCGGGTTTGTGTGGCTCTGGACTGCCTTGTAATTGCCAAGTAAGCGTAAACAGCCCACGCCTATTTCTATCTCCGGGGTACACGTCACCGGGGGGCGCAGAGGGCGCCGAAGAGACGAATTGAAGATATACCAAGACGTGAGCGCTTACGCACACTCTCCGCAATTACAAACGGGTAAATTGTCCAGATTTACACGAACCGGAGAACGTACATCAAAAACGCTATGCTATGTCTGTATGTGCTTTCAAAGGTAATAAATTAATCCGGTTATCCGGACTGCGAAAAATGGTAAAATGTGTTTGAGAGCTTTGTGGCCGGAGGAAAAAACAGTCGGGGTGGCAGATTGCAATCTGCCACCCCGACTGGCGTTTGTGGGCCCAGCTGGGCTTGAACCAGCGACCCCCTGATTATGAGTCAGGTGCTACTAACCAACTGAGCTATAGGCCCTTTCTCGCGCTCCTGACGGTGCAGGATTTGAGAATGTGTTTGCAAAAATATATTTTTACCTCCTAAATTCCAAATCAGGCTGCGGGACGGGGAGAGAGTGTCCGTATGACGGGCGTGCGTGTCGGGGGCCGCAACGGAAGGATTCGGATTCAAAAGAATGAAACAATGCAACTGAAACCCATTTTTGCAACGGATATTCAGAACCTGATTTTCGATTTTGGCGGGGTGCTGCTGGACATTGACATTCAGCGCACCGTTCGCGCTTTTCAGCTTTTGGGGCTGACGGGGCTCCAGGATAAGGAGATTCACCCCCATAACAGCGGAATCTTTTTGGAGCTGGAGTTGGGCCAGCTGACGACAGCGGAGTTTGTCGAACGGTTGCAGCAGTGCGTTCCCAACGGATGGCGAAAACCCTCGGCCGAAGAGTTGTTGGCTGCGTGGAACGCCCTCCTGCTGGATTACGACTGGCGGCGCTTTGAGTTGCTCGACAATCTCAAGCGGAGCGGCTATCGGCTCTTTCTGCTGAGCAATACCAATCTGCCCCATCGGGAGTGCTTTGTGGAGCGGTTTAATCGGGAAAATCCGACGGGACGAACCTTTGAAAGCTATTTCGAGGCCTGTTTCTACTCCGATGCGATGCACCTGCGCAAACCCGATGAGGCTATCTATCGGGCGGTGTTGGAGCAGGCGGAGATAGACCCCGCGCATACCCTCTTTATTGACGACAACCGTCCCAATACAGAGGGCGCAGAACGGCTGGGGATACGAACGGTGCATCTGGCCTCTCCGCTGACGGTGTTGGACCTTTTTGAGTAGTGGGCGGAACATATCGCAAAAACAGCAGGGGTTGGAATACCGTCGTATTCCAACCCCTGCGCTATATCGGGAGGACGGGGAGGCTACACCATCCCCACCCATAAACTCCCTGCAGGAACCTATTTCGCGTAGCTGATTGAACGCGTTTCCCGAATTACGGTAATCTTCACCTGACCCGGGTAGGTCATTTCGTCCTGAATCTTCTTGGCAATGTCGTGCGAGAGGATTTCGGCCTGTTGGTCGCTAATCTTTTCGCTGCCGACAATCACACGCAACTCGCGACCCGCCTGAATGGCATAGGTCTTCAGCACACCCGGGTGAGCCATGGCCAGCTCTTCCATCTCCTTGAGACGTTTGATGTAACTTTCGACCACTTCGCGTCGTGCACCCGGACGAGCCCCCGAAATGGCGTCGCACACCTGTACAATCGGGGCAATCAGCGTCGTCATTTCGATTTCGTCGTGGTGAGCACCGATAGCATTCACTACCTCGGGTTTTTCCTTGAATTTCTCGGCCAGTTTCATCCCGATAATGGCGTGCGGCAGTTCGGGTTCGTCATCGGGCACTTTCCCGATGTCATGCAGCAACCCTGCCCGACGCGCCAACTGCGGGTTCAGACCCAGTTCGGCCGCCATAATCCCGGAGAGGTTGGCCACTTCGCGGGAGTGTTGCAAGAGGTTCTGGCCGTAAGACGAACGGTATTTCATCTTCCCAATCAGACGGATAAGTTCCGAGTTGAGACCGTGAATCCCCAGGTCGATGGCCGTGCGTTTCCCCACTTCGACAATCTCCTCTTCGATTTGCTTCTGCACTTTGGCCACCACCTCTTCGATGCGGGCCGGGTGGATACGTCCGTCGGTCACCAGTTGATGGAGCGCCAGGCGCGCTATCTCACGCCGCACGGGGTCAAACCCTGACAAAATAATGGCCTCAGGCGTGTCATCCACAATAATTTCCACCCCGGTAACCGCCTCCAGGGCGCGGATATTGCGCCCTTCGCGCCCGATAATACGCCCCTTCACCTCGTCCGAATCGATGTTGAATACCGTCACGGAGTTTTCGATGGCCGTCTCGGTCGCTACGCGCTGGATGCTCTGCACCACAATCTTCTTGGCCTCTTTGTTGGCGGTCATCTTGGCTTCGTCGATGATGTCGTTGATGTAGCTCATCGCCTCGGTCTTCGCCTCGGACTTCAACTGTTCAATCAGCTGGGCCTTAGCCTCTTCGACCGAAAGACCGCTAATCTGTTCCAGTTTGGTTATCTGCTCTTTGGTCAGGCGGTCGAGCTCCTCTTTACGTCCGGCCAGTGACTGCAATTCGCTCTCAACCTTCGCCCGTGTCCCCTCGAACTCCTTGATTCGTTTGTTCAGCTGGTCGCTCTCCTGATTCAGCTGCGTCTCGCGCTGCTTCATCTTCGACTCAATCTGTTGCAGGCGGGCTGTACGGTCAGCCACCTGTTTCTCGTGTTCGGCCTTCATCTGCAGGAACTTCTCCTTCGCTTGCAGAATCTTCTCCTTTTTCAGCATCTCGCTGTCCTGCTCAGCCTCCCGAAGGATAGCCGTGCGGCGCTTCTCGGTCGATTTGTAGGTAAACATGTAAGTGGCATAACCCACCACGGCTGCGGCGATTACGGCACTTAACACTATAATCAGAATGTCCATTCGTGTGTTAGTTAAGTATTTGGTTTATATTCAGTTTTTGTGGTTTGTTCGGTTGTGGGCGCTGTCGGGGCTTTCGGGCGGTCGCTGCGACAGGGCACAAAAAAAGCATGGTCTCCTTTGGATGGTTTGACGAAAACTCCGGTCAAATCATGGGTGGAGCTGCCTGTGAATTTGGGGCTTCCAACGTCCCGCCGTCGCACCGGGCGACGTTTGGAGTGCGGGAACCCCCCGAAAGGGGCTGAGGCCTGCCCTACGTCCATAGAGTGATTGGCTCCAAGTAGTTAGTGTTGAGTATCGCAAAGCAAAAGGAAACCATGCGGGCTTGCTGGTTCTTTTGGTATGTCGCGGGATGCGGCGCCGGGCGCCGAACGGTATTCAGCCGAGAAGGGCAGCGGGTCTATGCTCAACCCATTTATGTCCCTCCTCCGTAAATCCCCCATCCCGAAAAGAACGTTCGTTGGTCTGTAATCCAATATCCTTCGAAGAATACTCTCGCTTATCCACGCACTTCATACCCTCTCTCCCTCTCTCCCTCTCTCCCTCGGCGTCACCCAAAGCCCCCACACCACAGAACCCCGCCTCGCTCCGTGCTTGGCGCGCCGTTACTGCCCGTTCTGCGGTACTTTTCGCGGACGGCCCCGCTTCGCCTTGGGCTTCACTATCTCACCCCTCCCTTCAGCTCCTGCCACATCCGTTCCAACGTCTTTCCCCTGTCCGGCACTTCCCCCCTCGGTCTCTCCCACCCACTCTTCCAACTGGGCTGCCAATGCCTTCAACTTCAAGGCCTCCGGTGCCATCGTCAATCGCTCTTTGTTCTCCTCGTTCTCGATGGAGATGCGTATCGCGGCCATGGCCAGATATTCCATCAAGGAGGCTTCATAACGGTGTTTGAGAGCCTCTATCTCCGTTCGGATGTGCTTGGCGGCACGTCGTACCCGTTCTTCTTCTTCGGCTGGTATGGTCAGGCGGTAGAACTGTTCAGCCACCTCCACCCGTATCGTCATCTTCTTCCTTTCCATACCTCGTATCGTAGTCACACGGCAATCGAACGGTTGTTTTGTCTGCCCGCCGGCGTTGTCGCTCCTCGACGGAGTCGGCCTCTACAAAACAACGACCTGTCGGATTCACAGGAGGTCGATTGCTGCTATTTGTTCATCAGTGCGATGCAACGGTCAATATCTTTCAGCAGACGGTTGATACGCAATTTGGCGGCTCGTACACCGCCCGACACCTCCGTCACCGACTTTCGCAACAGGAGTTGGTCCATTTGGTGTCGCAACTGGGCCATTTCAGCGGCCTGAGCCGTTGTCAGCGCCTCCAGACGGGCATTCTCGGCCGCCAGTGCGGCATTGGCTTCACGCAACTCGGCATTCTGCGCCAACACTCGTGCCACATTGCGTTCGACCCGTTCGACCAGGTGCAGTTCCGAGATTTCCGTCATGGCTGTATCCACCTATCTGTCCTACAAAGTTAAGGCTTCTGGTGCGGTTTTGCAAATCTTATGCCTCAGCCGTGACCACCTCGCCCTGCAGGTCATAGTCATCGGCAGCCGCGATGCGGACGGTGACAAAATCGCCCGGGGTGAGCTCCATCGTGGCCGGGAAGAACACCTCCTGGTCTACCTCGGGGGAGTCGTACTGGGTGCGGCCCACCCAGAAATCCCCTTCGCGGCGGTCGACAATGACCCGTTGCAGGCTCTCCACAAGGCGTTGGTTGGAGTCGCGGGAGATGTCGCGCTGCAACGACATGACAGCCTCTGCACGAGCCTCTTTTACCTCGGCGGGGACATCATCGGTCAGCTCGGTGGCCGAATAGGTCCCCTCCTCTTCGGAGTAGGGGAAGACCCCCAAACGGTCGAAGCGGGTTGCGGCGACAAAGTCGAGCAGCTCCTGAAAGTCGGCCTCCGTTTCGCCCGGGTAACCCACCAGCAGCGTCGTGCGAAGGGCAATGTCGGGTATCTCTCGCCGCAGGGTGGCGATAAGCGTTTCGGTTTCAGCCTTGTCCAACCCCCGACGCATCGAGCGCAGCATGCGGTCGCTGATGTGCTGGAGCGGGATGTCGAGGTATTTGCAAATCTTCGGCTCGTCGCGCATCGCCTCTATCACGTCCTGCGGAAAATGAGCGGGGTAGGCGTAGTGGAGCCGTATCCACTCGATGCCCTCGATGCGGCAGAGGGCCCGCAGCAGTTCGCCTAACCGACGATGACCGTAGAGGTCCATCCCATAGTAGGTGGTATCCTGGGCGATGACCATCAGTTCCTTGACCCCTCGCGCGGCCAGCGTTTCTGCTTCGGCGAGAATATCCTCGAACGGCACCGACAGGTGTTTGCCGCGGATAAGCGGAATGGCGCAGTAACCGCAACCCCAGTTGCACCCCTCCGAAATCTTCAGGTAGGCGTAGTGGCGCGGCGTCGTCAGACGACGTTCGCCGCGCAGTTCGTCGCGGTAGCGCTCACCTACCGTGCGCAGAATCTCCTCCAGGTTGTTCACCCCGAAAAACTCGTCCACCTCGGGAATCTCCTCCCGCAGTTCGTCGCGGTAACGTTCACTGAGACACCCCATGACAAACAGGTGGTCGATATCGCCGGCCTCGCGAGCCGCCGCAAAACGCAGAATGGTGTTGATGGACTCCTCCTTGGCGTCGCCGATAAATCCGCAGGTGTTGATAATGACCACCTTGGCATCGGTCTGGTCGCTGTCGTACACCACCTCCCACTGCTCGCCGAGCTGCCCGGCCAGGTGCTCCGAATCGACAATATTTTTGGCGCACCCGAGGGTGACGATATTGATTTTCTTTCGTTTCATACGTGCGGTCTATGCCCCCTCTGAGGAGCCGTTATCGGGGACAAAGGTAGTGAAAATGTCGCAGACCCCGGGGCATCGGAGGGGCGTCGGTGGAGCCTCTCACCTTGCCGAAAGAAAACAGGGGCGCTCCCATAGGAAGAGCGCCCCTGTCGCATATAAGAGTATTACGTTGTACAGCCTCCTAATGCGCAAAATCGGCAAAAAAGTCATTCCCCTTGTCATCCACAATGATAAAGGCAGGGAAGTTCTCTACGTAAATTTTCCGCACGGCCTCCATGCCCAGTTCCGGGAAGTCGACCACTTCGACCGACTTGATGCTGTTTTTGGCCAGCACGGCCGCCGGACCGCCAATCGACCCGAGGTAGAAACCGCCGTGTTTCTGGCAGGCATCGGTCACCGCCTTGCTGCGGTTCCCCTTGGCGACCATAATCATCGAACCGCCGTGGGACTGGAACAGGTCCACATAGGGGTCCATACGCCCGGCCGTCGTCGGACCGAACGAACCCGAAGCCATCCCCTGCGGAGTCTTCGCCGGACCGGCATAGTATATCGGGTGGTTCTTGAAGTAGTCGGGCATCGGTTTGCCTTCGTCCAGCATCTTCTTGATTTGAGCATGGGCAATGTCGCGAGCCACAATCAGCGTACCCTTGATATTCAGGCGGGTCTTAATCGGATATTTGGTCAGCTCGGCACGCACGGCATCCATCCCCTTGTCGAGGTCGATTTCCACGGCGGGAGCCAGCCCCGGAGCCTGGGCAGGCAGGAAACGCGCCGGATTCTTTTCGAGCTGTTCGAGGAAGATACCCTCTTCCGTAATCTTGGCTTTGATGTTGCGGTCGGCCGAGCAGCTCACGCCAATCCCCACCGGGCAGCTGGCCGCGTGGCGAGGCAGGCGAATTACCCGTACGTCATGCACCAGGTATTTCCCTCCGAACTGAGCCCCTACGCCGCTCTTCTGGCAAATCTGTTTGATTTTTTCTTCCCATTCGAGGTCGCGGAAGGCACGTCCCCCCTCGTTCCCGCTCGTGGGCAGGTGGTCGTAGTAGTGAGCCGAAGCCTTTTTCACCGTCGTGAGGTTCGCTTCCGCCGAGGTACCCCCAATCACCACCGCCAGGTGGTACGGCGGGCAGGCCGAAGTGCCGAGGTCCTTAATCTTTTCGGTGATGAATTTGGTCAGCGACTCTTCGTTCAGCAGCGCTTTGGTCTGCTGATAAAGGAACGTTTTGTTGGCCGAACCGCCCCCCTTGGTCAGGAACAGAAACTCATACTTGTTCCCTTGGGTAGCATACAGGTCGATTTGTGCCGGCAGGTTCGTGGCGCTGTTCTTCTCGTCGGTCATCGTGAACGGCACCACCTGCGAGTAGCGCAGGTTGCAGTCGCGATAGGTCTCGTAAACCCCCTTCGACAGCCATTCGGCATCGTTAGCCCCGGTATAGACATCCTCCCCTTTCTTCCCAATCACAATCGCCGTACCGGTATCCTGACACGTGGGCAACTCGCCGTCGGCTGCCACCGCCTGGTTCAACAACATCGTGTAGGCCACAAATTTGTCGTTGTCGCTGGCTTCCGGGTCTTCCAGAATGTTGGCCAGCATCTGCAGGTGTGACGCACGCAGGTAGAACGATACATCGTGGAACGCTTCGCGTGCCAGCAGGTTCAGCCCCTCGGGAGCCACTTTCAGGATGCGGCGGCCGTCGCATTCGACCACCGAAACATAATCTTTCGTCAGGAGACGGTATTCGGTCGTGTCTTCCGACATCGGAAACGGCTCCTGGTATTTGAATTCTGACATGGTTGGATGATTTATTTTGTAAGCTGAGGCAAAGTTACTGTTTTTTCTGTAACAGTTCCGCGGCCGACGCAGCTTTTTCCGCCTGCTGCCCCTCTAAAGCCCGCATATCCTCACCCGAAGGACGCTGAAAGAAGCGTAACCCGAACAACGGCGCATGGGTCACCACCTGTTCCACTACGGCCCGTTTCACGGCGTCGTACACGTATTCGCTTTCGGTATTTTTGGTGAAGGCATAGACCTCGAACCCGATGCCGCTGTCGGTCATTTCATGCGTATACCGGGCAAAGGTCAGCATCTTGGGATTGAGTTGCGGATGGTGGAACAACCACACCTCCATATAGGCACGGAACAGCGCCAGGTTGGTCAGCCGCTGCGGGCTGCTCGAGCGGGCCAGCTCCTCGGTGGCATGGGCCAGGGGAGCCGTCTCGGGGTCGCTCTCCAGCCACTGCATCAGGGCCGCATTGGCCTCCCGTACACTCGTCACGTCCAACGGAAAACGGCAGATGAAACGCCGTCCGCCGCTGCTCTCCATCCCCCGCCAGTTGATAAAGGCCTCCGAGACCATCGAATAGATGGGTATCATGGTCACCGTGTTGTCCCAGTTCTGCACCTTGACTGAGGTCAGGTTGATGTCCTGCACAATCCCGTCGGCGTGTTTGCTGGGCATCTCTATCCAGTCGCCCGGACGAACCATGTCCTGTGCCGAGAGCTGAATCGAAGCCACAAAACCCAGCAGCGTGTCCCGAAAAACCAGTGACAACACGGCCGCAGCCGCTCCCAATCCCACCAGCAGCGAGGTGGGGTTTTTCTGCAGCAGGTCGGCCACAATCAATATGACGGTGAAAAACCCGAGAATGATTTTCGCAATCTGGATGTACCCTTTAATCGAGCGTCGCTGTGCTTCGACCGAACGCTGGTAGAGGTCGTTCAGGGCATCGAGCAGCGAAAAACTGGTCAGCAACAGCGTGAAGAGAATCACACACTGGGTCGTTATTCGTGCGGCTATGTTCAGCTCAGGAGTAAATCCGCGAAAAAAGGTCTCCAGTCCTATCATAATCACCCCGAGGGGTATCAGATAGAACAGCCGGGTAAAGAATTTACGGTTGTAAAGGGCTTCGCTGATGTGGTTTTTGCTGCGGTGCGCACGGTGTCGGATAAACCGCATCAGCACATTGGCAATGAGGAAATCCACCACCCACACTGCCAGCGCCAGGGCGGCACACACGGCGGCAAATGAGATGGCGGTACACCAGGCATCGCTCAGTCCCTGCTGCCCGAGCCACTGCCAAAACCGCTCCACCACCCAAAATTTTGTATGAGAAGCCTCGACGGCTGTATGAAAATGCGTAGCAAGGCTGTCGTGCGCAACAGCACTCATGTGCGCACTGTCGGGTTCCAAGAGGTGTTCCACGGCCGAATAAGGAGTCCAGTCAGGCATGGGTTCTGGAAATTAAAGGTTTATATGCTTGAGGAGGCAACGGGACAGAAAGCAGGTCACGGTTCTCCCTGCCACGATACCCTCTGCAGCAAAAATCGTGCGACGTTGTATCCCGCATGGGTTGATATAGCCAAACCCTCCTGCCAACAGACATCCCGCCCGCGGAAACGATTGAAACACTATGCCTCTGCAACCGCTTCTTCGCTCTCTGGCTTCTTCTCCTCAGAGCCAGGCGTATTGCCCAATAAAAACTTCACCGCCACAATCCCCACCGCCACAAAACCTCCCAAAAAGGCGAAGGCTACGAAAATCATCATCTTGCGCGGTGCAGCCGGACGATTGGGCACAATGGCCGGCTCGACGACCGTGGCTATCGGAGTCTCCTCCTGTAACTTTATCTTGGCCATCTCCACCTGAGATGCCGTCTGATTCCATACATTATAGGCCAGATTCCGCTCGTTCCGCAACCGCTCGATACGCACCCGCAATGCCTCGGAGGTAATGTTGCGGTTTTGGTCTATCGCTTCGGCCAAACGGTCCTCCGCCTCATAATATCGAGCCTGAGCCTCGGCATTCTGGCGAATGTTCTGCTCCAGGTCGTGGCGCGTCTTTTGAGTCCGATAGACGGTCATGTACTTCTGCAGCTTCGCCACCATCGAATCGGCCACCATGGCCGACACTAACGGGTCCTGCATCGTTACCTCGGCCTCCAACATCGATGATTTTTTGTCGGCTTGCACGGCCAACATACTCCCCAAGGCTCCGACGAAACCTTTATAGGCTTCCGGCAGGTGAAATACATCAACCGAATCGACCGGTGGCAATGCTTTCTCCTGACGGTCACGACCCAAGGACATCACCCAACCCACGGCCTTCCCCGGAAACCCCAATACATGTTTCCACCAGGCCCGTTTCTGATGCTCGGTCACATATTCGAACAAGGTCATCTGTACCGGAGGCTCATCGGCATTCTTCGGTTGCAGGGTTACCGGAATCTCTGCAAACTCCAGCAAAAACGGAGTGCTCTTGACAATATCCGGGAAAAAATCGGCCGTGATACCCTCAGTTCCGCTCCCCGCGTTCAAATTAATCCCGGCCATCGCAGCCAAACCTGCCATGCTCCCTCCGGCATTGGTGCTCTTGCTCTCGGGAGCCAGTTTGATGGTGGTCACATAGGTCTTCGGAATACTGAACCCTATTACCAGTCCAATCACTGCACCCACTATCGCATATTTAATCACCCGCCGACGAGCACCCCACACTGTTCGAAGCAACTCCAACAGGTCTATCTCTTTTTCCTTATCCGTATCCATAACGGGTCGTTCCTGAGCCATGGTTATCCGCTGTCTGAATGGTTATTGGACAAAGATAACGATTTTACATGGGATTACACGCTCTCTTGTTTTTATGAAAAACCATGGCACTCCATTTCCTCCTTTCCGGACAATCCGCGTTCTTCGACTGCGAATCTTTATCCGAAATCCATATGAAATACTTTACCCTTGAAGAGTTGTGCCGCTCGGAGACGGCTGCTGCCCGAAACATTGACAATACCCCTGATGCTGCCGCATGCCAACGTTTGCAAACTCTTGTTACCCAGCTGCTGGACCCGATACGGGCGGCGTGGGGCTCTCCCATCACGGTTAATAGCGGCTATCGTTCCCCGGCTCTGAACAGTGCCGTTGGCGGTGTCCCCACATCCCAGCACGTAAAGGGCGAGGCGGCCGATATTACCGTCGGCTCAACAGCAGACAACAAGCGCCTTTTCGATAGGATTGTCGAAATGCAAAAGACACGCCGCATCGCGTTTGACCAACTTATCGACGAGTCTCACTACCGCTGGATACACATTAGCTATCGTGCAGGAGCCAATCGAAACCAGGTCTTGCATCTGTGAAAGGTGTCAGGACGAGAGGGGATGGGCATATGCGCCGACCGGTGCCGCTAGGCATGCGAGCCGACTCGTGTCCGCAATAGAATGCGAATTGCTTGCAATTTGTGTCAGGCCGAAACCGCCGTATGCGGAGGCCTGCTCTGAAACGAGCATGCCCCGCCGGCTTCGACCATAAAATTGTTCGAGAAAACGGTTTCGCCAGAAACCGTCAGCCCGCAGCCACCCCCGGCGAAGGGCTGAAAGAGTGCCCGCCACGGCGTGCCCTCTCTTCCCTTCGCTGGCTGCTCCCGAGGTGCCGCTCGGCACTCGAGCCGACTTGTGTCCGCAATAGAATGCGAATTGCTTGCCATTCGTGTCAGGCCGAAGCCGCCGCATGCGGAGGCCTGCTCTGAGGTGAGCATGCTCCGCCGGCTTCAACCTGAGGTGTTAGTTTCACACATCCAATTAATTAATATTCGGCAAAAGCTGTTGCGGTTCGTAACCACCTGGCACGCGAGCCGATTCGTGTCCGCAATAGAATGCGGTTGCACAGCAACCGTGTCAGGCCGGAGCCATGGGGCTGCGGAGGCCTGCGCTATATCGCGCGCCCTCCACTGGCTCCGTCCTAGTGTATTGCTCGGGTCCGGGTTTCCTCGCTTGGGGTTTATCTGCTCTTTGCGC
>DXHL01000018.1 GCA_019113395.1 Candidatus Rikenella faecigallinarum | reverse complement strand
GGGATAAGGGAGGAGTAATCCGCAGGGGTATCCGTGTAGGGGAAGAGGGGGAAGGCGCAGGGAGCAGCTCAGGCTCTCCCGGAGAGAAGAGAGCGCAAAGAGCAGATAAACCCCAAGCGAGGAAGACCTGACACGAAAAGGGCACCAAGCTATGGTCTCAAACATAGGTGAAGCAAACTCCCTTTGTCAGGCCGGAACCACCCCCGGTGGAGGCCTGGTGCCGCTGGGCACCCCAGCCGAGCCGTCTCTATCCTAAAACCCACTGGTCCCATCCTGAGAACGCTTTGTGGCAAAACACAAATCGATTCGTGTATCAAACGGCATCGGGTTGCTGAGGCAACCCGTCAGCCCGGAGCCGCCCGGATGCGGAGGGCTGGTGCCGCTCGGCACTCGAACCGAGCAGAATGTACCCTGTATCTCACAGGCTGCTGCCGAAAACACAAAACATATTCCCCACAGCCGGCGGAGTGTGAGGTAAACACAAATCAGCTGGAGTGCCCGGCAGTCCCCGCAGCCAGCGAAGGGGACGGCACCAGGCCGCCGCTTATTCGTCAAGCAAACTCTCTGTCGGTGTGCCCGTGGCACCTGCGGGCTGACGGTTTCTGACGAAACCAAAACATCCCAGCAGATACGGTTCTTCTCGTGTGCCGAGAAGCATCAGGTTGCTGAGGCAACCCGTCGGTCAGGTGCTGGACGGCTTTCATCCGTCGGGGTGGCCGAAGACCGAGATATACGTAGCATAGGGTATCGAGAGTAGAGTGTGACTTCGTAAGCAGTCGTGCGTGCCGCAATCTCGCCCCGCGAAGGGTGCCGAGCAGCACCTGGCACCACTATCCATAAGCAAATCCTTAACAATCCGAGAACCCGCAACACAGAATCCAACACACCTTCCCGACGACAAACACAATGGTCCAAATCAACAGACTCGGACAACAATACATCGAAACCAAGCGGTAAAAACTCGAAAATCGTTATCTTAGCCCGAAAAACATAGATAACCATACACTCTCCTTACACCCACGATTCGTGAAATCCCGAGAAACACTATACCGCTGGTTTACACGCCTGACAAAAAGGCTCTCAGAGCGACAGCTGATTATGATACTGGCTGTGGTAGTGGGCATTGCAGCCGGCGTGGCAGGACATCTGCTGAGAGGATGCATACACCTCATCAAACAAGGCTTGACATCCTGGGCTGACATTGAAGCGGCCAACTACCTCTACTTCCTATATCCCATGATTGGGATAGCCATTACCGTGCTGTTCGTGAAATACTGGGTCAAGGATGATATTTCACACGGGGTGACCCGAATCTTCTATGCCATCTCACGCAAAGAGTCCCGCATCAAACCCCACAACTGCTACACCTCCCTGCTGGCCAGCTCGGCTACCATCGGATTCGGGGGGTCTGTGGGGGCTGAAGCCCCGATTGTGCTGACCGGTGCCGCCATCGGCTCCACCGTCGGCCAGTTTCTCCGACTGAACTACAAATACATCACCCTGTTGTTAGGCTGCGGAGCAGGAGCGGCCATTGCCGCCGTCTACAAAGCCCCCATTGCCGGTTTTGTCTTCGTGATTGAGGTGTTGATGCTGGAGCTCACCTTTACCAGTGTCGTCCCGCTGCTGTTGGCATCCGTCACGGCTGCAACCACCACCTACCTGCTGGTGGACATGCAACCCTTCTTTGCCGGAGTCAATCCCTCTTTCATGCTGCGTGACATCCCTTTCTACGCCATGCTGGGAATCATCGGCGGATGCGTCTCCTACTTCTTTGCCAACACCTCCATGAAACTCGAAGGACGCATCAAAAGCATCAAAAAGAAACGTTATCGGGTGCTGATAGGCGGATTGATTCTGGGGGGGCTGATTTTCGTATTCCCGCCACTCTACGGCGAAGGTTATGAAATCATTACGGACCTTATGACCGGAAACCATGCTGCTATCTTCGACCAGTCGCTCTTCTACGAATGGCGAAACACCTTCGGCGTAGTGGCCCTGTATGTGGTGGGCATCCTTATCTTCAAAGTCGTCGCCATGACCCTCACCAACGCATCCGGAGGCGTGGGGGGGACCTTTGCTCCGTCACTCTTCGTAGGGGCCATTCTGGGATACCTGTTTGCCATTGTCTGCAACCACTTTCTCGGCACGCACCTCCATGTAGCCAGTTTTACTCTGGTCGGGATGGCTACCGTCATGGGAGGTGTCATGAAAGCCCCCATCACTTCGATGTTCCTGGTAGCGGAACTCACCGGCGGATTTGTGCTGTTTTTGCCGTTGATGCTGGCCTCGGCCATCGCCTTTACCGTGAGCTATTATTTCGAGCCCTACTCGATTTACACCAAACGTCTGGCCGCACGCGGAGAACTCCTCACCCACAACAAGGACGAAAACGCCATGCAGTTTCTCAACACACGGTCACTGATTGAATACGACTTCGAGACGGTACCCGTGAGCGGGAAGTTGCGGCATGTGATTCGGGCGGTGGAACATACCAAGCGCAATGTCTTCCCCGTTGTCAATCAACGGGGAGAGTTGATGGGGGTCATTACAATGGACGACATCCGTGCCGACATGTTCGACCGGGAGAAATACACCACGCCGCTGACGCAGTATATGTCGAAAGCACCGGAACGGCTGCTGCCCGACGAACCCATACGCAGTGTGATGGAGAAGTTCGAGCAGACGCGGGCATGGAACCTGCCGGTGGTGGATGAGACGGGGCATTACATTGGGTTTATCTCGAAATCGAAGCTCCTGACCGCCTACCGCGAGCAGCTGACCCACATGAGTGAAGAATAAAAGAACCACATCCGCATAACCCATACACAACCATTTGAATATTTGTAAACACCCAAAAAACTGAATCGTATGAAAAAGATGTTGATGGCTGCCGTAGCAGCCTTGTTGTTCACCGGCGTTTCGATGGCGCAGGAAAAGAAAGGCGGCGTAACATTTGTGGAAGGCAGTTTTGCCGAGGTGCAGGCAGCCGCGAAAAAGGCCGACAAGCCGATTTTCATGGATATTTACGCAGTGTGGTGCGGGCCGTGCAAATTCTTGTCCAATAACATTTTCCCGACCCAGTTGGTAGGCGACTACATGAATGCGACGTTCGTGAGCACCAAAGTCGATGCCGAAAAGGGCGAAGGGGTTGAGCTGGCCAAGAAATATGGTGTGAAGGCCTACCCGACGATGTTGATTCTGGACAGCGAGGGGAATGAGTTGGGTCGTTTGCTGGGGTCGAGCCGCACGCCCGAAGAGTTTGTGCAGCGGGTAAAAGACGAGATGGCCAAGATTGCCGAGAAGAAATAGCTTGTCGGTTGTCTCCATGATGCAGGGGCTGTTCGGAAAGCATACCGAACAGCCCCTTGTTTGTATGCTTTTGAGGAGCAGGAACAGCCGTACATGCAGCGGGTCGGAAGAAAAACGTATTTTTGTTCAGAGGAGATATTCGGGAACGATATACAGCCCCACTAAGAGGCCCTGCATGAGGTTTCTTTCCAAGAGGCACTTACTGGGTCCGCCCTACTCAACCGCCACAAGCATGAAAAAACGCATGATTCCATTCATTGGTTGGACACTGGCTCTACTGCTCCTGCCCGTGACAGCAGCGGCGCAAAGCGAAGAATTCACCGTGGCGACCTATAACGTGCGCAATCTCTTCGACACCCTCAACGAGCCGGGCATTCACGACATGGTGTTGTCTCCCGACGAATACCAAGCCAAAATCGAGGCTCTGGCAACCGTTATTGCCGCATTGCGTCCCGACGTATTGGCGCTGTGCGAAGTGGAGAATGCAACGGTCCTGCGTGACCTGCTGGCCGCTTCGCCGCTCGATACGGTGCCCCTGCGTTATGTACATTATGACTCTCCCGACCCGCGCGGCATTGATGTAGCGCTGCTGTATCGCACCGACCGCTTGCGGGCAGTAGCCTCCGAACCGATTGCAGCCCCTGAACGGTACTCCACGCGGGATATCCTGCGGGTCGAGTTGCAGAGCCTCCGAAGCCACTGGCAGGCGGTGGTTTATGCCGTCCATCTGCCCTCGAAACGGGGCGGCACCTCCCGTGCTGCCCGCATGCGCGAGCTGCTTGCCGCGCAGCTCGCGGCTCTTATCCGACAGGAACCGCCGGAAAAGCATGTCGTCCTGATGGGCGACATGAATGACACCCCTGGCTCCCGCCTGTTCCGCCGCTACTGGAGCGAACTGACCTGCCTGACCCAGGCGCCTCACCGACGCGGATTGGGTTCATACGCCTGGCGCGACGCATGGCTCATGTACGACAACATTCTGGTTCGTCCGCCCTTGGAGAACGTAAGCGAAGCCCGTATCTTTCTGCGCAAGGGGATGCTCACCGAGGAAGGGCGTTTTCAGGGATACCCGCGGCGCGAGGTCAGCGACCACCTGCCCGTCTATGTCCGCCTCTGTTTTTAATACAGCAGGGGCTCTCTTCTGCAAGAAGAGAGCCCCCGTTCCTTCACATTCAGCCCAACAAAGCACTACGCCCACTTCACCAGGGCGAAGTCCATGCGGTGCGGCAGTTTCGGGTTCCGGGCATAGACCCGCAACGCCACATCGTAAGACCCGGCATTCTCGGGAGTTGAATCCAAACGATAGGTCACCACGCTGCCATTGACCTCGGCCACCGCAAACGGGAAGGTATTACGCACCTTGATTTTCCCTTTGTTCTGACCGTCGTCGGTAATCTGTTCGGCCACAACCAACTCTACCCCTACATCCTCAGGCAACAGGCCGTCGATATCGACACGTACCGACAAATGGTAGCTCTCGCCCAACTGAATGGCCGAATGAGCCACGTCGAAGAGCTGCGTCTCGAGCACCTGCACCTTGTCCCACGAGCGGCTCACGCGACGTTTCCAGGCAGCTATCTCACGCGTCTGAGCATAGTCATTGGCAATCATTTGCTCATGACGGGCATAGAGTTTCGAGTAGAAGCGGTCTTCGTAGTCCTGCATCATGCGATTGGTGGTGAACTGCGAGGCGACCTCGGCAATACACTTCTTGACCGCTGCCACCCACTTCACCGGAAGATTGTTTTCGTCACGCTCGTAGTACAGCGGAGCGATTTGTTCTTCGATGGTGGCATAAATCATCTCGGCATCCATTTCGTTTTGGTAGCGCGGGTCGTCGAACGTGTTTTCCATCGGGAGCATCCACCCGGCACCCTCCTTGTAGCCTTCCACCCACCAGCCGTCGAGCACCGAGAAATGCAGCACTCCATTCATGACGGCCTTTTCGCCGCTCGTCCCCGAGGCTTCGAGCGGACGCGTCGGGGTGTTCATCCACACATCGACCCCCTGAACCATCCGACGGGCCAACTCCATGTCGTAGTTCTGCAGGAAGATAATCTTCCCGAGGAATTGCGGCATCTTCGAGACTTCCACGATTTTCTTGATAAGGTCCTGCCCTGCCTTGTCGGCCGGGTGAGCCTTACCCGCAAAGACAAACTGTACGGGACGTTCCGGATGGTTTACAATCTGCTCCAGACGTTCGAGGTTGGTAAAGAGCAGATGGGCCCGTTTGTAGGTCGCGAAACGGCGGGCAAAACCGATGGTCAGCACGTCGTTGCGCAGCGACTCCTGAATTTGGACAATCTGTCGCGGCGAGTCGAAACGGCACTGCGACGGGTCGGCCACACGGGCACGAATCTTCTTCATCAGACGCTCCTTGAGATAGAGCCGCGTGTCCCACAACAGTCGGTCGTCAATATCGTAGACCTTATCCCAGTTGGTTTTGGAGTAGTCTCCGGCGCGGAATGACTCTCCGAAAGCGTTGTAATAAATCTCCTTGAGCCGTGTAGCCGCCCAGGTCGGGAAGTGTACCCCGTTGGTCACGTAGCCAATGTGGAGTTCGCACGGCATGTAACCCGGCCAGATGTCTTTGAGAATCTCTTTGCTCACCTCGCCGTGGAGCCAACTCACCCCGTTCACCTCCTGCGACAGGTTCGAAGCCAGCACACTCATCGAGAACTTCTCGTTGGGGTCGTTGGGGTTGGTTTTACCGAGGTTGATAAACTGTTCCCAGGTAATCTTCAGGCGGTCGGGATAGTGCGACATGTACTGCCGAATCATATCCTCGGGGAAGGCGTCGTGTCCCGCAGGCACCGGCGTGTGGGTCGTGAAGAGCGACGACGAACGCACACATTCGACTGCCTCCGAGAAACTCAGGTCGCGACAGGCAATCAGGTTGTGCACCCGTTCCAGTCCGATAAAGGCTGCGTGTCCCTCGTTGCAGTGGTAGATGTCGGCTTCAATACCCAGTCGGTTGAGCAGGCGAATTCCCCCGATGCCGAGCAGGAACTCCTGTTTGAGGCGGTTGTCCCAGTCACCGCCGTAGAGGTGGTGCGTAATCGAACGGTCTTCGGGTTGGTTCAGGTCGTGGTCCGTATCCATCAGGTAGAGTTCGGTGCGTCCCACGTCGCATTTCCAGATGCGGGCCACCACTTTACGCCCGGGGAAATTGACCGTCACCGTAGCCCAATTGCCCTGAGCATCACGGACAGGCGAAATCGGCAGTTTGAAGAAGTCCTGCGGTTCGTAGCTGGCCTCCTGGTCGCCGGCAGCCGAGAGACGCTGCGTGAAGTAACCGTAACGATAGAGCAGCCCCACGGCCGTCATCGGCACCTTCTTGTCACTCGACTCCTTGAGGTAGTCACCGGCCAAAATCCCCAACCCCCCCGAATAGATTTTCAGGGTATGGTGCAGCCCGTACTCCATCGAGAAATAAGCAATCCGGGGTCTGGCCTCAGTCGGTTTTTCGGCCATGTATTTGCAGAACTCCGCATAGACGGCATCCATTCGTGCCAGGAACTCCTGATTTTCGGCCAGTTCGCGCAGGGTCTTCAGGCTCAGGCGGTCAATCAGTTCAATCGGGTTGCGGTCCACTTCGTTCCACAGCTCCGGATTAATCGACTCGAAGAGTTGCCGTGCCGGGTCATACCACGACCACCACAGGTTTTTGGTCAGCGCTTCGAGCGGCTGGAGCCGTTCGGGTACCGAACTTTCGACCATCAGACGGGTCCAGTTGGGTTTGCTTTCGAGTATCAGCTGTTGGCGCATGTAGCTAATCTGTTCATGCGTGGCACCGCCGTCGGTATAGGTACGCACGTTGCGTCGTTGTGCATTCTGTAAGGCCTTGTCATACAGGTCGAGATAACAGCCGTAGAGGTTTGTCCAAAGCGCCGTTTGCGAGATTTCGCGAGCCGACTGCCGCCGTTGTTTCATCTCCGCATCACCCATATTGGCATATTCGGTCACCGTGCGGGCAATGGCTGCCACCACCTCGGCACTGTTGTTGTCGTCGCGGTGGACGACGGTCACCCCGGCATGACCTCCTTCCGTGTGTTGCTCTACCCAGAGACCGAAACCGGCCAGGTCGGTCGTCACGGTCGGCACCGAGAAGGCGATGCTTTCGAGCGGAGTGTAGCCCCACGGCTCGTAGTACGACGGGAAGACCGTCACATCCATCCCCACCAGCAGTTCGTAGTAGGTTTTGTTGAAGATGCCGTCATCGCCGTTCAGATAGCAGGGCACGAAGACCGTATGGACCCGATTGCCGTGGCCGAGCAGCCCGCGCGAACGCAGGTGATTCACCACCGGGTCGTTTTCCGGGTCACCCAGGTAATGGGTCGAGTTCAGTGCTCCCGCATAGTCCATCCCGCACTCTTTGTCGCCCGAGATGATGCACTGCAGGTCTTTCCGCGCCCCGTGGTTCCAGCACGGAACCATGATGTAGGCCAAAATATCCCGCTGCAACTCCCCGCTGTCGTTCAGTTCGCCGAGCGAGTCGATAAATTCGTCAATCCCTTTATTCTTAAACTCATAGCGCCCGCCAATCGAGACAATCAGCGGGTCGTTTTGCAACTGAATGCCGAGAGTTGCTTCGGCCACCCGTATCATCAGGTCACGGGCCTGACGGCGTTTCGTGTCGGCCTCTTCGCCCTGCCATACGAAACCGTCTTCAAAACCGTTAGGGGTCACGGCCGATACCTCGGCACCCAACAGTGCCTGGCACTCGCGTTTTGTAATGTCGCTGACGGTCGAGAAGCCGTCCAGCGTATGAGCCGCCACCTTTTCGATGGAGTGTTTGGCCACTACGCCGAACTGACGAGCCATTTCATCGCCGTTGTAGGTTTCGAGGTTGCTGTAGAGCGGGAATCCGTTGCCGGCAATCGACCGTCCCACAACTGTGGCATGGGTCGTGAAGACGGTAGCCACCGAGGGGCGTTCTTTCAGCAGGTACAACCCTCCGGCCACGGTCTGCCATTCGTGGAAATGCGCCACGGCATGTTTCCCCGGAAGGTTATAGTACTTCACGTAACTTTCAATCACCTTGCCGGCTGCGTAACCGAACAGTACCGGTTCCACATAGTCCCACTGGCCACTAATCGAATCGACTTTGTAGTCTTCCCAGAGTTTGCCCAGGATGTCGTCCTTGCGGCTCATGATGGCCGAGAAATTGACCAAAATCGCCACGGGGGTTCCCTTGACGTTTTTCCAGCGGCCCACCCGCACCCGAAGCCCCTCGGCAGCCACAGTCTGACGCCAGGCTTTCAGCATATTGGGGTCTTCGTCAAATTCAGGATTTTCACTTTCGCTGGTCAGGTCGGGACCGATAACGATGTAACGGTCGTCGCCAAAATGCTCGACGGCCGTACGGGCCTTGGTACCCACAACGGTGTGAATACCACCTACTTTGTTGCATACTTCCCAGCTGACCTCAAACAACAGGTCAGGTGTTTGTCGTGTATTTTCGCTCATAGAGTTAAAATGAGTAATGTCTATGTGTTAGAAGTTGGTTATCTGTCGATTGCCATTCATCAACCCCACAAAACATCGCATCGTGGTTCCACCCGTCCTTACCGCACTGCCCCTGCATAATACCGAATCGCCGCATCCTTTCCCTCCGCACCGACCACCACCGCCGCCACATCCAGCGAAATCTCCCCCCGCCAGCCACAACGGGCCACATAACGCTCCGCGAGGCTCTGCATCCGCCTGGCCTTGTCGGGTGTCACGGCCTGCTCGGGCGAAAAATCGCCTCTTCCGACTCCCCCATCGATACCACGGCGGGTCTTCACCTCCACAAAATGCAACACCCCGTCTTCCGACCGCGCCACCACATCCACATCGCCCCGCACACCGCCCAACGCCGCGTCACGCCACCGCAACGCCTCCACACGCCATCCCTGAGCCTCCAAATAGTGCGCCACCTGCTCTTCACCCCAACGTCCGATGTCGTTGTGGTCGGCCATGGCTACAAAAGGAACGAAAGGTCATCGTCGGCCGTCAGTTCACGCGGTGCGGCCCCATAGTGGAAAAGGCGCAGCGACCGTTTTCCTATCAGGGTCATCTTGCTCTCTTCGACCAACAACATACACCCTTCACGCAAGCCCGCCACATACATCCCCTGATTGGCCGCAATATACTCTTCGATACGCATTTCGCGAGTTTCACCGGCATGTCCGTCGGGATGGGCGTCCAGGTAGTGCGGATTAATCTGGAACGGAATGAGATTCAGCGCCTTGAACGACAAAGGTTCCACTATCGGCATGTCGTTCGTGGTACAGAGCGTCGGACAACTCATGTTCGAACCGGCGCTCCAACCGATATAAGGCACTCCCCTCTCCCGCACGGCTTCGCGAATAGGCTCATAGAGCCCTGCATCCTGCATCGATTTGGCCAGATGGAAGGTATTGCCTCCCCCTACCACAATCGCCTGGGCTTTTCGCACCGCCTCAGCCGGATTGGCATACCGATGCACCGAGTCCACCTTCACTCCGAACTCTGCAAAACGAGCCGCCACCTTGGCCTGATAGTCATCGTAGCTGAAGGTCACCGCTGCATAGGGCACAAAGAGCACCGTATCAACCGGCCGTGACGATGCCGCCAAAAAATCGGCAATCTGCTGTTTCGGGTATTCGAGGTAGGCTTCCCCGGCGTTGGTCGAGTTGCTAATCAGAAGAAGTCGCATGGGTTATCGTTTTTGTAGGACTATTTTTTCGTTTTGGTTTTCGCCGCATCGGCTGTCGGCATGTTTGTATAGGGTTCCGCCGGCCGTCGTACACCCCACCACAGAATCACCACTCCGGCCACAATAAACGGCAGGCTCAGAATCTGCCCCATATTGAGCCACATATCCTGTTCCCAGACCTCCTGAGGCAGTTTGATGGACTCTATCACCAAACGCACGGCAAAGAGCAGTATCAGGAACAGCCCGAACAATACGCCTCGTTTCTCCTGAGCCAGTCGGGTTCTCCAATACAGGTGTGCCAACAACAGGAATATCAGCACATACGCCCCCGCTTCGTAGAGTTGCGTGGGATGCATGGGCATGGTTTCACCGTTTTGCACAAAGATAAATCCCCAAGGGAGCGTTGTCGGGTCGCCGTAGATTTCGGAGTTCATGAGGTTTCCGAGCCGCACGAGCGCCCCGCTGAGCGGCACCATCACCGCCACACGGTCCAATATCCAGATATAGGGAACTTTCCATTTTCGGGCAAAGAGCCACAGGCCCACCAGCAAGCCGATAGCCGCTCCGTGACTGGCCAGTCCTCCACCTCGGACATCGAGCAGTTTAATCCATGGGAAATCCGACATAAAGGGGTCCAGGAAATACTCCTGGGGTTCGTAGAAAAGGCAGTGCCCGAGTCGGGAGCCGATAATGGTGGCAAAGACACCATACAGGAAACCGGAATCAACCAGTTGGGGATTGAGCCCTTCCCGTTTGACCATTCGGGCGAAAATCCAGAGCGCAACGAGCAGCGCCAACGCCCACGAGATGCCATACCAAGCGATATCAAGCGAGCCGATAGAGAAAGCGATGGGGTTAGGATTCCAGAGGATAGCGAGCGGGGTCATACCAGTAATAAGCGTGTGCTAATCAGCATACCTGAGGGGTTATGGGACAAATGTAACAATTTTGGCTGAAACGTGGGTGAGGGTATGGGAATTATTGTTTACAGGGATATTTTGAGGTTTGCCGATTTGTTAGGGTGGGCGCTGGGGCCGCAAGGACGCTTTCCCGGGCGCCGACGGCAGTACGATAATTGAACCTACCTCAGAAAGCAACAATGCAAATACTATTCCGATATATGGAGCAGACGGAAATAGATTAACAGAAGGAAGTACAGGTGTACAGCGGGTAAATATTGCTGCAGAGGGTGTGGTAGATGAAGACAATACAACATTAGTTTATATAATCAAGAATCCGTTAGCGTTTATTTACAATTCGGCAAGTCCATATGATTGGTATACCAACAACAGCATATATCAGAATAATGCTTTGTGGGGAGATGCAAAAAGTGAGTATAATCCTTGCCCAAAAGGATGGAAAATACCACAAAACGGAACTTGGAATGATTTTTCGAATATCACTATGTCTGCTATTGGGTTCGGAACAAATGTTGCCAATGGAAGAATATATAACAAAACGGCATGGTATCCAATGGAAGGATACCTCCACCATCAGAGTGGTCAATTGACATACGTGGGTTATAACGGTTATTGTTGGCTTTCTGCTATTGAAACTATTTATGCTCGCTACCTAAGTTTTACATTAAGTTCTATCAATCCTAGTTATCCCACAAATCGTGCCCGTGGTTTTTCTATCCGTTGCATTCAGGAGTAGCGTAAGGGGGAATGGAAGGAGCGGGATAAGGGGGGGAGTAATCCGCAGGGGTATCCGTGTAGGGGAAGAGGGGGAAGGCGCAGGGAGCAGCTCAGCCTCTCCCCGGAGGGAAGAGCGCGCAAAGAGCCGATAAACCCCAAGCGAGGAAACCCGGACACGAGCAGTACCCGGCCGGAGCCAGTGGAGTTTAGGGTAGAGGCTGCTCGGCTGGAGTCCCCAGCGGCACCAGGCCTCCGCAGCCCCATGGCTCCGGCCTGACACGGTTGCTGCGCAACCGCTTTTGCCGAATGTTAATTAGTTGGATGTTAAAACTAACACCTCAGGTCGAAGTCGGCGGAGCATGCTCGTCTAAGAGCAGGCCTCCGCATGGGGCGGCTTCGGCCTGCACGACTTCTAACGAAGTCGCATTCTACTGGCAAACACGGTTCGCCTCGAATCGCAGCCTGCGAAGTGTGGATAGACACAGGTTGGCTCGTGTGCTGAGCAGCACCGATTTCGAGAGAACCTTGCTTTTCATGCATGCTCTGGCCAGTAGACTGGGTTTATTGAAAAAACCGGAGGTTCTTCGGGTAACCTTGTCAAGGATTGCTACATGGGCGGGAATTGCTCAGACCGAGCCCATAAATTCATAGAAACTACAGGGCTTCAGCCTGTTCTGCGGAAATGTGGACGGCGGCATCCCCCAACTTCTCACACTCCACCACCAACTCGATAAACGCAATTCCGGCCATATACTTGTATTCAGGCCCCGGGTGTTGCAACATCTGCTCACTGCGCAACTGAGCACTCATCAGATTGATTTGCTCTTCAATGCCGCGGGAACGTTCTATTCCTTCGGCCGTGGGGTTTTCCAGGTTGGTCACCATCATGTAGAGAGCCTGTTCGACCAGGTCGAACAGACCGCTCAACTTGTCACGCAACTCCTGATTGAACCAAAGGCTCTGTTCTTTTTTGGTTTTCAGGATTTTGGCCAACTCCAGGTTCCCGTCGCCAATCAATTCAATGTGCGAAATCGTCCGGAACATGGTTTGCAGACGTCGTGTGGCTCCTTCGCTGTTGTCCCGCAGCGTAATACGCGATAGATAGGTAATGATTTCACGCTCTACGCGGTCCGTAATCCGCTCGTATTTTTCGACATGTTCGAACTCCTGGTGAAACTCCTGCGCATTGGTCAGCGTCATGAGCGAACGCACCATGCCGAACATTTTGAGAACCCGTTTGGCATGGTTGGTGATTTCGTTGTGGGCCTGCATCAGGGAGAGCTCCGGAGTCGAAACAATACCCGAGTCCAAGGCAAAGAGTCGTTTGCGGTTGTCGTCCGGCGACTGGCGCACCATCCAGGTGACTGCGCGCATCACCTGCGGAATAAAGTTCACCAGCAGCAGGACATTCACCACGTTGAACCCGGTATGGAAAAAGGCCAGCATCAGCGGGGTGGCTTGAGGGCCTGTGCTTCCCATTTGTGCAAAGAGCA
Organism: Candidatus Rikenella faecigallinarum; assembly: GCA_019113395.1. GTDB lineage: Bacteria > Bacteroidota > Bacteroidia > Bacteroidales > Rikenellaceae > Rikenella > Rikenella faecigallinarum. Next base: position 32,155 of record DXHL01000018.1, on the reverse strand, counting down.
GGGTGATGCCGTCGGTTATCCAGGGCAACAGCGGCACGGCCCATACCAATCCGACTACATTAAACAGGGTGTGGGATAGTGCTGCCCGTTTCGATGCCGTATTGGCCACAATGGCAGCCAGGTTTGCCGTGACGGTCGTACCTACGTTTTCACCGAGAATCATGGCTGCTCCGGCTTCGAAGGGAATCCAGCCGCTTTGGCACAGGATGATGGTCAGGGTGATGGTGGCACTGGAGGATTGCAGAATGGCGGTCAGCAGGATGCCAATCAGGACGAAAAGGACAATGGAGAGGTATCCCAAATCGGCATACACGGCCAGTTCTCGCAGCAGGATGGTGTTTTGCGCCACTCCGCTCAGGGAGGATTGCAGGACTGCCAGCCCGAGCAGCATCAGGGCAAAACCGATGAATGTTTCCCCCAGTGAGCGGTAGTGTGTTTTGTTGATGAGGATAAGCGCAAAGCCCAGCCCGACCAGCGGAATGGAGACAATGGAGAGGTTCAGTTCAAAACCGAAGATGGCGATAATCCATGCCGTGAGGGTTGTACCGATGTTTGCCCCCATAATCATTCCGATGGCTTGTCGGAGGGTGACGATTCCGGCATTGACGAAGCTGACAATCATCACGGTGATGGCACTGGAGGATTGTACGGTAGCCGTGACGGCGGCTGCGGTGGATATTTGTGCCACGGGGGTTGCCGCCATTCGTCCGGTGACTCGTCGCAGGCGGTCGCCGGCAGCACGCTGGAGGGCTTCGCTCATGAGTTTCATCCCGTAGAGAAACAGCCCGAGGGAACCGATAATGTTGAGAATGCGTATCAGAATGTCCATCGCAGAGAGAAGGTGGAGTTATCAGCAGGCAAAAGTAACATTTAATCGACCTTTTGCGCTGTTGTGGAGTTCTTTTTGGTAAAGCTGTTGCGGAGCCAGCGCGGCAGAATGACCGCCCCCATAATCAGGTAGGGGTAGTAGGTGACCAGCCGCCACAGCAGGGCAATCACTGCTGCCGTACCGACCTGAATAGCCGCTCCGACGGGAATCACGTCGCTCAGGAAGTTTGTGAAGATGTACTCGGCAAAGCCGCTTCCGCCGGGCGTAGGTGCCACGAGCATCATAATCCACATGGCCAGTTGTCGGGCAAAGACGAGGAAATGGTCGCTAATGGTGAAGAAAGCCATAAAGAGGGCGTTGGCCACCAGGTAACGCGAGCTCCACGAAAGGAACGTGGCCGCAAAGGCGTCGAGCCAGAAACGGGGTTTGTATCGGCGTATTTCGATGGCGCTGCGGACAATGTCGGTTCCGGCTTTGACGGCCCCGGGTCTCCAGCGGCGCAGGCCGGGCAGGGAGAAGATTTTTACTATCAGCCATTTCAGTCCGATGGGGTTCAGGAAGAGGCCGTAGCTGAGCAGGATCAGGTAGGCGAGTTTCAGCCCGTAGCCAATCGAGGCAAAGAGCATCAGTTCGTGTCCCATGGGGCCGTCGAAAAGGCGGTCTCCGCCGACGATAAAGAAGACGATGGGGAAGATAACGGCAAAGTAGAGTTCGTCGAAGAAGGAGGTCAGCATGACGATGGCAGCGCTGCGTCCGACGGGGATTCCCTCCTTATGAACAAAAACCACGGCCACGCTGGTCCCTCCGATGGCCGACGGGGTAACGGCCGAGGTAAACTCCCACAACATAATCACCCGAAAAGCCTGCCTCCAGGTAAGCTGCCCCCGGCTGAACAATCGGATGCGAATCATATACCCCAGGTCTCTTCCCACCATAAAGAGGAAGGCCAGCAACACAAAGAGCAGCGCCCGCCCTGTAAACCGTACCTGGTCAAAAATAGCCGGGTTAAAATCACGGGCAATCAACCACACGACAAATCCCAATCCCAAAACGATTGGGATTGCGATTTTCCACCATTGAACAGGTCCGACAGCGTTATTTTTCATGCGTTGCAGCAGAACCGTGAACGAACATTAACAGAACTGATTCACGTTCGATTTTGTTCATGTCAGACAAAGATACATTTTTTCGTTCAAGTCACCGAGTATGCGAAGTTCTAAGCAGTCTGTCATGTATTCAAGACAATTATCATACCGCCTGTCATCTTTTATGGTCTCGGTCTTCAGTGACACTGGGCCAAGAGCAGACACACGTCTATTCCGTTAATTACGAGGGAGGCGTTTTGTACGTTCGGGCTGCAGCCTGCGAAGTGTGGGGTAGACACAGGTAGACTGGAGTGCCCAGCGGCACCAGCTTTCCATATAGGGCGGCTTCGGGCTGCACGACGGCTCACGAAGTCACACTTTCCATATCTGGTGCTACTTATATCTCGGTCTGCGGCCACCCCGACGGATGAAAGCCGTCCGGCGTTTGACCGACGGGTTGCAGGCAACCGGATGCTTCTCGGCACACGAGAAGAACCGTATCTGTTTGAATGTTTCGGTTTCGTCAGAAACCGTCAGCCCGCAGCCACCCCCGGCGAAGGGCTGAAGAGTGCCCGCCCCGGCGTGTCCTCTCTTCCCTTCGCTGGCTGCGGGGAGTGCCGGGCACTCCAGCTGATTTGTGTTTACCTCACACTCCGCCGGCTGCGATTCGAGGCGAACCGTGTTTGCCAGTAGAATGCGAATGGCTTGCCATTCGTGTCAGGCCGGAGCCATGGGGCTGCGGAGGCCTGGTGCCGCTGGGCACTCCAGCCGAGCAGCCTCTACCCTAAACTCCACTGGCTCCGGTCCGGTACTGCTCGGGTTAGGGTTTCCTCGCTTGAGGTTTATCTTCTCTTTGCGCGCTCTTCCCTCCGGGAGAGCCTGAGCTGCTCTCTGCACCTTCCCCCTCTTCCCCTATACGGATACCCCTGCGGATTACTCCCCCTTATCCCGCTCCTTCGATTCCCCGCACGCTACTCCTGCACGCAACGGACGGGGAAACCATGAGCACGAGTGTTTTCACGACTAAAGCCAATAGCTTCATAGTTAAAACCGAGGTATAAAATATTTACATCCTTTACAGTGGACGACCAACAATACCCATAGTTGCCGTTATAACCTAATTGTCCTGAATCATTTTGACGGCGTCCTCCGGCAGGGTACCATACCATTGTATGGTACCTGATGCCATTGCTCATATGGAAATTTCCCTCATAGGTTTGATTTCCTTGTATATAGTATGGAGTTATTGTGGGGGAAAAGTCATTCCAAGTACCTGTTTGAGGAACTATCCAACCCTGTGGGCATGGGTCGTAATGCGTTTTTTTTGAATCCCATAACTGATTATCTTGAAAAATAGGCGAATTGGAGTACCAATCCCAAGGAGTTGATACTCCATAAATATAAACTAGAGGATTTTTGAGAGTATATGGCAATGAAGTATTCTCATTCAATACTCCACTGGTTGTAATGGGTACCAATCTTACTCCTGTACTCCCCTCAATTAAAAAGTTCCCATCTGCTCCATATATTGGGATAGTTTCTGCATTAGGGACATCGTTCTGACCTATCGTGCTGCCGTCGGCGCCCGGAAAACAGTCCTTGCGGCCCAAAAATCCCCAAACAAAAAAGCGACCGGAATATCTCCGACCACTCGCGTGTGAACAGTATTCAAACCATTAATGGGCTGCTGACCGTACACGTCCCAGTTTCGGAGCCCGTTCGAACGGTTTGGTACGGTCGAACAGGTATCGGTAGGTAACGTGTCGTTTGCATTTCTCGGCGCGAACGTAGCTTTCGACCATCCGCATCATCAGCGGATTGAAATCGCCCACCCAGGCCAACTCCAACGAAGCGTATCGATCGGGGTGTTGTTCGACATACTGTTCGAAACGGCGTATCATACCGGCTTCCACACCACGACCCTGAAATTCGGCAGCTACGCCGAATACCATGCCGTACAACCGTTTCCCTTTTTTGCTGACCTTGAGTCTCCAGAGCAGTTTGATTTTCTGCCACAGACCCAAACGACCGTGAAAGTCCTGAATCAGCGGGTTCAGGTCCGGTACCATGATGAAAAAACCGATGGGTTGGTTTTGGTAAAAGGCAAAATAGAGTACCTCGGGGTCCACAATGGGAGCCATGGTCCGGACCATCTGTTGGGCATGCTCGAGGTCCATGGGCTTAACGCCTGAGAATTTGGCCCATCCGCTGTTGTAGACCGTCATCAGGTCGTGAGCCACCTTGCGTTTGTCGCTCAGGTCTACATGTTCGAAGCGGTAGTCGGGATTTTCGAAGAGTCGGGATGCTTTTTGATACAGCGCCTCCGGCATGGTATGGGGAACCAGGGCACGGTAATAGGAGTATTGGTCGAAATAGTTTTGGAAGCCGTACGTTTCGAACAGTTTGGCGTAGTAGGGCGGGTTGTAGTTCATGCCGTAGAGGGGCAGGGTAAACCCTTCGACCAGCACGCCCCAGAACATCATGCGGTCGCCGAAGTTGATGGAGCCGTCCATGGCATCCATGCCGTGTTCGGCAAGCCACTCCCGTGCAGCGTCGAAAAGGGTGTTGGCGGCCTGCTGGTCGTCGATGCACTCGAAGAAACCACAGCCGCCCGTGGGTTGAGGCTCGTGTTCGCAGAGGTCGTGGTTGTAGAAGGCGGCGATACGGCCCACGATGGCGCCCTGTTCGTTGTGCAGGGTCCAGCGGATGGCAGCTCCGCGTTCGAAAAGCGGGTTGCGGACGGGGTCAAAGACCTGTTCAATGTCACTGTCCAGGGGTTGAACCCACATCGGGTCGCCGCGATAGATGTCGGCGGCCATGCGGATAAAAGCACGCGCTTCGGCGGGGGTTTTCACTTCGTGAAGAGTATATTTCGCCATATTTACCTAATTTTACGGATGACGGTCGGGGTGCGGGCATCCGCACCATTTGAGCAAAATTAGCGATAAAATGGCGAAATACAGCGAGAAATTCTATGTGGACATCGATTTCCACAACCTCATGCAGCAGCGTATCAAGCATGTGTTGTTGGTGTGCAGTTCCTACGACCAGTTTACGCTGGAGGAGGACGGGCATATCGAGGCGCAGATTGTGCGGGAGTACGGTGACCTGAGCCTGACCAATCCGCCAACCTTTACGCGGGCCAGCTCGGGTTTTGAGGCGGTGGAGCTGTTGCGGGGGGATGCGCATTTCGACTTGGTTATCAGTATGTTCAACATTGGCGAGATGGATGTCTTTACTCTCTCGCACCGGGTGCGGGAGCTGCGGCCCGGCACGCCGTTTATTCTGATGAGTTCCTTCTCGCGCGAGGTGGCGCGGCGGGTGATGGATGCCGATGTGTCGGCCATCGACTATATGTTCAGCTGGCAGGGGAATGCCGACCTGATACTGGCCATTATCAAGATGCTCGAGGACCGCATGAATGCCCGCGAGGATATTCTGGGCATCGGCGTGCAGGCGATTTTGCTGGTGGAGGACAATGTGCGGTTCTACTCGGCCTATCTGCCCGACCTCTATCGAATTATCATCCAGCAGAGCAACGAATTTGTGCGCGAGGCGCTGAACGAAAGGCAGCGCACACTGCGCAAACGGGCGCGACCCAAGATTTTGTTTGCCCGTTCGTATGACGAGGCACTCGGCTACTATGAACTCTACAAGGACAATCTGTTGGGGATTATTTCGGATGTGGCGTTTCGCCGCCATGAGGGGTTGGGCGAGATTGATACGGGGGCGGGGCTGGAGTTGTGCCGACATGTGCTGAGCGACCGCCCGACGATGCCCATCGTACTGCAGTCCACCAACAACGACCATCGGCGCGATGCGGCGGAGTTGGGGGCGGATTTTATCCACAAAAAATCGCAGCACCTGTTGCGCGAGTTGGCTGACTTCATCAACCGCCGCATGGCTTTCGGTGATTTTCTCTTTTTCGACCCGTTGGACGGGACCGAGCTGGCGCGTGTGGGTGACCTGGGGCAGATGCAGGAGGCCATCGAGCGTATTCCGATTGACATTCTGACCTACTATACGGCGCGCAACATGCTCTCGAAATGGATGTATGCGCGGGGGCTCTTTTCGCTGGCTCACATGCTGCGGGCGGTGACCAACAGCGAGTTTGACAGCGCCGAGCAGATGCGGGAGTTTATCCTGAGTTCCATACGGGGGTATCGGCGGCAGATGGGACAGGGAGTGGTGGCGGAGTTTGTGCCCGAGACCTACAACCAGTTCATCAGTTTTGCACGCAGCGGCAGCGGGTCGCTCGGGGGCAAGGCCCGCGGGCTGGCCTTTATCAACAATATGCTCGAGGAGTACAAGCTCTACGACAAGTGGGACGGAGTGCGGGTCACCATTCCTCGGACGCTGGTGCTGGCCACGGACCATTTCGACCGGTTTATCGCCCTCAACGGGCTGCAATACCTCCAGAGCGAGGATATGGATGATGCGGACATTCTGTCGGAGTTCTCCGGGTCGCGGATGCCCGAGAAGCTGTTGGAGGACCTGCGGGTCTTTTTGCGCAACGTGAAGCGTCCGTTGGCCGTGCGGTCGAGTTCCAAACTGGAGGATTCCCACTTCCAGCCCTTTGCAGGCATCTACTCCACTTATATGGTGCCGCGGGTGGACAACGAGGAGCAGATGATTCGTATGGTCTGCAAGGCCATCAAGGGGGTCTATGCCTCGGTCTACTACCGCGCCAGCCGAGCCTATATCGAGGCCAGCTCGAACAGCCTGGCCGATGAGAAGATGGCGGTCGTGATACAGGAGATTTGCGGTACGGAGCAGGACGGATACTATTTCCCGACCTTCTCGGGAGTGGCGCGGTCGCTGAACTTCTACCCCATCGGGGACGAAAAACCCGAAGACGGTATTGCCAATATTGCCTTCGGGTTGGGCAAACTGGTGGTCGAGGGGGGAATTACGTTGCGTTTTTCGCCGGCCTATCCGAAACACGTGCTGCAGCTCTCGACCCCCGAACTGACCCTGCGCGATACCCAGCGGGTGATGTATGCCTTGTCGCTCGACCCCTCAAGACTGCGCACCTCGACTGATGATGCGGTGAACCTCGTGCGATTCGAGATTCCCAAGGCGGCCCACTTCCGCAACATGAAATATGTAGCCTCGACGTGGGACGCCCTGAACCAGGTGGTGAGCGACTCGCCCAACGAAAAGGGGCGCAAGCTGATTACTTTTGCCCACATCCTCAAGTACGACACGTTCCCGTTGGCCGAGATTTTGCAGGAGTTGCTGCGCATCGGAGCCGAGGAGATGAAATCACCCGTTGAAATCGAGTTTGCGGTGAATATGGATGTGCCGTACGGCCACGAAAAGATATTCAACTTTCTCCAGATACGACCCATTGCCGAGGCGGTGCAAAACGGCCGTATGGACTGGTCGTCGGCCGAGGGAGAGCCCGACGGGGCGCTGCTCTATGCCGAATCGGCGCTGGGACTGGGGCGTATCGAGGGGTTGAAGGATGTGATTTACGTGAAGACGGGGCGGTTCGAACGGGCCGAGACGCCGCAAATGGCCCGCGAGATAGAGTCTCTCAACCTGCAGATGAAGCAGGAGGGGCGAAATTATGTACTGGTGGGGCCCGGGCGCTGGGGGTCGAGCGACCCGTGGCTCGGCATTCCGGTCTTGTGGCCTCAGATTTCCGAGGCTCGGGTGATTGCCGAGTGCGGTCTCGAAGATTTCCGCGTGGACCCGTCGCAGGGAACCCACTTCTTCCAAAACCTCACCTCGTTCGGGGTCGGTTACATGACCCTCAATCCTGCTATCGGCGACGGGCGGTTCGATACGGCAGCCCTCGACGCCCTGCCGGCCGTGGCCGAAACGGACCATTTCCGCCGTGTCTCGTTCCCCGAGGAACTCTTCGTTTTTGTGGACGGACAAAACAGCCGGGGTATTGTGCGGACGGTGTAAACCACCTCCGCACAATACCCCGATGCTATCCTTTCAGGCCTGAAAGCGCTTACGAAAGAGAGAACCTACTGCGGCACCACCATCGCCTCCAACGCCTTGCGGTTGCGAATGACCACCTGGGTCTCGGAAATTTCGATATACCCTTTCTTGGCCAACTCTCCGAGGGTCTGTTCCAGCGCGTTGCGCGTAATGTCCAGTTCGTCGGCCATCTTATCTTCCTGCAACGGCAGGGTATCGCCCTGCGCATCCCCCGACAGGAGCAGAGCCGCCACCTTCTCGGTCAGCATCAGCACCGAAAGGGCGTAAATCTTGCGCGAGAAGTAGTTGGCCCGATTGGAGATAATATCGATAAAGTTCGAGAGCACAATCGTGTTGTCCTGCATCATCTCGAACAATCCCCCGCGGTGCAGGGTCATAATTTCGGCTCCTTCGTCGCCGGCAATCACGTCAATCGGCAGGCGGTTGTAGCCCCCGAAAAGAAAGGCCGGTGCAATGAGTTGCGGTGCCGTGATGTTGTCAATCACCCTCCGTCTGCCGGCCGCGTCGGTCATTTCGCCGCGTGCCGAACCCCGCAGGATAATCATCAGCCCCGAATAGGCGGTGTCGCGTTTGGCGATGCACTCGCCGGGCTGATAGGTGGCTGTGGCGAATGAGGAGCGTTCGAGCAGCGTGTCGATGGTTTTCTGGTCGAGCCCTCGAAACAGGGGCGAGTCTTTGAGTATCGGAAACATGGTCTGTGATGCTTTTTGTCGTGAATGATACCACTAAGATAGCGGATTTTTCGGGGAATTCCCAAAGAAAAACGGGATAATCACCCTCTCGGGGTGGTTATCCCGCCACAAAGCCCATAAAGGCCGCCAGTATGCCTCTACTGTCGGCTGCCGTTGAAGGTGGCTACCACTCCGACCATCGGAACGGTAATCGTAAACTGCATGGCGCTGGTCGTGCCCGTGCCGGCAACGGTCATGTCGAGTTTCAGTCCGTTCATGTCGGCCTGACCCGCACCGCTCAGGGTAAAGGTGTCGCCGCTCCGGGTCACGGTGACGTCCGTGGCACCGATGGGCTGACCTCCGAAAAACTGGGTCAGCAGAGCCGATTCGGTCAGTTGCAGGGTGACGGTGCTGCCGGTCTGGGTCACGGTGATGGTGGCCGGATTGCCGGTAATACCATCAATGGGATTGCCGGCCATCGTGACCTCCAGGGTGCCTTTGTAGGAGCCCGCTACAGCCTGCGCCGCGGGAGCCTCCGCTTTCGTCTCTTTTTTGCAGGAGCTAAACCCCAGCATCACGGGAGCGGCTACCGCTACGGCTGCCACGGCCCAACTCTTAATCAGTTGTTTCATACGTTGCGTTTGAAAGTTTGATTTTTCGGACGCAAGGTAGGGAGACCCTCTGAAAAAGTGCTGTCCCGTTTTTGTGAATCGGTGGTCGGAATACGGGAAAATGTGTGTTCAGTCGGGTTAGCGCGGCAAAATGCCCGAGAGCCAGTCGGTGTGCCGCCACAGATAATAACAGAGATACCCCACGGCCGCCAGCGTAATCAGAATGGCCAGCGTCGAAACAGTGTAGTTGTGCGGATTTTTCGCTTTGGGGCGTTGGTGATAGGCCTGCCGATGGCGTGTGCGCCGCACCTCCTGCTCGGTCATCGGCAAGGGAATGTGTTTGCGTGCCGCCGACGGTACCACCAGCGGTTCGGCCGGCAGCGGATTGAGCATCTCCAGCAGCTCCGGTTCGGCGTAGAAGGCTACTCCCCGTTCGGGGTCGTTACGGATGGTGCCGACCCCCTCTATGCACAGCGACCCTTCGGGCAAACCCTCACAGGCAGCCTGTTCGGCCGCCTCCTCCTGCCAGGTGTAGCACAACTGGTCGGCGCTCATCGGGTCCAGTGATAACTCTGCAGCGACAATAGCTGCCAGCGGACGGTCGCCAACCTCGGTTGCCACCAGCTCCGGCATGCGCCGCGGAGGCTCCAGCCGCTGGCCCGAGATGAACTGAGCCGACCGCAGCGACAGATTCAGCGTCCCGACACCCTCAATGGCTACCGGTATGTGCTGCAACAACGTGCGGCGCAAAAGAGAGGATACTACGTGCATGGGCTATCCGAGTTGCTGAATGGTTTGTTCGATAACGGTCGGAAAGTGGCGGTGTTCCAGGGTGTGTATCTTCTCGGCCAGCGAATCGGGCGTGTCGTCGGGGGATACGGGTACCGTGGCCTGAAAGAGGATGTCGCCGCTGTCGTACCGCTCATTGACCAGGTGGATGGTAATCCCCGACTGAGTCTCGCCGGCCGCCAGCACCGCTTCGTGCACATGGTGGCCGTACATCCCCTTGCCGCCGAACTTGGGCAGCAGAGCCGGATGGATATTGACGATTCGTCCTGCGTAGCGGGCCGTCAGGTAGTCCGGCACGAGCCACAGAAAACCGGCCAGCACGATAAATTCAATGTGGTGTTCCTTCAGCAGCCGTGCCACGGCGCCCTCGGGGTCGCGAAACTCCTCGCGCGAGAAAACGGCTGTCGGCACCCCGAATCGTTCGGCGCGTTTCAGGGCAAAGGCATCCGCACGGTTCGACAACAACAGCGCCACGCGGGCCGTCGTCGAAGCGGCAAAATGTTCCATAATAGCCTCGGCATTGGTGCCCGAGCCCGAGGCGAATATTGCTATGTTGGTCATAATGAGTTTGTTGCGATGAAATCGGCAAATAAAAGTACAAAAAAAACCGGCTCCTTACCCGACTTTGAGAAAAAAACTATACTTTTGCCCTGAATAGGGTTCTTGCGCGAACCCGAAACAACTCAACCGATTACACTACATTTGTTAAACTCTTAAACACTTGAACACTATGTCAGACATCTCGTCAAAAGTAGTCGAAATCATCGTAGACAAACTCGGTGTTGACGCTTCGGAAGCAGTGCCCACTGCCAGCTTTACCAACGACCTCGGCGCAGACTCGCTCGATACCGTCGAACTGATTATGGAATTCGAAAAAGAATTCGAAATCTCTATCCCCGACGAAGACGCTGAAAAAATTACGACCGTAGGCGACGCTATCAAGTACATCGAAAGCAAAAAAAACTAAGCGGCCGACACGTCCGTTAAATTCTTTCGCAATAAGATACTGTTTCGGACACTTTAGCAATATTGGGTTCGGAACAGTTTCTGTTTCCTGCGACACCTTATCCCTCGTGCCAGACGGGCTCTTTCGCCCGATGCGCACAACGACCGCCGGAACACCCCTGCGGATACACACACTCCCCGCAGCACACCCCCCGACGGCACTCCAACCAATCCAACTTCCTTATGAAACTGAGAAGAGTAGTAGTAACGGGTATCGGTACCATTAACCCCATCGGGAATAACATTGAAGAGTATTTCCAAAACCTCCAGAATGGCGTGAGCGGAGCCGCGCCCATCACACACTTCGACGCTTCGAAATTCAAAACCCAATTCGCCTGCGAAGTCAAAGGGTTCGACCCCAACGAACACTTCGACCGCAAAGAAGCTCGCAAATACGACCGTTTCACCCAGTTTGCCCTGGTAGCCGCCAAACAGGCCGTACAGGATGCCGGACTGGTCGATGGCGAGGACAAAACCATCGACTCCATCGACAAGGACCAGGTCGGTGTCGTATGGGCTTCCGGTATCGGTGGTATCGAAACCTTCTTCAACGAAGTCAAAAACTTCGTCCAAGGCGACGGAACCCCCAAATACAACCCCTTCTTTATCCCTAAGATGATTGCGGATATCGCTGCCGGACACATCTCCATGAAGTACGGTTTCCGCGGGCCGAACTACTGTACCGTATCGGCTTGTTCGTCTTCCAACCACGCATTTATCGACGCCTTGAACCTCATCCGCTGGGGCAAGGCCGACATCATAGTATCGGGCGGCTCGGAAGCCGCCATCAACCCGGCCGGGATTGGCGGGTTCAACGCCATGCAGGCCCTCTCAACGCGTAACGACGACCCCAAAACCGCTTCACGGCCTTATGACACGGGGCGTGACGGTTTTGTGATGGGCGAAGGTGCCGGGGCGCTGGTGCTCGAAGAGTATGAACACGCCAAGGCTCGCGGTGCGAAAATCTACGCCGAAGTGATTGGCGGGGGCATGAGCGCCGATGCCTATCACCTCACCGCACCCGACCCGCAGGGGGCTGGGGCTGCTCTGGCCATGCGCGCGGCACTCAACGATGCCGGTATCCAACCCGAAGAGATTGACTACATCAACACCCACGGGACTTCGACCCCGGCCGGTGACCTGCCCGAATTTATCGGGATTCAGTCCGTCTTCGGCGACCATATCTACAAAATGAACATCAGCTCCACCAAATCGATGACCGGTCACCTGCTGGGCGGTGCGGCGGCCATTGAGGCGCTGGCTTGTATCATGGCCATTGACAAGGGGATTGTTCCGCCGACCATCAACGTGACGGAGCGTGACCCGCAAATCGACGAACGCATCAACCTGACCCTCGGAACGGCTCAGAAACGCGACGTTCGGTGTGCCCTGAGCAACACCTTCGGGTTCGGGGGGCACAACTCGACCGTTATCTTCAAGAAGGTTGAGTAACACGATGATTGTTGGGCACGGGAGGCTCCCTTTGTCTTGGGGGAATTTCCATGCCGCCATATAACACCTTAGGGCAGGCCGTTCACAAGCGTTGTGAAGCGGCCTGCTTTTTTGGATAGAACGGGGAGGTCGGACGGGGAGACAAAACAGGCGGAGGAACACCTCCTGCTGTTCCTGTCCGGGTACAGTCCCGCCTTCGATGACGAAATAAACCGTATGAACCTACGCCATCTCTTTCGCCGGGTATCGGCAGCCGACAAACCCTATTATGCGCTCCTGAAGCGTATTTTTGGCATTACGCCCGAGAATATCGAACTCTACAAACTGGCTCTGGTGCACCGCTCGGCCTCGGTGGGGGTCGGCGACGGACGAACCGTCAATAACGAACGGCTGGAGTTTCTGGGCGATGCGGTGATTGAGGCGGTGGTCTCGGAGTTTCTCTTTATCGAGTATCCCGATGCACGGGAGGGCGTGCTCAGCAAGCTGCGCTCGCGGATGGTGAGCCGTGAAACGTTGAATCGGGTAGCGCTCGACCTGGGGCTCGAGGCGATGCTGGTGGCCCACCCGTCGAGTCTGGTGGCCAGCCGAAACAACATCTACGGCGACGCGCTGGAGGCGTTGATTGGGGCTCTCTACCTCGACCAGGGGTACGAAACGGCCAATCGGGTGCTGATAGAGCGGATTTTTGTCGAATATGTCGATTTGGAGGCGCTGGAGCAGACCGAAAAGGATTTCAAAAGCCGCATGATTGAGTGGGGACAGAAACACCATCGCCGAATCGAGTTTTGCAGCCGCGAGTGTGCCGACCACGTGGAGTTGGCGCCCCATTTCGAGAGTGAGCTGCTGGTGGATGGTGAGCGGCGGGGATACGGCGATGCGCGGTCGAAGAAAGAGGCCGAGCAGATTGCCGCGCGCGAGGCTTACGAACGGTTGCACCCCGCAACGACAACACCCGATGCAACTCCGGACGAGGGAGCAGACTTATAGTGCCGACTGCATCGGCCCGATGGGACGCAGGCTAGGAATGTCTGATTCCTAACGTGTGAAAGCCTTAGACCGTCCGCAGATACTTGTCGTAAATCTCCTTGCGCAGTTCGTTGAGCTGCCCCATACGCTGCATAATGTCCTGCGCCTCCTCCATGGTCGTAATGCCCAACAGCTGCTTTTGCAGGGAAGCGATAATCGAACTGACCACCTTGGACTTGTAGATGGTGATGGCCTTCGGAATGGCCTCGCCCAACCGCTCGCGCTCGGTCGAGACCCGTATCTCGTACCGTTCCCACATGCGGCTCGGGGCGTAGGTCTCTTCGGCCGTCAGCAGGTCCACCGCCAGCGCCGAGACCTCAGGCGAAGGGTGGTTGATAAAGTAGTTGGCCGGCGGCGCACCGTGTTCCCGATACTCCTGCACATACTCCTCGTAGACCTGCCGATAGAGCGGATTGTGCATCTCGATGCGGTCCATCTCCAGGTCGCCGATAATGGTCTCGGCCACACTCAGCGAAACAATCTCGGTAGGCGACATCTCGAAATCGAAATTCTCGCCTCCGTATTTCAACAGGTAGCCTATCAGCTCCCGTTCCAACTGGTCCAGTTCGCGGTTCAGCCCCTGCTCTGCAAAACTCAGTTTCGGAGCGAGGTCAATCGGCGCGGCCGGCTCGGTCACGGGGGCAGCCGGTGAAAAGGTGGCAGCAGCATTCGGGTCGGCCTCGTGCCGACGCAGAAACTGCTCCTTGCGCTGGGCATTCTGCATCACCTCGCGTCCCGCCTCGCCGTCGACCATCGTCACCCGCTTCTTGGCCACCTCCCGTATCAGGATATCTTCGTCAATCTCCAGCTTCACGGCACACTCCCGAATAAATACCGAACGGGTGATGGCCTCCGGAATGGTGGCAATGGACTCCACGACGCTGGTAATCACCTCGGCCCGTTTGATAGGGTCCTCGGCGGCATCGCCCAGCAGGATGCGGGTCTTGAACGAGATAAAATCCTCCTCATGCTCCTCGATATAGGCCTGAAACTCGGTGGCGTTATGCGATTTGGCAAACGAGTCGGGGTCTTCGCCCTCAGGCAGCAGCACGCACCGCACGGTCAGCCCCTCGCGCAATATCATGTCGATACCGCGCATCGAGGCCTTGATACCCGCCGCATCGCCGTCGTAGATGACCGTGACGTTCTTCGTGAAGCGTTTAATCAGTTTGATTTGCTCGACCGTCAGCGACGTCCCTGACGAGGCAACCACATTCTCCACGCCCGACTGGTGCATCTGCAGCACATCGGTGTACCCCTCGACCAATATGCAGCGGTTGAACTGCGTAATGGCCTTTTTGGCAAAGTAAATCCCGTAGAGGGTGTTGCTCTTGTGGTAGATTTCGCTTTCGGGCGAGTTGAGGTACTTGGCTACCTTTTTGTCGGTGCGCAGGGTGCGTCCCCCGAAGGCAATCACCCGTCCCGACAGCGAGTGGACGGGAAACATCACCCGACCGCAGAAACGGTCGTAATACCCCCCTCCGTTAGCCGACTCGCGTTTGATGGTCAGCCCCGTGCTCACCAGAAAAGGCTCCTGATAGCCAGCCGCCAGGGCAGCCTGTGTCATGGCATCCCCCTTGGCCGGGCAGTACCCGAGCTGGAACTTGGCTATCGTGGCATCCGTAAAGCCCCGCTCCCGAAAATAGCCCACTCCGACGCTCTCTCCCTCGGGGCTCTTGAGCTGTTCGACAAAGTATTGGTTGGCCCACGAGGTCACCATCATCATGCTCTCGCGGTCGTCGTTGCGCTGCCGTTCCTCGGGGGTCTGCTCCTTCTCCTGCACCTCGATGCCGTACTTGCGGGCTACCCACTTGAGCGCCTCGACATAGCTCAACCCCTCGTGCTCCATCACAAAACTGATGGCGTTGCCCCCCTTGCCGCACCCGAAACACTTGTAAAGCCCCTTCGAGGGCGAGACCACGAACGAGGGGGTCTTCTCGTTGTGGAACGGACAGCAGGCCTGATAATTGACCCCCTTTTTCTTGAGGGTCACAAAGTCGCTCACCACCTCCACAATGTCGGCGGCGGCAAAAATGCGGTCTACGGTCTGGCGGTCAATCATAACGAAGACAAAGGTACCATATTTTTCGGCAATCGGTTTTCCGGGGCGGAGCGATTTGCGGGAGGGTGTCCGGCGGGCGATGTCCGTCGGAACGAAATAAAACCTATCTTTGCAGACAGTATAATCATTTGAACAACCACCGATGGACTTTATCGAGGAACTGACCTGGCGGGGCATGATTCATGACATGATGCCCGGAACCGCCGAACAACTGAAAAAAGAGATGACCACGGCCTACCTGGGGATTGACCCGACGGCCGATTCGCTGCATATCGGCCACCTGGTCGGGGTGATGATGCTCAAGCACTTTCAGCGTTGCGGCCACAAGCCGATAGCGTTGGTGGGCGGGGCTACGGGGATGATTGGCGACCCCAGCGGCAAGTCGCTCGAACGCAACCTGCTCGACGAACCCACCCTGCGCCACAACCAGGCCGCCATCAAGGCTCAGCTCTCCAAACTGATTGACTTCGACAGCACGGCACCCAACGCGGCCGAGATGGTGAACAATTACGACTGGATGAAGGAGCAGACCTTCCTCGGGTTTATCCGCGACATTGGGAAACTCATCACGGTCAATTACATGATGGCCAAGGACTCGGTGAAAAAACGGTTCAACGGCGAGGGCGAAGGGATGTCCTTCACGGAGTTTACCTACCAGTTGGTTCAGGGTTTCGACTTCCTGACCCTCTACGAGACCAAAAACTGCAAACTGCAACTCGGGGGCTCGGACCAGTGGGGTAATATTACCACGGGGACGGAGCTGATTCGCCGCAAGGTGGGGGGTGAAGCCTTTGCCCTGACCTGTCCGCTGATTAAGAAGGCCGACGGCACCAAGTTCGGGAAGACCGAGAGCGGCAACGTATGGCTCGACCCGCGCTACACCTCGCCCTACAAGTTCTATCAGTTCTGGGTGAACGTGAGCGACGAGGATGCCGAACGGTATATCAAAATCTTCACGCTGCTCGACCGCGAGACCATCGACGCGCTGATTGCGGCGCATCGCGAAGCGCCCCACCTGCGCCAGTTGCAGAAGAAACTGGCCGAGGAGGTGACCGTGATGATTCACTCACGCGAGGATTACGAACGAGCCGTGGCAGCCAGCTCGATTCTCTTCGGCGGTGGTGCCGAGGCGCTGAAGGCTGCCGACGAACAGACCATTCTCGAAGTCTTCGAAGGGGTGCCGCAGTTCGAAATTGCCAAGGCGGATTTGGCGACGGGCGTAACCTTCGCGGCACTCTGCACCGAGAAAGCGGCACTGTTCCCCTCCAAAGGGGAGTTGCGGCGGCTGATTCAGGGGGGCGGTATCTCGCTCAACGGGGTGAAGGTGGCCGATGCCGACCTCGGTGTCACAACCGCCGACCTGATTTCCGACAAATTCCTGCTCGTGCAGAAAGGCAAGAAGAATTACTTCCTGATTGTTGCGAAATAGCGCTCCAAATGCGTAACTTTGAAGGGACTCCCGCCACCATGGGTGCGGGGAGTCTCTTTTTTCGTCCCTATTCACTCTCGATTGCCATGACAAGACGTTTGTTGCTGATTATCTCGGGGCTGTTGGCTGCCGGTTCGGCATCGGCCTGGAAGGTCGAAGGAACGATTCAGGGGGTTGCCGAAAAAGATACAGTGACTGTGTATATGGCGCGATACTGGGGGAATACCGGCCGCAGGTTTCATACGGATACGATTCGGAACGGTCGTTTTTCGTTTGCAGGAACGCTGCCTGCCGGCGAAATGGTGATGATGTCGGTACGGGCCTCAAACGGACGAGGTTGCAATACACTTTGGGTTTCGGACACGACCCGCCTGCGTATCACGGGCGAAGCCGACGGCGAATGGACTGTGGTCAGCAATGAACCCGAACAGGCTTTGGAAGCGGAACTCCAGACCGTGGACATGTCCGACCTAGATGCCCTGACCAGCACGAAGGAGGGGTATTGGAAATATCGCGATTCGGTGTGGCGTGTTCAGGTCGAACGGCTGTGGCCGCTCTATGCGAAATATCCGAACTCCCGCGCCATGTTGGACGACTTGACCTTTTATGTCCGTGTGGGAGCTGTGCCGCATGAACGTTTGCAGTGGATTTACGACCGTCTCACGCCTGAAAACCGGAATCGGTTGGAGGGACGCGCCATCGCCGTGGCTCTCAACCCGCCCCATGTACCGCAGGTCGGAGAACCGTATGCCGATTTTGCCGGAACGGATACGACCGGTGCGGCCTGCCGGCTGTCGGACTGGGTCGGTAAAGGCAAATATGTGTTGCTGGATTTTTGGGGCGTAGGATGCGGAGGCTGTTATGTCGCTTTCCCGAAGATGAAAGAGCTGTACGACCGCTATCGGAATCGTCTGGAAATTATCGGTATCAACCTCGATGTCAATCCCGCATTGTGGAAAAACGTCGTGGCACAGCGGAACCTGCCGTGGGTACATATGTCGGACGGAATGGGAACCTATGCCGGAGCCGGGGTGCTGTACCGCACGGATGTGATGCCCACCTACATCCTGATAGACCCGCAGGGTACGATTGTCGAACGCTGGTATCCCGGCGAGGGTGATTTCCAAAGCCGACTTGTCGCTCCGTATCTTGAAAAACAATCATCCGAAGAACCTCTAAATCGATAAAAAATGGTGAAACGCATTCTTCTGCCGCTTATCGGGGCCTTGTATCTGCTGATGCCCCGCCCTGCGGCCGCACAGGATACCCCGGTGCAAGTGGGCGACCCGCTCTACGACGTCGAACTCCACGACACCGATGGCAACTACTCCTACCTCGCGGACTATGCCGGCGTTGACGGAAAGTATCTGCTGGTGCTTTTCTGGACCTCGAACTGCCCGCGCTGCCACGCCTCGTTCCCCGAAGTGGCCAAATACGCCGAAACCTATGCCGACAGCCTCTCTGTTGTCGGCGTCATGCTCAGCGACAACCACGACGGCTGGATGGAGATGTACCGCTACCGAAAACCTTTCGCATGGCCCAACCTCTCGGATGGCAAACTGCTCTCCGAAGGAGCAGCCGTACCCTACGGCATCGGGCTCTATCCCACGTTCGTACTGGTCGAACCGACCGAGAAAAAAATTGTGCGGAAGTGGAGCGGCTTCAAACTCGACCGTTTCCAGAGCGAAATGAAACCCTATTTTGAACCGGTGCAGTAGCCTGTGGCGCTCTTTGGTATGGACAGCCCCGTGTGATTGCCTCTCTCGGTTCGAATTGCTCCCTATTTCCTGATGGATGCTTACCCTCCCTGACATCGTCGAACAAGCCTATGGTGCCTGCGGCTTCTCAGCCGCAGGCACCGTCCCTTTTGCCCTGCTCGACGAGGAACGGGAACGCTTTGCCCAATGGCTCGCCCAAGGCTACGGGGCTGACATGGCCTATCTCGAACGGTCGGCCGACTACCGCCACGACCTGCGACGGCTCTTCCCCGCGGTCCAAAGCGTGGTGGTTACCCTTACCACCTACCGTCGGCCGCCCGACGTCTGCCAACCCGACGGTGTCCCCCGTATCGCCCGTTTTGCCTGGAGCGACGACTACCACCCGATTCTCAAACGAAACCTGCATCGTCTTTTGGAGGCTATCCGTCAATATGACGGTTATGCGGGGAGCGGCGGGCGAGCTGTCGTGGACAGCGCACCCGCCTTCGAACGTGCCTGGGCTGTCCGCGCCGGGCTCGGGTGGATTGGCCGAAGCGCCATGCTGATTCATCCCCGATTGGGGAGCTTTACGCTGATTGGGCTGTTGTTGCTGGATATTCCGTTTGGGAAGGGATGGCCGCTGCCTGCGCGCGTTGAGGAGCGTTGCGGAGGGTGCCAACGGTGTATGGAGGCATGTCCCACACAAGCTATTGCAGCACCTCGCATGGTCGATGCCCGCCGCTGCCTCTCCTATCAAACTATCGAACGCCGGGAAGCGGTCGAGGCGTGCTTTCGTCCGTCGTTGCAGGGACGTATCTTTGGTTGTGACCGCTGCATGGAGGTCTGTCCCTACAACCGCCTCTCCCAAAGCCCGTTATTACCGCCTGAAGCCGGCCTTGACGCCAAGCCCGAACGGATGAATCTTACCGTGGAAGATTGGCGTACCCTGACACCCGAAGTATTCGACGCCCTCTTTGCCGCCAGCCCGCTCCAGCGGGCCGGTCTCGACAAACTCAAGAGTTCGCTCTAACGGGTTGTGCGGTGGGTGCGAAACGTGTAGAACCGTTGAGCCACGTAGCTGAACGTCACGGTCACAATCTGAATCAGCACATTGGCAATCGACGGATAAATATGCAATACTTCGATTAGGAGTTTCAGCCCGAAATAGTTAATGGCGATATTCACGGCCACTACCTGGGCATACCGAAAGAGCTGTTTGCCGCCATGAACCTGCGAGTGCCCGAAAGCGACATTTCGTGCCAGGTAAAACCCCGTGAAAAAGGTCACTACAAAGGTCATCAGAAAGGCCAAAATCGGAGCCGAAATCACTACAATTCCGAAATCGGTATCCTGTTGTCGGAGGATAAAGTTGTAGCAGAACCAATAGAACACCACGTTCAACCCCATGTTCAGCCCTCCGACAAAGGCGTATCGAAAGGTCTCCTGCGGAATCCAGTGTCTCAGGGGCTTGACATAGAAAAAGTCGGCCAGTCGGGTAATCGCTTTTCGCATGGTACAAAATTACACCTTTTTTGTTTGTGCGGTATGTATGGAATGGTGCCGCTCGGCACTCGAGCCGAGCAGCCTCTACCCTAAACTCCACTGGCTCCGGTCCGGTACTGCTCGGGTTAGGTCTTCCTTGCTTGGGGTTTATCTGCTCTTTGCGCTCTCTTCCCTCCGGGAGAGGCTGAGCAGCTCCCTGCGCCTTCCCCCTCTTCCCCTACACGGATACCCTCTGCGGATTACTCCCCCCTTATTCCGCTCCTTCGATTCCCCCTCTCGCTACTCCTGCACACATCGAACCGAAAAGCTGTAAGCCCGGTTGCTGGTGTAGTTGGGGTAGACATTGCTCATAAAGATGCGCAAGTACTTGGCATACGTGTCACTCACTGACGCAGACCAATAGTAGCCGCTGTTGCCAACGACGTTCAAAACTCCACTAACGCCGTAGCGATACCCAGCCGCAGGAAACCATGCTATATTGTTGTATGTTCTCCCGTTCGCTACATTCGTACCGGAACCCGATGCCGTCATGGTAAAGGTAGAAAAGTCTCCATAAGTGAGTTCCGAATTTGTTGGCACTCTCCATCCATGCGGACATGGGTCATACTCGCTTTTTACATTACCATCTCCCCACAACACATCATTGTGGGTACCTGTATTGGTATACCAATCCCAAGGACTTACTATGTTATAAATAAATGCCAGCGGGTTCTTTATGGCATAGACCTGCGAGGTATTCTCACTCAGTACCCCGCCCGTTGTAATCGGTACTAATCTTACTCCTGTATTCCCCTCGGTCAAGGTATTCCCGTTCGCCTCATATATCGGAATAGTCTCTAATGTCCCGCCTATCGTGCTGCCGTCGGCGCCCGGGAAACCGTCCTTGCGGCCCCTAAATCAAGCCCTGTCCCCACCGTAATCCGAAAAAGATGCCTTTTCGCTATCTTTGAACTCAATCAATCCTACCCTTATGGGACACGTCAAAATCCTGAAAGCATCCGCCGGCTCCGGAAAAACATACAGACTCGCCTACGAATATATCAAAGGCGTTGTCCAAAATCCGCTGCTGTATCGGGCAACACTCGCCGTGACCTTTACCAACAAGGCTACCGAACAGATGAAACGGCGTATCGTGGACAGCCTCCACGCGCTTGCCGAAGCTCCTGAAACGGCTCCGCCCGAAGGGGATAACATCACCTATCTCAATGACCTGATGCGTGAAACGGGATTGTCCAGAAGCCGTATTGTACGGAATGCGGCAGAGGCGCGAACGCTGATTCTGCACGATTACTCCCGTTTCGCTGTTTCGACCATCGACAAGTTTTTTCAGCGGGTGGCACGCGCTTTTTTCCGGGAACTGGGATTGGAGTTGGACTATACGGTGGAGATTGACCGGGATTGGGTGCTGACGGCTGCCGTGGACCGCCTGTTGGAGCGGACAGCCTCCGATGCGACCCTCAGGGGGGCTGTGGACCGACTCCTCGATGAACGGAGCCTCGACGGAAAGGGATGGGATATCCGGCCGGACATGATTCGCATCGGCGAGGAGCTGTTCAAGGAGAGTTACGTACCGAACCAACAGAGTGCGGAGCAGGTGTGGAATACGTATTGCGAAATTGCACACGAGTTGAATCTCCGATTTGGACAGGTGAAAGAGCGTGCCAAACAGGCCCTCGAAATCATCACAAGGGCTGGATTGGACCCGACCGATTTCAAGCAGGGGAAAAACAGTTTTGCAGTCTACCTGTCTCGTCTGGCGGAGAGCGACGAACCGTTGCCCTACAACAGCTATTTTGCCCGCAGCACGGAGAGTGTCGGGGAGTGGTGCAACAAGACATCACCGCTGAAGGAGCGTATTCAGGGTCTGGAGCGGGAATTGATGCCCTGTTTGGAGGCGATTCGCGAGGGGGTGGATGCGTTGTGGATGGATTATACCTCGCGGGACCTGGTGCGGGAGAAGTTGGGGCGGAGTTTGTTGTTGTCGGCCCTGGGGGAAGAGGTACGGGCCGTGGCTGCCGAACAGAACCGGGTGATGATTCACGAAACGGCCGCCCTGATTCACCGTTTGGTGACGGGTAACGATGCGCCGTTTATTTATGAAAAGGTGGGGAATGCCTATGCGCGATATATGATTGACGAGTTTCAGGACACCTCGGAGAACCAGTGGCAGAATTTTGTGCCGCTGCTGGACAATGCGCTGGCTGAAAACGACGGGGAGCCCGTGATGTTGATTGGTGACGTGAAGCAGTCCATCTATCGTTGGCGCGGCGGCAACTGGCGTATTCTGGGGAGTGAAGCCGAAGCCCATTTTGCCGAGGCGCTGGCCGACACCGCCCCGATGGATACCAACTGGCGCAGCGAACGCCATATCATCGATTTCAACAATCGGCTGATGCGCGGGGTGGTAGAACGCGATGCCGATGACCTGACCGCTTTTTTGGAGGCGGCTCCTCCGGCCTTGCGGTCGTGGGCCGACATTCTGCGGGAGTCCTATCGGGGATTCGAACAGAAGGTGGCTCCTGCGAAAATGAAACAGGAACCCAAGGGGTATGTGGAGGTGGTTCCTGCGTATCGGGAGCAGACGGCGGCAATTCTGGTCGAACGTGTGCGGGATATGCTGACTCGCGGTTACACCCTGCGTGACATCGCCGTACTGGTGCGTTCGAACGGCGAAGCCCGCACGGCCGCAGATACCCTGCTGGAAGCCGGATACCCCATTGTGAGCCAGGAGGCCCTGCTGCTGAGCGGTTCTCCGGTGGTGGAGTTCGTCATGGCGGTCTATACGCTGGCCGATGCGCCCGAGGATACCATTGCTCGGGCACAGTACAATACGTTCCGCGGACTACCCTACGGAACGCCGCTGGCCGATGATGAACGCGACTTTATCGCGGGACTGCTCTGCCTGTCGCTCGTGGAGAGCTTTGAGGCCATCCTTGAACACTACAAGTTGGGAGAGCGCTCGGAGGCTGTCTCCTACCTCCAGGCGCTCTATCAGGCCGTCCTCTCCTATAGCAAACAGCCCGTATCGGATATCCCGCTGCTGCTGGAGTGGTGGGCCGACAAAGGCCGTAAAAAAACGGTCTACCTTCCCTCGGAACAGGATGCTATTACCATCATGACCATTCACAAGGCCAAAGGGTTGGAATTTCCGTGTGTGATGATTCCCTACTGCAGTTGGGACCTGCTCCCCCAAACGAACAGAGGAGGGACAACCCTCTGGGTTGAGGCTGCGGATGAAACGGCCGGTCGTTTTGCGGAGTTGGGAACCGTGCCTGTCTCCTACAAGAAAGCGATGGCACAATCCCATTTTGCCGCCGACTACTATCGTGAGAGCGTCTATGCCCATGTGGACAACCTGAACCTGCTGTATGTGGCTCTGACGCGCGCCGAGCAGGAACTCTACGTGATGTACGAACCCGTCGGGAAGAACGGACATCTTGTCTCTACGCTGATTGACGCGGTCGTGCCCACCCTGGAGGAGGTACAGGAACATCCGTACACCTTGCCCGACGGGAGCGAAGCCGCCTGTTACGTTTACGGGACAAAGCACACTGCAGCATCGAAATCTGACGTGTCCGAAACGAAGGTGAACCAACAGGTGATGACGCACTTCTCGTCCCGTAATGCGACCCAACGCCTGCGGGTACATTGGGCCTCAGACCGATACTTCGGTGAGGACCGTGCGGCTGTCTCTCCGCGTCGATACGGGGTGCTGATGCACCGCCTGTTCGAGCTTCTGGAGTCCCCTGAGGCGCTGGATTCGGCCATTGAGCGGATGCAGGTCAGCGGTGAACTGACCTCAGCCGATGAGGCTGCCATGCTCCGCGAACGGGCTGCTGCGGCACTCTCCAATCCTGAGGTGGCGAGATGGTTCTCTCCCGAATGGAAAGTTATCCACAGCGAACGCGACATTATTACCGAAGGAGGACATTTGCGTCGTCCGGACCGGGTAATGACCGACGGGAATCACCGTGCCGTGGTGGTCGATTATAAGTTCGGGGCATTCCGTCGTGCAGGCTACCAGACTCAGGTACAAGAGTATATGAATTTACTGCGTTCGATGGGTTATACTGAAGTAGAGGGCTATCTGTGGTTTGTGGAACTCGGTGAGGTCGAACAGGTTGGATAATTTTATGCTCGGTTGTCTGCTGCAACGGTGTTGGTAGAAATGGTGCTGCTGGGCACTCGAACCGACTCGTGTCTGTCAGTAGAGTGCGACTTCGTGAAGACTGGAGCCGGCGGGGGCGGAAAAGCGAGCCCGAACGGGTGAGTTTTCAGCCCTCCGCATCCGGGCGGCTCCGGGCTGACGGGTTGCCTCAGCAACCCGAGGGGATAGGAGGGAATATTTGTTTTCAGTTATAGCATACGGCATTGCCCTCGTGTCAGGTCTTCCTCGCTTGGGGTTTATCTGCTCTTTGCGCTCTCTTCCCTCCGGGAGAGGCTGAGCTGCTCCCTGCGCCTTTCCCCTTTTCCCCTATACGGATACCCCTGCGGATGACTCCCCCCCTTATCCCACTCCTTCGATTCCTCCCTCACGCTACTCCTGAATGCAACGAACAGGATTTGCGTAAGTCCGAGAGTTGTTATAATTAGGCCGAATGGTTTCAGGTTGGAAAACAAGGTTTAATAATGTGGCATTAACCCCTTTTGCAGTGGATGAATAGTGATTTCCACTATTGCCTGGGAATGTTAAATTTCCTGAATTGGCAGTACGATACCCACAGGCAGGGTACCATGTAACCTGCTTATAAAGCAGTCCATTCGTAAGATGATATTGAAATGAAGTATTGGAAAACGGGGCCCCTTGAATATAGAACGTTAGTGTTGTAGATGAGATGTCATTCCATGTCCCGTCTTGAGGCACTTTCCACCCTTTTGGACATGGGTCATATTTTGTTTTGGTGTCAGCCCATAAGGTGTTATTTTGGTAAATCTCATTATCGGTATACCAATCGCGCGGTTGGTTTGGGTTGCCAATAAATATTAAAGGGTATTTCACAGTGTAACTTAAAGTATTGGTATATCCACTCATCATATCCTCAGAAAATGTGATTAATTGCAGCCCATTCTTACTCCCCTCCATTAATTCATTATCTATTGCATCATATATTGGAATCGTCTTGACAGTAGACCCTATCGTGCTGCCGTCGGCACCCGGAAAAGCGTCCTTGCGGCCCCATATCCCAAACTCCTCCTAATACACGCAGGGCAGCACCCAACGGCACTGCCCTGCACATGATTCTTCAAAAAAACACGCCTTAGTAGGCCTTCGCAAACAACACCCGGCGATGCGACGGCTTACCCGAAATCATACACTTGCCCTCTTCGGCCGGAGCATCCACGGGGATACAGCGTATCGTGGCCTTCGTCTCGTTCTTGATTTGCTCTTCCGTCTCCGGAGTCCCGTCCCAGTGGGCCAAAATAAAGCCCCCCTTCTCTTCCAGTACCCGTTTGAACTCATCGTAGGTGTCGACCTTCGTAATCATCGAGTCGCGGAACTTAAGGGCCTTGTTATAGATGTTCTGCTGAATCTCTTCGAGGAGTTTTTCGATGCGGTCGGCAATACCTTCCGCCGGTACATTTTCCTTGGTCAGCGTATCCCGACGAGCCAGCTCGACCGTACCGTTGGTCAGGTCGCGGGGCCCAATGGCCAGACGTACCGGAACCCCCTTCAGCTCATATTCGGCAAACTTGAACCCGCTGCGCACATTGTCACGGTCGTCGATTTTCACCGAAATACCTTTGGCCTTGAGTTCGGCGGCAATCTCTTCCATTCGCGCTACGATGGTTTTGAGTTCCTCTTCGCCTTTGTAAATAGGAACCATTACAACTTGTATCGGAGCCAGTTTCGGAGGCAATACCAGCCCGTTATTGTCCGAGTGTGCCATGATAAGAGCCCCCATCAGACGGGTCGAAACACCCCACGAAGTGGCCCATACATAGTCGAGTTGCCCCTCCTTGTTGGTAAACTGCACATCGAATGCCTTGGCAAAGTTCTGCCCCAGGAAGTGCGATGTACCGCTTTGGAGAGCTTTACCGTCCTGCATCAGGGCTTCGATGGTCAGCGTATCATCGGCACCCGCAAAACGCTCGCTGTCGCTCTTGTGGCCTACAATCACCGGCAGAGCCAGCCACTGTTCGGCAAAATCACGGTAGACACCAATCATCTTTTTAGCCTCTTCGATGGCCTCCTCTTTGGTGGCGTGAGCCGTATGCCCCTCCTGCCACAGGAACTCGGCCGTGCGAAGGAACAGACGCGTACGCATCTCCCAACGTACCACATTGGCCCACTGGTTGCACAGAATGGGGAGGTCGCGGTAGGACTGAATCCAATTTTTATAGGTGTTCCAGATGATGGTTTCGGAGGTCGGACGGACAATCAGTTCCTCTTCGAGTTTGGCATCGGGGTCTACGATAACGCCTCGGCCGTCGGGGTCGTTTTTGAGGCGGTAGTGAGTCACCACAGCGCACTCTTTGGCAAAGCCTTCGACATGGTGCGCCTCCTTGGAGAAGAACGATTTCGGGATAAACAGCGGGAAGTAGGCATTCACGTGGCCCGTATCTTTGAACATTTTGTCGAGGGCATCGTGCATTTTTTCCCAGATGGCGTAGCCATAGGGTTTGATAACCATACATCCGCGGACGGCGGAGTTTTCGGCCAGCCCGGCTTTGACAACCAGGTCATTGTACCATTTGCTGTAATCGTCCTCGCGCGAGGTGAGGTCTTTGAGCTCTTTAGCCATGAGTTTACAAGTATTTACAGGAGGCAAAGATAGGTATTCCGTCCGCAACGGCCAAACGGCATTCGGGCCGAAATCGGTTTGTGAAAAAACCGTTTCGGCCCGAATGCCGCTCCCCCGAAGCTGAGGGAGGAAAGCGTGATAACGTTTCGTTACCGTCCTCGGTGTGCACCGCGCGGTCCACGGCGATGGCGGGGCTGAGCACAAACCGTCGTATCCCCTTTTGCCGCAGGACACAAACATTCCGTTTTACACTGTGCGCCGTTCATTTCCATACAGCAGGCGGTCGTATCGCTTTTCGGGCAGGAAGGGCATTTGAGACAGCCTTCTGCTTTTTGTGCCCTGGGGCATACATCAGCCTTGCCACAGCACCCCTGAGCCCGTTTTGCACAGGGTTTCATGCAGGTCGAATCTTTGGGGCAGGGACGCATCGGGCAACGTAGCGAGTCGGCCGGGCATGCACAGCGGCACGAATCGGCACATACGGCCGCCGGGCACGAACCCACCGGTTGAACGCGACGGGCATTTCTGTTTTGCGCCAGTGCCGCGAGGCTCAGTACACAGAGGACAATGACGCAGGACCACACGATTTTTTTCATATTGTTTGGTTTAGAAGTCGTAAATGAATGGAAAGAGCTGGGGGCAAAAGAGGTCGGAAAGTTTTTTTGACGGTGCAATGTGGCCTTACAGGCGGAATGCCACGGAGAGAATCACGTTGTGATTTTTGTCCGTCGTATAAACAGTTCCATCCGTGGTCACCCGATAACCGTCATCGGCCGTATAATCATACGGTTTGAAGGGCATCTGTTTGGTGGTTCCGTAGACGTAGGCCAGGTCTATGCTCACCAGTCTGTTGCGATAGCCAATCCCGCCGGACCATTGTTGATATTCGCCATACTTGCGGAAATCGGCTCCTTGGTACGGGGAGGTACTGTATCCATATCCGGCCCGCAGGAAAAGCGACCGTATCGGCTGGAATTCCACCCCGGCACGTATCACATCCGTCGGGGTATAGGTATCACGAATATAGGCATTCACGTCGGCATAGCCGTCCGAGGTGTACTTCATGTATTGATACCAAGTGCGTTCATAGTCCACACTGACGATACCGAACGAGCCTATCGTGGCCGAGATACCCGCCAGCAGCCGCGACGGACTCCGCATGTTGTACTCGTTGCGCAGGATGGGCGTATCGCTGTACCCATAGGTATATCCGTTGAGCGCATGGGTATAATAGGTGGTCATGTTGGCATCGTACTCTTCGCCCATGTTCATCCAAGTCGGCGAGTGATAGGCCACCCCTATTCGCAGCCAGGGCAGCGGTCGTACCGTAGCACCCACCTTCACGTTCACCCCGGTTCCGTTCATCCGCAGGTTCTGGCCGTAGTATAAACTGTGCAGCCCCACGTTATTGGCCGAGGTCACTTCGGAATAGGTGTCGTATCGGTTGTAGTAGATGTCCTGAATGCCGAGTGTGGCGCCCACGTACAACACGTCCTGCACGTTATATCCCGCGCTGAGGGTATATTCGTTGTTGGCTCCCGTAGTCCGCCGATACCATTCGGGATAGAGCAGGGTTCCCTGCTGAATCATGTTGCTCATGGTGTAGGTTTGGGGATTGCTGCCGACAACCGGGTCGAGCAGTGCGGTCTGGTAACCCATAATGGCACCCCACATGGCCGGCGGATAGTTGAAGAAAGCCTGATAAATATCCCCACTTGGAGCGCTGAGCGACGCAGGCGAAGCTCCATAGAGCTGTTCGACGAACATATCGCCGATGGAGAACTGTTCGCCGTATCCAATTGCGCGACTGCGGCTGTTGTAGTCGCCCAGTCGGTTCATCCCGAAGCCCACGGCAAAATTGTCACCCGCATACACCATCGAGAAACTCCCCACGTTGGCGCGTGTATTTCCCAGGTTATTAGAGACGTTTCCGCCCATTCCGCTGTAATCAGCCCTATGGGCTGTAATGCGGAGCCCGGGGCTGATGCTCACTTCCCCGCGTCCGTACATGGCCATCCCGGCCGGATTAATGCTCATGGTGGCGGCATCGGCACCCAGCGAGGTGAAGGCACCTCCCATCCCCGCCGAACGGGCACTGGAGATTCCGAAATTTTGGCGCGAAAACATCAGCAACTCTTCCGAACCTTGCGCTGCGGTTCGTTGCGGGGGCAGAAGCAAAAGTCCTGCCGCAGCCAGCAAAGTGGTTCGTATCAGATTATTTTTCATGATTGTAGTCATCGTAAGGTATCATTAAACTCAGATAATTCTTATGTGACGTAAGGGGAGACGCGTTTGTTCGCTGCGGAGCAAAACGCGCCTGCCTTATTCCCCTCCTGTGCAGTCCTTACCGCCGGAAACCTCCGCCCCCGCCAGCACTGCCACGTCCGCCCACCGAGCCTCCGCCGCCAAAACCGCCTCCTATGCTGCTCGGTGCCGAATAGGAGGGTGTCGTGGTCCGTCGCGGTGCTTCGGTCCGTGTGGTGGTCTGTCGTTGGGGCGTCGTCGTGGTCTGCCGGCGATACGAACGGTCTACGCTCGGACGGGTGGCGGTACCTGTCGTCCCTCCGGTTATGGTCGGGCGGGTCGAAGCTCCCGGATTATACTGATTGCCGGTACTGCCGGGGCGAATCCCTGCTCCCGGACGGCGATTGACAGTCGTTCCGCCATTGTTTATCGCTACACCGGTCCCGTTTTCATTCCGACGGAAACCTCCCGTATAGGTAGGTCTCCCGGTACTTCCCCCGGGGGCTCCGGGCCGATACCCCAGAGCAGGCCCCCAGCCGGGACGGCTGTTACCCCAGATAACGGGACGCGGATTGTAATAGGGGCCACCCCAAATCGGCGGATAGACAGGACCCCAACCGGGTCCCCACCCCGGATACCATCCGCCCCACCATCCGGGTCCCCAGCCGGCATACCAGCCGCCATGC
The DNA here is from genome assembly GCA_019113395.1 of Candidatus Rikenella faecigallinarum. GTDB lineage: Bacteria > Bacteroidota > Bacteroidia > Bacteroidales > Rikenellaceae > Rikenella > Rikenella faecigallinarum. The sequence goes on along the minus strand of DXHL01000018.1, from coordinate 2,368 downwards.
CATCCCCACGACCAACCCCAATAGGGCCCCCAGCCGTAATATCCGCCATACCAGCCGTACCGCCAACGGTTGTACCACCAGTAGTCCCACGGGTCATCCCAATACCATGACGGTGCCAGGGTCAGGTTGATGGTCACATGGGATTCCGTCTCTTTGGCTGCTGCCGGGAACAACTCCATGTTTTGTACGCCTGCCGCCGGGTCACTGCCATCGAACATGGCCGAGATATAGCGCGGCTCAACCCACATCTCGTTTCCAAACGTTATCACGTTATACAACTCAGGGTCATACTTGCGGCTCAACATCTTATGGTAACTCTCCATCAGAGTCCAATAGCTGTCGTCCATCTCGCGATAATTTTTATAGGCCTCCAGACGACGTTCAAGCGCTGCGTCGTAACTGGTCACCAACTCTTCATTATCGCTCTGGGCAGTCGTTCCTGCTGTTGATGCTTCTGCCGCTCCACGTGTCGGAGTCCAGGTCACGGGCATCTGACTGCCGGTCGCGCTCTGCGTTTGCGTAACGCTACGGGTAGTGGTTGTCGTGGTCGTCTGCCGTGTGACTGTCGCTTGCGCGGCCTCTTCTTTGGCCTGCGCAGCGGCCTTGCTCTTGCGCGTCGAACCCTGATACAAATCGTCGACATATCGTGTCTGCTGGGCAACAGCTCCCACCGTCAGGCCCGCAAACATCATCATGATAAGGATTCTTTTCATAATTCTGTGGCGTTTGGGTGTCAGCGTCTGTACTTCTGCCAACCTCTTTTATGGCTTTAATACTTTGACGCACGATACTTTACAAAGTTAAAATCTTTTTTGCAGTTTTTCGTTATTCCCCGGAAATAAGCCCTGCTTACTCTTCCCGCTTGGACAATACCCCTCTTCGGACGATGCTCTCTTGAAAATTACGTATCTTTGTTTTATAAGTGGAAAATTGCTTTGTTCTGCTCTTTTTACTCTCCCGATATGGAAAACTGCACCGCCCTTTTTGAACAGGCTCAGACTGCCGCCAAACAGTTGGCCCAGCTCGAATCCTCCGCCATCCAACGCGTCCTGAATGCCGTGGCCGACCGTATCCTCGAACAGAGCGCTTCGCTACTCGAGGCCAATGCTCAGGACCTCACCCGCATGGCTCCCGACGACCCCCGTTACGACCGACTCAAACTGACCGAAGAACGTCTTGCGGGCATTGCTCACGATATGCGGAATGTGGCATCGCTGCCCTCTCCGCTCGGGCTGACTCTCGACCAGACCACCCGACCCAATGGCATGACCATTACAAAAGTTTCCGTGCCGTTCGGCGTCATCGGAATTATCTACGAAGCCCGTCCCAATGTGGGCTTTGACTGTTTTGCCCTTTGTTTCAAGTCGGGTAATGCCGTCATTCTCAAGGGGGGAACCGATGCACTCTGCTCTAATCAGGCTATTGTGGCACTCATTCGCGACACCCTAAGCGCCCACAACATAGACCCCAATACCGTACAACTGCTGCCGGCCGACCATGCCGCGACAACCGAAATGCTGGGAGCCGTGGGCTACATCGACCTGGTGATTCCGCGCGGCAGCCAACGCCTTATCCGTTACGTCCGCGACAATGCCCGTGTACCGGTCATTGAAACCGGAGCCGGCATCTGCCACACCTACTTCGACCGGGCCGGTGACAAGGTCAAAGGAGCCCTTATCGTTAATAACGCCAAAACACGGCGGGTTAGTGTCTGCAATGCGTTGGACTGTCTGCTGATTCACCGCGAACGTTTATCCGACCTGCCGATAATCTGCAACATGCTGGCCGACAGCAATGTCATCCTTTATGCCGACCGTGAGGCCTGGGAGGCGCTACAGAGTCACTACCCCCGTCCTTTGCTGCGCGAAGCTACGCCGGACTCATACGGTACGGAATTTCTGGACTATAAGATGGCCATTCGCACGGTCGGTTCCCTGGAGGAAGCTATCGAGCATATTGCCCGTTACAGTTCCAAACACAGTGAGGCCATAGTGAGCGAGGACTCGGCGGCTTGTGAACTCTTTACTCGTTGCGTGGATGCTGCATGTGTTTATTGCAATGTTTCGACAGCCTTTACCGACGGAGCTCAATTCGGGTTAGGGGCAGAAATCGGCATCAGCACCCAGAAGTTGCATGCACGGGGCCCGATGGCCTTACGCGAGTTGACCAGCTACAAATACGTTATTTGCGGGGACGGTCAGATACGGGGGTAGTGGTTTAGGGGCCGCAAGGACGGATTTCCGGGCGCCGACGGCAGCACGATAATAAGCGATTCTTATAGTGGTGTAAGTACTATACCAATATTTGACTCCAATGGAAACCCCTTGATTGAAGGAAGTGAGAATGGACTATTGTTGGAAATGTTTAC
>DXHL01000017.1 GCA_019113395.1 Candidatus Rikenella faecigallinarum | reverse complement strand
GAAAAAATCATTTTTCGTCCCTGCTTTTTCTCGTACCTTTGTCTTACGCCGCAGACGGTCGTTTAGCCTTCCAATATTATGCCTGAATTTACTCATCTTCACGTACATACGCAGTATTCCATCCTCGACGGGGCTGCAGGTATCAAGAAACTGCTGGCTCGCGCCAAAGAACTTGAAATGACGGCACTGGCCATTACCGACCACGGAAATATGTTCGGGGTTAAAGAGTTCCATAACGCAGCGCATGCAGCTGGCATTAAACCTATATTGGGGTGTGAGGTCTACGTGGCGGCACGAAGCCGATTTGACAAAACCGAAAAAGAGGACCGTAGCGGGGACCACCTGATTCTGCTCGCAAAAAACCTCGACGGCTACCACAACCTGATTAAAATGGTCTCCTATGCCTGGACCGAAGGTTTCTATTATAACCCCCGTATCGACAAGGAACTGCTGGAAAAGTATCACGAAGGGATAATCTGTTGTTCGGCCTGTCTGGGGGGTGAGATTCCGCAGCGGATTATGCACGGGGATTTGGAGGGTGCGGATGCGGCCGTGAAGTGGTATCATGATTTGTTCGGAGAGGACTATTATCTGGAGTTGCAGGCACATCGAACCGGAGACCCCGAACGGGATGCTAAAGTGTATGACCATCAGGTCGTGGTGAACAAGGTGTTGCTGAAACTGGCGGAAAAGCATGGTATCAAGTATATTGCGACCAACGATGTGCACTATATCATGGCTGACGACGCCGAGGCGCACGACCGGCTGATATGCCTCAGTACGGGGCGCGACCTGGATGACCCGCAGCGCATGCGGTATACCGGGCAGGAGTACCTGAAGAGTTATGACGAGATGGCGGCTCTGTTCCCGGACCATCCCGAGGCGTTGGTGACGACACAGGAGATTGTGGCCAAGATTGAAGATTACTCCCTGAGTCACAAACCCTATATGCCGAACTTCCTGCTGCCCGAGGATTTTGTGGTGGAGTTGGAGCCGCTGAAAAAGTCGATTGGGGTAGGGCTGGGTAAGATATACAAAGACAAACCCGAGGAACTGGCGGCTGTGACGGCTCAGGTCGAAGCTTGTGCGTCGGAGGAGGAGATAGGGGCGCTGGGCGGTCAGGTGGCCGAGTTGTTGCTTACGGCTCGGCAGTATCTCTATCTGAGTCATATTGTGTGGCAGGGGGCTGAGAAACGCTATCCCGGCGAGAAACTCACGCAGGAGATTCGTGACCGTATCGATTTCGAGCTGAAAACCATCGAATGGATGGGTTTCCCGGGCTACTTCCTGATTGTGTGGGACTTTATCCGTGCGGCTCGTGAAATGGGGGTCTCCGTGGGGCCGGGGCGTGGCTCGGCAGCGGGCTCGGTAGTGGCATACTGCCTGAAAATCACCAATATAGACCCTATTGCCTACGACCTCCTTTTTGAGCGTTTCCTGAACCCTGAGCGTATCTCGCTGCCCGATATCGATATTGACTTTGACGAAGACGGGCGCGAAGATGTGATGCACTACGTGGTCCAGAAGTATGGGCAGAAACGGGTGGCACATATCATTACTTTTGGGACGATGGCGGCCAAATCCTCGATTAAGGATGTGGCACGTGTGCAGAAACTCCCTTTGCCGGAGAGCGACCGCCTCTCGAAACTGGTCCCCGACAAACCCGGTACGACGCTTGAAAAGGCCTACAAGGAGGTGCCTGAGCTGGCGGCCGAACGTGAGTCCGAAAACCCGCTGATTCGTGATACCCTGCGCTATGCCGAGAAGTTGGAAGGCTCCGTGCGTCAGACCGGGGTGCATGCCTGCGGGATTATTATCGGACAGGACGACCTCGAAAATTTTGCCCCGATTTCGACGGCCAAGGATGCGGAACTCTTTGTGGTGCAGTATGAAGGGAGCCTTGTTGAGGATGCCGGGCTTATCAAAATGGACTTTTTGGGGCTTAAGACCCTCTCGATTATCAAGGATGCGGTGCAGAATGTGAAGGAGTCGAAAGGCATCGATGTGGATATCGACTCCATCCCGTTGGACGACAAAAAGACCTTCGAGCTCTATTCCAACGGCGAGACCACGGGGCTGTTCCAGTTCGAATCGCCCGGGATGAAAAAACACCTGCGAGCCCTGCAACCCAACCGCTTCGAGGACCTCATCGCCATGAACGCCCTCTATCGGCCGGGTCCCATGGAGTATATCCCGAACTTTATTGCGCGTAAGCACGGGCGCGAACCCATTACCTATGACCTGCCCGATATGGCGGAGTATCTGGAGGATACTTACGGGATTACGGTCTATCAGGAACAGGTGATGCTTCTGTCGCAGAAACTGGCCGGCTTTACCAAAGGACAGGCCGATACGCTGCGTAAGGCCATGGGGAAAAAGAAAAAGGATGTGCTGGACAAGATGAAGGGCGATTTTCTGGACGGTGCCGTGGCGCATGGCCATGACCGTGCCATCTGCGAAAAGATTTGGGGCGACTGGGAGGCCTTTGCATCGTACGCCTTTAACAAGTCGCACTCAACCTGTTACGCTTACGTCTCCTACCAGACGGCCTACCTCAAGGCGCACTATCCGGCCGAGTTTATGGCGGCTCTGCTGAGTCGCAACCTCTCGGATATCAAGAAAATCAGTTTCTTCATGGACGAGTGCAAGCGGATGGGGGCACCGGTCAAGGGGCCCGATGTCAATAAGAGCCGTCTGCACTTTTCGGTGGACCGTGAGCAGAACATCCGTTTCGGTCTTGGCGGTATTAAGGGGCTGGGCGAAAATGCCGTGCAGGCCATTATGGATGAACGGCAGGCTAACGGTGAGTTTAAGGATATCTTTGACTTTGTGGAACGGGTCAATCTCCAGACTGTGAATAAGAAAAATATCGAATGTCTGGCGCTGGCCGGGGCGTTGGACTCCATCGCGACGTTCCACCGCAGCCAATTTTTTGCTCAGGATGCCAAGGGAGCATCGTTCATCGAATCGCTTATCCGTTACGGCAGTTTGGTACAGGCCGAGCGGTCGCAAAAACAGAACAGCCTCTTTGGTGATATGATGTCGAGCGTGATGGTGCAAAAGCCCGAGATACCCACGGCCGAGACCTGGGGCAAACTCGAAACCCTCGAAAAAGAGAAATCCGTTGTGGGGATTTACCTCTCGTCGCATCCGCTGGACGACTACCGCATTCTGATTGAAAAATATTGTTCCAACACGGTGAGCGAGTTGGACGACCTCTCCTCGATGCGGGAACGGGACTTTACGGTAGCCGGGATGGTCACCTCGGCACAGTATTTGACGACTAAGACGGGGAAACCCTACGGCCGTTTTACCATCGAGGACTTCAGCGGAAGCCATACCTTTACCCTTTGGAGTAAGGATTGGGAGACGTTTCATAACTTCTGTTTCGAGCAAAATTCCATTCTGGTCCGCGGACGGGTGCAGATGAGCCGCTTCCGCCCCGGCGAAATGGAAATCGTTATCAAAAGCATGAAAAGTCTCTCGGAGGTGATGGAAAACGACATCCGTGAACTGGAGGTAACGGTCCCCGTGGGCGAGCTCTCCACGGAGTTCATCTCGGACCTCTCCAGTACGGCTTCCGAGGTGAAGGGACAGGTGGCCATCCTGTTCCATATCTTCGACCCCGAAAGTGGCGTGAAGGTGGCCCTGCGCACCCGAACACCCAAAATCGAAATCAATGCCCAGGTGGTGGGATTGTTGGATAATTACGGTTTCAAATACCGAATAAATTAATTAGATTTGTGAACCGTTTGCAGGGTATGCGACAGGCTGATGGTGAAAAATAACTCATTAAAAACAAATAGATTATGGCATTAGAAATCAATTCGGCCAACTTCAAGGAAATTATGGCCTCGGACAAACCCGTGGTAATCGACTTTTGGGCTGAGTGGTGCGGCCCGTGCCGCATGGTGGGACCGATTGTCGAAGAGTTGGCAAACGAATATGCGGATAAAGCGATTATCGGAAAATGTGACGTAGACTCTAATGACGAAATTGCCGCACAGTTCTCGATTCGCAATATCCCGACCATTCTCTTTATCAAAGGGGGCCAGGTTGTAGACAAACAGGTTGGGGCCACGACCAAGGCGGCGTTGGCTGAAAAACTGAACAAATTGTTCTAAGGTTGCGTTGCAGACGCTTTTGCGCAGCGTGACCTTTCGGGAACAGGCTTGTCGGTGTTGGTGCCGACAAGCCTTTTTTGTATATTTACCGAGTTGGGCGGTCAGCCCGAATGACCTTTAGACGGCGTATGCGAAACATGGAACCACAAATCACACTGATAGAAGCCGCTCTCTTCGACTTGGACGGCGTGATTGTCGATACGGCGCGGTATCACTACGCCGCCTGGCGACGTTTGGCCGAGGAGTTGGGGTTTCGGTTTACCGAACACGATAACGAACGCCTTAAAGGGGTGAGCCGTATGCAGTCGTTGGAGATTTTGTTGGAGGTCGGTGGGCTTGTGGGGCGGTTTTCGGCGGCCGAAAAAGAGCGGATGGCCGAACGCAAGAACCGCTGGTATGTGGAGTATATCTCGCAAATGACTCCGCGCGAGATATTGCCGGGTGTGTTGCCTTTTTTGGCGGAGTTGCGGAAGGATGGGATGCGGATAGCCCTGGGGTCGGCCAGTAAAAATACGGGGCTGATTCTTGAACGGTTGCAGCTGGGGAGGTGGTTTGACGCGGTGGTGGACGGCACGATGGTGGTGCGCACGAAACCCGACCCGGAGGTCTTCATAACCTGTGCCGAGCGGCTGGGCGGTGTGCCGCCGCAGCAGTGTGTCGTCTTTGAGGATGCGGTGGCCGGGGTTGAGGCGGCTCAGGCGGCGCAGATGTATAGTGTGGGGGTGGGGGATAGTCGTCTCTTGTGTGAGGCGGACTGTGTCATCACGGGCTTTCTCGGAGTTCGGTGGAGAGACTTGAAAATGAAATTGTTAGCTGTAAAACGATAAACGATGCGTTCATTGGAGATTGACCCCTGGAAAATTGTGGAAACAGGCTTTGATGCCCGTGACGGCCGAGCCTGCAAAGCCTCGGAAAGCCTCTTCAGCATAGGGAACGGGGCTATGGGAGGCCGAGCCAATTTCGAAGAGTATTTTGGCGGCAAAACGTTGCAGGGAAACTATATCGGAGGGGTTTTCTATCCCGATAAAACACGGGTCGGGTGGTGGAAAAACGGCTATCCGGACTATTTTGCCAAAGTGCTGAACTCGGCCTTCTGGCCGGGGGTGGACATCTGTGTGGCCGGGGAGCGGTTGGACCTCGCGGCCTGCCGTGTGGAGGAGTTCCGACGGGAACTCGATATGCGGCGGGGGCTGCTGACGCGGACGTTTACGGTCTCTTTGGCCAATGGCGTGCGTGTGGCGGCACAGGTGCGGCGGATAGTCTCGATGGCGGAGCCTGAGTTGGGGGCTGTGGAGTATCGATTGACTCCTCTTTCGGGGGAGGTTGGTCTCTCGATGACGGCTTTTGTGGAGGGCGACGTACGGAACGAAGATGCCAATTACGACGAAAAGTTCTGGGAGTTGGTGGAACTGGACGCGGCTCGGGCCGCCGTGACACTTCGTACCAAAAAGACCGCTTTTGAAGTTTGTTGGGCGCAACGGGTGCGGGTGAGCGGCGTGGGGGGAGCGGTTACGGGACGGAATGTCTCCGAAGGAGAACGGGTAGCCGAGCGGATTGTTTGTACGCTCAAAGCCGGCGAGAGTGTCGTGCTCGAAAAGTTTGTCGGAGTGGCTTCGTCGTTGAACCACCCGGCGGGCACTTTGGTAGGGGCAGCTTGTACGGTGGCCGAACGGGCCTGTGGAGAGGGGTTCGAAGCGGTGTTGCGGGCCCACGAGGCAGAGTGGGCGCGGAAGTGGGAGGGGTGTGACGTGGTGATTGGGGGCGATGAGGCGGCGCAGCAAGGGATACGGTTCTGCATCTTTCAACTGTTGCAGACCTACACGGGGCGCGACAGTCGGCTCAACGTGGGGCCCAAAGGGTTTACGGGTGAAAAGTACGGCGGGAGCACCTATTGGGACACGGAGGCGTACTGTCTGCCGTTCTACCTGGCAACCAGCGGCGAGCAGGTGGCGCGTCAGTTGCTTCTCTACCGCTATCATCAGCTGCCGCAGGCTATTGCCAATGCCGGGAAACTCGGTTTTCGGGACGGAGCGGCGCTCTATCCTATGGTGACCATGACGGGTGAAGAGTGCCACAACGAGTGGGAGATAATCTTCGAAGAGATTCACCGCAACGGGGCGATTGCCTATGCCATCTACAACTATTGTCGCTACACAGGCTCGCAGGACTATCTGACCGAAGGGGGGCTGGAGGTGTTGATAGGCATTGCCCGCTTTTGGGCCCAGCGCGTGTCGTTCTCGGAACCCAAAGGGCGGTATGTGATACTGGGGGTGACGGGACCAAACGAGTACGAAAACAACGTCAATAACAACTGGTACACCAATTATTTGACCGCGTGGTGCCTGCGCTATGCAGCCTCGTCGGCGGAGTATGTGGCAATTCACTATCCGGAGGCGTTCCGACGGATTGCGGGTGTGACGGGGTTGAATGCTGTCCGGGAGGAGTTGGTTCAGTGGCGACAAATAGCGGACGGGATATTTCTGCCTGAAATGGAGACTGAACAAGGCCCCTTGTTCCTCCAGCAGGAGGGGTATCTCGATAAAGAACAACGGATGGCTGCCGACATTCCGACCGACCAAAGACCCATCAATCAACACTGGTCGTGGGACCGTATCCTGCGCAGCTGCTTTATCAAGCAGGCCGACGTGTTGCAGGGACTCTATTTCTTTCAGGAGGCCTTTGACCGCTCGACCATCGGGCGACACTTCGACTTCTACGAGCCGCGAACCGTCCACGAATCTTCCCTGTCGCCTTGCGTGCACTCCATCCTCGCCTCGCTGACGGGGCGGGCGGAAAAAGCCTATGAACTCTACCTGCGGACGGCGCGGCTCGACCTGGACGACTATAACCATGAGGTGCACGAAGGGCTCCATGTGACCAGCATGGCGGGGTCGTGGCTCTCAGTAGTGGAGGGGTTCGGCGGAGTGCGTGTCGGCCCTGACGGACGGCTGCATATTACTCCCCGATTGCCCGAGGCATGGGGCAGTCTGGCCTTTCAGATGCATTACCGAGGTGCGGTGCTGCGCTTAGCCCTGAAGCGAGGCGAGGTCGAACTCTGTTCGACCAACGGTGTGGCGTGTGAGGTAGTCGTCGGGGGAAAACCCTGCTCGGTAGGAAAAGATTGTATAACGGTTAATTACACAGAAGCATAATGGGACAGGTATTGTATCGTTGCCAACCGCAGGAGTCAAAACGACATCCGCAGTGGGCCTCTCGGGCGGTTCTGTATGAGTTGAATGTTCGGCAATTCTCGCCCGAAGGCACCTTTGCCGCAGTGGCTGCGCAGTTACCCCGTCTGCAGCAGCTGGGGATCGATGTGGTGTGGCTGATGCCCATCTATCCGATTGGTGTCGAGCGGCGCAAGGGCTCGCTGGGCAGTTACTATTCGATTCGGGACTACCAGGCGGTCAATCCTGAATTCGGGAGTTTCGACGAGTTCAAGGCGTTGGTGGAACGTATCCATGCGCTGGGGATGCGGGTGATTCTGGACTGGGTGCCCAACCATACCTCGCGGGATGCTGTCTGGACCGTGCAACACCCTGACTGGTACCGATACGACGAACAGACGGGCGAATTGGCTACCCCGTATGACTGGACCGACACGGCCCAACTCAATTACGATAACCCCGCCATGCGACGAGGAATGACCGATGCCATGCTCTTCTGGCTGCGGGAGACGGGGATTGACGGGTTTCGGGTGGATATGGCGATGCTGGAGCCTTTGGAGTTTTGGAATGCGTGTGTACCCGAACTCGAACAGTGTATGGCACACATGGGGCGTGAACTCTTTATGTTGGCGGAGGCGGAGGGTCCCGAGTTTCACACGGTGGCGTTCGATGCCACCTATGCCTGGGACCTCCATCACCTGACGGTGGAGGTGGCGCAGGGAAAGGTGGCGGCTCCGGCGGCCGTGTTGCGGGAACGGCTCATGGGCGAGTCATTGGCTTATGCTCCGGATGCGCTGCAAATGCGTTTCACCTCGAACCACGACGAAAATTCATGGAGCGGGTCGGAGTTTGTGCGCTATGGCAGTGCGGTGCGGCTGATGAGTGTGCTGACGTATATGCTTCCGGGCATCCCGCTGATTTACAATGGCCAGGAGGCTGGGTCGGATAAGACGCTCTCCTTCTTCGACAAGGACTGTATCGATTGGGCCGGAGCCTATCATGCCGAGTGGGAACGGCTTTATCGGGAGCTGAACACCCTGCGGCATACCCAACCTGCGCTGTGGGGCGGAACGGAGGGCGGTGACCTGGTCGTAATGGATAATTCGCTGTCCGACAGGGTGTTCTCAGTCAAACGAAGGGTGGGAGAGTCGCTGGTACTGGGAGTCTTCAACCTCTCGGGTGAACCCGTGAATTTCGAGGTGCACGATGCTGATTTCAACGGGGAGTTCCGCCAAATCGGCTCACCCGAACGGGCTACCCTCCGACAGGATGCCAATTTCTACCTGCCGCCGTGGGGCTTCTTCGTCTACTTTCGATAAGGGTATGAATTAGGGGCATACTTGCGGTTTTCCTCAAGTATGCCCCTAATGTATTCGGTAGATTTACGGAGAGATGGCTACTGCAACTGCCGCTCAATCTCTTCCACCTGCTGGCGGATAATCTTGTCGGTCTCCATCAGGTTTGGAATGGTCTTGCAGGCATGCAGCACAGTTGCATGGTTCTTGCCTCCCAAAGCAGCCCCAATGCCCGAAAGCGGAGTCTTCGTGTGCTGCTTGCACAGGTACATCGCAATCTGGCGTGCCTGAGCCACTTCCCGCGTCCGCTTGCTAGACAAGAGCATCTCTTTCTCAATCTTCAGGGTCGAGCAGGTCAGGTCGATAATCGAATCGACCGTCACTTCCCTCGTCTCTATCTTCACAATGTCGCGCATCACGTTGCGGGTCAACTCCAGCGTAATCCGTTTGCCCAACAACCGTGAATGAGCCTCCAACGAGGTCAGCGCCCCCTCAATCTCCCGCACGTTGGCCTTGATGTTCTGAGCCAGGAACAATATCACATCTTCCCCCACGTCGAGTCCCATCTTGCGACACTTATGTTCGAGGATGGCGATTTTTGTCTTCAGGTCGGGCGGTGTCAGTTGTGCCGACAGTCCCCATTTGAAGCGGGTAATCAGCCGCTCTTCGATGTCCGTGAGTTCCACCGGCGGACGGTCCGAGGTCAGAATCAACTGTTTACCTAACATCCGCAAGTGGCTGAAAATATTGAAGAAGATATTTTGTGTTCCGGGTTTTCCTGCCAATTCCTGAATATCGTCGATAATCAGGACATCAATCATCTGATAGAACTGAATAAAATCGTTCAACTCACCCCGCCAGGCCGCCGTCTGAAACTGGTTCTGAAAACGGTTGGCACTCACATACAGCACGCGGCACTCCGGGTCACGCTCCTTGATGGCCAGTCCAATGGCTTGAGCGATATGGGTTTTTCCCAGCCCCGAGTTCCCGTAGATAAAGAGCGGGTTGAACGAGGTTTTTCCCGGTGCCACGCTAATCGAAATCCCGGCCGAACGGGGCAAACGGTTGCAGTCCCCTTCAATGTGATTTTCAAAGGTCAGTTCCGGGTTCAACTGCGAATCGAAAGTAACCTTCTTAATCCCCGGAATCACAAACGGATTCTTGATGGTTGCCGTATCGGTTTGACTGTACAACGCCCCTGCTGCCGCAGGAGTCTGTGCACTGCCGGTTGCCGGAACTGCATTCGGAATCGCATAGTGCAGCCGCGTCTTCACCCCGAACTCTTCCCGGATAATCGGGCGCAACATCGAGATATAGTGTTGCTCGATATATTGTACATGGAATTTGTCCGGCACACGGATGCTCAGGTTCTCGCCATCGAAACTCAGCGGTACGATGGGCTTGAACCATTTGACAAACTCTTCGTCCGAGGTCTGACGTTTAATCAGCCCCAAACAGTGTTGCCAAATCGCCGCATACTGCTCATCTATCATCTCGCCGGATGCCATGTTTCGTGTCAATTCTGAAGGGTTGGTTGAAAAGGCAAAAACGATAAAGAAGGTCGTTTTTGGTGGTACAAAAGTGAAAAATAAATCGGGGAAAAAAAAGTGTTTCGGAATTGTTTTTTTTGATAGTTTGATTATGCGATTTTTTGCCCTTCGGACAATCTTTTGGTATCCGATAATTTAGAGGTTGATATATGAATTGAATATGAAGGTAAAAATTTTAATTTACTGGTTTATAATATATTTTTGATTTTCGCAAAAACTTTCTGTTTGTGAGTCAGTAGATTGGAAAAATGAAAATTCGAGGTGGCGCTTTCCCTGTTTCAGTAGAGGGTGAAAACGTGCGAAAACTGACTGTTGCAGTTCTTCGAAAAAGCATTAAATTTGTATGGGATATGGTGGGGCTTTTTAATGTGAAATCCGAATAAATTTTTCGATATGGACAACCTGGATAAAATCGTGGCGCAACGTGCGCAACAATGGCTCGAAGGCGGCTTCGACGAACAGACTAAAGCCGCTGTCCGAAATATGATGGAAAACGACCTCAAAGAACTGACCGAATCGTTCTACCAAACGCTGGAGTTTGGAACAGGCGGGCTCCGCGGTATTATGGGGGTCGGAACAAATCGGATGAATATCTATACGGTGGGGATGGCTACCCAGGGGCTGGCCAACTACCTCAAAAAATCGTTCCCCGGCCAGGAGATTAAAGTGGCTGTGGCCCATGACTGCCGAAACAACAGCGACCTGTTTGCCAAAACAACGGCTGAGGTCTTCGCGGCGAACGGATTTACGGTCTATCTTTTCGATTCCTTGCGGCCGACGCCTGAACTCAGCTTTGCAATTCGCTATCTGGGGTGTATGAGCGGTGTCGTGGTGACCGCTTCGCACAACCCGAAGGAGTATAACGGTTATAAAGCCTATTGGAATGACGGAGCGCAGGTGATTGCTCCGCATGATGCGAATATTATTGACGAGGTGAACAAAATCTCGGACATCGCGCAGGTGAAATTCTCCGGCGGAGACGGTAAAATCGTGATGATTGGCGAAGAGGTGGACAAGGCCTACCTGGATATGATTGCGGCGCTGTCGCTCTCTCCCGAAGCGGTGAAGGCCGAAAAAGAGATGAAAATCGTCTATACGCCGATTCACGGGACGGGTGTGAAACTGGTGCCGGCTTCCTTGAAACGTTTTGGCTTCGAAAATGTGATTCACGTGCCGGAACAGGATGTCAATGACGGAAACTTCCCGACCGTGGTGTCGCCCAATCCCGAAGAGCCGTCGGCTCTGAAACTGGCTCTGGCCAAAGCGGATGAAACGGGTGCTGACCTGGTGATTGCCACCGACCCCGATGCCGACCGTATCGGGATTGCCGTACGGCAGGCTCCGGAAGAGGGCGGAGGGATGTTGCTCCTCAATGGGAACCAGACCGGGACCCTGCTGACCTACTACCTGCTCGAACGTTGGAAAGAACTCGGCAAACTGCACCCCAACGAAGGGAAAGAGTTTGTGGTGAAAACCGTTGTGACGACGGAACTGATTGCTCGCATTGCGGCTTCGTTTGGCGTAGAGTGCTTCGATGTGCTGACCGGGTTTAAGTTCATTGCCGCCGTTATCCGCGAATACGAAGGCAAAAAACAATTCGTAGGGGGAGGGGAAGAGAGCTATGGCTATCTGATTGGCGATTCGGTACGCGATAAGGATGCCGTGGCCAGTGCCTCGATGGTGGCCGAATGTGCTGCGTGGGCCAAGCATACGGGGAAAGGCTCGCTGCTTGACCTGTTGAAGGCTATCTATGTGAAATACGGCTTCTTTAAGGAAGGCCTTGTCTCCGTCGTGCGTAAAGGCAAGGAGGGACAGGAAGAGATTAAACAGATGATGGTCGATTTCCGCAACCAACCGCCGGTCGCCCTGGCGGGCAGCCCTGTGGTCGAAGTGCGTGACTACAAGGAACAGTATAAGATTGTTCGGGGTGTGCGCGAACCGATGGACCACCTGCCCAAGTCCGACGTGCTGCAGTTTGTGACCGAAGACTCGACCATTGTCTCGGTGCGACCCAGCGGTACGGAACCCAAAATCAAATTCTACTTCGGGGTGCGCGAACCGTTGGCCGATGTGGCACACTACGATGCGGTCAATGCACAACTGGGCGAGAAAATCGAACGCATTAAAAAGGAACTGAAACTTGTCTGAGACTGAACTTACCTTCCTCGGTACCGGCACCTCGCAAGGGGTGCCGATTATCGGTTGTCACTGTCCGGTTTGCGATTCCACGGACCCGCACGACAAACGGCTCCGTTCGTCGGTGCTGATAGAGCAGAACGGGGTACGTCTGGTGATTGACTCGGGGCCCGACTTCCGCTACCAAATGTTGCGTGAGGGGATTGACCGCATCGATGCCATCCTCTATACCCACGGACACATGGACCACGTGGGCGGTATGGACGATGTGCGGGCTTTTAACTATGTCATGGGGCGGGCTATTGACCTCTATTGTGAACCGAGGGTGGAACGTACCTTAAGGCGTATTTTCGACTATGCCTTTGCCGAACAGCGGTATCCCGGGGTGCCGGAGGTGGTGCTCCATCCGATAGCGTCGGACGAGCTGCCCTTTACGGTGCACGGGGTGGAGGTGATGCCCATACGCGGAATGCACTATAAACTGCCGGTGTTGGGCTATCGTGTGGGAAATATCGCCTACCTGACCGACATGAATGCCATCGAAGAGAGGGAATTGGAGAAAATTCGGGGTGTTGAGGTGTTGGTTATCAATGCACTGCGCCGTGACCCGCACCTCTCGCATTTTACGTTGGACCAGGCACTGGACATTATCGCAAAGACACGTCCCAAACGGGCCTACCTGACCCACATATCGCACCAAATGGGGCTTTACGAAGACCTGTGTCGTGTGTTGCCGGAAGGGGTATTCCCGGCTTATGACGGATTGAAAATTAAAGCATAACGAATGAACTTTGAAAATAAAGTAGTGGTGGTGACCGGTGCTTCGTCGGGGATTGGCGAAGCCCTGGCGCACCGTTTTGCTGCGCTCGGAGCGCATGTGGTGGCCGGTGCGCGGAGCATCGATAAATTGCAGAAAGTGGTCGAGTCGTTGCCGACCCTGTCGTTGGCGGTGGCGTGCGACGTTTCGCGTGAGGAGGATTGCAAAAAACTGATTCAGAGGGCGGTGGAGGCCTTTGGGCATATCGATGTGCTGGTGAACAATGCCGGAATCTCGATGCGGGCGCTGTTCGACGATGTGGACCTGAGCGTTCTCCATCGATTGATGGATACCAACTTCTGGGGGGCGGTCTACTGTACGAAATATGCGCTGCCGTATATCCAGAAGTCGCAGGGAAGTATTGTGGGCATATCGTCGGTGGCGGGATTCCACGGGCTGCCCGGCCGGACGGGCTATTCATCCTCGAAATATGCCATGCACGGCCTGCTCGAAACGATTCGGGTGGAGAACCTGAAGAAGCATGTCCATGTGCTGATTGTGGCTCCGGGCTTTACGGCTTCGAATGTCCGTTTTTCGGCATTGACGGCAGACGGCTCCCAACAAGGCGCCTCGCCGCGTGAGGAGGGCAAGATGATGACGGCCGATGAGGCGGCTCGGCGGATTGTCCGTGCAGTGGCCAAACGCAAACGTACCCTGCTGATGGATTTTGACGGGAAGGCGACCCGTATCCTGAAATTCTTTGCGCCAGGACTCCTCGATAAGTTGTACTACAACCATATGGCCAAAGAGCCCGATTCGCCGCTGAAATAACTATCATATTGCCTCCATAATCGTTTGAAACAATGCTCAAAACAGGAGAAAAAGCGCCGAACTTCTCGGCACAAAATCAAGAAGGAAGTACCGTGACACTGACAGACCTGCTGGCGCAGGCTAAACATGTCGTGCTCTATTTCTATCCGAAAGACAATACGCCCGGGTGTACGGCAGAGGCCTGCTCCCTGCGGGACGGGTATGCGGAACTCGTGAAACTGGGTTTTACCGTGGTCGGAGTGAGTGCCGACAGTGCCGCTTCCCATCAGAAATTTATCGATAAACACCAGCTGCCCTTTACCCTCCTGGTGGATGCCGACCATGCCATTGCGGAGGCTTATGGCACGTGGGGCGAAAAGAAATTTATGGGACGGACCTACATGGGAATGATTCGAACCACGTTTATTATCGGAGCCAGCGGGGTGGTGGAACAGGTCTTCGAAAAGGTCAATACCAAAGACCACTTTAACCAGATTCTGAATTGGTACAAAGCAAATAATCAATAAATTACATCGAACGAAAGAATGGCAGACGAAAAAGAAAAAAGCCCGGCGGCACCCGCTGCGGCTACCGCCAAAAAAAGACCCGAAATTCCGGCCGAAAAGCTGAAAGTGCTCCAGGCCGCCATGGATAAACTCGAAAAAGACTTCGGCAAAGGCTCCATTATGCGCATGAGCGACCGCGTGGTGGCCGATGTGCCGGTGATTTCCTCCGGTTCTATCGGGTTGGACCACGCATTGGGCATCGGAGGCTATCCGCGGGGGCGTATCGTGGAAATTTATGGGCCCGAATCTTCCGGGAAAACAACCCTCGCCATCCACGCGATTGCCGAAGCGCAGAAACAGGGCGGGATTGCCGCCTTTATCGATGCGGAACACGCCTTCGACCGTTTCTATGCCGAGAAACTGGGCGTGGATGTGAACAATCTCCTTATTTCGCAACCCGATAACGGGGAACAGGCCCTCGAAATTGCCGACCAGCTGATTCGCTCGAGTGCCATCGACATTGTGGTGATTGACTCCGTAGCGGCACTGACCCCGAAATCGGAAATCGAAGGCGACATGGGGGATGCCAAGGTAGGGTTGCAGGCTCGATTGATGTCGCAGGCGCTGCGAAAACTCACCTCGAGCATCAGCAAAACCAACACCCTCTGTATCTTCATCAACCAGTTGCGCGAAAAAATCGGCGTGATGTTCGGAAATCCCGAAACCACCACCGGGGGGAATGCCCTGAAGTTCTACTCCTCGATACGTATCGACGTGCGTAAAGGTACCAGCATCAAGGACGGGGATGAGGCCACGGGGAACCGTACGAAGGTGAAAATCGTCAAAAACAAGATGGCGCCTCCCTTCCGAAAAACCGAATTCGACATCGTCTTTGGGGAAGGTATCTCCAAAATCGGGGAAATCATAGACTGGGGTGTCGAATTCAATATCATCAAGAAAAGCGGCTCCTGGTTCTCGTACGGTGACCGTAAACTGGCTCAAGGGCGGGATGCCGTCAAGGCGCTCCTGATGCAGGATGCTGAACTGGCTGCTGAACTGGAGGCAAAAGTGCGCGAAGCCTTGGATAACTCGGCCGAATAGGTCGTACGGCGAGCGTTATCTCGTATACCGGGGCGATATGCCCCGAAACCGGTCAGGCGAACTTGCTGCGGCAAGTCCGCCTGACCGGTTTTTTCGGCCCGCATAACGACAATTTGAAGAAAAAATTGTATCTTGGTTTTTGAAAATTTCGAATTATGGCTGATTCTACCCCCTCTTCGGGCCGAAACCAAACGGCGGCTGATAACCGAAACGTTGCGGATGGGGCAACTCCCGCTCCGACAACCTATGATAAGGATGAAGTGATGGTGCAGCAGCAGTTCGACGAACTGCTCGAACGCTGTGCGTCTATCTGCAAAACGGAAGAGGATTACGAACGAATCCGCCGGGCTTTCTATTTTGCCAATGAAGCCCACAAGGGGGTCAAACGCCACTCCGGTGAACCCTATATTACCCATCCGCTCGCCGTTGCGCGCATTGTGGTCGTCGAAATCGGCCTCGGTGTCAAATCGGTCATGGCAGCCCTGCTGCACGACGTTGTCGAAGATACCGACTATACTGTCGAAGATATTGAACACCGTTTCGGTGCCAAAGTCGCCTCCATGGTAGACGGACTCACCAAACTCGAAGGAGCTTTCGCCCAGGATATCTCCAAACAGGCCGAAAACTTCAAAAAAATGCTCCTCACCCTCTCGGATGATATTCGGGTCTGTCTTATCAAAATCGCTGACCGACTCCACAATATGCGAACCCTCGGCTCCATGCCCAAACACAAACAGATGAAGATTGCCTCCGAAACAATCTATCTGTTTGCCCCGCTGGCGCATCGACTGGGGCTCTATACCATCAAAACCGAATTCGAAGACCTCAGCCTTAAATATCGATTCCCCGACGAGTACAACCAAATCAAACAAAAACTGGCCGATACCGAACCACAACGGCTCCAGTTTATCGAAAAATTCACCCCGCCCATCATCGAAAAACTCAAGGAGAACGATATCGAGTTCGAAATCTCGGGACGGGTCAAATCGGTCTATTCGATTTGGAAAAAAATGAAACGCAAACAGGTTTCTTTCGAAGAGATTTACGACCTGTTTGCCATACGAATCGTCTTCAAACCCTCACCGCTTATTCCCGAAAAATCGCAGTGCTGGCACGTCTATTCGCTCGTTACGGATATCTATAAACCAAAACCCGACCGTATCCGAGATTGGGTCAATATCCCCAAGGCAAACGGCTACGAAGCCCTGCACTGTACCGTGATGGGGCCTGAAGGGGTCTGGGCCGAAGTGCAGATTCGTTCGCAACGCATGGATGAAATCGCTGAACGCGGTTTTGCTGCCCACTGGAAATACAAGATGGATGGCAAAGAGGAGGGTACGAATGACCAGGAATTGGACCGATGGCTGGCCCAACTGCGCGAAGCGCTCAACAGCCCCTCGGAAGATGCCGTGGAGTTCATCGACAACTTCAAAATGAACCTCCAGGTCTCTGAAATCGTGGTCTTTACGCCGACCGGAGAAGCCAAAACCATGCCTAAAGGGGCAACCGTGCTGGACTTTGCCTATGAAATTCACTCCAAAATCGGAAATCATGCCATCGGGGCAAAGGTCAATTATAAAATATCCCCCCTGTTTGCCGAAATCCATACCGGTGACCAGATTGAAATCCTAACTTCGCAGAATGCTCATCCGCAGGTAGAATGGCTCGAACATATTACGACAGCCAAAGCACGTACGCATATCAAACAATACCTCAAGCGTGAAGGTATTGGGGATAACAATATCCTCAAGGGACAGGCAATCTTTGAGGCTGAAATGAAAAAACTGGGTGTCCCGCTGCATGCACGTGTCTTTCGGAAGGTGCTCCCGGCTTACCATTCGGCCAATAAAGACGAATTCTACAGTAAACTCGGAGCCGGTATTATCCGCCTCGACGGACTCGACAAGGTCCTCAAACAGAATGCGGCCAGCAAAATTATCAAATACTGGAGCCTGCAGGCCGTAAATCCGTTTCGCTTCCTGTCGAGTGGTGACGATAAAAAGAAAAAAGAGGAGCAGGGGAGTGATTCGGCTGATTATCAGTATGTCATGGCCGAGTGCTGTAACCCGATTCCGGGTGACGAGGTGGTCGGATTCAAACAGGATGACGGCAAGGTCGAGGTTCACAAGAAAAACTGTCACCAGGCCGTCAAACTCTCGGCTCAGCATGGCGATAAAATAGTGCCGGTCAAGTGGTCAAGCGAAAAGGTGATGTCCTATCTGGCGGTGATGGAAGTCCGCGGAATTGACCGCGTCGGTATCCTCTATGACTTGGCTAAAATCATTAGCGGAGAGCTTAACGTCAATATTCGAGAACTGCATATCCATAGCCATGACGGCATCTTTGAAGGTACGGTGAGCCTCTATGTGCGCAGCAGCGAGGACCTGAAGGTGATTATGGATAAGGTCCATTCGGTGAAAGGGGTAGAGAAAGTGAACCGTACGGAGGCGTCCATGGTGGATTAATATATACATAAAGGTGATTTGCGCATATGGAAACGTATGACTGGATACAGATTTTGGCGTTGGTAGCGGTACTGGTTTACAGTGGGTGGCTGGCCTCGCGTAAGGGAACGCAAAAGAAAAGCAATAATGGAGTTCCCAAAATGCGTAGGCAGGTGAAGGATTCGCCTCTCTATGGACCGGACGCAGATATGCCCAAGCCATATCCTGCAGTGGACAGTGTGGACACTGTGCAGGTAGAAAAAGGGCTGGAAGAGGATACTTATCGTGCCTATCAAACTGTACAGTCAGCCGATGGGGCTGAGTTGCTGCCGTCAGAAGGGGGGGCCATGATTTCGACCCAAGCGGGCGAAAACCAAGAGCCTGTTGTGGAGAATGCCATGTCGGGTGCGTCGATAAATAATACAACCGGGAATGGGGCTGTGAATCCATTGCCGGATTTGCGCACCATGGTGATTTCATCGGAAATTCTTAAACCCAAATACGAAGAGTATTAATTTAACATAATTAATCGAGACAAAAATGGCTTCGATATTTAGCAAAATCATCCGTGGGGAAATCCCCAGCTATAAGATAGCGGAGGATGAGTCTTTCTATGCCTTCCTGGATATCAATCCGCTGGCGGAAGGACATACCTTGGTCGTTCCCAAACGGGAAGTAGATTATCTCTTTGACCTGGAGGATGACGAATTGGCCGCCATGATGGTGTTTGCCAAAAAGGTGGCAGCGCATATTCGGGCTGCAGTTCCATGTGAGCGCATTGGAGTGGCTGTGATTGGGCTGGATGTGCCGCATGCACATATCCACCTGGTGCCGATTAGTCAGGGAGGTGATTTGGATTTCAGTCGGCCAAAATTGAAATTGTCGCCGGAGCAGTTCCAAGCAATTCAGTCGAAGATTCAATTTTAGCTTTTCAACATTACACGCTGCCACCGGGTAGGTAGGCAAGCGACGCTGTTTTCGCTTTAAGCGGGTCCCTTTGGGCCCGCTTTTTTTGTATTGGCAGGGCAGGTTGGGGGTTATGATTGTAACATTACAGAATGAAATCTTGTTTTTATTTGTTTGAATTATGTCATTTTTTGTTTATGTAATATGTTGATTATAAGTGATATTATGCGTTTTTATTTGTAGTGGTGATTTATGTTTTTATGTAAAATTTAGTGCAAGTTTGTGTTTTTCGTGTAATTTTATGTGTATTTTTAATTACTGCAAAATCAGAAAATCAATGTTTTACGTATTTTATATCATGTGATAATTTTATATGTTTTTATTTGTTGCAGCAGGCCGTCTGTGCAGAGAGAGGTGCTTTAATTTGCCTGTTGGAAGAGAAAAGTTATCTTTGTAATTCAAGATAATTACAACCATGAACGAAAGATTAGCGCATTTCATGAAGCTGGAGGGGCTTACAGCTGTAAAATTCGCCGAAATTATGGAAGTGCAGCCCTCCAGCATATCGCACCTGTTATCAGGGCGTAACAAGCCCAATTTTGAGTTTATTTCACGGATATTGCTGCGATTCCCGCAGTTGAATCCCGATTGGATTATTAACGGCATAGGCTCTGTTTACAAAAGTAAAACACCGACCGAAAGCAGTAATATTACAGACGTAAAAAATGAATTGTTTACAGATGTAATTCAGTCGCAAGAGTTGGATAATCTCGTAGATAGTCGCAATGTAAATACTAATGAACGCCCTTTAGACGCGCTAAATCATGATGATGATATTGATGAATTTGAATTTACAAATGTAAACAATGATAATGGTGCCTCTCATGAATTCCCTTCTTCTGTACCTCCTGAACCGGGCGCCTCAAACGAAATTCCTGTTCCCGCAACTGCGCAAAAATCGATTGCGCGCATCGTCCTATTTTTCTCTGACGGCACCTTCGAAGACTATCACAAGTGATTTCTCACGACTAATCTTATGTTAAATGAAACAAGACTTGTACATACTTTTATAGTGCAAATGTATTTAATTGTTATTTATATTATGTTAAATACTTGATGTGTGATTACCTTCATATAGATTTTATTTCTATCTTAGTGCTGTTATGATGAGATTTTGCCTGCTTTGGGTGTTGCTGCTCACCTCAAACCTCGGGGTGATGTCGCAAACCCTCCGGAAATATTTAATCTCCGGAGTGGTTTTAGATTCGGTTTCAAATCCGGTAGACTACTCCACCGTGATATTGTCAACACCCGATGGCCGAAGCGTTAATTACGCGGTTACAGATACTTCGGGCTGCTTTCGTTTGGAAAATACCGTGCCCGGCAAATACCAGCTGACCATATCCAACATTGCTTACAAAACGCGGAATATACCTCTGGAAATTATCGACCGGGATTGGTTTGCTAAAATAGTTTTGGAAAAAGGTACTTTGATAACTGAAGACGTAGTCATTACAGCCAGTCGCATCAAACGTAAATCTGACGGATATGTCGTCTCTTTCCAGAATAATCCGTTGACCAGCGGCAAGAATGCTGCGGAAGCAATTGGATACCTTCCGTCGGTGAAAGCCATTGGTGGGTCATTTATGATACAGGGGCAGCCTGTCAGCCGAATCCGGATTAATGGGATGACCATTAGTGACCCGAAAGAACTGGAGGCGCTCCAAGCTGAAAATATCGA
>DXHL01000016.1 GCA_019113395.1 Candidatus Rikenella faecigallinarum | reverse complement strand
TTTCCTCTCCCTACCTGCATGGGTTTTCAACTCATCTCATCTCCTCATTATAAAGAGAGGCATGGCTCATCGTCTGTGAGCCATGCCTCTTTTCTTGTCTTCTTCGGAGCGCCTAAACCAGCGCTAAGGCTGCCGCAATCATGCCAAAAAGCCGTCCCAAAGTGAATGGGACGGCTTTTTTTATTCTGGTTTTGCCTGGATTAGAGCATGCTGAGGCAAAAAGGTTGGCCATTAAAAAGATTCTCCTCTACTTCGTCAGCGGCAGAGTTCAACTGCTCGAGCGACGCGTTGAAGTAACTCAGGTATTCTTCTGTCGTACTAAACCAAAATCCTGAGGAAAGATTAGTGGTATTTTGGCCCTCTAAATCATTGCAAATCTTAACGTTGATACTCTTATAATTGATATCATTGTAAACCTGTAGCAACTCTTCCGCATCTTGGGCTGTGCGGATGTCGCTACTGACGATACCTGTACTGCCGAATGAGGTGAGCATGCCCTTGGGGCTGTATATGATGGAGATGTTGCAGTATGATAAACCGCTTTCGGTCTCTTGCACGCTGATAATGTATGTGCGGTTATCCGTGCTCATCTGGACAAAATAGTCGTTGCAGTGTTGAGCATTGTAGCCTGCTTCCTGGAGCAAGACGGTAATTTCTTTGGTAGTAATCATAGTCTCTCTGATGCTTCTGATATTTATGCATAAGTACACAAGGCGTAGTCTGCCTGCCGTTAGCGACTGCGCCTATCATTCACGCTCTGCATGAAACTATCGCCTACTCCTCCCCGTACATTACCTCATTCGAGGCGTAGTGAAGACCGCGCATGTAGAGCTTGAAAAAACTCGTGTAGTCGCTCGCGTTGCGTATCCAACTGTCCACCATGAAGAGAATTCGGGTATCTGTATAGTAGCACTTTACCATCCGATACTCTTCGTTGGCTTTATTGATGGCCTCGCGGAGCAGAACTTCGTCCGTGGCCGTCATATCCTCTGGTATCGAAAAAAGAAGAAAAGTTTTTGTAAATAGTTCACCTTCATCGCCGTCTTCCAGCGAAATGTAACATTTCAGCTCCTGGTAGGTGAACAGAATGTCGCCATCTTCATCAATCTGAGGGGCATAGCCCGCATCGCGCAAATAGGCCATTATCTCCTTTTGGGTCCGTTTGGCAAAGGCGGAGGGACCGTCAGCACCCCAGGCCGTTGTGGCAGGAAACAGCAGGGCTAAGGTCAGCAGCAGAAGGGTAATTCGTGTTTTCATAGTTGTGAGGTTTAGGTTGAGTTATCTGTTTTCGTGAGGTCATTCGTCGCGCCACGTATAGAACGCATCCGCCTGACGAGAGGGCATCACCTCGATATCATTGATATTCATGTGGGGCGGAAGACTCACCAGCCACTCTATCACGCGGGCAATATCATCGCCCGTCAGAGGAGTTACCCCGGTATACACGGCATCGGCACGCTCTCGGTCTCCATGAAAACGTACGGTCGAGAACTCCGTATTCACCATTCCCGGGCGAATCTGGCTCACCTTGATACCGTGCTTGAGCAGGTCGATACGCATCCCTTGCGACAGGGCATTCACCGCATGTTTCGACGCACAATACACCGCCCCGTTTTCATACGTTTCCCGTCCGGCGATAGACCCGATATTGATAATATGTCCCGTGTGTCGAGCTACCATCAGCGGAGCTACCTGTCGCGTCACGTAGAGCAGCCCCTTTACATTGGTATCTATCATGCGGTCCCAATCGTCCGGGTCTCCCTCGTCAATGTGTTCCAGCCCGGCAGCCAAACCCGCATTGTTCACCAGCACATCGATATTTGTCCACTCCTCGCTTAAGCTACCTAATGTTCTCTCCACTGCATCCCGTTCCCGAACGTCAAAGCTCAGAGCCAGTACCTCCACAGCATACTCCGCCTCTATCGAGCGTTTGACCTGTTCGAGGCGGTGGCTGCGCCGCCCGGTGATTATCAGTCGGTATCCCAATGCGCCCAGTCGGCGGGCAGTGGCTTCGCCAATCCCTGAGGTGGCGCCGGTTATCATGGCTGTTTTCATGGCAGTGTTGTGTGGGTTCAATATGCTTTTTATGCGGTATTACAGCGTGTCGCGCACCACGGCATGATAGTAGGTATCCCGCTCCACTGGTTCAAACCCGGCCGAACGAACCAACTGTTCCATCCTTTCGGTCGTCAGCCGCGGCCGTTGCTCTTCGGCGCCTGCCATCGAATATATCTTCGTGGTGTCGTCAATGGTCCCGTCTATGTCATCGGCTCCGAACGAAAGAGCCAACTCGGTTGCGCTTATCCCCAACATCGGCCAATAAGCCTTGATATGGGGTATGTTGTCCAGATAAAGACGCGAAATGGCCATCATCTTCATGTCCTCGGGCAACGATACCTCTCCGATAGCCGACATGGAGTTGTGGCGGTTGCGGTATTTCAGCGGAATAAAGGCATCGAATCCATGTGTGCGGTCCTGCAACTCCCGCAGACGGTGCAGGTGGTCTATGCGGTGCTCGTATTGCTCAATGTGGCCGTACAAAATGGTGCAGTTGGTCGAAATTCCCAGCCGATGCGCTGCTTCGTGCGTGGCCAGCCACTCTTCGGCGGTCGGTTTTTCGGGGCATATCTGTTCCCGAATCTCGGGAGCAAAAATCTCGGCTCCTCCTCCCGGGATGGCTCCCATTCCGGCCTCCTGCAACCGTTTCAACCCCTCTTCCAGCGTCAGTCCTGCTTTCGTGATAATGTAGTGCAATTCGACGGCCGTATAGGCTTTTACTACCACATGCGGCAGGACGCGTTTCACGCGCCGAATCATCTCGCAATAGTACTCCAGGTCATGTTTGGGATGCACTCCGCCCACAATGTGCACTTCGGTAATCGGTTCTCCGACCCGTTCGGCGGCCAGCCGTTCCACGTCATCCAGACTGTAGTACCAGGCATCAGGTTCGCCTGCCGAGCGGCGGTAGGAGCAGAAGCGGCATTTGAATACACAAATATTGGTCGGCTCGATATGGATATTGCGGTTATAATAGACGTTTGGTCCCGATACGGCGCGTTTGCGTGCTACGGCCAAGGTGCCCAGCAGGGCTACAGGTGCTTCGCGCATCAGTGTCAGCGCCTCTTCGTCGGTGAGTCTGTGAGGTTGGTCAGGCTGGAGCAGTGCCTGCGTGATACGTTCCACCTCAGGTGTCAGTTGTAGTGTATGCAATGTTTGGTCTGTCATAGTAAGAGTAAAGATACAAAAAAGCCATCTTTTCCAAGCGGAAAAGATGGCTTGAGAGAGAAAGTTTCTGCGCTCGGTGTTGTGTGGCGGGTTTACCGAGTGTTGGCGTATTTATGCCTGACGGAATTCGTCAGATACGGTCAGTTTTTTGCGGCCTTTGGCACGGCGAGCAGCCAGCACGCGTCGTCCGTTCGGGGTAGCCATGCGAGCACGGAATCCGTGTTTATTGACGCGTTTACGTTGCGAGGGTTGGAACGTTCTTTTCATGGTTATGGTTGTATTTTCTTAATTGACAGGGAATTGCGTTTGCGGTTTAAGCAAATGCGGAGCAAAGGTAGGAAGAATATTTGTTATACGCAAGATGGGAGGAGGTGAAAATAGGGTATATGTAGGTTTTTCGTTGTCCCTGGTGGGTTTATAGGTCAGTGGGGCCGCAAGGACTGTTTTCCGGGTGCCGACGGCAGCACGATAACACAAGAAAATGGGACTGCCACAACTATCTCAATATATGGAGCAAGCGGAAATACGCTGACTGAGGGAAGTGCAATGGGATTGCAAATTGAAGAATTTACTTCAAGCATGATTGGAGTAGATAACACAACACTCGCTTACGCTGTCAAGAATCCACTGTCATTTGTGTTTAATTCGATAAGTCCTAATGATTGGTATGTCAATAGCGAAACTTATCAGAATGATGCTTTGTGGGGGGCTGGAGTTAATAAGAGTGCATACGACCCCTGCCCAAAGAGGTGGAGAGTTCCGACCGATGCTTCTCTTACCTACGGAGATTTTTCTGTAAACACGATGATTCTTTCGGATTTAGGAATCAATGTAGCTACAGGAAGAACGTATAATTCTATGGCTTGGTTTCCATCGGGTGGGTATCGCCGCTCTCTGTATGGCACATTGGGCGGCGTAGGTGGTAATGGATATTATTGGTCTGTTTCTGTCAATGGTACCTCCGCAAAGTATTTGAACGAAGGGATGAGCGGTGTTAACCCAAGTGCTATCAGTAATCGTGCTGCCGGTTTTTCTGTCCGTTGCGTGCAGGAGTAGGGTGATGGGGGAATCGAAGGAGCGGGATAAGGGGGAGTAATCCGCAGGGGTATCCGTGTAGGGGAATAGGGGGAAGGCGCAGGGAGCAGCTCAGGCTCTCCCGGAGGGAAGAGAGCGCACAGAGCCGATAAACCCCAAGCGAGGAAACCCTGACACGAGAAGAGTGCCACTCGGTTCGAGTGTCCGGCAGTACCCGCAGCCAGCGAAGGGAAGAGAGGGCACGCCGTGGCGGGCACTCTTTCATCCCTTCGCCGGGGGGGGGCTGCGGGCTGACGGTTTCTGGCGAAACCGTTTTCTCGAACAATTTTATGGTCGAAGCCGGCGGAGTTTAGGGGTAGAGGCTGCTCGGCTGGAGTGTCCAGCGGCACCAGGCCTCCGCAGCCCCATGGTTCCGGCCTGACACGGTTGCTGTGCAACCGCATTTTTTATAATGAACTCTTTTCTGTTGGGATGGCCGACAGCACCTCGGCTCGCAGCCTGCGAAGTATGGTTTAGACACAAGTCGGCTCAAGTGCCGAGCGGCACCTTCCGACATTGTTATCAAGCAGATTGCTAACGCCATACATTTCATCTCGGTACACTCTTTGAAATAAAACCGATATGACATACTGACAGGCTGAGAAAACACAGGGCTGATAACCGAAAATGCTCAGAATATTATATCTTTGCGCATTATGCAAACACCTCAAAGACCTCAGCGTTCTCAACGTCCCGCGGCTCCAAGAAATCAGATAGGACCACGAACACAGCCTGTGCAACGCAAACCGAAACAGTCATGGCGTGAAATATTAAATCGAATTTACACCACGATTCGGACCCATGTAATATGGCGCAATGTCGTGATGGCTTTGTGTTTGGGGATTATTCTGTATTTTATTGTCAATCTGTGTTTGAACATATACACCCGGCACGGACAGAAACTGATTGTCCCGACCATGATTGGACACACGGTAGCTGAAGCGGAAACCATGGCTGCCAAAGATGAATTGCGGTTGGAGATAATCGACTCGCTGTATATGCCCAAACAGAAGCCCGGGATGATTCTGGACCAGAGTCCGAAGCCAGGAATGGGTGTCAAG
This sequence comes from Candidatus Rikenella faecigallinarum, assembly GCA_019113395.1. Classification (GTDB taxonomy): domain Bacteria; phylum Bacteroidota; class Bacteroidia; order Bacteroidales; family Rikenellaceae; genus Rikenella; species Rikenella faecigallinarum. The sequence goes on along the minus strand of DXHL01000016.1, from coordinate 36,582 downwards.
TCGGGGCGAAGAGTTTTTTTGGTAGTGAACGCTTCGAGACCGCGGACGGATATGATACCGTTCGTGACGGGCTATTCGTTGCGGCAGGCCAAAAACATGCTGGAGACCAAAGGTTTTGAGATTGAGAAACTGGTTTACCGTTCCGACATGGCGACAAACAACGTGCTGGATGAGTTGTACAAAGGGAAATCGATTACCCGTGATTCGCGCATGCAGGCGGAGTTGGGTTCAGCCATTACGCTGGTGGTCGGAGTGAATCACTCCTCGCCGCTGCCCCGTATTCCGAAGGTGATTGGGATGACCCTGCGCGAAGCCAAGAGTCGTTTGTGGGAGGCGGGGTTGAATGTAGGACGTGTACGGTATGACTCCAATGTCGAGGACGATGAGAAAGAGAGTGCACGAGTCTATAAACAAGACCCCAACCAACAGAGTAGAACCGATTATGGCGGGAGTATTTCGTTGTGGCTGACTGCAGACAGACAAAAGATAGCCACATCGTCTCGAACGTCGGATGCAGCGGCTCGCCGTTATGCTGTCGATGAAGAGGAGTTGGAAGCAGAAACGGCTGCAGAGGAGGGTGCGGATGAGCTTTGAGGAAACGACATACGTAGAGCCCGAGTTGGTCGAGGACGAGGCTGAAGAGAGTGGTGATGAACTGTTTGAGCACTTCAGTGTCGTGGCTGACCGCGGACAGGGGTTGTTGCGGCTGGATAAGTTTTTGGTCACACGGCTGGAGAACACCTCGCGCAACCGCATTCAGGCGGCTGCCGATGCCGGAAACATTCTGGTCAACGGGAAACCTGCCAAATCCAGCTATAAGGTAAAGCCGCTCGACCAGATTTCCATCGTGATGCCCTACCCGCCGCGCGAACTGGAGATTATTGCCGAGGATATTCCGCTGAATATTGTCTACGAAGATGACGACCTGATTGTGGTCAATAAGGAGGCGGGGATGGTCGTGCACCCCGGACACGGAAATTATACCGGTACGCTGGTCAATGCCCTGACCTACCATTTGCAGGGATTGCCGCTGTTTGAGCAGGGCGATATGCGGGCCGGACTGGTGCACCGCATCGACAAAAACACATCGGGGCTGTTGGTGGTGGCCAAGAATGAGCGGGCGCATGCCTTTCTGGCCCGTCAATTCTACGACCATACGATACGACGCATTTATCATGCACTGGTTTGGGGCAATTTCGAGGAAGACGAGGGAACCATCGTGGGGAACATTGCCCGCAGTACGAGCGACCGCATGCGGATGGCCGTCTATCCGCCCGACGGACCGATTGGAAAACATGCCGTTACCCATTATCGGGTATTAAAACGGTTCGGATATGTGACGCTGGTAGAGTGCCGTTTGGAGACGGGGCGCACCCATCAGATTCGGGTACACATGGAGTCCATCGGGCATCCGCTCTTCAATGACGAACGGTACGGAGGCGACCGTATTCTGAAGGGGACAACCTTCAGCAAATACCGCCAGTTTGTCGAGAATTGTTTTGCGGTGATGCCCCGCCACGGGCTGCACGCCATGAGCCTAGGGTTTGTCCATCCGACCACGCGGCAGGAGATATACTTCGAGTCGGAGTATCCGGCCGATTTTGCGGCGTGTCTGGCCAAGTGGGAGGGGTATACGGCAGCACGGGGAGAGTTGGAACAGGCATAGGCAGGACGGACCGCACATGCAGGCGTTGTCCTCATGGTTTGGAGCGGAGAGGTGTGTTTTCGGATAAAAATTTCACCGAGTCAAAAAAAACCGCTACCTTTAACCAATAATAATCACCATTCAAAGCGAACCGTATGGGACAGCGCACATTTACCATTATAAAACCCGATTCGGTCGGGGGGAACCACATCGGCGAGATTCTGACGATGATTGAGAAGGCCGGCTTCCGGATTATTGCCCTGAAGATGACCTACCTGAGTCGTTCGGATGCCGAAAAATTCTACTATGTACACAAGGGTCGGCCGTTTTTCCGCAACCTCTATCTGTTTATGACCTCGGGGCCGATTGTGGCTGCCGTGCTCGAAAAAGAGGGGGCTCAGGATGCTGTGGCCGAGTTCCGCGAACTGATTGGCAAGACCAATCCCGAGTTGGCGGCCGAAGGAACCATTCGCAAGAAGTTTGCTGCGTCGAAGACGCGCAATGCGATTCATGCTTCGGACAGTGACGAGAATGCGGCTTGGGAAGCATCGTTCTTCTTTACCGACAAGGAGATTATCGACACGAAGTACGAGTTGCCGTTGCCCGAGGATGAGATTGACAGCGATTAGGGTCAGTCGGGTTTGACGAAACAGCGCGGGGCCTTCGCCGATTATCGGCGAAGGCCCCGCGTGCTATTATTTTTGAGGTATCTTTGGAGGAATGGGAATACTTACCCATACAGGGAAGAGACTACCGACCGCCTAAAAAGAGATTATTTGGGCAGCACCAACACCTTTTTGGTTGCAAAAAATTCCTCGTCGAACCAGGTCGAAACGGGCAGCTGCTCGGTGTGTCTCCCCGCCTGCTCGATTTCGGCCTCGAGGTCGCCCCCCTTGAGATAGATAATCCCGTACGTTGTCCGCCCCCAGGTCCATCCCACAAAGGTCTTCAGGTCGGTCACGGCGCGGCTCACCACCCAGTCAAAGCGACTTTTGCCGCCGTCGAGCGCCTCGACGCGGCAGTGTTCGGCACGTACGTTGGTCAGTCCCAGCGCTTCGGCTACCTCCTGCACCACACGGATTTTCTTGCCGATGCTGTCCACCAGCGTAAACTGCACCTCGGGATAGTAAACCGCCAGCGGAATCCCAGGGAATCCCCCGCCGCACCCCACGTCCAGCACCGTCTCGCCCGACACGATTAACCCCGTTTGAGCTATCGCCAGCGAATGCAATATATGGTGCTCCTCCACCCGGTCAATGTCCTTGCGCGAGATGACGTTGATTTTGGCATTCCACTCCCGATAGAGCTCCGGCATCGCGGCAAACTGCTCCCGCTGTCGGGGCGTCAGGTTCGGAAAATATTTGTTTATCAGTTCCATGTCGAATGGCTCTCCGAGTAAAAGATTACAACAACTGTCGGGCCGTAATCAGCCGACACAACCTCTCCCGCGCCCGATGAATCTGTGTTTTGACCGTCCCGATGGGCATCCCCAGTTGTTCGGCAATCTCCTCGTAGGAGTACTCTTTGATAAACCGCAACTGAATCATGGTGCGGTAGTGCGCGGGCAACTCTTCCAGCAGATTGTCCAGCAGGCTGCTGCGCTGACGGGAGATAATCCGCTCCTCGGGATTGGGCATGTCGCAGGCCGGGTTAATCATCTCGCCCGTTGTGTTGCTGTCGATGGAGACCGTACTCCCGGCCGAGCGTTTGCGCCGCGCATAGTCGATAAAGAGGTTCCGCGCAATCGTATAGACCCACTGGCCAAAGGTATAGTCGGCGTTGTATCGCGGCAAATTGAAATAGGCCTTGACGTAGGTTTCCTGAATAATATCCCCCGCGTCCTGTTCGTCGCCGCAACGGCTCACAATGGCCGCATACAACGGATGACGGTATCGGTCGAAGAGCGTCTCGTAGCAGATGGTGTTTCCGGCGAGGGTCTGTTCGACAAGTTCCTGGTCAGTCAGTTTCTGAGGGGTTATATCCATAGTCTCTGGCTGGGTCTTAGTTTACGCCCTATCCACAGGAAGAGTTCTCCGAGCGGCGCATACAGGTCGTGGAGAAGATAGACCCACATCAATTTTCGTTCACCGACTCTTCGTGCCACCATTCTAACGGTCATAGCCATGACCACTTCGCGCAGCACAAAGAGCCCCGCGGCAACTATCCACAGTATCGGCGGCAGGAGTACCAGCAGGGCAATGGTGGTGGCCGTCACCAACGCACGGGACAGGAGTTCCCCACTGACACTGAGCCGCACGCGCCAGGGATAGAGGTCGAAAGCAGCACTGCGATAGCGCCGTTCGGCGCGCCACCACCGCAGCCCGCCCCATTGGAACTGCCGCATGGCTGCCGACGGGTTGAGCATCACGCTGGTTCGCCGGGCACACACCGGAGCCACTTTTTGTACAAAGAGGTCATCCTCGCCGACCGTCATCCGCAGGTGGGTGTATCCTTTGTTGCCGAAGAAGAGCCGTTTGGTGTATCCGATGTTGTTGTAGATTCCGCGGTAGACGTGTCCCCGAATAGCGGCATTGAGGTAGCGTATCGAGCCGGTAAGCCGCTGGCATCGGATGATTTTATTGACCAGTCCCGGTTTTCGTTCAATCCCGGTGTATCCAATCACCAGTTGTCCGCCGTTGAAGCCGCGGGCCATAATCGAGAGCCACTTTTCGGACGATGGTACGGCATCGGCATCGGTAAAGATAATATTTTCATATCGGGCAGCCTTAATGCCCACCGTCAGCGCCAGCTTACGGCTGTGCCGAAAGATGGGGTCGGCCTTGATGGTCGTAAAGCGCAGGTGGGGATAGCGAGCCTGCATCATTTGCAGCTCATCGGTCAAGCTGGTTTCGCTGCTGTCGTCCACCACGACCACTTCATAGTTGGGGTGATTTTGTGTCAGCAGTTTGGGCAGGTGTTCCGTGACATACTCGGGGTCATCGGCCACGACCACCACCACCGACACGGGCGGCGTGGCAGCCCCTTCGGGTTCCCGCAGGCTGTGCCGATGGGTAGCCACCCGACTGTATCGCATCCAATAAATCCACTGGACCAGTGTACAGAAAATCAATACGGCAATCAGGGCAATTTGATAAGGCGGATAGGAGGCAATCAGTTCGTTCATGCGCAGAAAAATGTCAGCAGGGGCATATCGCTCGTCACGCACCGTCACACCAACTGTCGGCGGGCGTTATGGATGTGCAAATATACGATATTTCCCGTCGAATTTATAGCATGAATTTCCGTTCGAGTGCCAAGAGTTGGGCTTTGCGTTCGAGGCCTGCACTGTAGCCGCCCAAGGTCCCATCCGCAGCCACTACGCGGTGGCAGGGAATGGCCACCAGAACGGGGTTCCAGGCATTGGCTCCCGCCACGGCCCGCACGGCACGTGCGTGTCCCATCCGTTTCGCCAGAGCAGCATAGGAGCAGGTCTCTCCATAGGGAATTTTCAGCAGGAGATGCCACACCTCCTGCTGAAAAGGGGTTCCCGGTGGGGCTAACGGAACGTCAAACTGTCGCCTCGTCCCTGTCAAATAGGCGCTCATTTCGGTGCTTATTTGTGTCAGAAAAGGGTGTTCGCCTTTGTGCCAGCGCACGGAAGAGAGACAGCGCAACAGACGATTCCAGTGAATTTCAAATTTCGGAGAGTCGCAAAAGTCACAAAACACCACTCCGTCATCCGCAGCAGCAGCCCGCATCCGCCCGAGCGGGGTTTCCCATTCGGTCCACACCCCTTCGGTCGTCGTAGGTCGGGACACTGCAGCGGAGTCTATGCCCTCCATGATAGCCACCCCCGTCACTAAAACATCAGCGATAACCCGATGTTTACCTGTTGCACCTCAGGTCCTCCAGTCTCCGTAAAAATGCTTTGCGGATAGTAGCGTGCCGAGAGAGCTATCCACTTATACCCCACATTGCATTCGACACCATAATGGAAGTTGCGCAGATTCAGGTTGCCGTACTGTTTTTCGGTCTGTTTGTTTCCATTGGTATCCCGATACTGCACTTTGGTGTGGCTGTGCAGCCTCAGTCCGCCGACCAATCCGAAATTGACAAAGGCCGGATACTTCTTGCCCCCTTTCGAGCGCCCGAACTGAAACTCCACCAGCAGCGGAATATTCAGGTACATGGTGGTCAGTTTCGATTTCTTCAGTTCGATGCCGGCCATGTCATAGCTGTAATCGGGCAGGATATATCCGTTTTCGTTCCTCAATCCCACATTGTCATCAAATCGGAAGTTGTTGATTTCCAATCCCAACCCGGTAATCAGGCCAAAATGGCGATTAGACACCAGAGTAAGGTCTGCAAAGTTGATGTTCACCCCGATGGAGGCGGGAGTCTGACGCATGTATTCGGCTCCCTCCGGCAAACTCAGATGTCCAATATCCCGCACCAACCCACTGTAATAAATCCCAATGCCTGCCCAGTGGCCGCCATGCCATTTCCACCGTTTTGGGGGCTGTACATGCGAAGAGAAACTCTCTTGGAGCAATTTTACAATGTCGTTGTTATTGTCAGTGCTGTTGTCTTGCGGGAATCCGACTTTTCGGACTTCATAATCATCGCTCACCACCGTATCCGCATAACTGGTATCCGCCAATACCTCCGGCATGGAGGATGAAAGGGTATCGATTACCTGGACTTTAATCTCAGTACCTTGTGCATGCACGGGTGCAACACCCCATACGACTGCGCTCATGGCAGCCCAAAAGAGAATTCGTTTCATATAAAATAAGATATCCCGTTAGTGTATGCTATCAAGAGTTGGGGTATCCAACCTTTTAGACAAATATACGTCTAATTTCTATTTTCCCGCATAATTCCAAAATTTTGAATTTATTTGTCGTGGTGGGTGAGTTGCCGCTCGGCACGCGAATCGATTTGTGTTTTACCATAAAGCGTTCTCAGGACGGGACCAGTGGGGGATTGCGCCTTAGCGCAGGCCTCCACCGGGGGTGGTTCCGGCCTGACATAGGGAGTTTGCTCTGCCTATGTTTGAGACCATAGCTTTACACCCTTCTCGTGTCATGGCTTCCTTGCTTGGGGTTTATCTTCTCTTTGCGCTCGCTTCCCTCCGGGAGAGGCTGAGCTGCTCCCTGCGCCTTCCCCCTCTTCCCCTATACGGATACCCCTGCGGATTACTTCCCCTTATCCCGCTCCTTCGATTCCTCCCTCATGCTACTCCTGTATGCAACGAATGGGGAAAGCATATCCACGACCGTAAGAAGGGTAGCCTGGAGTCACCCCATTCAGACTCAAATATAAACCTTCGGACCATGTCTCATTGGAAGAAGTTGACCAATAATAACCGTGGTAGCCCACATTACCTAAAGTACCACCTGAATACCGACGATATCCGGCGACCGAAAACCAAGCTATATTGCTGTATTTTATTCCATTCGCTACATCTATACCAGAACCTGAAGCTGTAAAACTTAAAAAATCCTTAAAAGTTTTGGAGGCAGTTGGGGGTACTCTCCAACCTTGAGGACACGGGTCATACGTACTTTTCTTTCTCTCTTCCCACAAGGCATTATTCTGGTAACTCTCAATATTGGTATACCAATCCCATGGCTCATTCTGATTATAAACAAAGGACAATGGGTGCTTAATGACATATACTTGTGAGGTATTCCCGTTCAGCACTCCGGTTGTCGTAATATTTACCATCCGTAATCCTGTCGCACTTCCCTCAATCAGAGTATTACCACTTGTGTCATATATTGGAATAGTTGAGGCATTATACCCTATTGTTTGTTGTATCGTGCTGCCGTCGGCGCCCGGGAAACAGTCCTTGCGGGACATAAACGAAACAAAAAGGGCAGTGACATCCCTGACACTGCCCCGAAATAGTTTTGGTATATGATAACAGATGCCTACTTCAGACCGCGACGCTCCAGCAACGCATCCTTCGACGGGTCGCTGCCGCGGAATTCGCGATACAGGATATCGCCGTCGGCTGTCCCGCCACGACTGAGCAGCGTACGGAAACGTGAGGAGGTCTGCGGGTCGAATAAGTTGCCTGACTCCACAAAGGCGTGGAAAGCATCCGCATCCAGCACTTCAGACCAGATATAACTGTAATAGCCCGACGAGTAACCGCCGCTGAAAATGTGTTGAAAGTAGGTCGATTTGTATCGAGGCTCAATTTGTGGCATCAGTCCAACGACTGCCATGGCTTGTTGTTCGAAATCTTCGACATCGATTTGCTGTGCCTGAGCCAGTGTATGGTAGTCCATGTCCAGCAACGATGCGGCCAGATATTCGACCGATTCAAAACCCTGATTGAAAAGGGCGCTGTTGCGAATCTTTTCGACCGTTTCGGTCGGCAGCGGTGCCCCCGTTTGGTAGTGGTGGGCATAGAAGGAGAGCATTTCGGGTTCCAGTGCCCAATTTTCCATCACCTGTGAGGGCAGTTCCACAAAGTCGCGTTCCACACCTTTAAGACCCCGATAGGGTACCATCGAGAAGAGTTGGTGGAGTCCGTGGCCGAACTCATGGAAGAAGGTGGCCGTTTCGTCGAGGGTCAGCAGGGCAGGGGTATTGCCGGTCGGAGCCGTGAAGTTGCAGACAATCGATACAATCGGTGCTACGCGTGCCCCGGTGGAGTCGAAAGACTGGCTGCGGAAAGTCGTGCACCAGGCACCGACCCGTTTTCCTGCACGCGGGTGGAAATCGAGGTACAGCACCCCGAGTGAGGTGGTGTCATCGCTGTCAATCACCTCAAAAACCCGATTCTCCGGGTTATATTTCGGGATGTCGGTCAGTTCACGGAACGTAATGCCGTATAACTTGTTGGCCAGTCCGAAGACCCCTTTGCGGACGCTGTCCAGAGAAAAATAGGGACGCAACTCCTCTTCGTTGAGGTCGTATTTGGCTTTGCGCAGTTTCTCGGCATAGAACCACCAGTCCCAGCTGGCGAACGAGCTGTCGCCGGTCTCGGCCAGCTTGATGGCCTGCATTTCGGTCAGTTCGCCGCGGGCACGTTCCAGGGCGGGAGTCCACAGTTCGGTCAGCAGTGCATAGACCGCTTCGGGACTCTTGGCCATTTGCCGCTCCAGCACGTATGCCGCATGGGTCGGGTATCCCAGCAGATTGGCCCGTTGCAGACGCAGGTTGGCAATGGAGTCGATGATGGCCTTGTTGTCACGTTCGTCGCCGTGGTTGCAGCGGGTCAGGTAACCTTCGTAGAGTTGCTGCCGCAGGTCGCGGTTTTCGGCATACTGCAGGAAGGGGATAAGGCTCGGTTTGTCGAGGGTGAAGGCCCACTGACCTTCGTGGCCGCGCCGTGCGGCCTCCTGGGCGGCGGCATCCACGGAACTCTGGGGAAGACCTGCCAAATCGTCCTGATTGTCAATAAGGAGGACAAAATCGCCGTTGTCGCCCCGCAGGTTGCGTCCGAAGCGTATCGAGAGCAGCGACAACTGCTCGTCCACCGAGCGCAGTTTGGCCTGGTCCTCGGCTGACAGCTCGGCACCGCTCCGCACAAAATTGCGGTACATCTTTTCGGTCAGCCGCCGTTGCAGGCTGTCGGCACACAGGGTGTCGCGCCCTTCGTACACCGCCTTGACGCGGGCAAAAAGGCGCGGGTCGAGGCTGATGTCGCTGTTGTGGCGGGTCAGCAGCGGTGACACCTCGCTCTGAATGGCCTCCAGCTCCGGGGTCATGTCGGTCCCTGTCACGCAACCGAATACGGACGAGACGCGGGTCAGCATCTCACCGCTGTTGTCGTAGGCCAGAATGGTATTCTCAAAGGTGGGAGCATCGGGGTTGGTGACGATGGCTTCGATTTCGGCCTTCTCGCGGGCCATTCCCTCCTGAAAAGCCGGCAGATAGTGTTCCGGCAGGATTTTTTCGAAAGGAGGAACACCGAACGGAGTGTCCCAGGCGCTGAAAAACGGATTCGGAGAGTCTTTCGTTCCGCTGGTGCAGGCTGTGGCCAGAGCCGCCACACATACGGCAGACAGGGTAAGTCGATTCACTTTTTTTGGGTTTTATGGGGTTTAAGTTGTACTTTTGACCAATAATAGACGCGTAATATACCGCGTAAAAATACGACATAATTTTTGGATTTGCCCCAACCGCCATGCATCTTTTCTACACACCGGACCTCTCCGAAGCGCCTCTTTACGTATTGGACGCGGAGGAGTCTCGCCATGCGGTGGGGGTGTTGCGGCTGCGGGCAGGCGAACGGGTAAAACTGACAAACGGAGCGGGTCTGTGGTGTGAAGCGGAGGTGATGGAGGGCAGTACGGCCAAAGCCTGTCAGGTGCGTATCCTCTCTCGGACGGAAAATTACGGGCAGCGGCCCTGTCGGTTGCATGTGGCGATTGCACCGACCAAAAATGCCGACCGTTACGAGTGGTTTCTCGAAAAGGCGACCGAAATCGGTATCGACCGCATTACGCCGATTCTCTGTGACCACTCCGAACGCAAGGTGTTGCGACGCGACAGAGGCGAAAAGGTGGTGCTGAGTGCGGTGAAGCAGTCCCTGAAGGCCTATGTGCCGCAACTGGATGAATTGACGCCGTTACGGGCGTTTTTGGCCGGGGCAGAAGGGCTGCCGAAGAGGCGGTATGTGGCCTATTGTGACGAGGGAACGCCGCTCGAGGAGCGGGTGGAGCTCTTTGAAGCGATGTGTGAAGCGGCACAGGGGGACGAGCGGGAGTATTGTGTGCTGATTGGACCCGAGGGCGATTTTTCGCCCGAGGAGATTGCCTTGGCACGCGGTTGCGGGTTCCAGCCTGTGACCTTGGGCGAGAGCCGGCTCCGAACCGAAACGGCCGGGGTGATGGCCGCCGCCATGGCTGCGCTGGTACGATAAATTCATGTAAAACACATTGTCGATACGGGGATATGCACTTCGGCTCGGGAAAAAACAATAAACTGGCGTACTACCTGCGGGCGGCAGGGCGTGAGTGGCTGCCCGTAGGGTGGTGCCGACGGCGCTTGCCCCGTGTGCTGGCCTCCGTGGAGGGACGAGCCGACGAAAACTACATCCGGCAGCGGGTCGATTACTATTGCCGGCTGGAAAACGTGACACCGCTGCCCGAGACGGCGTTGAGGCTGGGCGAATTTTCGCGGGACATGGGACCTTCGGTCTACTACTACGACACGCGGCAATATACGCGTTGGTTCGACCCCTCGTTGCGTTGCGGATACTGCTTTGGGGACGTGACGTGGGTTCCCGACTCTCCCTCGATTGTCAAAAGCCGCCCCATTGCTGGCGATACGGCCAATGCGGTCCTGCTGAACCTCGACAAGGTGCGCCACTTCACCTTTCTGAACGACACGATTCCCTTCCGAAAGAAACGCCCGCAAGCCATCTTTCGGGGGCATATCGGAAACAAACCCCATCGGGTGCGTTTTATGGAGCAATATTACGGGTCGGCGGTCTGTGACTGCGGCATTATTCCTTCGGGCAATGATTTTCCGCAGGAGTGGCTCCGTCCCAAAATATCCCTCTGGGACCACCTCCAATACCAGTTTATCCTCGCGCTCGAAGGCAACGACGTGGCGAGCAACCTGAAGTGGGTCATGTCTTCCAACTCGCTCGCGGTGATGCCCCGCCCTCGGTATGAAACCTGGTTTATGGAGGGTACCCTGCGGCCCGACTACCACTATGTGGAGATTCGCGAAGACTATGCCGACCTGCCCGAAAAGGTGGCCTACTACTCGGCTCACCCCGAGGAGGCCGAGGCCATTGTACGCCATGCACACGACTATGTGGCACAGTTCCGAGACGCACGGCGCGAACGACTCGTCTCGCTGCTCGTGCTCGACAAATACTTCCGAATGACCGGACAAACGAACCGATAGACTTATTCAGCATAAAGACGGACTTATGGATATTGCAACGATATTTCCTTATTTGATTTTGGGGTCGGTGTTGGTCTTTGCCGGGCGCACAACCCGCGTGAAGGCCATCATTGCGGCCGTCATTATTGCGGTGGGAGCCGTTGTGGCAGCGGTTGCCGCCACAACGGCTGTCGTCCTGCCCGAGGCGGTGACCGGCTCCGCTCAGTGGCTCCCCGGACTCGATGCCCTCGGGGGCCTCTTTGTGCTGGCCGTGGCCGTGACGGGCGTGGCCTGTGCCCTCTACGCCATTGACTACATGCCCGAACATGCTCGAGGGAAAAGCTCCACGCAGGTCGGTATCCACTTTACGGCTCTCGTGGCGCTTTTCTATTCGATGATTGGCGTGGTGTGCGCCACTGAAACATACCCCTTCCTCTTCTGGTGGGAACTGATGACCCTCAGCTCCTTTGTGCTGGTCATGTTCGATGCCCAGCACAAAGAGGTGCTTCACGCTGCGGTGGGCTATCTCGTCCTGATGCACATCGGCTTCTTCCTCCTGCTCGGCGCTTTTGCCGCTTCAGGGGCGGAACCCGCCTTTTTCTCGGGACAGGGGATGACCGTCCCCCTCTTCCTGCTCTTCCTGGTCGGATTCGGCATCAAGGCAGGGATATTCCCGCTCCACATGTGGCTGCCGGTGGCCCACCCGGCTGCACCGTCGCATGTCTCGGCGCTCATGTCGGGCGTAATGATTAAAATGGGGATTTACGGGATTGTGCGGGCGGCACTGGCACTCCCTCAGGAGGCGCTGATGGCAATGGGGCTCGTTGTTTTTGCCCTGGGCGCCGTGACGGCTCTCTTCGGCATTGCACGCGCTGCCGTCCAAAGCGACCTCAAACGCCTGCTTGCGTACTCCTCGATTGAAAATATCGGTATCATCTGTCTCGGCATCGGATTCGGAATGGTCGGACGCGCCCTGAACAGCGACTTTATTACCTATGCCGGTTTCGGGGGGGCGCTCCTCCATGTGCTGGGGCATGCCCACTACAAAACGATGCTCTTTCTGGGTGCCGGCTCGGTGGTGGCCGCTACGCACCACCGCGACATGAACCGACTGGGGGGGCTGCTCCGACGGATGCCCCTGACGGGTACGCTCTTTCTGGTGGCGACGATGGCCATCTGTACCGTTCCTGCGCTGATGGGCTTTACGTCGGAATTTGTGCTCTATGACGGTTTCTTTGGCGCCGTGACGCGGGGGAATGGGGTAGTGGTGGCTGTGGTGGGGATTGTGGTGCTGGCGTTGGTGGGGGGACTGACCCTCATGACCTTCACCAAGGCTTTTGGTATCTCGTTCCTGGGGAACCCGCGCAGCTGCGCCGCACGCGATGCCCGGGAGGTCCCTCTGCTGATGCTCCTGGCGCAGGTACTCCCGCTGGCCGGAATTTTGGTCGGACCCGTGCTCTATCCCTATATGGTGCTCGAAAATGCCGATGCCCTCTTCGGGGCACGGTACTATGCCCAACCGATTATCGATACGATGTTCGCGGTTGAGTGGGTGATGCTCGGCGTGGCTGCCGTAACGGGAGGACTGTACTACCTCAAACTGCGACTCAACCGACGGGCAGCCCTGCGACCCCTGCGCCGCCCGACATGGGGATGCGCCTTTACCGTCCCCACGAAACGAATGCAATATACGGCATCCTCCTACAACCGCGAACTCCAAACCATGATGGGCGAACGCGGAGCCGAACGGCTGGTGCATGAACTGGACGACGAGGAACTCTTCCCCACACGACACACCTTTGCCACCGAAGAACGGGACTCGACGGCGCGTGCCGTGACCCACTGGTTTGCCCTGCTGCTGCGCCGATGGACAGCACGACTGGCACTCTTCCAAACCGGGAAAACAAACCACTATGTGCTCCACGCCCTGTTGCTGCTGGTGCTGATTCTGATTCTGTCGCTCTGCGGGGCGTTGTAATGACGATTAACGACTATGATTCCATTCATCCTGATACTGGTCGGGGCGCTCTGCCTCAAAGGGGTTATCAACAAAACCCGTGCACGGTTGGCCGGGCGCACGGGCGTGCCCTTTTTCCAACCGCTGCTTTCGGTCGGCGTACTGCTCCGCAAAGGGGAAATTTACAGCACCTCGTCCACGCTGCTGACCCAGGTGGCGCCGGCTCTCTATCTCGCCTCGACGCTGGGGGCCGCGCTGCTGATTCCATTGGGGGTATTCCCTGCGCTGGTGAGCTTTAACGGGGATTTTATCCTCTTTGCCTACCTGCTCGCGTTTGGGAAACTGGTGCTGGTGCTCGCAGCTCTCGAGAGCGGCAGCAGCTTCCAAGGCATGGGCTCGGCCCGTGAGGTGCTCTTCTCCATGCTGGTCGAACCCTGCTTCTTCCTGCTGCTCGGAACCCTGGCGCTGGTGACGGGCTACGGCTCCTTCACGACCATCTTCGCCAAGTTCGACAACATGTCGGTCAATCTGCTGATGCTGTCGCTCATCCTGGCCTACGGTTTCCTGAATGTGGCACTGGTCGAAAACGGACGGCTCCCGGTCGATGACCCCAGAACACACCTGGAACTCACCATGGTGCACGAAGCAATGGTGCTCGACCTCTCGGGCGTGGACCTGGCCTTTGTCCATGTCGCCGGGTGGCTCAAACTCTCCATCTGGGGACTGCTGGCGGTCAATGCCGTGATTCCGGCCCGGACAACGGGATGGATGCTGGTGGGGTGGGCCCTGGTGGCGCTGGCACTCTACGGCGTGATTATCGGGCTTGTCGAGTCGTTCACGGCCCGTAACCGCATGACCAAAAACGCAACCTACCTGGTGACGGTCTCGGCCATCGGGCTGTTGGGATTTGCGGTGGCCTTTGTGCTGATGACCAGCGGAGTGTAGGGTAGTCTGCTGCGGCCTTAACAGGGAAAAGAATTTGTGAGGGGATATTGTGAAGGGGGCGAAGAGGGGGTGTTGCGGAGGGGGATGGAGGAGTGGCCCCGCTCCCGAAACGCTAAAAAAGATATTTACTGCGTATGTTACTGCTTTTCATTATTATCTATGCCGTGTCGCTGCTCTATCTGGCCGTGACCGAGCGTTTCCGCCACTATGCCTGGCTGGTCGGGTTACAGGGGTGGCTCCTGATGGGCATTGCCCTGATGCAACTGGGACCCGGCGAAAGCTGGGGCGCGAAAATCTTTGTGGTGGCCGAAACCCTCCTCTGTAAAGGGATTCTGGTGCCCTACCTCCTGTTCCGCATTATCCGAAATACCAAAATCAATCGCGTGAGCCGGAAATCCATGTCGGCTTTCGTTTCGATACTGCTGTCGGTGGCGGCGCTGGTCGCCAGCCTCTCGATTACCCACTGGGTGAACGACTCGAAAACCGGAACCCTCTTCTTTGGGGTATCGCTCTTCGGGCTGTTGGCGGGGCTGCTGCTCATCACCACGCGGCAACGGATTTTCTCACATCTGGTGGGATTCCTGATTATCGAAAATGCCGTCTTCCTCTTCTCGCTCGCCGTCGGGGCCGAACTCCCCATGCTCGTCAATGTCGGTATCCTGCTCGATATCCTGATGGGTGTCCTGATGCTTGGACTCTTCCTCTCCAAAATCGGAGACAGACTCCCCAACCTCGACAACGAAAAACTATCCTCCATTAAAGACTGATTCCTCTGTCCGCTATGCTTATCAACCTGCTGATAGTCGCACTTGTCACCACGCTCTTCGTCAGTCTGGCGAAACGACGTGCCTATGTGCTCTTTTTCGCCCAACTCTTCTTCGTGGTGCAGGTCGCCTTTGCTACATGGGCCGTGCTGAACCGTGGTATCACCACGATGACCTACTTCACCCTCGACACGATGGGCGTCACGTACTACGTCCTCATGGCGCTCATCGGGTGGATAGCCTGCTGGCAAAGTGCACGTTACCTCGACAACGAAACTCTTCGGGAGTGTAAGATATACCTGATTTCCTTTATCGCACTGAATGTGGCTCTGACGGGGGTCTATTTCGCGAACGACCTGACGGTGACCTGGATTTTCCTCGAGGCCACCACGCTGGCAGCGGCGGGGCTTACCTACCACCGGCGCACCCTGCGCAGTCTCGAAGCAACGTGGAAATATGTGTTTGTCAGTTCAGTGGGGATTGCCGTGGCATACCTCGGAGTGCTGCTGTTGAGTACCGTCACGACCGGCAGCGAAGGGATAAGCCGACTCTCATACACTGCCCTTGCGCAGGCTATCTCCTCCGGAGCCGGAAACATGCTCTATGTGAAACTGGCCTTCCTCTTTATTCTGGTCGGATACAGCTCGAAAATCGAGGTCTTCCCATTATGTACCGTGGGTGTCGATGCCAACCACAGCGCTCCGACACCTGCTTCGGCCTTTATCTCTTCAGCTCTGGTGGGGGGGGGCTTTGTGGCACTCTTCCGCGTGTGGAAAGTGATGCAGGCTTCTGCCGAGTTGGCCTCCTGGACGGGACATGTCCTCTTGCTGGTCGGGGCACTGTCGTTGCTGATGGCGGCGGTCTACCTCGGACGTACCAAAAACGTCAAACGCCTCGCCTCCTACTCAACGGTCGAAAACAGCGGCCTGATGATGCTCGGACTCGGTATTGGAGGCCTCGGGGTGTGGGCGGCCGTGCTCCATTCGCTGGCACATACCCTTATTAAAGGCTCTTTTATGCTCCAAATCAGCGTCATCGGAAAAATCTACGGCAGCTACAAAGTGCCGCGAAACGGGGGCTATTTCCGCGTTGACCCGCTCGGGGCGCTCGTGATGGTCTGCTGCCTGATTGCGCTCATCGCCATGCCGCCGTCGGTGCTCTTCCGAACCGAATACCTCATTTTTACAGGGCTCCTGACCGACGGTCTCTGGTGGCTCCTCCTGCTCGTGGGGCTCATGCTGGTGGCAATCATCTATTGGCTCTGTGCCAAAATACTGCCGCTCCTCTCCCGTCCTGCCGACCTGACCAACCTCAATATGGCCGCTAAAAATACCTGGCTCTCGATTATCCTGCTCCTGCTGGTGCTGCTCACCTTTGCGGCCGGAGTGTGGCAGGCGCCGCAACTCCGAACCCTCATTGATTCGATGGTTTACTGATGATGGAACAAAATACACTGGACCGCTGGTATGCTGCTTCTCCGGCTGAAACGGCCGGGGTCGGAACCATACCGCTGACTCAAATACCGATGCTACCCTATGCGGCGTTTGCTGCTGATATGCGGGCGCTCTTGTTGCTGCCGGATGGTACGCCCAATCCGAACAATCGCTGTGTGGCTTACTTTGCCGTTCGCGAAAAGGGGGAAGGCGGCCTCCTCTGTTATGCCCTGGTGGCACGCGACGCAGAGCGCGATGTGCTGGCCGGAGGATATGAACTGGACTACTACCGGGAGGAGTTTCCGCCCTCGCTGGCTCGGGAAATTCCCGCCCTGCACGTCTACGAACGCGAAATCACCGAACTCTACGGCATACGTTTTACCGATTCGCCGTGGGACAAGCCGTTGCGGTACCCGTTCAACCGACACCATCGTGACGACTCGATAGATACCTATCCCTTTTATGCCATGGAGAGCCGCGACCTGCATGAGGTGCAGGTCGGGCCCGTGCATGCGGGAATTATTGAGCCGGGAGCGTTCCGTTTCCTGTGTGACGGCGAGCGTATCGTGCATCTGGAGATTGCTCTGGGGTACCAGCATCGCGGGGTAGAGGCATTGATGGCCGGAACGGACAATCGCTTGAAACAGATACTGTTGGGCGAAAGCATTGCCGGGGATACGGTGGTGGGCCATGCGACTGCGGTGGCGGGTATCCTGGAGGCGGGAGCCGCAGCCGAGGAGTGGACGGGGCGTGACGTGATTCGGTGCGAACGGGCCGTGGCTCTCGAAATGGAACGCATGGCGGTGCATATCGGCGATACGGCGGCACTTTGCATGGACATGGGCTATCAGACAGGCCACGTGGCGTGCGAAGCGTTGCGGACACTGGTTATCAACGCCATGCAGCAGTGGTGCGGAAACCGTTTCGGCAAGGGGCTGGTGCGTCCCTTCGGCGCACACCACCGACTGACCCTCGAACGGGCCAAACACATTGAAACCACACTCACGGAGGTGATGGAACGTTATCGTACCGTGGGGCGTGACCTCCTCTCGACACCCTCCGTACTGGCACGTTTGGAGGGTATCTGTCCCGTTACCCGTCGGCAGGCGCTGCGGGTGGGGGCTGTTGGGCCGGCTGCACGGATGGCAGGCGTGATGCGCGATGTGCGACAGACTTTTAACTGCTATCCTTTGAGCGGTTTTGAACCCGTGGTTATCGATGCCGAACAGGACGGAACCCATGGAGATTTGCTGGCACGGCTCAAAATGCGGCTGCGCGAGGCGGAGGTCTCCTATACAATGATTATGGCCGGTTGCAAGGAGTTGGCCGGACGATGGTTCGAGGCCTATCCCGCACCCGATTACTCGCGCCCGATGCCTGCCGAAGCCTTGCTCTTCTCGCTGGTGGAGGGGTGGCGGGGCGAAATATGCCACGTGGCGCTGACGGATACAGAGGGGAAAATGGCGGCTTATAAGGTCTACGACCCCTCACTCCACAACTGGATGATGCTTGCCCTCTCGGTGCGGGGGGCGCAGATTTCGGATTTCCCGGTGAGCAACAAAAGCTTCAACCTCTCCTATTGCGGGCATGACTTGTAATCCGTAGTTGGTATCCATGCTTTTCTACTTCGGCTCTGTGCCGGGCAGCGGAACTACCGAGGGGGCGCGGGCCGAGAAAATACGGAAGTTTAGGGTATTCCCATTTGAACGAATTCGACTATGTTACTGACCAGACTGAAAGTGCTCCTGCAGCACGGAACACAATACATCCGACACCTGGACCGCGTGAAACTCTGCGACGAGTTTCGCGGACGTCCCGTACTCCGCTCTAACGGCCTCTCTCCGGCTGCGGCGACGGAACTTTGCAGCCTGTGTCCTACCGGAGCAATCGCGTATGACGGGCGGTTGAAACTCGATATGGGGCGGTGCCTGTTCTGCGGGGAGTGTGCCGCGCGCTATCCGAACCATGTGCGCTTTACGAATGACTATCGGCTGGCTTCCCCCACGCGAGAAGGGTTGGTGGTGACCGAAGGGGATGCGCCCGAGTGGTCGTTTGACCAACAGGCCGTGCGACCTGAGATTAAACGCCTCTTTGGCCGTGCGCTGCATCTGCGTGAGGTGTCGGCCGGAGGAGACAATAGTTGCGAAATGGAGCTTGGCGCCGCCGGGAACGTCAATTTCGACATGGGACGTTACGGAATTGGTTTTACGGCGTCGCCGCGCCATGCCGACGGGGTAGTGGTGACGGGACCTGTGACGGCGAATATGGCGCGTGAACTGGAGAGCACCTGGCAGGCAGTTCCTGAACCGAAGGTATTGATAGTGGTAGGGACGGATGCCATCTCGGGCGGATTGTTTGCCGACTCACCGGCGGTGAACCGTGCCTTTTTCGAGGTACATAAGCCGGATCTCTATGTGCCGGGCAACCCGTCGCATCCGATGACCTTTATTACGGGAGTGAGGGCGATGTTGCAACCGTTGTCGGATGCGGAAAAGCCTGATGAAGAAAAGGTAGCTGAGCCCAAAGCGAAAAAGGCGAAATCGAAGCGGGTGAAACCGCAAGCGGAACAGCAAAGCGAGAAACAGGGGAACTAACAGATACCCTCTACGCGATGTGTGGGGAGTGGAACAGATGCTTACCGAATGACAAAGAGGCCAATAATCGGGTTATGGTCGCTGTGGCGGAAACCCAAATCCACCGTTTCGAAGGCTACGGGCTCTATTCCCGGTCCGCACAGCCCGAAATCGAGCAGTGTTGTGGTTGTCGTGGCACGGTCATAAGGCTCATATCCGTATCGCGTTGAAGGAGTGGTCGGGTCGTAAACAAAAATCAGGTCGGACGAAAAATCCTCCCGCTCGATTTGCAACGGGCTGAAGTGAGGGTCTTCCACAGCCGCCTGACTGGGCGTGTAGCCCGGTGGATTGCTGTTCCAGTCTCCCATCGTCAGGGAATATCTCTTCCCGTGCAGAAAACGGTTCAGAAAAGCCATCTCGCCGCTTCGCATATTCCCCGTATCGTAAGCGGTATTGTGAGTGTTGTTAATGTATGCCCACTGCACCTTTCCTGTCGTGTCCCATACCGGAATTTCCAGGCTCAGCAGGCACCGTTTCAGGTTAAAGAGCCGCACGGGGAAAGCGAATCCTCCCGGGTAGGCGTAGCGTATGGCTGCATCGGGACGCCACCGTGAAAAAGTGACCAGGCCACTCTTGACCCGCCTCATCGGTGAACTTATCGGAATAGGGACAAAGTCCGAAACGTAGTTCCACGCAGACCATCCTTCATAGCCCGGCAAAGCCTTTTTTAGAGAGTCGTATTCGTGGATGCCGTAGCTCCGATGGGAGTCGAAATCGACCTCCTGAAGCAGTATCATATCCAGATGCAGGGAGTCTGCCTGTTGTCGGATAAAAGCGATGATTTGGGCCAGGTTTTCACGTGTCCGTTCGACTGAGGTGCGCATCCGCGTACCCCCGTCATAGAAAAAGTCCATATCATCTCCGAGCCCCGCATATCCGATGTTCCACGACAGGACCCGTAAGGTGTCCCCTCTGCGCAGAGTGTCGCATGGCATGTCGGAAGTGGCTCGGAAGAGTGTCTCAACAGGTGCCGGCTGCCACTCCCGTTTCCACATGATGCCGATAAAGAGGGCGCAAACAACTGCAATCCCCGCAACGAAGCATAGCAGTATGCGCAACAGTCGTCTCATGGTACGGCGAATGAAAAACAGGATAGCAAGAGAGGGTAAAAGGGAAACGCCTACCGAATCACCTCAATCGTGTAGTTCGGTTTGTAATGAACAATCGGCCAGGCTATATTGCGGTATTTCCCGGCACCGTCCATTTGCCGAAAGTCATAACCCACTTGCAAAAGTTGCGGGTCATACCCTTGGTTGGCAATGCGGTTTGGCATATCCGCGCCAAAGTGTTTCAGTGCCCCGCCGAAGTATCGAATCACATCATATCCTCGGAAGGAGTAGGGTGTCGGTACCTCGTTGAAGGCACTCAAATATTCGCGATAGAAAGCCTCCACGGCAGGATGACTGCGGTCGGCATGATACGAAGCAGGATAATGGACATCCAGTTTATAGAAGAGGTCGAGGTTGAGGTTCGAGAGCCACTCCCAACGCGGAGTGCCAATCACCATGATGCGGTAACGTCCTGTAATGTTGAGCGAACTGAGGTGGGAGAGTATCCCTTCGACAGCATCCTGACGGCTGACCGGAACATAAATAATGTTGAGTCGTTCCTTGTCGAGTGCTGCATTCAGGCGCATATTCATCGCCTGACTTTGCGAGCGAACACCCGTAAAGGAGAGTGTCGAAACTTTCTCGCCCAGGTTGGTTTCTATTTGAGAGAGGATGGCGCTGTCGGCGTGTTCAACGTGGTCGATGACCACCAAATTCGCATCGGCACTGATGCTTCCGGAACGGCCGCCATACTGCTCGAAGATGTGTTGATAGGTCCGCTCGTCAGCCGGTGCCGCTTCGAATACATAGGGGTTTTCGTCCTCAGCCACAGCCCCCAGCGGACTGACTACCGCAATGTGTTGTTGGGCTGCAAACTGTGCCATCGGAGCAAACGCCTCGGCATACACCGGCCCTATCACCAGGTCGCATTTGTCCAGTTTCCCGGTGTTAATTACCTCCCGCACTTTCCCTTCCGACCCGCCGCTGTTCATCACCTGCACATTGGCCGATATGCCTTCTGCACGTAAAGCGTTCAGCCCAAGCAGCATCCCTTTATAAAATTCAGAGAAGCGTTCGTTATTCCTGTTCCCGGGCTGCAACGGGAGCAATACCCCAATTTGCAAGGGGGCATTTTTATCTATCTCACGCAACGCTCCATTCCCGAAATCTTCGGCAAGCGGCTCGCCCGGTACGATATGGATGGTGTCGTGTTGGATAACGGTTTGCCGTTCATCTGGATAAACATAGGTTGGTTCGTGTTGTCCGCTTTTCTGCTCAATGGTATACCGAGGTATGGAGGGCGTAATTTTTTCCATTTGCGGCTCGGGACGCTCCTCCTCTTGTTGAGGTTCGGTGGCCGGCCGTTGGTGACTCCCGATGACCGGAATCAACAAAGTCTGCCGATTGCGCAGTACATCCCGCGTCAGACTGTTTGCCCGCATAATGTCCTCCTGGCTTACTGCATATGCCTTGGCGATGGCATACAGCGTCTCCCCCTTTCTCACCCGGTGAATCAAATATTGCTGCCCCCGTACCGTAATAGTCTTTTCCGAGAGGCGTACTGCGACCTGAGCCGTTGCATCCGGAGTGCTCAGGCAGAAAAGGAGTCCTGTTAGGGCAAGTATCAGTGTAAGCCGACGAAGAACCATGATAGCGCTATTTTTGCGTGGTCGCCTGTCCGTTTTCGAGTCGCAGGCGGGTGATGACCTGTTTGGTGTTGAGCGGGAAATCGCCGTTCATCATCCAACTGTAGTAGGTCGGTTCGGCGGCAAAGACTTCGGCTACCGAACGTCCCTTGTGTTTTCCAAAATTGAAGACCGGAATATCTTT
The DNA here is from genome assembly GCA_019113395.1 of Candidatus Rikenella faecigallinarum. Taxonomy (GTDB): domain Bacteria; phylum Bacteroidota; class Bacteroidia; order Bacteroidales; family Rikenellaceae; genus Rikenella; species Rikenella faecigallinarum. The sequence goes on along the minus strand of DXHL01000016.1, from coordinate 14,528 downwards.
GTCGTTCAATACGATGCGACCTGCGAAATCGACATTGCGATTCATGCGCGAGAAGTCGGCCAGAAAAGCCACGTCGTTTTGCAGGTCTTCCGGATAGCGGTCGAGTTGTGCTTTCAGCACGTCATACGTAGCCCGAATGTCCGCCTCTGCCGAGTGTGCGTTTTCGATTTCGGCACCGCAGTAGAATTTGTAGGCAGCAGCCAAGGTCCGCTGTTCCATCTTGTGGAAGATGTTTTGCACATCGACAAAGTGCTTGTCGCTGAGGTCAATCTCTACCCCGGCACGCATAAACTCTTCGACCAATATCGGAATGTCGAATTTGTTGGAGTTGTATCCGGCCAGGTCGGCTCCCTTGAGAAATGCGGCCAGTGACTTGGCGATTTGCGGAAAAGTGGGGCAATCTTTCACATCCTCATCGGTAATACCGTGGATGGCCGTAGCTGCCTCTGGAATGTGTACACCCGGATTGAGACGACGGGTCTTCACCTCTTCGTCACCATTGGGGTGGACCTTGATGAGGGAAATCTCCACGATATGGTCCGTAGCAGGGTCTACGCCGGTCGATTCGATGTCGAAAAAGATAATCGGTCGCTTGAGCTTGAGTTCCATGTCTGCAGTGCGCGTGTACGGAGCGTGAAAAAGAGCCTTTAGGCGTTAATCATCATCGGCATCAGCAGCATCAATATCGATTCGCCTTCGGTCTCCTCTTCAGACGGGAAGAAGAGTCCGGGGCGGCTCGGGTCAGCCAGCTCAATCGACACTTCGGGCGAGTGGATGTTCCCCAGCAGGTCGAGCAGGAACGAGGAGCGGAACCCGATTTCAATCGGGGTTCCGTCGTAGTTGCAACTGATGTTGTCTTCGGCCGAAGCGGCGTAGTCGATATCCTGAGCCGAAAGGTTGATGTTTCCGGCCGTCAGGTCGAGTTTAATCAACTGGTTGGCCTGGTTGGAACATACCGATACGCGCTTAATCGAGTTCAGCAATTCGATACGGTCTACCAATACCTTATTGGGGTTGTTGGTCGGAATCACGGCATTGTAGTTCGGGTAGCTCCCTTCGATGAGCCGACATACGATTTTGTGTTTGGGCAGGGCGAAGATGGCGTTCTTATTGTCGAAGGTGACGGTCACCATGTCTTCGCTGTCGCGCGAAAGAAGGTTTTTGAGCAGGTTTGCCGTTTTCTTGGGCAGAATGAACGAGGCCTCCTTGTCCGAGGTGACATTGGCGTTTTTGAAGAGGGCCAGTCGGTGTGCGTCCGTTGCCACAAAGGTCACTTCTTTGGGCGAGAGTGCGATGTTAATCCCGTTCATCACAGGCCGCAGTTCATCGTCAGCCGTGGCAAAAAGGGTTTGGTTAATCCCGTCGCCCAAAGCCGGCGAGGGGATATAGAATATCGTAGCGGAAGTTTCGTCGACGGCGGGCAGTTCGGGATACCCCAGACCGGTTATACCCGGAATGCTCAGTTTCCCGGTCTTCCAGCTGATAGTTACTTCCCAACTCTCTTTGTCGACTGAAATGGTCAGCGGTTGTTCCGAGAACTCTTTGATGGAGTCGGTAATCCGTCGTGCCGGGATGGCCACTACGCCATCCCCTGCCTGGTTGTCTACTTCGAGGGTCGAAATCAGGGTCGTCTCCAGGTCCGAGGCGGTAATCTTCAGTTGATTCCCCGAAAGGTCAAACAGAAAATAGTCCAAAATCGGCAGGGTGTTTTTGTTGCTGATGACTTTCCCGATGGATTGCAGGTTGTTGGCAAGCAGGGTGCTGGATATGATAAATTTCATGGAATGAAGTGTTTTTAGCGTGTTCCGTTGGTTTGTCGCATTACCGAGCAAAGATAGTGTTTTTTACGATATTGCCAATGTGTGGGCATTGCTCTTCGGGATACGTCGCTCTCCCAGTGGTTTTGTCAGAAGTCGTTGCGGTTCCGGGCTGACAAAGGGAGTTTGCGCAGTCGGACTGCCTCAGCCGAGCAGACCCGAAAATCGTTCTCGGGCCGAAGCCAGCGGAGAGCGAAAATAGCTGGGGCTATTATCAGTCTTCCGCCTGGGGTGGCTTCGGACCGACGGGTGCCGAGGCAACCTGAGTAGCTCTCGCATCGACCTGTGCCTGAAAAGCGGTTTCGCGAGAATCCATCAGCCCGCAGTACCTCGGGTCGCAGCCTTCGAAGTATGGGGTAGACACAGGTAGGCTCGGGGGTTGGCGCTGACAGAAAGAGGCGGGAATGATTGTCCGAGAAGCTTCGGTTTCGTGAGAAACCGTCAGCCCGCATCCACCCCCGGCGAAGGGCTGAGCATTTGCCATAGGCTTTTGCTCGCCCTCCGCTGGCTGCGGGTATTGAGAAACGGCAATGACCGTATTGGTAAATTGTTAGGATTCCCGGGTTTGCGGATAGGCTCTCCCTTCCCATGTCTGGGTTTCCTCGCTTGGGGTTTATCGTCTCTTTGCGCTCTCTTCCCTCCGGGAGAGGCTGAGCTGCTCCCTGCCCCTTCCCCCTCTTCCCCTACACGGATACCCCTGCAGATTACTTCCCCTTATCCCGCTCCTTCGATTCCCCCCCACCCTACTCCTGCACGCAACGAACGGGGAAACCATGCCCTCGCCCTTGGGGACAATCAGGTATAATTTGAAGAAAGTCAAAATACTGGAAATAAACATAAGCATTATTTACGGAAGAAGACCAACAGTAGGCGTTGGCACCCACTACGACCAATAGACCTGACTGCCTGTCACGAGCTCCAAGGGCTGGATACCAGGATAAATTTTGATATAATCGCCCGTTAGTAATCATTCTATTGCTTGATGTCGCCTCTACTCCTTGAATGTAATAGGGAGCTATCGTAATTGAATAATCACTCCAAGTTCCTTTAGAAGGAGTCCGCCATCCTTGTGGGCATGGGTCGAAAACACTTTTAGTATTGGGTATCCATAGGTTGTCGTTTTTATTTCCTGTATTGGTATACCAATCCCAAGGAGAAGTTTTATTGGATATGAAAGCTAACGGATGTTTGATTGCATATGTCTGCGAGGTATTCCCATTCAATACACCACTCGTCGTAATATTTACTAATTGTAAGCCCATTGCACTTCCCTCCGTAAGAGTATTTCCATTGGGTCCATAAATCGTGATGGTTTTTGCATTAGCCCCACCCGTTGTCTGCGTTATCGTGCTGCCGTCGGCACCCGGGAAAGCGTCCTTACAAAAACGAAGACAACGCCATGAATGCCTGTACCCATCTACTCTTTGGCCGTCAGACGTGCCAAGGCCAACTCTACCATCCGCTGTACGTATGCCGAATAATCAGCCTCGCTTGCTCCTGCCGTGCGTTGCGCGATAATCGTACACAGCGTGACCGCACGATGACCCATCAAGGCCGAGAGGCCGGCAATGGCAGAACTCTCCATCTCGAAGTTGGTGACCCGCAGACCGTTGTGGGCAAAATGTTCGATACGGGAAAGGTACTCCCGATGAGCCAACGGTAAACGCACTACGCGTCCCTGCGGAGCATAAAAGCCGGGAGCCGAAAGGGTCACTCCTCGATACGTTTCCGGAGTAAATAGTTCGACAAGCGAAGCGTCGCTGTGAACAAAATAGGGGCGGGCCCATCTCACATCCCATCCGGTTTGTTCGACAAAGGCCGATTCCAACGCCGTATCACATACCTCGTCACGCCCTGCGTAGAAATTGAGCAATCCGTCGATGCCGCCCGAGATGGCCGACAGGACGATTGCGCCGAGCGGGATATCCGGCTGCAGCGCACCGCTGGTTCCGAGGCGGACAATACGCAGCGAACGGCGCTCAGGCAGGGGACGAACCGTGCGAGTAGTGAAATCAACGTTTGTCAGGGCATCCAGCTCGTTCATGACGATGTCGATGTTGTCGCAGCCGATGCCGGTGGAGAGCACGGTCAGGCGTGTAGAGCCGATGGTTCCCGTATGGCTGCGGAACTCCCGGTTGGCCGCGCTGCACTCGATGCGGTCGAAGTAGCCGGCAATCATGCTGCTGCGGTCGGGGTCCCCGACCAGGATAACCGTATCGGCCAGTTCTTCGGGACGAAGATGAAGGTGGAAAACGGAACCGTCGGGGTTGATGATTAGTTCGGAGGGAGGGATGGTGTTCATGGCAAAGTGGGTTTGGGGGGCGGCTCTATTCGAGCCGCAGTTGGGTTATAATCCTTTGATAGAACCGCCTGACGAGGAGTGCAGGCGGGAGTTGTGCAGGACGCCTCCTTTGAAACGGATGGAGGCACCGCTGGAGGCTTCGGCATTCAGGCTCTCGGTAGGCCAGCAGCGGATGCCGGAGCCGGAGGAGGCTTTGGCATTGACCTGAACAGCCGACAGATTGGTGACGTCGGCCGAGGCTCCCGAAGAGGTGGAAACATCCAGGGTGTGCGTTTTGCCGGAAAGCGTAGCCGAAGCACCCGAGCGGACGAGCAGTTTCACGGTCGTTGCCTGCAAATCGATGTTTTTCACCGAGGCTCCGCTGTGTACATCTATGGTGCACTCTTCCGTGGTGAAGGAACCTTCGCCGACCACGCGCGTGCCGCTGTGTACGTCGAGGTGTTGCAAGGCATTGAGCGTAATGTCGGCTTGGCGGACGGTTTTGTGCATCAGCTGTCGTTGCAACTCCTGCGGTACGTTGTGCAACCCCAGGTGCAAGATGCCGTTTCGGACCTCTACGGTGAGGTAAGGCTCAAGGCGGCTGTCGATGCGAATCTCCGCATGACTCGAGCCGCCTTGCTTTAAGGTAACGTCAAAGCCGCTTGAGGCATCCACTCCATACAGGTGGCCGCTCTGGATGGTTCGAACCGACTGTGAGGTTTGTGCCCGGGCCGACGGTAGTAAAACCAGCAAGAGAAGTGCGCAAAGGGTAGACAGGGATTTTTTCATGGCAGACCGCAGAGATAGGATACATTCAAATTTACGCATTTTGTCCGAGGTGTAAAAATGAGGGGTGGTGTACTTTTTCATAGTTGTATCGTTAAAAGGTGTTGGTTATTTGTTTCCGTGTATGGAAAAGCGTTGCTAAATGCGTGCCAAATATGCAATATATTATATGTCAGTGGCTTATTGTTTTTGTCTTGTGGAAGAGTGTCAAAAAAATAGACACCCAACGTCTAATTCTTTGACACTTCTCCCGCTCTTGGGGTCGTTCCCGAAAAAATCGCTACTTTTGTACCCCTTAGCTGAAAGTCTGAATACCGTATGAAAAATATCCGCAACTTCTGTATCATTGCTCATATCGACCACGGGAAATCGACCCTTGCCGACCGCCTGCTGGAGGTGACCAAAACGGTCAGCGAACGCGAACTGCAGGCTCAGGTGCTCGACGACATGGACCTCGAAAAAGAGAAAGGGATTACGATTAAGAGCCACGCGATACAGATGGAGTATGTGCAGGATGGCGAGAAATACATTCTGAACCTGATTGACACTCCGGGTCACGTGGACTTTTCCTATGAGGTGTCGCGTGCCATTGCCTCGTGCGAAGGGGCGTTGCTGGTGGTGGATGCCACGCAGGGGATTCAGGCTCAGACTATCTCGAACCTCTACCTGGCTCTGGGGCACGACCTGGAGATTATCCCGGTGCTCAACAAAATCGACATGGCGGCAGCCATGATTGAAGAGGTCAAGGACCAGATTGTCGATATGTTGGGGTGCAAGCGCGAGGAAATACTGGCCGCATCGGGAAAAACGGGCGAAGGCGTTGAGGATATTTTGCGGGCCATTGTCGAACGGATACCGGCGCCCAAGGGCGACGAAAAGGCTCCATTGCAGGCGCTGATTTTCGACTCGGTGTTCAATCCGTTCCGCGGCATCATTGCCTATTTCCGTGTGATGAACGGTACGATTCGAAAGGGCGAACGGGTGAAATTTTTCAATGCAGGCAGCGAATACGATGCCGACGAAATCGGCGTGCTGAAACTCAAAATGTCGCCGCGCGACGAAATCCGTGCCGGCGACGTGGGCTATATCATTTCGGGGATTAAAAATTCGGTGGATGTGAAGGTGGGCGATACGATTACTTCGGTTGCCACCCCGTGCAGCGAAGCGATTGCCGGCTTTGAAGATGTCAAACCGATGGTCTTTGCCGGGATTTATCCCGTCGAAACCGACCAGTACGAAGACCTGCGTGCTTCGCTCGAAAAACTCCAGCTCAACGATGCTTCGCTGACCTATGAGCCGGAGTCGTCGCTGGCTCTGGGCTTTGGTTTCCGCTGCGGCTTTCTGGGACTGCTCCACATGGAGATTATTCAGGAGCGGCTCTACCGTGAGTTCAACATGGATGTGATAACGACGGTGCCGAACGTCTCGTACAAGGTTACGACCACCAAGGGCGAGGAGTTTATGGTGCATAACCCCTCGGGGCTCCCTGAACCCAACTACATCCACAAAATCGAAGAACCCTATATCCTGGCTCAGGTCATTACCAAAACCGAATACCTGGGGGCGGTCATGAAGCTTTGCATTGACAAGCGCGGCGTGCTGCTGAACCAGACATTTATCACCACGGACCGTGTGGAGGTCAATTTCGATATGCCTCTGGCGGAGATTGTCTTCGACTTCTACGACAAACTGAAGAGTGTCTCCCGCGGTTATGCCTCGTTCGATTACCACATGACCGACTACAAACCGTCGAAACTCTCGAAACTCGACATTCTGTTGAACGGCGAGCCGGTCGATGCCCTTTCGTCACTTATCTATTTCGACCACGCCTACGACTTTGGCCGCAAGATGTGCGAAAAACTCAAGGAGCTTATCCCGCGCCAACAGTTTGACATTGCGATTCAGGCGGCTATCGGTGCCAAGATTATTGCCCGCGAAACGGTCAAGGCGGTCCGCAAGGACGTGACGGCAAAATGCTACGGAGGTGATATATCCCGTAAGCGTAAGCTGTTGGAAAAACAGAAGGCAGGTAAAAAACGTATGCGTCAGGTGGGTCGTGTAGAGGTGCCGCAGGAGGCGTTTCTGGCGGTGCTGAAGATGGATTAGGGCTCTTTGTGCGGTCTCGGCTATGCGTCAATAACCCCCGAGCCGACCAACTCCCCATCGTTCGTGTACCACGCGGCAAACTGGCCTGCCGTAACTCCGCGTTGCGGCTCCGCAAAATCCAGCACGCCCCAGCCCTCCTTATCCACATGCAGCGTGGCATCTTGCAACGGCTGGCGGTAACGGATACGGACGCGGTATTCCCGAGTTTCCGATTCGGGTGTCATGCGGAGGTCGGGGCGTATCCAGTGCATCTCGTCGGGACGTATCCGCAATCCTCGGCGGTAGAGGCCCGGGTGACGGTCGCCCATGCCGACGTAGACGATATTCTGCTCCACATCGGTAGCGATAACGAAAAGCGGCTCGGGTTTCCCTCCCACGTGGAGCCCTTTGCGTTGGCCGATGGTGTAGAAATGGGCGCCGTTGTGCTCGCCGACACAGGTCCCGTCCGTGGGCGCGTAGCGGTAGGGAAGATAGGGGTCGTGCGACGGGTCGGCATAGCCCTGCCAGTCGGCAGGAATCTCGATAATCTTTCCGCTGGGGCGAGCTGCCAGCTTCTGTTGCAGGAAAACCGGCAAATCGACCTTCCCGACAAAACAAATCCCTTGGGAATCCTTACGCTCGGCCGTGGCCAGTCCCTGCTCGGCAGCAATGCGCCGTACCTCGGGCTTTTCGAGATGCCCGATGGGAAACAGAGCCTTGGACAACTGCTCCTGATTCAACTGGCACAAAAAATAGCTCTGGTCCTTGTTCGAATCGTTGCCCGCCAACAGTCGATGGTAAGTCTCTCCGTCCACCGGACTAACCGTTGTGTCCGTTTTGCAGTAGTGGCCCGTAGCCACATAGTCGGCCCCTAATTCCAGAGCCGCTTTCAGAAAGGCATCGAACTTGATTTCACGATTGCACAACACATCAGGGTTCGGCGTGCGTCCCCGGCCGTACTCGGCAAACATATAGTCTACCACCCGTTGGCGATAGGGACCGCTCAGGTCGATAAAGTGGAATTCAATGTCCAGTTTCTTGGCAACCAGTTCGGCAAAAACACGGTCGTCGTACCACGGGCAGTCGCCGGCCAGTGTCCCAGTGGTGTCGTGCCAGTTGCGCATGAACATGCCCACCACCTCGTAGCCCTGTTCTTTGAGGAGCCATGCGGCTACGCTGGAGTCCACGCCGCCCGAGAGGCCTACCACGACGCGTTTTTTATCTTTCGGAGTGTGTTGTGCCATAGGGAATAGAAGAGTTGTCAAAGCCAGAGGTACAGCCAGCCTATTAGGCTGGAGGCATGGCGGAACAAAGATAGCGGTTTTCAACGGGATTTTTTGAGGGAGGAGCGGGTCGGGATGATGAAATGAGCGGTTGGAACGGCAGGGAGAATGAGGTACGGTATGCAGAAGGGGGCGGGGTGCTTATTTTTCGTATTCGATGACGACAAAAAATATTACCTTTGTTTAGCTGTAAAAAAACTGACCATATGCCGAAGATTTCGCAGGTCGGGCAGAAAATGCCGGCCTCTCCCATCCGTAAATTGGTCCCCTATGCCGAGGAGGCCAAACGTCGCGGGGTACATGTCTACCATTTGAACATCGGGCAGCCTGATATTCCGACGCCCGACGAGGCTCTGGCGGCTATTCGGGCCACCGATGTGCGGACTATTGCCTACACCCATTCGGCGGGAATCGAGAGCTATCGAGAGGCGTTGGCACAGTTTTATACCCGGCGGGGATTGTCCGTGACGGCCGAGGAGATTATCGTGACGACCGGTGGCTCGGAGGCGATAGTGATGGCTATGATGGCAGTGTGTGACCGGGGTGACCAGATTATCGTCCCGGAACCCTACTACGCCAACTACAACGGTTTTGCGGCCGAAGCAGGGGTGGAGATTGTGCCCGTGCGGTCGTGGATTGAGAACGATTTTGCACTGCCGCCCATTGCCGATTTCGAACAACTGATAACCGACCGCACCCGTGCGATTCTGATATGCAATCCGAATAACCCGACCGGATACCTTTACAGCGAGGCCGAAATTCTCCAACTGCGCGATATGGTGCGCAAACACGACCTCTTCCTGATGGCTGACGAGGTCTACAGCGACTTCTGTTACAACGGAGCGAAACACCATTCGGTGTTGGCATTGGACGGGATGGACGAGTATGTGATTATGATGGACTCCATCTCCAAACGGTTCAGTATGTGCGGGGCTCGGGTGGGAGCGCTGGTGAGCCGAAACCGCGAGGTAATTGATGCGGCACTGCGGATGGGACAGGCGCGCCTCTGTGCGCCGTATGTGGGGCAGAGGGCGGCTGAAGCGGCTCTGCATACCCCGCAAAGCTATTTTACGGCCGTACATGACGAGTATCAGGCGCGGCGGGACTATATGATTGGTGCCTTGAACCGAATGGAAGGGGTGCGTTGTCCGATGCCGCGGGGAGCTTTTTATGCCATTGCGCAACTGCCCGTCGACGATGCCGACCGTTTTGCCCAGTGGATGCTCGAACACTTTGAATACAAGGGCCGAACCGTCATGGTGGCTCCGGCATCGGGTTTCTATGCGCAACCCGAGAGCGGACGCAATCAGGTGCGGCTGGCCTATGTCCTGAATATCGACGATTTGCGGGCGGCGATGGAGACGTTGGAGATGGCTCTGAAGGCTTATCCGGGACGAACCGTTTAATCAGCCATCGGTAGAGTGAAGAGGGCGTGAGGCTCTTGTTTCTGCCCCGAGCATTTTTATGGTTATGCAATATCCTACGGCACTGCGGTATGCCGAAACCATTTTGAACCCCGAGGGACTCTTTCGCAGCCTCTCGGGGCTCGTTGCTTCTGACCCGCTCGAATACTCATCGGGTTCGTTCGGGGTGGTGTTTCGGGTGCGGGTCGAGGGGGTGCCCTATGCCTTGAAGTGTTTTACGCGTCACCAGCCCGGTCGGGCCGAGGCCTATCGACGCATGGAGCGGGCGCTGGCTCCGTGTTGGGAGAGGGGTGCCTCTTATGTGGTCCCGTTTCGATGGCTGGAGGAGGAGATGACCGTTTTCGGCGAGGATGACCGGGTGATGCAGCAGTCGGCGGTGTTGATGGAGTGGGTCGAGGGTCGGTCGCTGACCGAGGTGCTCGCCGAAGCAACCGTCGCACGGGACAGGGAACGGTTGGCGGGAGTGGCCGAGGCGTTTGACCGCATGGCGTTGTGGCTGCTGGAACAGCCTTTTGCGCACGGGGACCTGAAACCCGATAATGTGATGGTGCGGGGGGATGGCACGCTGGTGCTGGTCGATTACGACGGATTGTATCTCCCCGAGATGGCCGGTGAGCGGGCGCGGGAGGTAGGAACGGTCGGGTTCCGTCACCCGGGTCGGACGGAAGGAACCTTCGGAAAGCATATCGATGACTTTTCGATAGCGCTGATGAGCCTGGGGCTGCGGGCGGTGGCACAGTGGCCGGAACTGTACGAACAGTACGGGGAGGGGACAACGCTGTTATTTGACCCGGCGCTGTTGGCTTCGGGAGCGTGTCCTGCCCATCAGTGGCTGGCTGATACCCCGTTGGCTGCAGACCCGCTTTATGCGATGTTGGGCTCGGGGGACGAGGAGCTGCCCGCGTTGCGGGAGGCGCTGCGGCGGCATCTGTCCGACGCAGAGCAGACTGCGGCTCGGCTGGAGGCGTATGGTTATGTGGGGGAGGCTGGAGCCGAGGGGCTGCGGCTGGTGCGGCAGGAGGGACGGTACGGGTTTGTGACGGCGGATGGAGCATGTGTGGTGCCGTGTTGTTACGACAGGGCCAGGGAGTTCTCGGAAGGGGTGGCAGCTGTGTGCCTGAACGGACTGTGGGGATTTGTCGGAACGCATGGAGAGTGGCTCTGTGAACCGCAATATGACGATTGCGGCGACTTCTCGGAAGGAGTGGCACCGGTGTCGGTCGGTGGGCGGTGGAGTTATGTGGGGCGGGACTTTCGACTTTTGTCACGGCCACGCTTCGACGACGCGTGGCCGATGGCCGAGGGGCGCGGGCTGGTGCGGCGGGGCGTACGGTATGGCTATGTGGGGATGGACGGGCAGATGGTGATTGCGGCCCGATACGATTTTGCGCAGGGGTTCGCGAGGGGGTGGCGTGTGTGATGGTGGACGGGCTGTACGGCTACATCGACCGACGGGGGAGATATGTGGTGGAGCCGCAGTTTGACTATGCGCAGTCGCGGCGTGACGGACGGGCTTATGTGGAGCGTGACGGGGTGGGGCAGGAGTGGATTTTTTGAGGGGGCGGATGTTGGGTATAAAAACAGTGGGGGCGGTCAATCGTATGATTGACCGCCCCCACTCTTTTATAGAGGATTGAGAAAGGCTATGCCTTCCCTTTCACGTACGCATCGATAGCCGCAGCGGCCTTTCGACCTGCTCCCATGGCCAGAATAACCGTGGCAGCACCCGTCACGGCATCGCCTCCGGCAAAGACCCCTTCGCGGGTCGTTGCCCCCTCTGCCGTAGCCGTCAGGCATCCCCGACGGTTGGTCTCCAGTCCCGGGGTTGTGGCGGCAATCAGCGGGTTGGGCGATGTGCCCAGTGCCATAATGACCACATCGCACGGGATGTCGAACTCCGAGCCCGGGATTTCAACGGGCGAGCGTCGTCCCGACTCGTCAGGCTCGCCCAGTTCCATGCGGATGCAGCGGATGCCCGTGACCCATCCGCGGTCGTCGCCGAGGATTTCGACGGGGTTGGTGAGCATCCGGAAGTCGATGCCTTCGGCTTTGGCGTGGTGTACCTCTTCGCGTCGGGCGGGCAGCTCGGCCTCGGAGCGGCGGTAGACGATGGAGGCCTCGGCGCCCAATCGTCGTGCGGTACGCACGGCATCCATGGCCACGTTACCCCCGCCGACCACCACCACGCGGTCGCCCGTATAGATAGGGGTGTCGTAGGCTTCGTCGTAGGCGTGCATCAGGTTGGTGCGGGTGAGGAACTCGTTGGCGGAGACGACACCGTTGAGGTTCTCGCCGGGAATCCCCATAAAGCGCGGCAGGCCGGCTCCCGACCCGATGAATACCGCCTCGAAACCCTCCTCGTCCAGCAGCTGGTCGATGGTCACTGTCCGACCTACCACCACGTCGGTCTCAATCTTCACGCCCAGACGGCGGACATTCTCCACTTCGGGCTCAACCACCGCCTTTTTCGGCAGACGGAACTCCGGAATCCCGTACTGCAGCACCCCGCCGGCGCGATGCAGCACCTCGAAAATCGTCACCTCGTAACCCAGCTTGGCCAGATCGGCCGCGCAGGCCAAACCCGCAGGACCTGACCCGACGACAGCCACCCGATGACCATTGTGCGGAGCAGGCTCGGCCAATGTCAGGCCCTGCTCCCGTCCCCAGTCACCGACAAAACGCTCCAACTGACCGATGGAGACCGGTTCGCCCTTGACACCCAAAATGCAGGAGCCTTCGCACTGGTTTTCCTGCGGACACACCCGTCCGCACACCGACGGCAACAGCGAATCCTGTGCAATAATCCGTGCCGCAGCCGCCACGTCGCCTTCGGTCAGGGCATGGATGAAGGCCGGTATCTGTACCGACACCGGACAAGCCTCCGCGCAACGGGGCTTTTTGCACCCCAAACAACGTGAAGCCTCCAGTTGGGCCTCTTCCAGATTGTAGCCGTAACAAACCTCCTCGAAATTGGTGGCCCGTACTGCCGGGTCCTGTTCCCGCGCAGGAACGCGGGGTATCTTGTTTGCCATATCGAATTTTTCTTGATGTATAGTATGGAACGCATCCGTGGTATGGAGACCGTTACCCCCCCGGTATGCGTTATTCTGGTTTGTGTCTCTTCGGTCGTTTGCCGCCCTCGGGGAACTTACAGACCGATGTTGCACTTGTGTCCTGCGGCACGTTCCGCCTCGATGGCCCGCTTGCGCTCCTCAATGGTGCGGTACATCCCCTGGCGGCGCATCGCCTCGTCGAAATCGACCTGATGGCCGTCGAACTCGGGCCCCTCGACGCACGCAAAGCGGGTCTTGCCCCCCACCGTCACCCGACACGCACCGCACATTCCCGTGCCGTCCACCATCAGGGTGTTCAGGCTCACAATGGTCGGGATGTTCAGCTCACGGGTGGTCAGCGCGACGAATTTCATCATTATCATCGGCCCGATGGCCACCACCAGGTCAAACTGTTTCCCTTCGTTTTCCACCAGCTCTTTCAGCAGGTTGGTGACCAGCCCTTTGTATCCTTTCGAACCGTCGTCCGTAGCAATGTGCACGTGGGGGGTCAGGGTGCGGAACTCCTCTTCGAGCAGAACCAGCCCCGCATTCTTGGCTCCGATAATTACATCGGCCTGCACGCCGTGTTCGGCGAGCCACTTCACCTGCGGATAGACCGGAGCGGCACCCAGCCCACCGGCTACGAAGAGAAAACGCGTTGAGGCCAGTTTCTCGGGGCTGTAGTGGATAAATTCCGAAGGGTGTCCCAGTGGGCCCACAAAATCGGCAAAACTGTCGCCCTCCTCCAGCTCCACGATGCGCATGGTCGAAGCGCCAATGGCCTGAATGACAATCGTGACGGTGCCTTTCCCGGCGTCGTAGTCGCAGATGGTCAGCGGGATACGTTCGCCCTTCTCATCGACAATCACAATCAGAAACTGACCCGGTTGTGCGGCGTGTGCCACGCGCGGTGCTTCGACCTCCATCAGGTAGATGGCCGGTGCCAGTTGTTTCTTTTTCAGAATCTTATACATAACTAACAGTCTGTTTTCTTTGGCGGGTGTGGGAATTTTTCCGACACGGAGTGACAAAGGTACGAATTTCGAACCACAGCGGCCAACAAGGAATGGGGTGGTTGTTGAATTTTGAACGGGTTTGTGAAATTCCGTGTAATTTCTGCCTGAGGTTATGCCTTTGGTGCGCTGCGATTAGAGGTATTTCGTGAGGTCAATCCCTTGTGGCATGAAAAGAGCGGTGTCGGCCTTGTGTGCATACAACTCCTTGACCACCGAGGAGGAAATCACTCCGAGGTTGGGGTCGGTCAGCAGGTAGCAGGTTTCGATGCCGGCATCGAGCCGTTTATTGACGGCATCGATGGTGCGGTCGCTCTCGAAGTCATCCACCGAGCGCAGGCCCCGTACCAGGATATGAATCCCTCGTTGGCGGCAAAAATCGGTGGTGAGACCTTCGTAGGCTTCGACGCTGACGCGGGGTTCGTTGCGGAAGACATCCTGAATCAGGCGAACCCGATTGTCCGTGGTGAGGAAACCCTGTTTCTTGATGTTGTACCCCACGCCGACGAGGACGTGGTCGAAGAGCCGCAAGGCGCGGCGCACGATATTTTCATGTCCGGCGGTGAAGGGGTCGAACGAACCGGCAAAGAGGGCTTTTTTTTCCATAATCGCGTGGGTGAAACTTGGCATAAAGATAAACATTTTGTACCTTTGCGCCGCTTGTCCGAAACAACGAAGGTTTTGCACAAACCGGAGAAACGGGGAAGACGTGCTCTTCGCGGTTCACTATGAAAAGAACGTTGTGGGTAGGCAAGTGATTGACAATTATAATTTTACTTACACTCA
>DXHL01000015.1 GCA_019113395.1 Candidatus Rikenella faecigallinarum | reverse complement strand
GCACTCTTCGCAGGCTGCGACCCGAAGATTTCAAATACATCTTCAATAATTGGCGGAGCAAACTCCCTTTGTCAGGCCGGAACCACCCCCGGTGGAGGCCTGCGCTAAGGCGCATTCCCCCACTGGTTCCGACCTGAAAACGCTTTGTAGCTTGATACGAGTCGGCTCAAGTTCCGAGCTGTACCAGGACGGAGCCAGTGGAGGGCGCGCGAAATAGCGCAGGCCTCCGCAGCCCCATGGCTCCGGCCTGACACGAATTGCAAGCAATTCGCATTTTCATGATGAAGTCTATTCTATTGAGATAGCCGACAATACTTTGGGTTGCAGCCTGCGAAGTATGGGGTAGGCACAAGGCGGTTCGCGTGCCGAGCGGCACTGGTTCTCCAAATCCTGGCGGCCGCAAACCGCAACAATTTCTGACCTAACAGTTTACAATGCCGACGCGATTACATAACATTTCAAATGTCCGACAGCGGCATAGAGTTCGTCCCAGGGCGCCTCAGTCGGCACATCAAAACAGAGGCAGGCCACATCCCCCTTGCGCATGAGGTACTCACCAGAGGCTGTTCCCAACAGGTCGGCCAACAGCTCCGACACCGTCGGATTGTGGCCGACCACCATGGTGCAGGAGACCTCGTCAGGCAACGAATGCACCAATGCGTGAAGATAGTCGGACGGTCGCCCCGAGTAGAGCGATTGTTGAGAAGAGAGAGATAAGGGTTGCACACCCCAGACCTCGGCCATCAGCTCCGCTGTGCGCGCCGCACGCGGATCTGCACTGGTCAGGATACGTTCAGGCACCACCCAATCCTCTTGAGTGGAGAGCCATTCGGCTACCCGGCGAATGGTCTCCTCTCCGGAGCGGGTCAAGCGACGGGCATAATCGTTACCGGCCTCATAAGCGGATTGAGCGGCACCATGACGGGCGATATAGAGACGTTTCATAACGCAAAAGGGGAGCTATAACACGTTATTGGGCATGACGCGACGCAGGTCATCGGCCTGCTGCCCCGAACGGCGGGCATAATCGGCCAACTGTTCATTGTCAATCACCCCGATATGGAAATAGTCCGCTTCGGGATGGGCAAAGACAATACCCGAGACTGCCGCAGTGGGTTCCATCATATAGTTTTCCGTAAGACGGAGCGGGATTTCCGATTCGACATCCAGCAGGTTGAAGATAAGGCGTTTGCCGCTGTGGTCCGGGGCTGATGGATAGCCCATGGCAATCCGCGCACCGTTCGACCCCTCGGGGAATCCCCACAACTCATCCCGCAGCAGTGCGGAGAGTTCGACCGCAAAGGCTTCGGCAAAGCGGTCGCAGAGGATGCGTGCCATGATATTTTCGTAGTCTGAGTCTCCGCGGAAATCACACGTTACGCCCAATGCAAACGGAGCCACATAGTCCTGAGGCATACCTGCCGCAGGCCCGGGCGAAACGAAATCGGCCAGCGACCGATTGACCTCATCACGCGGATTTTGGCTGCGCAGACAGGCCAGCCGAATCTCCGGAGCACCACAGCCGCACGCCGTGCCGTCCGCATGAATACACCCCTGCATCAGGATATCGTCTCCTTCGCTGCGGGCGGGCACGATGCCGACCACGGCATCGGCCCGCACCTGACCCGAGGCGATAAGACGACGCAGCATGGCCTGCGCATCATCAAAGAGACGGCGCGCCTCCTCGCCTTTGGTCGGATGGTCAAAAATCGCAGGATAACGCCCCGCCAGGTCCCACTGAATGAAGAAATAGGTCCAGTCGATACGCTCGATCAACTTTTCCAGCGGATACCGGGTTAGAACTCGCTTTCCGAGGTGTTTGGGTCGCGTGATGGTTCGGTCGGAGAACTCCAGACGGAGTTTGTGCTCGCGGGCTTCGGCCAACGGTCTCAACTCCTGACCTGCGTTCAATTCGGCATACTTGATTCGGATATCCTCCTGTTTCCTTTTGTATTTCTGGTGGAAATCGTGTTCCTTGAGCACGCTGTTCACCAAACGGGCGCAACTCGACGCATCGGTCGAGTGCGCCACCAGTCCGCTGTACGAGGGGGCAATGCGTACTGCCGTATGCAATTCCGAAGTGGTTGCTCCCCCGACACATATCGGAATATTCAACCCGGCACGTTCAAAATGCTCGGCCACGATGCGCATCTCTTCGAGCGACGGGGTTATCAGTCCGGAAAGAATCACGGCATCGACCTTTTCTGCTATGGCAGTCTCCACAATCTTCTCGGGAGGGGTCATCACCCCGAGGTCAATCATCTGGTAGCCGTTGCAGGCCAGCACGACCGAGACAATGTTTTTCCCGATGTCGTGCACGTCGCCTTTCACGGTGGCAATCAACAGTTTGGCCCCCTGCTCGATAGTTTCGCCCGTTTGGATATAGGGTTCGAGCACCGCCACGGCCTGTTTCATCACACGAGCCGACTTGACCACTTGAGGCAGGAACATTTTCCCGCTGCCAAAGAGTTCTCCGACTTCGCCCATGCCGACCATCAACACCTTGTCAATCACCTCAATGGCCGAACCGTACTTCTCGTATGCCTCCATCGTGTCGGCTTCGATGTGGGTCGTGATACCTTTCACCAGGGCGTGCACGATACGTTCCTCGACAGTTCCGTTCCGCCAGGCATCATGCTTAACCGTTTCGCCTCCAGCCTGCGCCGCCGCCATATGGGCTTCGGCATAGGCGGTCAGCCGCTCGGCAGCATCGGCACGACGATTCAGAATCACATCTTCGCAGAGGGTCAGCAGTTCGGGGTTAATCTCGTCATAAATCTGCAGCATCGAGGGATTGACAATCCCCATATCCATTCCCGCACGGGTGGCATGGTAGAGAAACACGGAGTGCATCGCTTCGCGCACGGGGTTGTTACCGCGGTAGGAGAACGAGAGGTTGCTGACCCCGCCGCTCACTTTGGCACCGGGACAGTGCGTCTTTATCCAGTCCGTCGCCTCGATAAAGGCACGTCCGTAGTCGTTGTGTTCGTCGATACCGGTAGCCACGGCCAGCACGTTCGGGTCGAAAATAATGTCCTGGGCCGGAAATCCGTTCTCGGTCAGCAGCCGATAGGCCCGTCCTGCGATTTCGATTTTCCGTTCATAGCTGTCTGCCTGCCCTTTTTCGTCGAAGAGCATCACCACGGCCGCCGCACCAAAAGCCCGCACCCGCCGCGCATGCTCCAAAAACTTCGCCTCGCCCTCCTTGAGCGAGATGGAATTGACCACCGATTTTCCCTGCGCCACCCGCAACCCCGCCTCAATCACCTGCCAGTCTGACGAGTCAATCATTACCGGCACCCGCGCAATTTCCGGTTCGGCGGCCATCAGGTTCAGAAACTCGGTCATAGCCTTCGGTGCATCGATGAGCGGCGCATCCATGCAGACATCTATCACCTGCGCCCCGCCCTCGACCTGCTCGGCCGCTACGGCCAACGCCTCGGCATACTGGTGTTCGCGTATGAGGCGGGCAAACTTGGCCGACCCCGCCACATTGGTCCGTTCACCGACATTCACGAAATTGGCGGCCGGCTCCACGCGCTGCACTTCCAATCCCGATAGTACCGTAGCCCCTTCGTCATCCTGCGGAGCGCGACAGGTGCGGGGCGTGTATTTCCGCGCCACCTCGGCAATCGCCCGAATATGCTCGGGGGTAGTCCCGCAACACCCTCCGACAATATTGAGCAGGTTACGTTGCAGGTACTCCTCAATCAACGCAGCCATATGCTCGGCACTCTCGTCATATCCCCCCATGACATTGGGCAACCCCGCGTTGGGATGGGCCGAAACGGCCATTTTGGCCACTCGTCCGATGCGTTCGATATAGGGCATCATCTGCCGTGCCCCAAAGGCACAGTTCAGCCCGATGCTCAAGAGGTTCCCATGCTCCACGGAGGCGTAAAATGCCTCTACGGTCTGCCCCGAGAGCACGCGTCCGCTGGCATCGGTAATGGTTCCGCTGACCATCAGCGGTATCTGCTCGTCACCAATGAGGGTCCGCAGGGCATAAATGGCCGCTTTGCAGTTCAGGGTGTCGAAAACGGTCTCTATCAGAATAAGGTCAGCCCCACCCGCTATAAGCCCCCGCATCTGCTCGGCATATCCTTCGGCCAGTTCGTCGAATGTAATATTTCGGAATCCGGGGTTATTGACATCGGGCGACATCGAGGCGCTTCGGTTGGTCGGCCCCACCGAACCGGCCACAAAGCGCGGTCTGCCGTCCTGTTTCTCGTATCGGTCTGCCACCTCGCGTGCGAGAGCAGCTGCTGTCCGATTCAGTTCATAGGTTTGGCTCTGCAACTCATAATCTTTCAGGGAGACCGGGTTGGCATTAAAGGTGTCGGTGGAGACAATATCCGCTCCCGCCTCGAAATAGGCCGCATGGATTTCGGCAATCACATCGGGCCGACTCACCACCAGGTAGTCGTTGCATCCGACATGTCCTCCGTAATCCGCCTCCTGCAGTTTTCGAGCCTGTATGAGGGTTCCCATGCCCCCGTCGAGCACCAAAATACGTTTGCGAAGTTCCTCTTTTATATTTCGTTCCATGGTTTTTCGAAAATATTTACAAATATAGTGATGTTGTTCAAAATGTGTGTCATGTCAGGGGCCTGAGGTTCGTCTGCGAAGCGGAGCAACGCCTCTACCTCAGGTTTACACTCGCAAAACGGAAATTATTTCAGGATAGTATATACACTTCATTTTCTGATGGTTATTGTGAGGTTCACTTAAAATGGGCAATAATTTTTGTTTCAGGTTTTGGCGGTTTGGAAATTTTGTCTACCTTTGCACTGCAAACGCAAAACGGAGGTGCCATAGCTCAGTTGGTAGAGCAAAGGACTGAAAATCC
>DXHL01000014.1 GCA_019113395.1 Candidatus Rikenella faecigallinarum | reverse complement strand
GCACTCTTCGCAGGCTGCGACCCGAAGATTTCAAATACATCTTCAATAATTGGCGGAGCAAACTCCCTTTGTCAGGCCGGAACCACCCCCGGTGGAGGCCTGCGCTAAGGCGCATTCCCCCACTGGTTCCGCCCTGAGAGTTCTTTATGGCCTAACACGTGTCAGTGCAAGTGCAAGCGGCACCCACAGCCAGCGCGGGGAAAGGAGCGCCCGTCGGCAGCAGACCTACGCCTCCTCCGAGCAAACTCTCTGTCGGAGTGCCCGTGGCACCGGGTTGCTCATGTAACCCATCAGTCGGAGAACTCGTACCCTCCTCAGCATTCTCGTTGGGTCTCGACGGAAATCAGACAGTTATAAAATGAGAGGGGTTTACTTCGGAGCCTTGCGGTAGAGGTAGATGCCCACCAAGGCATAGAGGACATTGGGTAGCCATACTGCAATGACTGGAGGCAGCAAACCTCCTTTGGCAAATTCGCCAGTGAAACGCATCAGGACAATGTAGGTAAAACAGAGTGTAATCCCGATACCGATATGCAATCCTGTTCCGCCCCGCACTTTTCGGGAAGACAACGAGACACCGATAAGGGTAAGGACAAAGGTGGAAATGGGGTATGCCCATCGGGAATAGGCTTCGACCTGAAAAATGGGAACCATATCCGACCCTTTGGCCTCCTGCTGGTGGATGAATTTACGCAATTTTACCGAGTTCATCGTCTGGACCAAATCCTGTGTTCGGCCCAGTTCGTCCGCAATCAGATTGACGGCCGTATCCAGCGGGGTGGTATATTTGGTCAGTATTTCGCGTTCACCTTCGTAATGGCGGGTAATGTATTTCGCAGCTTTCCACCGTCCGGTCACCGTGTCAAAACGTGCATTTTGCGCTTCGAGCGAACTGACGATATTTCCTCCGTTGTATGTTTCGATGGCAAAGTATTCAGCCACTTTGGTTTGCCCCTGAAAGCCCCGGATATAGACAAAGGTTCCGGGCCCCAACTGGCGATAGATGTGAGGTTCGTAGACCGATTTGTGTTTGCCCATGTATTTGGTTTCAAAAGCCAGTCGGCGGGCATTGGCTTCCGGAATCAGAAACAGGTTGAGACTCAAGCTCAGCAGGGTAATCAGCAGCGAGGAGACAAAATAGGGCCACATCATGCGGCGGAAGCTCACCCCGCTCGAAAGAATGGCGATAATTTCGGTGTTATAGGCCATTTTCGAGGTGAAGAAGATAACCGCAATGAAGGTGAAGAGCCCGCTGAACTGATTGACAAAATAGGGAATGAAGTTTACGTAATAACTCAGCAGAATTTCCGAGATGGGGGCATGACCCTCCAGAAAATCGTCAATTTTTTCGGCTGCGTCGAAGATGACCACAATCAGGATAATCAGCGCAATCGCAAAGAGGTAGGTCCCCAGGAAGCGGCGCATGATGTACCGGTCAATGATTTGCAGCTTGAGTTTTTTGAGTTGGTGGAGTATGTCAGTGATTTTTTGCATGGTATCCGTATCGGCTTATCAGAGTCTACGTCCCAACTTCTCGACCATGATGTTTTTCCAGGTCACGAAATCGCCTGCCAGGATGTGTTTCCGGGCTTCGCGCACCAGCCACAGATAAAAGCCCAGGTTATGCAGCGAAGCGATTTGTGCGGCCATCATTTCGCCGGCTATGGTCAGGTGGCGCAGGTAGGCTTTGGTGTACTGTGTGTCCACAAAGGTGCAGCCGTTCGGGTCAATCGGTGAAAAATCGGCGGCCCATTTTTGGTTTCGGATATTGATGATGCCTTCGCTGGTGAAGAGCATGCCGTTCCGTCCGTTGCGGGTAGGCATCACGCAGTCGAACATGTCCACACCGCGTTCAATGGCTTCCAGTATGTTGATGGGGGTTCCCACTCCCATCAGGTAGCGGGGTCGGTCCTGTGGCAGCACTGCATTGACTGTTTCAATCATTTCGTACATGACCGGAGCCGGCTCACCCACGGCCAGCCCGCCGATGGCATATCCGTCGGCATCGAACTGTTGGACGTATTCGGCCGATTGGCGACGCAGGTCGGCATAGGTACATCCCTGCACTATCGGGAACAACGACTGATGATATCCGTAGGGACATTCGCTTTTGCGATATTGGTTGAAGCATCGTTCCAGCCAACGTGCCGTGCGGGCCCACGATTTGGCGGCATAGTCATATTTGGCGGTTCCGGGCGGACACTCGTCGAAGGCCATCATGATGTCGGCTCCTATCAATCGTTGGGTGTCGATAACGTTTTCGGGGGTGAATAGGTGTCTCGACCCGTCGATATGGGATTGGAAGCGACACCCCTCTTCGGTCAGTTTACGGATGCCCGTCAGCGAAAAGACCTGAAAACCGCCGCTGTCGGTCAGGATGGGTTTGTCCCATCCGGCAAAGCGGTGTAGTCCTCCGGCCTGATACAGGATGTCGGTGCCGGGGCGCAGGTAGAGATGGTAGGTGTTTCCGAGGATGATTTGGGCTCGGACTTCATCGGTCAGGTCACGATGAAAAACACCCTTGACGCTGCCGACGGTCCCTACGGGCATGAAAATCGGGGTTTGAAACACTCCGTGGTCGGTGCGAAAACTGCCGGCGCGGGCTGCCGAGTGGGTATCTGTATGTTCGAGGGTAAATCGCATGCTGTTCGATGATTCAGAACGCAAAGTTAGGGCTTTTATTTTCAGTGATGCCGAGGTCGTTTGTTTTTGTTGGAGAAAAGGGGTGTATCGCTCGGCATTATATCAACCAGAGCGACCGAATCTGTTTCGGTCGCTCTGGTCGGGAAGAGAGAGGGTGACTGCAACGTGCAGTGGATACAGTACATTTATCGCTTTGGCTGGTCGGTGCAGTAGATGGTGAGCCGCCCTGCTTCGGTCAGTTGTTTGTGGGAGATGAAGTAGCCGCGGAAGGGTTTGCCGTCCAGTTCGATTTTTTCGATATAGATATTTTCAGGCGTACGGTTCACCGCCTCGATAACGAGGGTTTTCGAGGTGTAGTAGTCGGGGTCGAGTTGCACGGTCACGCGGTCGAACGTAGGCGTGGTGATGACATATTCGGCCTTGGCCGGGCAGGCAGGATAGATACCCATCATCGAGAGGTTCTGCCAGGCGCTCATGGTTCCCGCATCGTCATTGCCGGGCAGTCCGCCGGGGGTGTTGCTGAAGTATCGGTTCAGGCACTGGTTTACGTAGTACTGCGTTTTCCATTCACTCCCCTTGACATACGAGAAGTAGTACGGGTAGCCCATGTCGGGTTCGTTCCCCATGTCGAAATAGCCCTTGTCGAAGCAGACGCTCAGCGAATCGACAAAGCGTTTGGGCGAGCCGTAGAGTTTTATCAGCCCCGGAATGTCGTATGGAATCCCGAACGAGTAGTTCCACGAGCTCCCTTCGTGAAAGCCGTTTACGGGTTTGAAATTCTCCCCTTCGCGCGGGTTGAAGCCCGGCATATAGGTTCCGTCGGGGAGCACGGGCCGCAGCAGACCGTACGATTTGTCAAAGTAGGTGCGGTAGCCCATGGCCCGCGCGTTGAGCATCTGATAATCGGCGGTTTTCCCGAGCGCTTTGGCCATCTGCCCGAGGCTCCAGTCGGCCACGTAGTACTCGATGGCCTGCGAGACGGAGTTGTCGTACTGGGCCCGCAGCGGAATATAGTGGTGTTCGGTGTAGAACGACTGGTCGCCGCGAATGGGATTCTCTTCGGCGGGTGCCGTGGCGTTTTTCAGCATCGCCTGGTAGAGCGTTTCGGTGTCGATGCCTTTGGTCATCCCCAGGAACCAGCAGGCGGTCATATAGGGCAGTGCGGCATCGCCTTCCATCACTTTGAACTCCTTGGCGGCAATCTCAAATTTCGGCAGGTTGCCCGATTCGCGGTACATCTGCATCATGCTGCGTGCCATGGCGTTCTGGCGTTCGGGGAAGAAGAGTGCCCCCATAAACGGAGTCAGCCGATAGACATCCCATCCGCTGAACATCGTCAGACGGTCTGTACCTTCGGGCATCCGACGGATGCGGCCGCTCTCCATTTCGGGGTAGTCGCCGTTGCAGTCCTGCAGCACAAACGGATGCACCCAGTTGTGATACAGAGCCGTATAGAACTGGGTTTTCTGGTCTTCGGTTCCTCCTTCGAGCGACACCACGCCCAGCACATCGTTCCATGCCTGCACCGCTTCGGCGTGAATGCTCTCGAATGTTTTGCCGTGCTGTTCGCGGTTGAGGTTCTCGCGGGCATTCTCGATGCTCACGTACGATACCCCGACACTCACTTCAATGGCCTCGTCCGCTTCGGTAGTGAAGGTGAAGGCCACGCCGATGTCATCGCCAGCCATGGGCTGCTTGAAACGGTCGTAGATTTTATATTTTCCGCTGGTGCTGCTCCAATCCTTGATGGCGCTCTGCGAGAAGTCGGGCTGTTTTTTCCAGTACTGTACCTGTTCGGCGGGTTTGCTGGTACGCACTACAAAATAGACCGGAATAATCGATTGGGGCATGCCGTAGCAGAAGTCTCCCATGATTTTGAACCCTTCGATTTCGCTGTCGGAGACGATGCGGGCATAGCCGCCCGACTCTGTGGTCAGCCCCTGGCCGATGTTGAAGAGGATATGGGACTCCCCGGCAGGGAAGGTGTATCGTGAGCGCGAGGTGCGCAGGGTGGTGGTCATCTCGGCCAGCACATCGTAGGCCGACACCCGTGCCGAATAGTACCCTGCCCGTGCCACCTGTTCCGCGAGCGGCGAGGCGTACTGTTGGTAATCCACGTTTAGCGTCCCCGTTGTCGGCATCAGGATAAGGGAACCCAAATCGGGACACCCTACGCCCGACAGGTTCACATTCGTAAAGCCAATGGTCCATGTGTTGTCCCACACATAAGGCGTCGAGCACCACCCCCCTGTATGTACGCTATGCTCGGGTCGGGGAATGGTGTTGAAAGGCGACATGCTGACCATCCCCTGCGGAACGACAGGCCCCGGCTGTGTGGTGCCGTAATTCGAAGTGCCGATAAAAGGATTGACGTAGTCGGCAGGCTGTTTCTGCGCCCGGGCGTACCCCAGTGCACAGAGTGCTGCGGCTGCGAGAAGCAGTTTTTTCATAAGTCGGTTTTTGGGTTAATCGATGCAAATTGAACAAAGATAGTTAATTTAGGGCGAAAAATTTTTGAATCACCCTTTAATTGCCTCGATACCGATGGAAACGAATGAATCTCTTTGTCGCGATGTGGCCGCCATTCGGGCGCAGTCACCGCTGGTACATAACATCACCAATTTTGTGGTCATGAACAATACGGCCAATGCTCTGCTGGCTTTGGGAGCTTCGCCCGTGATGGCACACGCCGAGGAGGAGGCTGGCGATATGGCCCGCTTGGCCGGAGCCTTGGTCATCAATGTCGGTACGCTGTCGTCCGACTGGGTGCGGGGCATGGAACGAGCCATGGATGCGGCTCACGAAGCGGGCATCCCGATTGTTTACGACCCGGTGGGAGCAGGTGCCACTTCCTATCGCAACGAGGTGAACTATCGTCTTTTGAGCCGTGTCGCTCCCACAATAGTGAGGGGCAACGGGTCAGAGATTATGGCTGTGGCGGCCGGGTTTGGCTTGGGAGAGACCGCAACGACCAAGGGGGTAGACTCTACGACCGGTTCAGCCGCTGCCGTGGCGGCAGCTCAGGCTCTTTCGGAGCACCTCCATACTGTCGTGGTTATCAGCGGCCAAACGGATTACATTGTCGAGGGAAATCGGGTGCTGGAAAACCACTACGGCACCCCCATGATGTCCCGTGTGACGGGGATGGGGTGTACGGCAACAGCGGTCTGTGGAGCTTTTGCGGCCGTCAATCGGGATGCTGCCCAGGCGGCGTTCCATGCGATGATGCTGATGGGTCAGTGTGGCGAGCGGGCTTTAGCGGCTTCTTCGGGTCCGGGGAGTTTTCAGGTGGCCTTTTTGGACGCTTTGTATGCTTATTAGGGAATGGATTTCAGTGGGGCCGCAAGGACGGTTTCCCGGGTGCCGACGGCAGCACGATACAAGAAACTACGAATGCCACAACAATTCCTATCTATGGAGCAAACGGCACTCTTTTAACCGAAGGCAGTACAATAGGATTAAAACTAGTAGATATTTCAACCAATGGAGTATTAAATGGTAACACTGCACTGGTCTATGCGATTAAGAATCCACTAGCCTTCGTTTATAGCAGCAATATTGGCGATTGGTATACTAATAATCAAAGTTATCAGAATAATGCTTTGTGGGGTGATAAAGGTAAGAAAAGTGTTTATGACCCCTGTCCTAAGGGATGGCGAGCACCAACAGATGGAACTTGGAGTGATTTTTCAAAGACTTCAATATTTCCTGCATCAAGTTCAGGGACAAATGTAGCGAACGGAAGAACGTATAACTCTATGACTTGGTATCCCGCAGAAGGGTATAGAAACTATACTAATTATGCCTTGGGATATGTTGGTAGTCGAGGTTTTTACTGGTCTGTTTCAGTTATTGATGCGAGCGCCAAGAGTTTGGTTTTTTACATGAGTGAACTCGGCACCAGCAGCATTCGAAGCCGTGCTTTTGGCTATGCTGTCCGTTGTGTGCAGGAGTAGCGAGGGGGGAAGGGAAGGAGTGGGATAAGGGGGGAGTAATCCGCAGGCGGTATTCGTGTAGGGGAAGAGGGGGAAGGCGCAGGGAGCAGCTCAGCCTCTCCCGGAGGGAAGAGAGCGCAAAGAGAAGATAAATCCCAAGCGAGGAAACCTGACACGAGCAGTACCCGGCCGGAGCCAGTGGAGGACGCGCGAGAAGCGCAGGCCTCCGCAGACCCATGGCTCCGGCCTGACACGAATGGCAAGCCATTCGCAATTTCTCGGACAAATACCTGCTCATGAGCCGACGTGCACCCCGACTGCATAAGCAGTCGTCAGCCCGGAGCCGCCCGGATGCGGAGGGCTGAAAAACTCACCCGTTCGGGTTCGATTTTCCCCTCCGCCGGCTCCGGTCTTCACGAAGTCGCACTCTACTGACAGACATGAGTCGGCTCGAGTGCCGAGCAGTACCCGGCCGGAGCCAGTGGAGTTTAGGGTAGAGGCGGCTTGGCTGGAGTGCCCAGCGGCACCAACCCTTCGCCCGGGGTGGCTGCGGGCTGACGGCTTCTCTTAAAACAGCATCTTGCAGACAAAAGTCGGCTGGTATACCTGACGGCACCTGCTGCCTGACACGACTTCTAACAAAGTTGCTGTTCATTGTCAGTATACGATTTAGCTTCCGTGTCCAGCAGGCTCCTCAAGTCGTAGCCTGCGATAGGAAAAGGAGAATCCTTTCGATATTTTCACGTTCTTCACCTGAGAGAATTTGCGTACCTTTACACCCATGCTGACAGCCAAACAAAAACGTAAGGAAAATATCGCGGAGTATATCCTTTATCTCTGGCAGTTGGAGGATATGTTGCGGGCGTTGGAATTTTCGCCCGAGAAAATCTATGCGACCCTGGTCGAACCTCATGCGGAACTGGACCAGGAACAGAAACAGACCCTCTTTTTCTGGTATATGGACATGGTGAACCTGCTCAAGACCGAGGGGAAAGAGCAGGCCGGCCATTTGGAACATACGCTGCATCTGATAGCCGACCTGAACGACCTGCATCAGCACCTGCTGCGGGCACCGGTGGGGCGCGAGCAGGGGTACGACCGGGTGTTTGCTGCTTTGGCGCCAGAGTTGCCGAAACTCAAGGCTGCCATTGCAGGAGACAGTGAAATGACGGCGGCGGAGATTAGCGATATGGAGGCTTGTTTTCGGGCGTTGTATTCGGTGATGCTGTGTCGATTGAAGGGAGCGGCGAAGAATGATGCGAAAGGCACCGACAAAAAGGCGGAAGCTGCCGAACGGTATGTGCAGGATGTGTTGGCCGTGGTATCGCCGGTGGTGGCTCGGCTGGCGGCCATTCATCGGGCGGCTGAGCGAGGTGAGATAGACTTGTATAAGGATATGGCGTGAGGGTAGAGCAGGAAGACTTTAAGGTGATACAGGACGATTGGAAAATATTGACCTCGGAGGAGGGGATGGCCTTGGTAGAGGCGCATTTGGATGAATACCCCGAGCGGTTGGCGCTGAGCCTGCGCAATCCGACGGTGACACGACAGGTGCGGATGTTGCAGCGGTGTCGTGAGAAGCTGCCCTCGTTTTATGCGGCTCGGTGTGTGGTGCCGCAGGTGCCGTATGAACAGTCCAGTAGCGAGGCGACGGCACGGGTGCGGGTGAGTCAGCTCTGCGACGAGTTGCCGCCCGAGGCACGGCGGTTGGCGGTCGATTTGACTTGTGGACTGGGGGTGGATGCCTGGGCGCTGAGCCGGGGATTTGAGCGGGTTGTGGCCGTGGAAATTGATGCGGAGCGGGCGGAGATGGCGCGGTGGAACATGCAGCGGCTGGGGGCAGAGAATGTGGAGGTGGTGTGTAGGTCGGCCGAGGAGTTTGTGGCGGGGTATGGCGACGGACGACCGATAGATGTAGTGTATGTAGACCCTTCGCGGAAACGGGAAGACGGGCGCAGGGTCTATTCGCTGGAGGAGAGTACGCCGAATATGGTGGAGTTGATGCCCGCTCTGCAGCGGGTGGCACGGCGGGTGGTGGTGAAACTCTCGCCGCTGTTTGATGTGGCAGAGGTACGGCGCGTTTTTGGCGAGGAGGTACGGGTAGAGGTGGTGTCGTTGGAGGGGGAGTGTAAGGAGGTGGTCGCTGCGGTGGGTTTTGGAAAGGGAGTACGGGTGACGGTCATTCGGCGGGGAGAGGTGCGGCATTTCGATTTTGAGTGGAATGCGGTGGGGAGCAATGCTCAGCCTAAAGGAAATATAGATGCGGAATCGACGGAGGCGTGGCCGTATGTGTTGGCACCCGATGTGGCCTTTGTCAAGGGAAGAGTGGTAGAGGCTTATGTGGAGCAGGTATTGGTGCGGGAGGTGTCGGGGCTGCGATGGACGATGTGCGGGGAGTACGTTTTGGCAAGTGCCATACCGACGGGGTTTGCGGGGACGGCCTATCGGATTTTGTCGGTGCATCCCTATCAGCCCAAGGTGTTGAAACGGCAGCTGCGGGAGCAGGGTGTCAGGCGGATAAATCTTCATCGGCGCGGATTTCCTTACTCTGCTGAGCAGATAGCGCGTTCGCTGGGCGTTGCGCTCGGGGGAGCGACCGAGGTGGTTTGTGCCGTGGTCGGTGGGGCTCCCATGGTTATGGTGGTAGAACGACTCTGGAATACAACCGGGAGCATTTGAAATACACCCCGAAGAAAATCAAGAAAGAAAATCACTGAGGAACATGATGATAGGAAATTTTAAGGAAGAGATAGCCCGCATTCGGGCTTTTGTGTTTGATGTGGACGGCGTCTTTACCGATGCCCGCATCCTGATAACTCCTTCGGGGGAGTTCCTGCGCGAATACAATATGCGGGACGGGTTGGCGGTGGTGCGGGCCATTCAGAAGGGGTATCCGATAGCCATTATCTCGGGCGGGCGCGGCAACCAGTTGCGTCAGCGTATGGAGGGCCTCGGCATCCGTCATATCTACATGGGGCAGGAGAGCAAGATGGAGGCATTGCTCCATTTTGCAGCGGAGAGCGGCGTGCCGCTCGAGGAGATGCTCTATATGGGGGATGATGTGCCCGACATCGAACCGATGCGTGCCGTGCGGATAGCGGTGGCTCCGTCCGATGCCGATTCCATGGTGAAGGGCGTGGTGCATTATGTCTCGGCTTTTGGTGGCGGGCGCGGCTGTGTGCGTGATATTGTGGAGCAGGTGCTGCGGGCGAGGGGAGACTGGTTTACCTGTTAGGGCAAAGCCACCGCATGGCGGCAGATACGAGGAATATCCTATGAAACATCCTTCCGAAGCACAGACCACACGGAAATTCTTGACCGAGACCGCCCAAACCCTATACGAGGAGTATGGCGAGGGGATTTCGGACCTGCATATCATTTTTCCCGGGAAACGGGCACGGCTATTTTTCAACGAGGCGTTGTTGTCGCTGAGCGGCGGGCGGCCGATGTGGCAGCCGCACTACCTCTCGATGGACGACCTGATTCGCAGCCTCTCGACCCTTGAGGGGGGCGACCACCTGCGGCTCGTGGCCGAGCTCTATAAAGTATACAGTGCGTACCACTCGGAGCCTTTCGACCGCTTTTACCGTTGGGGCGAGATGTTGCTCTCGGATTTCGATACGCTGGACAAGTATCGTATCGATGCTTCGGCGCTGTATGCCAACGTCAGTGACCTGAGGGACATAGAGGCGCGTTTCGGAGGGCTTTTTGTGGGTAACGACCAGGCGTTGGAGCTGGTGCGGGGCTTTTGGCAGACCCTCGACCGCAAGGCCGTGAAGTCGGCCGAACAGCAGCAGTTCCTGCGGATATGGCAGTCGCTGTACGAAATCTACACGGCTTATAAGGCTCGGTTACGGGAGTTGGGCATCGGTTACGGGGGGATGATATATCGGGATGTGGCCGACAGCCTGGACGACGGGGCCACGCAGGAGGACGAACGTTTTGCGGGGAAGACCTTTTGCTTTGTGGGGTTTAATGCCCTCAACGAGTGTGAAAAACGGCTCTTCGGCTACCTGAAGGAGACGGGACAGGGTCGGTTCTACTGGGATTACGACGACTATTTCTACCGTTCGGAGAATCAGGAGGCGGGACTCTTTATTCGGCGCAACGTGGCGCGGTATGGGGACGACGGTCCGACTTTTGTGCACGACAATTTCCGCCGTCCGAAGCGCATCGAGGTGGTTTCGACCCCGTCCGACGTGTTGCAGTGCAAGGCGCTGTACAATGAACTGGAGGCGATAGCCCGTGAACAGGGCTTTGTGGACAAGGAGACGGCCATTGTGCTGACGGACGAGAACCTGTTGGTTCCCGTGCTCCATTCGATACCCGAGGTGGTGAAGACCCTCAATGTGACGATGGGGTATCCGCTCTCGAATACGGTGGCGTATATGTTGCTGGAGCGGTTGTTGCTGTTGCAGAGCCATGCGCGGCAGGGGATGTTCTCACATACCGACGTATTGGGCATTCTGGACCACCCCTATGTGGTGGAGCGGGCTGCTGAGGCGGCACGGCAGGTGATTGACCGCATCAATACGTGGCAGACCGTGTGGGTGCCCTCCGAGTTTTTTGCGGAGAATGATTTTCTGCGGCAACTGTTCCAACCGGTCACATCGGTCGAGGAACTGCAACACTATATCGAATCGACCCTTTCGGAACTTGGAGCCATCCCCTCGGACTCGGAGGAAGCGCGCGAACGCAAGGAGTTTATCTTTACCATTCTGGAGCATGTGATTCGGCTGGGGCATACCGTGCGGGAGTGCGGCATCGAGCTGCCGCTGGGGATATATATATCGCTGTTGCGGCAGACACTGACCCGCTGCCGCATCCCGTATGAAGGGGAACCGCTGAGCGGACTGCAGGTGATGGGGATTCTCGAGACCCGTAACCTCGATTTTGACAATGTGATTTTGTTGTCGCTTACGGATGACAACTTCCCCGGGAACCGCGAGGGAAGTTCCTATGTGCCGTTCAACCTGCGGCAGGCCTTCGGGCTGCCGACGCCGCAGGACCACGAAGCGATGTATGCCTACTATTTTTATCGATTGATAGCGCGTTGCCGGCGACTGACGATGATGTACAGCTCGGCGGCTGACGACACCCACACGGGCGAACAGAGCCGATATATATACCAGTTGGAGTATGAGTCGGGGAAAGAGGTTCAACGCACGAACATCAACCTGCGGATTGATTACCGTCCGCAGGAGCCGATATGCGTCGAGAAGAGTCCCGCGATATTGGAACGGTTGGCTGGGATGGAGTTTTACCCCTCGAAACTGAATCGGTATATTGATTGCCCGCTGAAGTTTTACTTTGCGGACATCGAGCGGCTCGAAGCGCCGGAGCGTATGGAGGATGAGGTGACTCACCTGGATGTGGGGAATACGCTGCATCGCGCTATGGAGTTGCTCTATGGACCGTGGCAGGATAAACCGGATGCTCCGCACTACCTCGCGACGCTGACGGCGGATGACATGCTGGTGGCTACGGAGCAGGCGATGGCCGATGTGATGGGGGCGCGGGGACAGGAGGTGGAACTGAGCGGGCGAATGCTGTTGCACCGTGATGTGGTGATGCGCTATGTCCAGAATATTGTGCGTTACGATACCCGACCAGACGGGGACTCTTTTATGGTGGTGGGTGTGGAGCGCAAGGTGAAGCATGCTTTTGAGTTGGGGGGGCGTACGGTGACGCTGGCCGGTGTGGCGGACCGCATCGACCGTCTGTCGGACGGTCGGTTGCGGATAGTGGACTACAAAAGCGGAGGGGACAAGTTGGATTTTCCGTCGGTCGAGGCTCTTTTTACCAACGAGTCCGTGACACGCGACGGAGAGTTGCGGTATGAGTCTCACAACGGCGCGGCATTGCAGACGTTGCTTTATGGGTTGGTGTTCGGGGCGGTCGAACAGACAGAGGTGCAGCCGGCGCTGTATGTGGCACGGAAGATGGCTCAGGAGGATTTCTCTCCGCTGTTGGTAGACAAGGCTGCGGGGCCGGTGCTTCGGCTGGGCGCCGAGCAGCGGGCCGAGCTAATCCAAAATCTGGAGATGCTTTTTGCATCGATGTTCGACCCCGAGCAGCCCTTCCGGCAAACAGACTACGAAAAGAAGTGTGCCGTGTGCGATTTTCGGGTGTTGTGTCGTCGCTAAGGTGAGCGCCGCTTATTTGACGGGCAAATGAGCGGCGCTTGTTGTGTTAGTCGCGGATGGCAAGAATAGGATTGGCGCGTGTGGCCTTGAGCGACTGCCAGAGTACCGTAAGGAAGGCGATGGTCAGGGCAATGGCTCCGGCCGCAGCAAAGATAAGCCACGAGAGTCGGATGTGGTAGACGTAGCTGCTGAGCCAGTCGCTCATCAGGTACCAGGTGACGGGCACCGCAACAACAAAGGCGATGACCACCAGTTTCAGGAACCCGCTGACAAGCCGCGTGAGGATGTTGCCTTCGGAGGCTCCGAATACTTTTCGTACGGCCACCTCCTGCGCACGTTGGCGCATGAAGTAGGTAGACATGGCCAGCATCCCCAGGGCTGAAATCAGGATGGCCAGCAGAGCCAGGGAGGTGATAATCCTGGCCATGCGTTGTTGGGCGGTGTACTGTTGCTGGATGGCGTCGTCCATGAAGAGAGCCTTGACGGGTGTGCCGCCGTTGTAGCGCATGTATTCGTGCGTGATGCGGTTGGCGACGGCGTATTGATTGTCGCCCGAGACCTGAACCAGTACGTTCATGGGCGTTTGGTCGGGAGTCAATGTTCTGACCATGATGGGGCCGATAGCTGTTCCCATGTCGCCGGTGTGAAAGTCATCCATCATGCCGGCCACCTGTCTCTCTTCGTAGGCAAATTGAAGGCTGGGTTTCTCCTCGCTTATCTCCAGTTCGTGCCAGGCATATCGGTTGAGCCACACGGCATCGCGGCTGTCTACTCCGGTCCGTTTCAGGATGCGGAATTTCATCATCTCCCAGGCCGTTGTGTCGAGGGTGATAATCTGCATGTTAATGTTTTTGTCTCCGTGGAGGAATCCCAGGTGTTGTCGGGTTGTGGCGGGTGTTCCGATGGCAAAGGCAACCTTTTCGACCCCGGGTACGGTGCTCAGCACATTGCGCAACCCGTCACGGCTGCCGTTGGCTCCGGGGGCATAGTCCAGCACCAATATATTGTCGTGGTTGAATCCGAGGTTCGAGTTGCACATGAAGTCGATTTGTCGGATGATGGTGATGGTCGAGCCGAGCAGAACGATGGTGATGCAGTATTGGAATGCGATGAGGATTTTGCTGTAGACCATTTTCGTTTTGCGTCGGAAGGTTCCGCGCACCACGTCGATGGGTTTGAACTGTGTCAGGACCGAGGCGGGCACCACCCCCGAGACGATGCCAATCAGGGCTACCCCAACCGTTGCCCATACGATATTCCCAAGGGTGAGCCCTTGTCGGATGGTGATGTCGGTCTGCATGGTTTGTTGGAACCAGGGCTCGGCGCTGGAGGCGAAGAGGAGTGCAAGGAGGAACGATACGGCGCAGAGGAGCATCGATTCGAAGACGAAGTTGAGGAAGAGTTGTGTGCGGGTTCCTCCGAGCAGCCGCCGCATGGCGGCTTCCTGGGCGCGGAATCCGCTCTGAGCGACGGAGAGGTTGATGTAGTTGATGATGGCGAAGAGCAGGATGAGCAGTGCCGTACCGCCCAGCACCAGTAGAAAACTCTTGTTGTTGCTGCGGATTCCGCCTTGCGGTTTGTCGGAGTAGTAGATGGCTTCGAGCGGTTCGACATCGACCTCTTTATTAAATCCCATGATATAAGAGACTGCAGTCTCTTGGAAGTAGGCGAGCATCTCGTCGAGCCGTTCGCGAGTGATGGTGCTGTTGGGGTGGGTCATCAGGTAGAGCCCGCAGGGCGAGAAGCCTGAGTAGGTCATCATGTTGGCAGGCCATATTTCGTCGGCGTTTTCGAAGCGGAGAATGGCGTGCGGGGTTTCGAAGTGGGTGTCGTTTAGGTCGCGGAAGACACCACTTACGATACGTTCCTTGTTGTTGATGCGGATGGTTCGGCCGAGTGCCCGTCCGTCAGGGAACCATTGGTTGGCACAGGCCTGGCTAATAAGCACGTCGTTTCGGGTGCGCATGGCGTTTTCGGGCGACCCTTCGACCCAGGGCAGTTCGAAGAGGCTCAGCAGTGAGGAGTCCATCAGGTCTACCTTGCCGATAATGGCATCGTGGGTACCGTCCGAGAGGCTCATTTCGGTTTGGTAGAAGCGCATGAAGGCTTCGAACTCCGGATAACGGGTCAGCAGGTCGGGGCCGAGGCCGACGGGCCAGATGGCGTTGTTTTCGTTGGTCAGTCGGAAGATGCGGGCCTTGTTGGGTTGGGTGGCATTGACCGACGTTTCGTCCTGGATGTAGAGTCCCAACAGGATGACGAACATCAGGGAGACGGAAAAACCGAAAATATTGATGACTGTGAAGAGTTGGTTGCGTCGGAGGAAGTTCAGGAACGAGCGGAAGTGGAACAGGTGCAGCATAGGGCATTCGGGTTAGGAAAGGGTTTCACTACCTGTATCCATGCTGAAATCGTGCCAATTTTGTTAAGGGTTGATTTGTAGGGGGTTGTAATTTTGTGGTTAGGATGAAGTGTCAAGAAATTAGACACCGGGTGTCTAATTTCTTGACACTTGCAGGGTGGAGCGGCGGAAAACGGGACAGGGGGGACGGGATGCCGCAAAAAAGCCCGCGACGGATTCTCGAAGAATCCGTCGCGGGCAGGCTGAGACCGTGTGAGGCCACGAAGATTAGCCCTTCTTACAGCATTTCGACTTGGCTTTGGCTGTTTCGCCCACTTCGTCGGCCTTGGCGCTCACTTTTTGCGCTGCCGATGAAACGGCAGCCGCGGCCGTTATGACGCCGCTGTTCACTTTCTCTTTCACGGTGTCACTGACTTCGCCGGCCTTTTCCTTGAGCTGGTCAGCCTTCTCTTTGGCGGTTTCCTTGAGTTGAGCGGTTTTTTCTGCAATCGCTTCTTTCATTTGTGCCGCTTTCTCTTTGAGGGTTTCGCTCACGTCGTCCGCCTTGATGGAGGCGGCCGTTGCGGCCTGCGAAGCCGCTTCTTTCACGGCCTGACCGGCATCTTTGAGTTTGTTTTTGGCTTCGGCCAAAGCTTCTTTAACCGCAGCGTTGTTATCTTTTGTTGTCATGGTGGAATGATTTTTTAGGTCTTGGTAATGGTTGGACTCTTCTTCCCATGGGGGAGGATGGTCTGAAGTTACGATTTTTTCTGCAATCCGAAAAATGTGTTTGTTTGAATAGAGGATAGTGCAAAAGGCGTGCAAATTTTGCTCTCGGGCAGAAAAAAGATAAAAAATACGCCGAACGACGGGAAGTGTTCGGCGTAGGAAAGGGGGATTGGGTGCCTGTTATTGCGTGGCAGCCGCAAGACCTGCCACGTAACCGGTTGAGAGGGCCAGCTGGATGTTGTATCCGCCGGTGTCGGCATCGATGTCGAGCAGTTCGCCAGCAAAGTAGAGTCCCTGCACGCGGCGGGACTGCATGGTATCGGCATCGACCTCCGTAAGGTCGATGCCGCCTGCCGTCACGATGGCTTCGGTGAAGGGGCGATAGTCCACTACGGGAAACCGCCATACCTTCAAGGCAGCTACCAGACGGGAAAGGTCATCGGTTGAGAGCGTACCGACGGGCCGTTTGCCCGTCAGCCCCGCACGGGCGGCGATGACCGCCCGCAGCGGGGCCGGTAACAGCTTTTGCATCAGAATTTTTAGAGGAGCCTCTGGGGAGAGGGCGGCTATTTCACGGAGCAGGCGGTTGTGCAGTTTTTCGACCGAGAGCGCGGGTTTGAGGTCGATGGCGGCTTCGACGGCGTGACCGTCGGTGAGTGCATCGACGGCCGTGCGGCTCACTTGCAGGGTGATGGCTCCCCCAAGGATGTTGTCGCCGGTAAATTCGAGTTCTCCGAAGCGCTCTTCGCGCAACTCACCCTCGACATACAGCGAGAGTTGTACATTGCGCAGCGCCAGCCCCTTCAGACCCTTGGGGGCCTCGACGGTGAGCGGTACGAGCGCAGGACGCAGGGGCTCGATACGGTGTCCCAGTTGGTAGGCTATTTCGTGACCGTCGCCCGTAGAGCCTGTGGCAGGGTAGCTGACTCCGCCGGTGGCCAGCACAACACGCCGTGCGGAGAGTTGTTCGCCGGATGCCAGTCGTACCCCTGTCACCACTCCGTCGTGTGTGGTCACCTCCCGAGCAGCGGCATGGCAGCGAATTTCCACTCCGCATCGCACAGCCCAATCTACCAACGCATTGGCTACATCCCAAGCGCGTCCCGAGGAGGGAAAGTACCGCCCGCCGCGTTCAAGCGTGAGGGGCACGCCGAGCGCTTCGACAAATCGGACTGCGGTCCGATTGTCGAAGCGCTCGAAAGCGGTCGCGACAAACGAGCCTCCCTGCCGTACCTTGCCCAGGAACTCCTCCTTCGAACGGTTGTTGGTGACGTTACAGCGCCCTTTGCCGGTGATGCGCAGTTTGCGGGCCGGCTTCTCCATCTTTTCGAACAGCAGCACCCGTTTCGCGCCCCGTAGTGCAGCTGTTCCGGCCGCCATCAGCCCCGCGGGGCCTCCGCCGACCACAATCAAATCATACATGGCGCAGGGCTTCAATCGACTGGGCAACGCGTTGCGGGTCGGTGAGGTCGCGGGCAAACTCTTCGACGGTTACCGTGCCCCCCATCGAAACGCGCTCGTTGCGATAGACCATGCCGCTTTCGACCCGATGACGAGCCGACATGTGAAACTCCTGAGCGCCCGTGGCACGAGCCAGCTCCGCCACGTTGTGCTCATTGACGCCGCACCCCGGCATGATGATGATGCGTCCGTCGGCGCGTCGTACCAGCTCGGCCAGCAGGGCTGTCCCCTGCGGTGCCGATGCCTCCTGTCCGGAGGTGAGAATGCGGTCAAACCCCAACGCAATAATCTCTTCAAGCGCCGTGAAGGGGTCGCGGCAGACGTCGAAGGCGCGGTGGAAGGTGGTCGAGAGGTTGCCTGCTGCCTCTTTCAGTTGCCGATTGCGTTCGATGTCGATGGTTCCGTCGGCCCGCAGGCATCCGAAGACCACGCCGTCCGCTCCCGCTGCTTTGGCCGCTTCGATGTCGAGCAGCATGGCCTGCATCTCGGCGGGCGTATAGAGGAAATCGCCGCCGCGCGGGCGGATAATGACGTTCATTTGGATGCCGATGGCGCGGCGTGCGGTGACCATCTCGCCATAGCTGGGGGTTGTACCCCCTTCAGGGATACCGGCGCAGAGCTCCACGCGGGCTGCGCCGCCCTGTTCTGCGGTGACGCAGCTGGCGGCCGAGTTGGCGCAAACTTCGATAATGGGATTTACCATGTGTATGTTGCTTTGAGTGTTGTGGTGTTTCCTTTGGCGTCCTGCACGGTCAGCACCACAGCGTGGGCTGCGGGTGTTGCGGTGCGTTGGGGGGTATGTTCGAGGGTACGGCTTTTGGGGTCCCAGGAGAGCAGTTCCCAGCGGCCGTCTACCGTCAGCGTGTAGCGGGTGATGCCCGAGAGGTCGTCCGTGGCGCGCCAGCGGAGAGTTCTTCCGCTCGGAATGCGAGCGCCCGAAGCGTAAGTCGGGCGCAGCGTGGGGGCAACCGTATCGACGGCCACGGCAAAGCAGCCGAGACGTTTGGTCGATGCGCTGATACGTTCCGTAGTGGGATTCCAACCGCCTCCGACAGTGGAGGGACGCCCCTGTTCATCGAGCGTAACCACCAACGCCTTGCTGCGGAGTGCGGCGGGCAGGTCATGGGCCTTGAGGCTGATGGTGGCTGCCCGTTGCAGCGGGATGTCACTCGACCCGACCCACACCACAGGCATTCCCTGCAGCGTATCGTGGCCGACGGCTATCAGCCGCGATTCGTAGAGAGCGCTGCCGGGAATGGCTATTTCGCCGTTGGACAGTTCGAAGGTGTGTCCACGCCACCAGAGAACGGGTTTGCCCTGTGGTACGAGGCTGTCGGGCAGTGCGCGGCCGCGCGCTACTGCGAATCGAACCACCGTGCTGTTCCCTGCGTCGTCCCGAATGGTCGTGACAACCCGTCGGGGCGATGAGTCGGCCACGGAGATGATTCCGCTGCCGGGTATGCGTTGTGCTCCGTACAGCGCCAGCCGATTGTGGGGCGAGAGGTAGCTCCGCAGGACCGATGTGCGTCGGGCACGGCGGTTCTCAGGATAGTCGATGAAGGTATTGACATAGCCCGTGGTGGCAAAGTCGAGGCGGTCGATGGCGAAACGGAAATTGGGCTGGCCGTCCACACGCTGTTCGAGCGCATAGACTCCCA
This sequence comes from Candidatus Rikenella faecigallinarum, assembly GCA_019113395.1. GTDB lineage: Bacteria > Bacteroidota > Bacteroidia > Bacteroidales > Rikenellaceae > Rikenella > Rikenella faecigallinarum. Next base: position 5,507 of record DXHL01000014.1, on the reverse strand, counting down.
TGGTGTTGGATTTGCCGTCCTTGTAGTCGATGACTTCATAGGCCAGATAGCCTTTTTCGCCGAGGTGGAGGAGGGTGTCGGCCGGGGTGGCCGAGCCGTCGGAGTGCATCGTTACGGGGGTGCTTTGGCGGAGCACGGCACACGGAACCCCCGAGGAGGATTCGACCATCTCGTACAGTAGGATGCGGCTCACGACAGGAGGCACGTGGTCCGCCACTCGATAGACCCCGTCGGCAATCAGGTTGCGCGGGCGCCCTTGCGCATCACGTATTTCGAAATGGAGATGGGGACCGCCCGAAGAACCCGTATTTCCGAGAAACGCAATCTGTTCCCCCTTTGTCACCGGGAAACGGCTTTTGTCGGGGTACAAATCGACGCGGAACGACCGTTTTGCATATTGTTGTTCGCGCACCCAGCGGGCAATGTGCGGTGCAAAGGCGTTCAGGTGGCCGTAGACGGAGGTTTCGCCGTTCGGATGGGTGACGTAGAGGACGTGTCCGTAGCCCGTCGGCGAGACGCCTATACGGGAGATGTACCCGTCAGCCACGGCATAGATGGGGCTGCCGACACCCTGTAATGCCTTGATGTCGATGCCTGTGTGGAAGTGGTTGGAGCGTATCTCGCCCACGTTTCCGGCCAGCGTGATGGCAAATCCCACGGGCGAACGGTAGTAGTCGGCGCCGTAGTTCTTGGCTGTGGCGGTGTGCAGGGTAAGACCGTATGTCCCGATAAGGGTGAAAAGCAGGCGGCGGGCAATTATCATTATTCTCTGTCTTAATATCTTGTTAGTGTTTCGTCGGGTTCGTAGGTGTCGCTCAGGATACGTCCCAGGACATCGTCTATCTCCGAAAAGTCATATCCCCGTCCTGCAGCCCACCGAAAGAGCCGTGTCCGCAGTTCGTAGGCGCTCTTGGCTTTGCCCTCTTCGCGCAGTTTGCGGCGGTAGAGCAGGGTCTCGAGCTGTTCGGCCTGACGGTCGGGTTCCATCTCTTGCAGGGCGGCGGCAATGATGTCGGCCGGGATGCCCTTGGCTTTCAGTCCCAGTTCGATTTTGCGTTTGCCCCACCCCGAACAGTTCGCTTTGTCGCGCACATAGAGCCGGGCGTAACGCTCCTCGTCCACAAAACGCTCCTCGACCAGCCGACGAATAATCGGTTCGTAGTCTTCGGTCCGCATGCGCCAACGGTAGAGCGAACGGCGAATGTCGCTGATGCAGCGTTCGCTGCGTGCGCAGGTCGCCATCAGGGTTTCCAGAGCCCGTTCGACGCTTTTGGCCGGTTGGGAGTAATCGATGTTTTCGGGGCGTTTGCGTTCCCGCACGCGTTTGTATCCAAACTCTTCGTCGCCGTAGTAGACCATGGGTGGGAGAGAATTAAAGGGTGTTGTTGGAGGAGTTTGCGTTACGCCCCGTAACAAAGCGGTCGCGACCGTGCAGGTCAGGCCGGATACGGACCTTGTCATATCCCGAGGCGTGGAGCAGTTCCGCCACTGCTTGACCAAAGCGTTCGTTGATTTCGAACCACAGTTCACCTCCGTGCGCCACGATGGGCAGTTGGGCGATGGCGCGGTAGAAGCGGAGCGGGTCGCTGTCCGGTACATAGAGTGCCCGCGGTGGCTCATAGCGCGTTACGTTGTCGCGCATGGCTGTCCGCTCCGAATCGAGCACATAGGGCGGGTTGCTGACCACCAGGTCAAACGGGGCCGTGTCAGGGGTAGGGCAGTAGTGTAATACATCCCGTTCCACACACCGAACCCGTTGTGCCACACCATGCAGTTGGGCATTCTCCGCAGCGGTCTCCAGTGCTGCCGTCGAGATGTCCCACGCTTCGACCTGCGCCGTGGGCCACTCGGCAGCCAACGTGACGGCAATGGCTCCGCTGCCTGTGCCGATGTCCAGTATGCGTTGTCGCGGTTCGCCGTGGAGAATCTCCCGTACCATCATCTCGGTCTCGCTGCGCGGAATGAGCGTTTCGCGTGAGAGCGCAAAACGGCGCCCGTAGAAACTCTCGCTGCCAATCACGTACTGGACAGGCTCCCAGGCTTCGAGCCGTCGGAGGTCACTCTCCCAGCTTTCTGTCTCCACAAAAGGAGTGTCGCCATCGGTAACCCGCTTCAGGCGGTCGATTCCGTACCGCTCGTCGAAGAGCCGTTCCACCACGGCCCGTGCCTCGGCATCGCCGTAGAGCGGCCGAAGACGTGCCACGGCACGATTATATGTCTCGCGAAGCGTCATGGTTGAGCAAAGATAACTAAATTTGTAGCCATGACCGAAGAACGATATATGAAAAGGTGTCTCGAGCTGGCTCGATTGGGTGCCGGTTCGGCCTCGCCCAATCCCATGGTAGGGTGTGTGGTGGTGCACCACGACCGCATTATCGGTGAGGGGTGGCATCGGCGTTGCGGCGGGCCGCACGCCGAGGTGAATGCCATTGCCGATGTTGAGGCTCGCGGCTATGGAGACTTGCTCTCCGAGAGCACGCTGTATGTCAATTTGGAGCCCTGCAGTCACTGGGGCAAGACCCCGCCGTGTGCCGATTTGATTGTCGAGAAGGGGATACCTCGTGTGGTGGTGGGGTGCATCGATACCTATTGTGAAGTGAGCGGTCGAGGCGTGGCGCGACTGCGTGAGGCGGGCATTGAGGTGACGGTCGGCGTGTTGGAGACGGAGTGTCGGTGGCTCAACCGCCGTTTTTTCACGGCGCAGAGTCTCGGACGTCCCTATGTTATTTTGAAGTGGGCTCAGACGGCTGACGGATACCTGGATGCCAAGCGTCCTTCGGCTGCCGTGCCGGCAGCCTGGATGACGGGTGCGGCAGCACGCACGCTGGTACACCGTTGGCGTGCCGAAGAGGATGCTATTTTGGTGGGGAGCGGTACCGCAGCATTGGATAATCCGTCGCTGACGGTGCGCGACTGGCAGGGGCGGAACCCGTTGCGGGTGGTGCTGGACCGACGGTTGGAGTTGTCCCCGGATTTGAAACTGTTTTGTGACGGTGCGGCGCAGACCCTCCTGTTTACAGCCTCCGAACGGGTGGAGGCGGCGCGGCAGCGCTATGCGGAGCGGCCGTATGTAAGGGTTGAAGCAGGAGATACGTTGCCCGAGATGCTTCGCACCTTGCGGCAGAAACCCTACGAGGTGCAGTCGCTTATTGTCGAAGGTGGGCGGCATGTGCTGGAGGCATTTATCGCAGCGAAGTTGTGGGACGAGGCGCGAGTCTTTACCTCGACGCTCTCGGTGCGCGAACTCTATCCGACCGCAGTTTTGCCAATGGTGGAGGGTATTCCCGCCCCGGTATTGCCGTCTACGGCTCAAAATGTGGGGACTGAATCCGTGCTGGGACTCCGCATATATGCCACAAACGGCGCAACACCTTCCAATGCCTGACTGCGAAAAGGGATGAAAAGTTGTCCCATAATGCAGAAAAGCAAGACATCTTATTCGTATCTGGAAAAAAATGTTACTTTTGCAAATTCCTAAGCAGCAGGTTTCTGCCTGTCTGTTGTCGGAATCTATGTAAGGGATAAATCAATTATACGAGACACGACCTATGTACTGGACACTTGAACTGGCCTCGAAACTCGAAGATGCACCGTGGCCTGCAACCAAAGACGAGTTAATCGATTACGCCGTTCGTTCTGGCGCACCGCTTGAGGTGATAGAGAATCTTCAGGAAATCGAAGACGAAGGCGAGATTTACGAAAGCATTGAGGATATCTGGCCCGACTATCCGAGCAAAGACGACTTCTTCTTCAACGAGGAGGAGTATTAATAGCCTTCAGATAGGTTAAACGATTGAATATCAACGCGATGAACAAAGATTATTTGTTTGTCGCGTTGATGTTTTATGGCGTTATATGGTGCGGTTTGTTTGTCTAAATTGCGGTTTTTCTTCTCGAAAACAGGGTTTGTTTGTCTAAAATACATTACCTTTGTTTCTCCTCAGGAATATTGAATTGGGAGGAAAAGCATATGGGAAGACCGAAAAGACTATATCCATTGGGCAAATACCGCCTTCGCACGCCGAAAGTGGTTGACAAGGAAAAAGCCTATCCTGTCGAGTTGGAATACACTTGGAACAGGCAGGTAATCCGTAAGACAACGAATGTTTTTGTCAAGGTTGCGGACTGGAACCAGAACGGCAATCAGGGACGGGGTGAAATACGTGCAAGTCATGGCGGTGAATCCAAACGACTTAACCAGTTATTGCTGGCACGTGTTGAACGTATAGATTCGCTACTTGCCGAATATAATGAAAAGCATCCTAATCAGATTACAACCGAAGTTGTGGCGGGCTTTCTTGCGGACAAGCCTCTTGCGCGTCGTGATCAAGGGAAGGACTTCGTAGAGTTTACATTGGAACGTCTTTCTTCAGACTATGCAAGAAACAGAATCGGAAGGAGCCGGTATGAAAACGGAAAGAGCTGCATGAATATATTCCAGACATTCCTGAGGGCTACCCGACAGGGAACCTATCGTTCTGACAGCATTTATGTAGGCGATATGACTCCGGAGTTGTTAGACAGTTATATATCGTGGCGCAGGGAAATCAAGCAGAATAGTGATGCCACTATCAACCACTCTCTGACTCCGATATTAAAAGCATGTGCATACGCTTGTGAAATGGGCATGATGGAACCTGCCGTCAATGCAAGGATTCAAGATATGCGCATTGTGACTAAGGTATCGCTTTCTGAAGAAGAAGCAGAGTTTGACGGCAAAAGTCTAAGTAAGGAACAGATGGCAGCATTGCTTGAATATTACAAGACCTGTACTGAACCGCGCAGAAAAGAATTTCTGGAAATGTTCTTCTTTGCGTTCCACGCCTGCGGTCTCCGTGTAGTGGATGTGATGACCCTGCAATGGAAACATATTGACTTCGCAAGGAAAGAGTTGCGGAAGATTATGATAAAGACAAACAAACGGCACGTCATACCTCTTACTGAACCTGCATTACATATATTACAGCAATGGCGGGAAAAACGTGAGGGATGCCGATATGTGTTCAACCTTGTAAAAGAGACTTTGGATTTGGATGATGCGGAGGCACTGTACAAGGCCCGCAATAATGCCACGAAATGCATTAATCAGTCGCTGGCCGTTGTCGGTGAACAGATCGGCCTTTCGTTCAGTCTCTCGATGCATGCGGCCCGTCACTCGTTTGCGGTTTTTGCGCTGAACAAGGGACTGTCCATGTCGGTAGTCAGTCGTCTGCTCGGACATAGCAGTACGGATATTACAGAGAAGGTTTATGCCCGTTTCCTGCCGGAAACACTATCGGCAGAGGTGGCAAAACTAAGCGGAGAATTAATAAGCTTGACTATATAATCACTGTGAAAAGATAAAGAAACATGATATCATTGCCATTCCGAGTTGCATGTATCCTGATAGCAGGATTCCTTATTGTACTGGCTGTAACCTATATATACAAGTTAAACAGCCGTAAGGTATTCTGGGGTGTAGGGCTCACTACCATTATCGGTATCCTCATCCTTCTTGGCTTAGGGGT